>DATDOE010000139.1:0-101446 GCA_035293405.1 Vicinamibacterales bacterium | reverse complement strand
CAGGCCGCGGCCGCGGGCCTGGATTCCCGCCGATTCAACCGATCGAAAAGATCAAGGACAACCTGTACCTGATTCAAGGCCAGGGCGGGAACACCGCCGTCTACGTCGCACAGACGGGTGTCGTGCTCGTGGATACCAAAGTGGAAAACAACGGTCAACTGCTCCTCGATCAGGTGAAGACCGTCACCGACAAGCCGATCACGCACATCATCAACACGCATACTCACGGCGACCATACCGGCAGCAACCAGTTCTTTCCGGCCACGGTCGAGATCGTCGTGCAGGAGAACACCAGGGGCTACATGGAGAAGATGCCGGTATTCCAGGAGGCGGCCAACAGGAACGGCCTTCCGGACCGCACCTTCAAGAACAAGATGACGGTGCTCAAGGGCAACGACGCCATCGACCTCTACTACTTCGGGCCGGCGCACACCGGCGGCGACGCCTTCGTCGTGTTCAAGAACCTGCGCGTCATGCACTCGGGCGATGCCTTTGCCAACAAGGGGCAGCCACTCATCGACCGCAACAACGGTGGCAGCGGCATCGCCTACCCCGACACCCTGACCAAGGCGGCCACGGGCATCAAGAACGTCACCACGATCATCAACGGTCACTCCGCGACGACGATGACGTGGCAGGACTTCCTGGAGTGGGGCGAATTCAATCGTCTCTTCCTCGCCCACGCGCGCGAGTCGATGAAGGCAGGGAAGTCGCCAGAGCAGGCGATGATGGACTTCAAGCTGCCGGAAAAGTTCAAGGGCTACAACCTGGCCGGCGGGCGGGGCGGCGCCGGCGGCAACTTCGGCGTGATCTTCGAGGAGCTCAAGGGCGGACGATAACAGCGATGAGGATCCAGTGACACAACCCGCACGCGGACTGTTGGCCAGCATCATCGTCATGGCGATTGCCCTGGCGTACATCTCGTTGTTCGACCTCGGGACGTTTCTGGGTTGGGTCGCGTTCTTCATGCTGGGACTCATCCCGATGCAGGTGGTCGCCGTGGTCATCTGGGGCGGCAATCCGTCCTTCGCGAGCCGACTGCCTCAGCCGCTGAAAGGCGTGGTGCTGACGCTCGTGACGGTGATCGCCGCCGTCGTGGCGACCGCGCTCGCGCACAGGGTCGTTGGCGAGGGCGTGAGTCCGCCAGGACCGATCCCCTCTCACTTCGTGGTCTCGGTGGTGCCGATCACGTTCTGGCTGTCGATCATGTTCGGCGGCTGGCCGTTCACGCGCCTCATCAAGAGCCCGATCGGCGCCGGCCTGGCGGTCCTGGTTGCCGCCTACGTCCTGATGTATGCGGGCTTTCGGCTGTTCTACGACTACGACTTCATGCAGGGCGCCCCGGTGTACCTGGCGTCAGCGCCGCATGGCATGTTCAACGCCGTCACCGCGCTCGTGTTCGTGGTCACGGCGCTCGCCGCGATGTTCCTGATGCTGTGCTTCGATCTGTGGCCGCTCAATCAGTGGCCGGCGATCATGACCCAGCCCACGCTGGGCCTGGTGTGGACCGCGATCGCGGCCGCGATCGCCGGAGTTGTCATGTGGATCTGCGTGGGCACGCTCGGGATGGATCCGATGATCGTCCTGACCCGAGTCACGGCGCCGTTCATCTTCGGCAGCATCATCGTATTGAACATGCTGCAGAACTCACTGTTCGCGAAGATGGCGCAGCCGGTAAAAGGCGTGCTGAACGCGGTTGCCGCCGCGGTGATCGGAGTGGCGCTGGCCAATCTGTATGGCGCGCTCGCGCCGTCGGTGGCAGGCACGCTGGTCTCCGGGCCTCCCGGATATGACTACGAGGTCTGGCTCGTGAACGCGCTGCTCAGCGTCACGTTCCCGTTCCTGATCTACCACGCCGTGTTCTTCGAGTACTGGCCGCTTCCTCCGCGTGAATCCGCCGCCGCGGTCCACTCCTCCTCACGCACCTGAAAGGCCAACCCTCGGTCACTACGCCGAGGAAAGTCAGCCCGATGACGAACTAGGTTGGAGCGATGCAGCGAATTTCCAGGGAAATCGAGCTCGAACTTGGCCCGGCGTTTGTAGAAGTATGGGCAGGCCGCGCGACGCGGTGAGGACACCTGAATGCGAACCTTGCGACACTCGATCGTTCTAATCGCCATGCTCCTGGTTGTGCCGGTTGTGGCTGGGGCCGACCCCATCGCCGCCGGGGATGTAGTGAAGTTTTCAGACTTGCCGGGCAATACCGGGGGCGGTGAATTCAAACTCACCGTGAACGGTAACGCCGCAGACTGGTTCATTACATTCTGCCTGCAGAAGACGGAATACATGGACTTCACTTCGACCTTCATCGTCGGGAGCATCAACAACTACACACTGACCGATCCCAATGGCTCGTTCGCGAGCGGGGGCCGAGGCGGCGTAGGCGGCCAGGACCCGATATCGTCTCAGACAGCGTGGCTGTATACGCAGTTTCGCAACGGGACGCTGAGCGGCTACGACTTCAACGGCACGTTCGCGCAACGGCAGGCCTCTGCCAACGCGCTACAGCACGCGTTCTGGGGACTCGAGGATGAAGAAGCCCTCGACGCGAACAACTACTTCGTCAAGCTGGCGAAACAATACACACCGTCCGACTTCGGCACCGGCAAAGTGCAAGTGCTGAACCTGTTCAGGTATTCGAGTACCGCACCAGGCCACATCGGGGCTGAGGCGCAGGACCAGCTCACGATCAAGACCCCCGAGCCGTCGACGCTGGCGCTGCTTGGCACGGGCCTCGTAGGGATCTTCGCCCGACGCCGTCGGTCCTCTCGAGCCTAGGACGCCGTTGGGCGTACGGCCTCTCACTCCGTGCGGATCTATCGAGGAGCCAGCGATGAACGAGTCCATGGAACCTCTCATCAGGATGTTTACGGGTGACGCCGGCACGGTGCGGTGGGAGACCAGCATCGCCGGTGTCTACGGTCTCGAGTTCAAGGTCTCCGGCCCGGACGATTGGCGCACCTCGTCGCTCTTCGCCGACCCGATGGCGCTCAGGAAGTATCAGGAGGAGTACGAGCGCTTCCTTCGAGAGAGCGGCTACGACGTGTCGCTGGTCAACGATCGCCGGTGGCGGGCGGAGCGGCGGGAGCGGCCGCGTACAGGACAGGATCGGCGCCGGTAACGGGCCGCCTGAAGGCGGCCCCCACGCTTCTTCAGGTGCGGTCTTCGTAGGGGCCCGGTCTTCGTAGGGGCCGCCTTCAGGCGGCCCTCCTCAGGTCAACATCCCTTCGAGCATCTTGCGCACCGCCTCGGCGGCGTCCTCGTCTGAGGCGGCCTGCCGCGCGATGTGCGCCAGGCGCTGGGCGAAACTGAGCGGCGCGTTGTGCAGGTCGGTGGCCTCGCGCATCGGCTCGGTGATCATGCCGGCGCCGCAGGTGAATTGCGTCGCCGGATCGATCAGGATGAAGCTGCCGGTGCCCCGGCTGTCGCCGTAGCGGTCGAACACGAGCGGCCGAGCCGTGGACACCTGCACCGAGGCGATCTGGTTCAGCACGAGCGCGTGGCTCACTTCGGCGGTGACCGTTCGCGTGCTGTGCTTCAACACGTAGACGCGGCCGGGATCGAGCGGACGTTCGTCCATCCACACCAGTTCCGCCTCGAACTTCTGTCCCACGAACGGCGTGGGAACGCCGCCACGCACGCCTGTGCGACCGGCTTCCGGAGCCAGGGTCAGCACATCACCGCGGCTGATGTCGATCTCATCGTCCAAGGTGAGCGTCACCGACATCGGCGCGAACCCGAGCGCGAGGTCGCCGTCGTAGGTCACGATGCGGCTCACGCGCGCGCTCCGGCCCGAGGGCCAGGCGGTGACGCGATCGCCCGGCTTGACCGTGCCGGACACGATCTGCCCGGCATAGCCGCGGAACTCATCGTTGGGTCGCACGACCATCTGAATCGGAAAACGGAACGGCCCCGTCGTTGGATTGCGAAGTACCTGCACCGTCTCCAGGAACTCGAGCAGCGGGAGACCCTTGAAGTACGGAGTGCGTTCGCTGCGCGTGATGACGTTGTCTCCCTGCAGCGCGCTCATGGGAATCGCATGAACGGCGGCGCCGCTCAGGAACTCGCTGAAGTCGTCCTGGATCTTCTCGTAGACGTCCTGGTCGTAGTCCACCAGGTCCATCTTGTTGATCGCCAGCACGAAGTCGGTGATGCCGAGCAGGCGGGCGATGCGCGCGTGCCGCTTCGACTGGGTACGGACGCCGTTGCGGGCATCGATCAGGAGGATGGCCACATCCGCCGTGGATGCGCCGGTGGCCATGTTGCGCGTGTACTGCTCGTGGCCCGGCGTATCGGCCAGGATGAACTTGCGCCTGGCGGTGGCGAAGTAGCGATAGGCGACGTCGATCGTGATCCCCTGCTCCCGCTCCGCCCGCAGGCCGTCGGTGAACAGCGAGAAATCGATCGGCCCCGCGTTCCGGTTCTTCGAGGCCTTCTCGACCGACGACACCTGGTCCTCATAGACGGACTGCGAGTCGTACAGCAGGCGCCCGATCAGCGTGCTCTTGCCGTCGTCCACGCTGCCGGCCGTGCAGATCCGGAGAAGACCGGACTCCATCAGAAGTAGCCTTCTCGCTTCTTCAATTCCATTGAGCCGTCTTGATCGTGGTCGATGATGCGGAGCTGGCGCTCGGACTGGCGCGTGGCGATGAGCTCCTCGATGATCTTCGGGATCGTGTCCGCATCCGAGCGGATCGCGCCGGTGCAGGGCGAGCAGCCGAGGGACCGCATGCGGCATCTGACCATCTGCGGCTTCTCGCCGGGCATCGTCACGACGAACGGCTGCTCCTGCACGACCAGGGAGTTGCCGCGGACGATGACCTCGCGATCCTTGGCGTAGTAGAGCGGCACGATGGGAATCTGCTCGACGTGGATGTAGTTCCAGACGTCGATCTCCGTCCAGTTGGAGAGCGGGAAGACGCGGATGCTCTCGCCAGGACGCAGCTTGGCGTTCAGCAGCGTCCACAGCTCGGGGCGCTGACGCTTCGGGTCCCACTGGCCGTTGGGATCGCGGACGGAGAAGATGCGCTCCTTGGCCCGCGACCGTTCCTCATCGCGCCGCGCGCCGCCGATGGCCGCGTCGAAGTCGCCAGCCTGCAGCGCGTCGAGGAGCGACTTGGTTTTCAGGAGTCCGCAGCAGCGCTGTGTGCCGACCTTGAAGGGCTGCGTGCCGTCGGCAATGGCTTCCTGGTTCGTGTGGACGATGAGGCGCGCGCCAACGGCTTGGGCCATCTCGTCGCGGAACTGGATCATCTCGCGGAACTTGTAGGTCGTGTCGACGTGCAGCAGCGGAAACGGAATCGGCCCCGGGTGAAAGGCCTTCTGTGCCAGGCGGAGCAGGACCGAGGAGTCTTTGCCAATCGAGTAGAGCATCACCGGACGCTCGAATTCGGCCACCACCTCGCGGAGGATGTGCAGGCTCTCGGCTTCGAGGGCGCGGAGGTGATCCAGCCGCAGCGCGATGGGCGTCGAGTCAGGCGACAGGGCCACAGTGGACATATTTGCTCAGACGGGGCCGGCGGGGCTAAAGACCCGCCGCTACCTCACGCGTGTACTACCTTGCGCGCGTACCCCGCCGCTACCTTGCGCGTGTACGTAGAGGTGGGTCTTCAGACCCGCCTCAAACAAAAAGCCCGGGGTTGGTCTCCCCGGGCTTCGATCTCTTCAGCGTCTTGGGTGGTTCTGGTTATTACCCAAACAGCCGGACCGTCACCGCGGGGACCACGCGGGTCCTGGTACAACAACAGGCGCGGCGACAACAGGTTCGACCGAACACAGCACATTGATTTTACCCGCTGGGTGCGTCAACCTCAAATCTCATCGGTTGCATTCCGCGGGGACGTTCGCGCTGCCCGGCGGGGCGCGACTACATGGTACTATCTCGCGCGCCGTGGCGACAGACCGCAAACCACCAGAAGATCAGCCCTTACCGTCGTGGAAGGATCGCTACGTCGAGCTCGAGGCCCGTCTGGCCGACTCGAAGACGACCCTGAAGGAGACCCGCAACGCTCTGACCGCCGCCTCTGAGCGGGAGCAGGAAGTGCGGGCCAGGCTGGGGAAAGTGCGCGAGCGGCTGGACTGGCACGAGCGCGCCCTGCTCAGGCCCGAGGTGCTGGCCGCGCTGATGCCGGCGCGGGCCGCATGGCGGAAGCGCACGCCCCCGGACGAGGCCGCCGTCCAGCGGGAGTCCACTCACACTCGACTCTCGCCGTCCTACGCCGTGGCGCGGCACGAGCGTCCGCCCGAGGGCGCCGAGCAGGTCGAGATCGATGGAGTCACCTGGTGGGTCCCTCGCGATGGGCGGAAAGCCGGGCAGCTGGCCGATCGTCTGCTCGTCGGCAAGCAGCTGCCTTTTGTCGATCTCCTGCGGACGCGCGAGGCGATTTCAAACGGGATCATGCTCGACATCGGCGCCAACATCGGTCTCACGAGCGTCCTGCGGGCCATCCTCGGTGATGCGAGCGTGGTGTATGCAGCCGAACCGGCGCCGGACAACTTCGCCTGCCTCGTGCGCACCGTCGTGGACAACGGTCTGTCAGGGACGGTGATGCCCGACCGCGTCGCGATCAGCGACCAGAACGGGACCGCGATGCTGCGTCTGGCCGAGTCGATCGGCGGGCATGCGCTATTGAAGACCGACGCCGGTGTTCCCGTGACCACCGTGACGCTGGATACCTGGGTGAGCCGGCTCGGCATCGACGCCGATGCGGTGCGCTACGTGAAGATGGACACACAAGGCCACGAGGACCACGTGCTCGCGGGCGCTCCGCTGCTGCTGTCGCGACCCGGCATTGCCTGGGAGCTCGAGTTCTCGCCGCGACACCTTCAGAAGGCCGGACGAGATCCAGCGGCGCTGCTGGCGCGCATGCGGGACGTGTTCACGCACTTCATCGACCTGAACCCGCACGCCCCGGGAGACCGCATCCGGCCGACGGCCGAGATCGCCGAGGCGTTGTCCTACCTGGATCGGTCCTTCACCAATCTGCTCGCCTATCGAGCCTGAACCTCGTAACATGACCAGCTTCACGATGCGCCGAAGGGGGAGTGGCAGGTGACGATGAGAATGCGATTCGTCGCTCTCGCGATCGTGGTGAGCGTGGCCGCCGCGGGACAGGTCGCAGCTCACCATTCGTTCGCGGCCGAATTCGACGCCAGCAAGGCGATCCGCCTGACCGGCACGCTAACGAAGGTCGAGTGGACCAATCCGCACACCTACTTCTACATCGATGTGAAGGACGAGGCGGGCAACCTGGTCAGATGGGGCTGTGAGTCTGGCGCGCCTGGCGCGCTCTCGCGCCGCGGCTTCAAGCGCGGCGATCTGAGGCTCGGCGACACGCTCATCGTTGACGGGTATCGCGCGAAGAGCGGCGCCAACCTGATGGACGCGAGGCGTGTGACGCTGCCCGACGGGCGCATCGTCTCGGGTGCGTCGGCCGGCGACGGAGGCCCACAATGACATTCGCACCGTTTCGCCGAGCCGGCGTGTCGCTCATCGGCGCTGCGCTCCTGGCTTCGTTCGCGTTCGCGCAGGATGGTGGCCTGACCGCGCCGGATGTGAAGTCCACGAAGCCCACTCCTCGTACCGCGAGCGGCAAGCCGGACTTGAGCGGATATTGGAAGGGTACGCCTGATACCAAGCCGGGTGGAAACATCGGCAAGGACCTGCCGGGATGGAAGCTGCCGCTGACACCGGCCGGCGAGGCCGCGCTGCAGCACAACCTGACCGCGACCATCGACCCGGAGAGCCTCTGCATCATCGGCGGCATCCCGCGTCACAATGCGAGCGGCCTTCCGTTCGAGATCCTGCAGGGCGCGAAGAAGATCGTGTTCATGTACTGGTACAGCTACTTCAGGCTGATCCCGATCGATGCCACGCGCAAACACTCGGACGATCCCGATCCGTCTTTCTTTGGCGAGGAGCTCGGCCGATGGGAAGGTGACACGCTGGTGATCGACTCGATCGCGTTCAAGGACGAGAAGGTGTGGATCGACGAGAATGCGAATCCGCACAGCGACGCCCTGCATGTGGTCGAGCGCTGGACCAGGCCCGACGGCGACCACATCCATGTCGACACCCTCATCGAGGATCCGAAGTTCTACAGCAGGCCCTTTACCTATTCGCGAACCTGGGTCCTCGGGCAGCCGGACGAGGAGATCCAGGAATACTCGTGCAGCGAGAACAACGTGGATGCGGCCCACTTGGGCTTCGGACCTGGGCCGATCCGCCCGGACGGGACCCGCGGCTACCTCAACCCGGCCCCGCTTCCACCGCCGATCCCTCGTACGACGAAGTAGGGCACGTCCTTCTGGACGTGCCGAAATGACGTGAACTTGACAGATCGCCCGATAACACCGTACAAGTGAAGGACTCGTGACGTTCACTCTCTGCTCTTCCTGTTGTCCCTGTTGCGCGTGCGCGTGTCGGTGCGCGTGTATGCAGCCGATGGCAGGCAGGTAAAGAGCCGGACGTTTCCTCCAAGTAATTCCCCCCGCTCCTCTCCTCGCCAGTCAATCGGCTGACTCTTTAACCCAGGTCCCGAATGTGGCTGTGCGTGTACAGCCTGCCTCGCCGAAGCCTCGGCGGAGGCGGGCACGAGGAGAGATCGATGTCGACCAATCCCCGCAATTCCTCGATCAACATCCGCGGACTTGGCGCGCCATTCGGCCTCACGAACGACGGCATCGAGCCAGGCGTTGGTCTCTACATCGACGGCGTGTTCTACTCCCGTCCCGCGTCGGCGACGCTCGACTTCCTCGACGTGCAGCGGATCGAGGTATTGCGAGGACCGCAGGGCACGCTCTTCGGCAAGAACACGACGGCCGGCGCGCTCAACGTCATCACACGCAAGCCGACGTTCACGACCGAAACGGACTTCGAGCTGAACTACGGCAACCTCGGATTCGTGCAAGCCAAGGGGTCGATCGCCGGACCTCTCGCCGAGAAGGTCGCGGGCCGGCTGTCATTCTCCGGCACGACGCGCGAGGGCACCATCGTCAACGCGGTCACTGGGGAGGATGTCAACAATCTCAACAACGTCGGTCTCAGGGGCCAGATCCTGTTCGCTCCCTCTGACCGGGTGGCCGCCAACCTGACGCTGGATCACACGCGGCGGCGGCCGCAAGGGTATACGCAGGTTGTCGCCGGCGTCGCGCCCACGCTGAGGAATCCCAATCGGCAGTACGCGCAGATCGCGGCCGATCTCCACTACGCGCCGCCAAGCTTCAACGCCTTCGACCGCGTGACGGACATCGACACGCCCTTGCAGTCCAATCAGGATCTCGGCGGGGCGGCGCTGAACATCGACTGGAAGCCCGGGCGCGGCCGGTTGACTTCGACCACGGGTTGGCGCTACTGGAACTGGGATCCGTCGAACGACCGCGACTTCATCGGCTTGTCGGTGACGCCGGTGTCCGCCGCGCCGTCGGTCCAGCGGCAGTGGACGCAGGAAGTGCGGTATGCGGGCGAGGTGGCCCCCCGGATGAACCTCGTCCTCGGTGCGTTCGGGTTCCGCCAGTCGATCGACTCGGATCCGGCCTTCAAGCAGGAGCAGGGCCCGGCCGCGGCTCGCTTTCTTCTCGCGCCGAGCGCGTCGGCGGCGACGCCCGGTCTGCTCGACGGGTACGGGTTCAATCAGTTCCTCAGATTCCGGAACATCAGCGCTGCCGTCTTCGGCCAGCTCGAATGGCAGCTGACCGATCGCCTGCGCCTGCTTCCCGGCCTCCGGTTCAACTATGACCAGAAGGACGTGAACTTCGATCAGCAGGTGTACGGTGGGCTGCAGACGACCGACCCGGCGTTGATCGCGCTCCAGCGATCGGTGCTGGCGCCGCAGTCGTACACCGCGGACGTAGACGACACCAACCTCTCTGGTCAGTTGACGCTGGCCTACCGCGTCGCACCGAGCGTCAATACCTATGCGACGTATGCGACCGGTTTCAAGTCGGTCGGGCTGAACCTGAACGGTGTGCCCACCGATGCCCAGGACCGGCCCGTTCTCTCGGCCGCAATCGTGAGACCAGAGGACGTGCAGCATCTCGAGTTCGGACTCAAGACCGAACCGTTCAAAGGCGGCACGGCGAACTTCAGTGTCTACAACACCGCGATCAAGGATTTCCAGGCGCAGGTCGTGAATGCGGGCGTCGGCGTGCTGCGCGGCTATCTCGCCAACGCCGAGAACGTGCGCGTGCGTGGCATCGAGTTCGACGGCAGCGCCAGGGTGACCACGCGTCTCTCGTTCTACGGAGCGGCGGCCTACACCGACGGCCGCTATGTTTCCTTCCCGGACGCGCCTCCTCCGCTCGAGGACACGGGCGGGCCGCAGGGAGTGGGTTTCCGGTGGTCAGATGGGTGGACCCTCTCCCTCTGGTCGCGCAACCTCCTCGACAAGGACTATTACGAGCTGCTCACGGCGGCGCCCGGCAACACCGGTCTCTTCGTCGGACAGCCGGGGGACGGCAGAACCGTTGGCGTGACGCTTCGCATGGCCGTGCGGTCCAAGTGAATACACGTCGAGCGAAGCGCATCTGGGTGCTGTGGCTCGTGGCGATCGCCACGACCACCAGCGCGCGACCGTCCAGCGCCCAGGCGCCGCCGGCGGCCCCGCCGCCTGCGCCGCCGCCGTTCGTCGTCCAGAGCAATGACGGCGACAACCTCCTGCAGTTCGATGTCCTCGCTCAGGTCGACGGTCGCTTCGCTCTGAATGACGATGCCGGGGGCGTCGTCAACGCATTCACCGTCCGGCGGATTCGCCCCAGCCTGCATGGTCGCCTTGTGCGACGCTTCGAGTTCTTCTTCAACCCGGACTTCGGCGGCGGCACCGTCGCGGTGCAGGACGCCTACTTCGACACGGTGTTCTCCACTGCCTTCCGTGTGCGTGTCGGCAAGTCCAAGACTCCGGTCGGGGTCGAGCGGCTGATGCAGGCGAATTCGCTGGTCTTCGTTGAGCGCGCGTTGCCGACGGCGCTCGTGCCGAATCGCGACGTCGGCGTGCAGGTGCTGGGCGATCTGGCTGGAAACCGCATCAGCTACATGGCGTCGATTTCCAACGGCGTCACCGACGGCGCGAGTACTGACACCGATGCCAACGGCAACAAGGAGATGGCCCTGCGACTGATCGGCAGACCGTTCGCGCGGCGAACCGATGCAGCTCTGAGTGGCCTGGGTGTTGGAGTCGCAGGCTCGATCGGCATGGTGAGCGAACTGCCGGTCCTGCGGACCGCCACGCTCGTGCAGCCGTTCCTTTCATACACGGGAGCCACCGCCGAAGGCGATCGCCTCCGGATCTCTCCGCAAGCGTTTTACTACTACAAGTCGTTCGGCGCGTTCGGGGAGTACGTGCGATCGGGGCAGTCGATCCGGAGGGGCACCGTTGTCGCGGACATCGACCACATCGCGTGGAACATCACGGCGTCGTACGTTCTGACCGGCGAGCCGGTGACAGAGCGCGCCGTTCGGCCCCGCACCAACTTCGACTTCGGTGGCGGCCACGTAGGGGCGGTTCAGCTTGCGGCCCGCTATCACGCGCTCGCGGTCGATGAAGAGGCGGTCACGCTCGGGCTGGCTGCGCCGGGTTCGAGTCGCCAGGCGACGGCGTTCACCGTCGGCGTCAACTGGTATCTGAACCCGTTCGTCAAATACGTCCTCAACTTCGAGCGAACCGTCTTCCACGGCGATCCGGACGGTTCGCGCCCTGCTGAAAACGCGGTTGTCTTTCGCGCACAGCTCTTTTTCTGAGGCACGACCTCATTACGGGTGACTGTCATGGACTCATTCGCTCTTCCGCTCGCGGCCATCACACTCGCCGCGGCCATCGTCAACGGCGCGCTGGGATACGGGTTCTCGTCGATCACCGTTCCCCTCGCGCTGTTGTTTCTCACCAACCGGGTGCTGAACCCGGCGCTCATTCCCATCGAGGTGGCGCTCAATGCATACATCCTCTGGGTCAACCGCGACGCGCTGCCCAACGTATGGAGACGCGTGCTGCCGATCGTCATCGGCCTGGCGCCAGGCGTGCTGGTCGGCACCGCCCTGGTCTCCTTCGTCAATCCGGGCTGGCTGAAGTTCGGCACGTTCATCGCCCTGCTGCCGCTCATCCTGTTTCAGGCGGCGGGATTCCGGCGTCCGATCCGGTCCGAACGCTCCGTGGGTCTCGCGTTCGGCGGCGGTGTCGGCGTGCTCTATTCGGTGACGACGATCTCAGGTCCGCCACTCGCGGTGATGTTGAGCAACCAGGGGCTGACCAAGAAGGACTTCCGCGCCGCGCTCGGCTTCATCCGGCTCGCCGAGTCGTTGTTCACGGGTGTGGCCTACGCCTACGCGGGTTTGTACAGCGTCGAGAGCATGAAGCTAATTCCGTACATCCTCCCGAGCATCGCGATCGGCGTGCCGATCGGGGCGTTTCTGATTCAGCGCATCCGCCCCGAGACGTTCCGTCGCGTCTGTATGAGCTTTGATGCCTGGATCGTCGGCTTCGGGTTGTCGACCTTGCTCCAGAGCCTCGAGCTCGTCGAGAGTGACCTGGCCTATCTCGTGCTGGTCGCTGTCGGCATGCTGGACACCGGGTTGCTGTACCGGTTCTTCACCGTGCAGCTGCCGCTCGCGAAACGGGCGGAGGCCCTGCTGTCTGGGTCGCCGCCTGTTCCGGCGCGTGGAGCCGGCGGTTCGGCGCGAGTGGTCGCTGACCCGGGCCCAGCCGCGTGAGTAGCACCACGGTCCTCCTTACCTCATTGGCTTGCTGACTGAAATAACGCGGCCAGCGCGCATCGCAACCACGTCATCCGCAAGCGCGGCGGCATCGTCGGTGTCGTGCGTGACATACACCATCGTGATACGCAGGTCGCGCTGGAGCCGCGCGAGCTCCGCGCGTAGTGTGGTACGCAACTCCGGGTCGAGGCTCGAGAGCGGCTCATCAAGCAGGAGCAGTCGAGGCTGACCGACCAGCGCACGGGCGAGCGCGACCCGTTGCTGTTCGCCGCCCGAGAGCTCGTGAGGATAGCGGGCCGACAGTGGCTCGATTCGTACGAGGCTCAGCGCCTGCTGTATTCTCGCCGGCCGCTCAGCGCGTGGAGTCTTTACGGACCCCAGCACGAACTCCAGGTTCTTCCAGACGGTCAGGTGAGGCCAGAGCGCGAGGTCCTGAAACACAAACCCGATCCCTCGTTGGTGAGGCGGCACAGTGCTCCGAGCGAAACCGGCCACGTTCGTGCCATTCAAGAAGATCTCGCCACTGTCCGGCACCTCGAGGCCAGCGATCAGCCGCAGCAGGGTCGTTTTACCGCACCCGCTCGGCCCCAACACGACGACCGCGTCACCAACGGCGGCTTCGAGGGAGACGCTGTCTACAGCCTGATGTGAGCCGAAGCGCTTCGTCAGGTTGGTGAGGACGAGCGCCGCCGTGCTCACCGGGCCTCCCGGACCGATGCGACCGCTCCAAGGATGGCGAGCGGGATGAAAATGACCGCGGCCTGCAAGAGGGCGAGCACGGCGACGTGCGACGAGGGTGTGTTCGCGATGATGGTGTAGATCCGAATGGGTAGCGTCGCTTCACCCGGTGGCGCGACGAGGATACTCACGCCGAGCTCGCCGAACGCCAGGATGAAGGCGATCACCCAGGTCGCGACGACACCGAGTCGGATTTGCGGCAAGACGATGCGCGACATGGTGCGAAGCCACCCTGCGCCGGCGATGGCAGCCGCTTCCTCGTGTGACGTGGGCACGTATCGCAGGCTCGCGGCGAGTACCAGCGCTGCGACAGGAACGAATCGCGCCAGATAGGCGAGTAGAAACATGACGTCGGTGCCATAGGCCGTGCCCAACAGGCCAGGCCGGTTCCACAGGCCGATCAGGCCGACACCGACAATAGTGCTTGGCACCGCAAACACGACGAGCAGGAGGACATCCGCGAGTTGTCCGATTCGGCCGCGGGCTCTCGCCCGGGCGTAGCCGAGCCACACGGCAAGGCTCACCACGGCCGTTGCTCCAGCGGTTGCCAGCAGAAGGCTGTTCGCGATGGCATCGCCGGAACCGTCGATAACGGACGACCACGACTGGGCGCCCAGCGCTTCCCGGACCAGCACAACCAGCGGCATGCCGAGCGCCAGAGTCACCACCAGGATGGCGGCGATGGTGGCCGGCCCGCGCCATGCGTCAAGGAGGGCCCGACGCGTCCCCGAACCACGCCGCGTGGTCACCAGCCGCTCTCCGAGGATCGCGGCGGCGAGGACTGCGACGACGAGACAGAGCGCCAGCAGCGGCACCGCGACGAGGATGGCGCGGCTGAAGTCGTACAGTGCCGCGAATGCCGTGAAGACTTCCGTGGTGTACACGCGGACGCGCAGCAACCCTGGAACGCCGAACTCCGACACCGCCAGCACGAAGATGACGAGGGCGGCGGCGAAGACGCTCGGGGCCACGAGCGGTAGCGTGATTCGCCAGAGCACTCGGCCAGCAGGCGCGACAACCAGCCCGGCTTCTTCGAGACGTCCGTCGACTCGGCGCAGCGCCACCTCCGTTGCCAGCATCGACAACGGGTAGAAGACCAGGGTCAATACGACGACCGCCGCCGGCAGGCTGTAGGTCCATTCCGAGAGCAGGTCGTGTCCGGCGAGGGTTGCGACGAGTCCACGGCTGCTCCCGAGGTACGTCCAGGCGAGAGCCACAATGTAGGGAGGCAGCAGTACCGGCGCGGCGAGCGCGACCCGCAGGAGCGCCTTTCCAGGCAGGGCTATCCGGGCCAGTGCGAGACCCAGAGGGGCACCGATCGCGGTGGCGAGGAGGGCCGTCCCCGTCCCCAGAAGAGCCGTGTTCGAGAGCAGCCCACGCTGCCGCGCATCGAGCCATACCGTCGCGTGCGCCGCGTCGGTGCCGCTCAGTGACACGAACAGCAGGTAGCCAATCGGGAACAGGCAGCACATGACGAACAGCACCGTAGCGCTGCCCACCACCATGGTTCGACTGGACGGCCATCGCCACATGCTGTGCCTGTCTCTCCGGCCCCAGCTTCAGAGACCCAGAATGCCGGCGAGGCGGGTTGTCACGTCCTCCACGCGACTCGCCGCCTTCGAGTAGTCGAGCGTCATGGGCTTGAAGGTGTCGATTGCGGGGATGTGCTTCGGACCCGGCACCCCCGCGTGGAGCGGAACCTGCACCGCCTCGGATTGGGCGAGCTGTCGCTCGACGTCCGGTGAGAGCAGATAGTCAATGAGCTTGCGCCCCTCGTCCGGATCTGGCGCATTGGCAACGAGCGACAGCATGTTGGGCATCATCGGCACTCCCAACCCGGCCGAGTCCGGCAGCACCATCGCGATCGGTTGCCGGTCTTCGATCGCGACGTTGACATCGTCGGTATCCGTCAACCCGACCTTGACCTCGCCACGTGCGACCAGGTCCCGCACAACGGAATTGCCGTCGACCACCTTCACACCGTTGGCTTTCAGCCGGCGGAAGAAGTCATCCATCTTCTCGTCACCCACGAGGGCGTACAACGCGGCGACGTGGAACGAGGTGGAACCGAAACGCGGATCCGCGATGGCGACTTGCCCGCGCCACTTGGGATCCGCCAAGTCAAACACAGATCCCGGTGCCTCTTCCGGCTTGACCAGCGCCGTGTTGTAGGCAATCACTCGTAGGCGCGCCGAGAAGCCGGTCCAATAGCCCTCGGGATCGACGAGCGCCGCCGGAATGCCTTCCGCACCTGGTGACCGATAGGGTGCCAGCACATCCCGTGACTTGAGCACGAGCGTGCGGACCGGCTCATTCGACCAGAAGACATCGGCCTGAGGCCGTGGCTTTTCGGCAATCAGCCGGTTGGCGAGGCCAGTCGACTTGGTCTCTTCGGTGTCGTACACCGCGTTGACACGGACTCCGGTTCGGCGCTCGTACTCGCGCAGCACCGGCTCGGAAAAGACCCGGTCCGTCGAGACGTATACCGTGACCGTGCGAGTGGCGATCCGTGACTGCCCCGGCGACCCACAAGCGACGAATCCCAGCGCCGCGAGCATCGGGAGAATCCGAAGAACGGGTGCCCGATCGAGGAAGGATGTGGTCACTTCGTGACGACCGTCAGGTCGTCGAACTGTGTCACGGAGTCGGCCTTGGTCCACACGCCCACTTTGCCGGCCTGCGTGAATGTCCGGTCCTCCACCTCGTACAGTTTTTTCCCGCTGGAATGGACCTCGAAGAGTGCGCCGGTCACGATGACCCGCAACGTGCTCCACTGACCGGCCGGCACCTCAGCCTTCTTCCCATAGGTGCGGCCCTCGCCCTTTACGGGCAGGTCGATGCGCCTGCCGTTCTCGACCTTGTAGAGCACCACATTGTCCTCGAGCGCGTTGGCGCGGACGATGTAGTAGTTGTCCTGGTCCCGGTAACGCCACACGAGACCTGCCGCCTGATCCACTTCGCCGGACACCGGTTTGAAGCGTACTGAGAGGTCGAGATCCGCTGCGCTCACGTCGGAGAGTACCGCGACGGGGAAGCGTGAGCGCGTCGAGTCGGGATCCGTCTGTGCTAAGTACTTGTTCGCGCCTTCCGCCTGGATCACCCACCTGCCCGGTGCACCCGCCTTCGCCGTGTGGCCGAACTCGAATCCCTTCGGCGGCTGTCCGATCGTGTCGTCAGAGAAATCGACCTGTCGAGTGGCGCCGTGCACGAGCATCGTTGCGCCGAAGACGACAAGGACGATGACAACATTTGCCATTCGCATGACATTGCTCCTTCTGTTATCCCGTGCGTCGCCGGAGGGTGCCGCCTTTCCCTCTGCGCGATGGTGCACGCGTGCGCGACTGTGCCACAGGCCGGGGACCAGCGGACCGCGCCGACTGTTCGAACGCGCGATAGAGCGACTCGAAGAGCGCCATGCCCTGTTCCAGCAGCACCTCGTCGTCCAAGACCGAGAGCTGCATGCCCTCGATCACGGTCCCGACAGTCGGGGCCTCCTGAGCCGCGAAGTGTCCATCCTTCAGATCGAGGTCGTGCACGATCGCGGCAATGCGGGCGACGGCAGGCTCCTGAATCGCGAAGACAGCACAGAGCGTTTCAAACGTGCACCCCTCACCCTGGTGGCCGAACTCCACGCCGAACATGTCGAACGGAACGGCGTCGTCTGGCGCGGATTCGCGGTCCGCGGCGAACGCGAAGCGTGCCTTGGGGGCGACGAAGCGCCTGATAAGCCATGCCGACGCCATCCGGTCGACACCGGGACGTGGACGCGTCACCCACAGACGATTCGCATAATTCTTTGCATCGGCGCTTCCTGCCGGCCGAGGTCGTTCGGCGGGCCGTGAGTCAGAGGCTTTCTCCTCGAGCTGTTGGAGCACCGTGGTCACGCGATCGCGGCCGGCGCTTCCGAAGAAATCAACGTGCTCGATTGCGCTCAAGCGGGCCCTGAACACGTCGACGAGGCGTCGCACGGCCGGCGCGCGCGTTCCGCGGGGCCGCCGTGTGGCTTCAAGCCGCCCGAGTACCCGCTCGATCTCGCGCGCGAGCGTGGCGTAGGCCTCCTGCCGCGCCCGTCTGAACTCATCCACCAGCGCATCGTCCGACCACGAATCGACATTGTCCGAGGCAAACACGCTCGCGTCCCCTCCGGCCGCCTTGATCTCCGTCTTCAGCCATTCGAAGTCCTCGCGGGCAGCGGGCGTATCCGGAAGGGCGTAGACCGCCTGCTTGATCGGGAGCGCGCCGAGCTGTTGCAGCCGCCGCCACGTGCGCACGCGCAGATTCGATGGTGTCGAGGGCAGCTGATGAACAAACAGAAGCCAACGGCGGGCTGTCCTGGACGCGCCAACGGCAGCAGTGACTTGTGGTAGAGCCTTGGAGCGCGCTGTCATGGCCTGACTCGTGGATGATCTCAACCTTGACATTGTAACAACGGTTTCGGAGTATATGTGAAGTGTTACGACGGTCGAATTCAATGATGCGCCGACACAGCGCCACCACGGTATTCACTCTGGCGTCATCACTGCTCACCGTGATGCTGATCGCCGCGTCGATGCTCCCGGCCGCCGGAGCAGCCAATCAAGCGTCAGGAAATGCGTTTGCTGGCCAGGTCGTGAGCGCGTCCGGCGCTCTGTTTGTTGGCGGCGCGGCCACAAATCCCGGCCATCCCGTTGTCGGCGCAACTGTCCATCTCGTTCCAATCACGGCGATTGACACCACCACGTCGATGACCGCCAGCGCCATCTATGCACCGCCCTACCCTGCGGAGGCCTACGATGAGCCGCTCGAGGACGCGATTCGACTCAGAGGTACCGCCTTTCCGCGATCCACGACGGACACGCAAGGACGCTTCGTTATCGCGAACGTGCCCGATGGCAAGTTCTTTGTCCATCTGACACCCGCCTCGAAGGATACCGAACACCTGCCTGGCGGCGACCAGAGCAGACGAAGCTATTCGGCCGAGCAGCTACGCGGTCAATCGATGACCATCAAGGTCTCGAGCAGCCCTTCTTCGGCTGCCCGATTTGCCGGCAGCTCGAGTTGCCTGGCCTGCCACAAGAACCAGGAGCACTGGCAGCAGACCGCGCACAAACTCGGTTGGACCGTACCAGGAGCTCCAGGACGGATGCAGGATTTTTCGCGGCACCTTGACTACTTCGACGCGCTCGAATCGTTTCCCACGGTCGACGACTACACAGGTGGTACGCGCCTCGAACTGGGGGACTACGACGCCGCGAGGAACGACGACAAGTTCAAGCTGCGGGCATTTGGCGATTCACGGCTGCCTATCGAGACCACCTATGCCGATGTCTACCTGTGGAGGAACAGGCGCGACAACAAATACTTCATCACGATGGTGAACCGGCTGAACGCGCGCGACCCCAATAGCCCGGCACACCTGGAGATCAAGCTCCTCTACGGCGGAGCGGTCCACGACCAGCGCTATATCGTCTCGGTTCCGCCAGGACTGGGCGCTCGTCAGGGGTGGTACACCGTGCTGCGGTACAACATGACCGGGCGAGACAACAGGCTGCACAGAGAGCGGCGCGTGTGGCACGACTACAAGTTCTACATGTGGTGGTCCGCCGGTGGTGATGCCAGGCCCGGAACGTCCGACGATGTACTGATGGCGCCGCCCGTCAACACGAACGCCGTGCAAACGATGTGCGCGGGCTGTCATCTAACGGGCTGGGAGCGATATCAAGACAAAGCGACAGGGCAGTTTCTCGTACGGGCAGTCAACGACCCTGGCGGCGACATGAATATCGACGATGATCCCGAGCTGGACGAGATCAATGTCGGCTGCGAAAGCTGTCACGGGCCGGGATCCGAGCATGTGGCCAACACCGGCCGTTCCCGCTTCGTCGTCAACCCCAAGTACCTCTCGGCCGAGCGGTCCAGCGCGGTCTGTGGCCGGTGCCACGACAGAAGGCAGGGGTATGGTGGACCGACGATCGGTTACACGCAACCGATCAGCGAGGCGGGAGAGCTCGCGAAGCCCGGCATCAGCCGCCACGAGCTGATTACGAAATATACCGACCCCATCAAGAAGGGGCCGACGATGCGAGGGCCCGGACGTGAGGACAACATCTGGCCAGACGATGTCCACTCGAACAAGCCCCATCAGCAGTATTCGGACTTCCTGAAGTCGAAGATGTACAGGAACGATCGATTGCTGGTCACCTGCTCGGACTGCCACGATATGCATGGCGGCGGCACGCCCTACCCGCGCTGGGTCATTCACGACGCGAATGATCCTGCCTCACCGCTGTGTCAGCGATGCCATGCCGTGGACGTACTTTCCCACATGGAAACGAAGTTGAACGGAAAGATGAAGGGCCAGCTGACCCGCTGCATCGATTGTCATATGCCGGGAACCGCCAATACCGGGGGGATTGCTGGTGATTTCGGCAGGATGATCAAGACGCCTCCGTATGCCAATGCCGTGGAGGAAGAGAACAACGCCTACTGGCAGGGCCCTTTGAAGTCCCATGTGTTCGATGTGCCCTTGAAAACAAACGTGGGAGTCGACGGGGTGCCGCCTGGTCGGGCGATGCCCATCCCATACACGGCCGCCTGCGGGACATGCCACCAAGTGAGCGAGCTGCCGTTCAAATAGTCCCTGCACCCGAGGAGCCGACGAGTAGTGAGACGAGCCATGAACTGTGCTCGCTGGATTGCGGGTCTGCTGCTCCTGGCGGCGCCGGCCAGCGCGCAGGATGAGCCGCGCTGCGTATTGCTATGTGCGCCAGAGCTGAAGATCGAGCCGACGTGGACGATCGAGAATCTCGCTGCCCGGCCGAAAATCGAGATCGACGGGCAGGAGGCGCAGACCGCGCGCGAATCGGTGTTCGAGCTGATCGTTGCGCTCGACGTTCCCACCACCATCCCGCGCGTCGGGCTCACGCTCGAGGCCATTTTCATTCCGTTTGGCGGGACCTCCGTTCATCCCTTCACTGGCGCAACAGCCGCCGAGGCGGGGCGCGACCTGATTCGCGACAATGGCATCGAGATCGAAGCGGAGCTGAACTTCGATCTGTTCGGCACCGAGCAAACCGGCAGCTGGGTCTCCTCCCATTTCGACGTTGTCGACAAGTTCAGCCCCGGCAAGACACCGCGGGCCGGGAGCGTGTACACGCACAAGCTCAACTTCGAGTGGGATACGGCCTTTCACGTGTTCAATCGGTTGCCGCAAGGTCACTGGCTGCGGAACGTTGAGGCGGAGGTCTCGCTGGACTACGTGGCCACAGGCTTGCCCAAGACGGGCGACGTCATTGCAGGCGAACGGTTCCTGAACGACGCGAGCCCATGGTCGTTGTCGTTGGTCATGGTCGTTCCCCTCGCCCCGTTGGCTCCGTGACCATGTCGCGAATCCGAAGCTGCTTGCACTCAAGGCGATCGACGCGCCGACGGCCTGGTTGGGCGGCCCCGCTCTCGCCGACGCTCCGGTCGCGTTCTACACGATTCCGCGCGGTGTCGGTCAGTCGTTGACCACGTGTGGGAGGGAATGACATGACGTTCGTGCTCATGAGGACCGCGATCGCGGCATTGGTGTGTGGGGCGGTGGTCGGCGCCGGCGCGACTCCGGCATCGGCCCAGGAAGTGCCCGCGGAGTACCAGGGCGTCCTGAAGACGCTCGGCAAGGGCGGGGACTACAAAGAGGGCGTGCTCCCGCCTTCAGTGAGCGTCCACCACATGCCGCGCACCGCCCAGACGATCGCCAACCTTGGCGCGGCCGTGCGCGCCGTCGTCGTTGAGCTCGGGAAACCCGTGACGGACCACTGTATGGGGCGGTGCCGAGCGGCAACACTGGCGGGCGCAGTTGCCTGGTTCCTCGCCCCGACCAACGCGCTGGGCCAGGAGGTTGCGCCGCCGGCGATTAGGGCGGGGGTGCTGTCAGACGCCCATGTGATCGACGGTCGCCTAAACGAGCCGGCATGGAGCATCGCTGACGTGATCGACGCGTTCACGCAGGTCGAGCCCACGGAAGGCACACCACCCTCTGCGCGGACAGTCGTGCGCGTGCTCGTCGGGCCAAAGGCCCTCGTCATCGGGATCGACTGCGACAATCCGACCATTGGCCAACTCGTGAGCTTCAGCGTGCGGCGTGATGCTCCGCTCGGCTCCGAAGACCACGTGCGCGTGGTGCTGGGCCCTGCTCTCGACGGACGCTCTGGCTACGTTTTCGCGGTCAACCCCAGCGGCGCCCGCTATGACGGCCTGATCAATCCCGGTGGCGAGAGCGAGAATGCCGATTGGGACGGCATCTGGGAAGCCGCGACGACCCTGCGCGACACAGGGTGGAGCGCTGAAATCTGGATCCCGGTGCAGACGCTCAGCTTCAAGCGAGGCCTGCGCGAATGGCATTTCAACGTGCAGCGGCGAATCCAGAGCCTCCTCGAAACCGATCGCTGGGCGTCCCCCGTGCGCCAGTATCAAGTGACACAGACGAGCCGCGCCGGTCTCCTCACCGGACTGCCCGACTTCGATCTGGGCCTTGGGCTGAGCGTGCGGCCCGCTGTGACCACTGGCGGCGGCATCCCGGCCCCATCGACGGCGGTTGACGGGACGTTCCAGCCGAGCCTCGACGTCACCAAGCGTCTCGGACCAAATCTCCTGGCGTCGGCCACCGTGAACACCGACTTTGCGGAGACCGAGGTCGACACGCGGCGCACCAACCTCACGCGATTTCCGCTGTTCTTTCCTGAGAAACGCACGTTCTTTCTCGAAGGCGACGACATCTTCGCCTTCGGCCTCGGCCTCGGTCAGGACGTCCTGCCGTACTTCAGTCGTCGCATCGGCCTCGTGAACGGCACGGAGGTGCCGATCCCGGCCGGTGCGAAGATCAATGGACGTGCCGCCAGCACGAATATCGGCGGCCTGGTCGTCGGCACCAACGACAAGCCTGACGTCGTCGACCAGGAGTCGTTGATGGCCGTGGGGCGCGTGAAACAGAACCTGTGGCGCGAATCGTGGGTCGGCGCGATCGCGACCGTGGGCGACCCGGTCGGCCGTACCGGCAGTTGGCTTGCGGGGGGAGACTTCACGTTCGCGACATCGAGGTTCCTCGGCGACAAGAACCTCCTCGCCGGCGTCTGGGGTCTGGCCACGGGCCGCGACGATCTCGGTGGCGACACCACCGCACTCGGATTGACCATCGACTACCCGAACGATCTGTGGGACCTGAACGTCGCGTACAAGCGGATCGGTCGCAACTTCGATCCCTCTCTTGGATTCGTGCCAAGGCGGGCGGTCCAACTGATCAGAGGGCAAGCGAACAACCGGACGCGGCTCGTGCGCGGACCCGTGCAGCAGCTCTTTCACCAGTTCCAACCGTCTATAGCCCTCGATCTGTCTGGGAATTGGGAGAGTTATCAGGTGTTCACGGCGCCGGTGAACTGGCGATTCCGGACCGGGGACCGTGTCGAAATCAACGTGAACCCGACCGGTGAGCGCCTGGTGGAACCATTCGAGGTCGCGGGTGGCGTTATCGTCCCTCCCGGCTCGTACCACTGGCGCCGCTATCGACTCGAGGCGGGCACGGCGCAGAAGCGGCGTCTCTACACGCAGGTCACGTGGTGGTTCGGCGGCTTCTACGACGGCGACCTCGATCAGCTGCAATGGACAGGCGCGTGGAATCCCACGCCACTGCTGACCATCGAGTTCACCGGCGAGCGCAATCTCGGCCGGCTTCCGAGCGGGCGGTTCACACAGACGCTCGTCGGCACGCGGGTACGCGTGAACATGTCATCAGATTTGTCCGTGTCGAGCTACGCGCAGTACGACACGGACAGCGAGTCGGTCGGCGTCAACACGCGACTGCGATGGACCTTCACGCCAGTCGCCGATTTGTTCGTCGTCTACAACCATAACGTTCGCAACTTGCTCGATCGCTGGCAACTCGACTCGAACCAACTCCTCGTCAAGCTGCAATACGCCTGGCGCATCTGAAGCCGGGCAGAGGCGTATCGTCGGCACCGCTGAGGGTGCCTATGATCTGCTCGTCGGTTCGCCTTCTTCTGCTGTGCCTCCTGTCGTGGAGCCTGGCGCTGACCGTCGGCGCGCGTGGGCGTGCGGGTTCGAGGAACGTCTGTCCGGAGAGACGCGTCGGGATGCTCGAAAAGTCTGACGAAAAGTTCAGGAATTCTTCAGCGGCGGCAGTCCCCTGCTGCGCCAGGATGTAAGAGACGGATGGTCCGAATTGTGACTGAGATGCCTGGATGGCTCTGTGTCTGAACGCTTGACCTTGGCGCCGTCGTCGCGAACAATGAGTACAGCGTGCGCAGGATAGTCGCAATCGTGCTGGCTTTGGCCGTTCAGGGTGCCGCTCTGACTGGGCCGCTCGTCCATGCACATCCCGACGATCATGCGACCGACCACCACAGCGGGCGTGCGGTACACACGCACTGGGCCGGTCACCCCCAATCTCCGCATCAGAGCGACACACCCTCCCTGGAGACAGAGGACCAAGACCGCGCGATTTTCATCGGCTCGTTCATTGCCGTGGCCGGAACCATACAGTCGGCTCCGGCGGTCACTCACTCGGTGTTCGTGTTGCCCGTTCCCGTCGAGCGTGTAGCGCATCGCGGCATCGAGGTCGTCCGCAGTCACGATCCGCCATACGTCCGCTCGCTCTCCGCCCGCGCCCCGCCCGCCCTCCTGTCCTGATCTGACGGGTCCGCCCGTCGTCCATTCCCCATTCGAATCGAGGTTTTATGCGCACGTTGTTCGTGTGCGCGGCGCTTACGGCTGCCCTTATGCCGGCCAGTGCGCGCGCGCAGTCTGTGGTACTGACGGAGGCGCAGGTGTTGTCCCAGCTCGGCACGGAGAGTCCGCGCGTTCGGGTCGTGCACGCGAGCATCGACGTCGCTCGGGCCGACATCCTGACAGCGGGACGATGGCCCAACCCGCGAGTGACATTCAATCGCGAGTCCGTGGCAGGGGTTGCCGAAAACATGGTCATGGTCGCGCAGCCGTTGCCCGTCACGGGGCGACGTCGGCTGGAGGTGAGTGCGGCGACCGCACGTGTCGAGGCGAGCTCCTCGCGCGCTGAGGATCAGATCCGGCGCGTCCGCGCCGACCTGCGAGTGGCGTTCACGGACCTGTGGGCGGCGCAAGAGCGGGAGCGTGAATTGACCCGGAGTCGCGATCGACTGAACGAACTGGCAGGCATTCTCGGCAAGAGAGAGGCGGCAGGTGACGCGGCGGGCTTCGATCGACTGCGTGCCGAACGGGAGGTCGTCGATATCGACACCACTCGCGCCATGGCGACCACCGAACGCGCCCGGGCACAGGCCATTCTTGCGAGCTTTCTGACAACACCCCCGGGGCCGGCTGCGATCGAAGCCGTGAGGCCGACGGGAACGAGCGCGATGCTTCCCACTGTGGACGAGTTGGTGATGAGGGCCGAAACCTCGCGAGGCGAGCTCGTCGCGCTTGCTCGGGAACTCGACGCCGCGCGATTCGCCGAGCAGGCGGCCGGGCGGCGGGCGATCCCAGAACCCGAAGTGGTGGCGGGGACCAAAACATCGAACGCCGCGGGGGGAGACGTTGGGAGCATTTTCAGCGTTCATGTTGCCGTCCCATTGTTCGATCGCGCGCGTCCGGAGCGCGCGATGGCCCAAGCGCGCGGCCAACAGGTTCGGGCCGAAACCGACGTCCTGCGGCAGACGATCCGGGCTCAGATCACGGCGTGGCGTGCCGCGGTGGTCGAGCGGCGCGGGATCGCGGAGCGACATCGTGCCGCGCTCACGTCCGGAACGGATGAAATCGAGCGCATTGCCCAGGTGAGTTACGAGGCTGGCGAAAGAGGAATCCTCGAATTGCTGGATGCCCATCGCACGTCGGCCTCTGCGCGTGTCAGACAGACCGAGCTGGACGCAGCGGTCCGTGAGGCGGAGATCGAACTCGAGTACGTGAGTGGATGGGAGATTCCATGAAACGTGTGATGCAGCTCGCCATAGTCCTCGTGACCGCCTTCTCTGCCGCGTCGTGCGGTCGCGAAGCGGCCGAGCCAGAAGCGGAGCTTCCGACGCTCGATGTCACCCACTGGACCGACAAGACCGAGCTCTTCATGGAGTACCCGCCGCTGGTCGCCGGGCAGACCGCGTTGTATGCCGTCCACCTCACACGTTTGAGTGACTTCACGGCGATGACGGCGGGCCGTCCGCGAATCGAGTTCACGCCGGAGTCCGGCGGCTCGCCGGTCGTGCTGCAGGGCAATGAGCCGTCACGTCCCGGTGTGTTCCGTGTTGAGGGTGCCAGCCCTCCCGCAGGACGCTACCAGTGGGCGCTGATTGTTGATGCGCCTGGCCTCGCGGATCGCCACGACCTCGGGCCAGTTGGTGTGTTTGCCGACCAGGCTGCGGCGGTCGCCGATGCGGAGAAGCATGCCGAAGAGGACGCGACGGCGATCTCGTATTTGAAGGAACCGCAATGGACCAACGGCTTCGGGACGGCACAGGTGCAGGAAGCGGAGGTGCGGCGAGCGATCCGAGTGCCTGCGGTGATTGAGCCGCTCACAGGGGGGGAGGCCGTCGTATCCGCCCCCGCCGACGGCCGATTCACGTCCGCGAGCTTACCGTCAATCGGGACGCGCGTGAGCGCCGGCCAGGAGCTCGGACGCCTTCAGCCACGGGCGAGCGAAGACGGAAGTGACCGCGCGTCTTTGGCCGCTACTGTCGCGGAAGCGCAGGCGGCGCTCGAAGGGGCGCGCGTCGAGCTCACACGGTCTGAGCGCCTGCTTGCTGACAAGGCGGTGCCTGCTCGTCGCGTTGAAGATGCGCAACGGGCGGTGAAGGTGGCGGAAGCCCGCTTGACCGCCGCGCAGGCGCGTCTCGAGCAGCGCGACGAAGCCTTGCGCACGGGGGGCGGCGTCGCCAGCGGTAATTCATTCGTATTGCGAGCGCCGATTGCGGGCGTCGTTGCCGAAGTCTTCGCGGCGCTCGGTGCATCGTTCGACGAAGGTGCGCCGCTCTTCAGGATCGTGCGGACCGACCGCGTAGAACTTCAGGCGCACGTTCCGGCTTCGCAACTGCCAATTGGCTCGGATATCCACGAAATCGCCCTCGAGATTCCGGGCCGACCCGATCCACTGACCGTCGACGCCGATCACATGCATTTCGCGGGCATCATCGACCCGAAGACGCGGGCTCTGCCGGTGCAGTTCGATGTCGACAATCGCGCTGGCCAATTGCTGATCGGTCAGACGTCCACGGCCATTCTGTACACGGGGCGGCGCGAACGGATGACCACCGTTCGGAAGGACGCGGTCCTGATGGAGGCCGGTCGCGCCTATGTGTTCGTACAGACCGGCGGCGAGAGCTTTTCGCGCCGCTACATCGAGATCGCGACACGGGATGGCGATCTGGTCGGCGTTCGCAGCGGCGTGAAGCCTGGAGACCGCGTCGTCACGCGCGGAGCGTACGACGTCCAGCTCGCCTCGGCGGCGAGTGGTCTACCTGCCGAAGGTCACGTTCACTGAGGGCCTCATGAAACGCCTCATTCATTGGTCCGTCGATCATCACTGGATCGTCATCGCCCTGTCGGTGCTCCTGCTTGCCGCAGGCGCCTGGACGGCGCGCGACATGCCCGTCGACGTGTTCCCTGATCTCACGGCGCCAACCGTCACGATCCTCGCGGAGGGTCACGGCATGGCGCCCGAGGAAATGGAGTCGCTCGTCACGTTTCCGATCGAGAGCGCTATCAACGGTGCGTCGGGTGTCCGGCGCGTTCGGTCCGCGACGGCAGTCGGCGTCGGCGTGATCTGGGTCGAGTTCGACTGGGGTACGGACATCTACATCGCCCGCCAACTCGTCGCCGAAAAGCTTGCGCTCGTGGCGGGAACGCTGCCACCGCAAATCGAGCGACCGGTGCTCGCTCCCATCTCCTCGATCATGGGCGAGATTCTCTTCTTCGCCCTGTCCTCCGAAAGCGTGGACCCGTTGACCATGCGGACGGTGGCCGATACCGTCGTCAGGCGCCGACTGCTGGCAATTCCGGGTGTCTCGCAGGTCACGCCGATAGGCGGGTCGGAGCGGCAGTATCAGGTCATCGCACATCCCGAGGCGCTACGGGCCAACGCCGTGTCACTCACGGAGCTACTCGATGCCGTCCGTGAATCGAGCGAGAACGCTTCCGCCGGGATCTATACGGAAGGGCCCCAGGAGTACGTGCTGCAAGCCGTCGGGCGGGTTCGCAATGCCGAAGAGATTGGTGAAAGCGTCGTCGCGATGCGCGGGACACGGTCCGTCCTCGTCCGCGACGTCGCCGATGTGCGCGAAGGCGCCGCCCTGAAGCGTGGCGAAGGGTCTCGTAGCGGCAAGCCGGCCGTCATCGTCGGTGTGCAGAAGCAGCCAGGGGCGAACACCATCGAGGTGACCGAGCGCCTCGATCGCGAGCTCGATGCGCTACAGAAGGACCTGCCGGAGGGCATGACGATCGATCGTCGCATCTTCAGGCAGTCCGATTTCATCCAGGTGGCGGTGAACAACGTCGTTACCGCCCTTCGCGATGGCGGCATTCTCGTGATCGCGGTGGTGATCCTGTTCCTCGCGAACCTCCGCGCCGCGGCGATCACTCTCACGGCGATTCCCCTGTCGCTTGCTGCCGCCGTGCTGGTGCTGCGCGGATTTGATCAGAGCATCAACACGATGACGCTCGGCGGTCTGGCGATTGCGATCGGGGCGCTCGTTGACGACGCGATTATCGACGTCGAGAACGTGGTCCGCCGTCTCCGCGAGAACGGGGCGAAGCCGCTCGAGGAGCGCCAACCGGCTTCCATCATCGTCCGCGACGCCACCCTCGAGATCCGCACGTCCATCGTGTTCGCGACGGTGATCATCGTGCTGGTCTTCCTGCCGATCTTCGGTCTGACGGGTGTGGAGGGGCGTCTCCTGACGCCGCTGGCTGAGGCGTATATCGTCGCGTTGCTCGCTTCGTTGGCCGTCGCGGTGATCGTGACGCCGGCGCTCTGTTACGCCCTCCTGCCAGGCGCCGCCTCGATTGTCCGCGGGCACGAAGGCCGCGTCGCGCACGCGTTGAAATCGCGATTCGCCAGGGTTCTGCCGTTTGCGCTCGATCGGCCACGCGTGGTGATCGCGGTATCGGTCGCGCTGTTCCTGGCTGCGGCGTTGGCCACGAGCCGATTCGGCACGGCATTTCTACCGGAGTTCCACGAGGGCAGTCTCACGATCAGCGTCAACACGTTGCCAGGGACGGCGCTTGGCAAATCCAACGAGATCGGCACCCGTGTCGAGCAGATCCTCCTCGCGCAGCCGGAGGTCGTCGCCACGGCTCGACGAACCGGGCGCGCCGAGCTGGACGAACACGTGCAGGGCGTCGAGGCCGCAGAGATTGATGTCGGCCTGCGGGAGTCGGAGCGGCCGCGCGAGGAACTGCTCGCCGAGCTGCGACGGAACTTCGCTGGGTTGCCGGGCACGAATGTCGCCATCGGGCAACCGATCTCACACCGCATAGATCACATGCTGTCCGGGACACGCGCCAACATCGCCGTGAAGATCGTCGGCGAGGACCTGGTCACTCTGCGTCGTCTTGGCGAGCGTGTGCGGGATGTCATGCAGGGCGTCGAGGGGGCCGCCGACGTCACGCTCGAACAGCAGACGGACATTCCGTTTGTCCGGTTTGTGCTGAATCGGCCTGCGATCGCCCGCTACGGGCTGACGGCCCGGGACGTGGCTGAGGCCATCGAGACCAGCTTCGCCGGAACGACCGTCGGCCGCGTGTTCGATCGCGGCGTGGCATTCGATCTGGTCGTCAAACTGGATCCCGAGTCCGCTGCCGACTTCGAGCGCATCGCCGATCTGCCGATACACACGCCTGCCGGCGATGCGGTGCCGATTCGCGTCGTTGCGGATGTGCGTCGGGAGATGGGCGCCAACATGATCCTGCGCGAGAACGTCCAGCGCCGTATCGTCGTGTCATCGAATGTCGCGGGCCGCGATCTCGGCGGTGTCGTGGAGGACATGCAGGCTGCCATCGCCGAGCAGGTGCCGATGCCTGAGGGCTATCGTGTCGAGTACGGTGGTCAGTTCGAGAGTCAGCAGAGCGCCAGCGACCGGCTGCTGGTTCTGGGTGGTGCCGCCATTGCCGGAGTCTTCATGATGTTGGTGCTCGCGTTCGGCCGCGCTCGCGATGCGCTCCTCGTCATGGTCAACCTGCCACTCGCGCTCATCGGCGGCGTGGCGGGCGTGTTCCTCGCGGGCGGCGTGCTCAGTGTGGCGTCGATGATCGGGTTCATCACGCTGTTCGGTATTGCCACACGAAACGGCATCATGCTCGTGTCGCACATCCGACACCTCATGGAAATGGAAGGAGTGACCGACTTGCGCGAGGCCGTCGAGCGTGGTGCGCACGAGCGGTTGCTGCCGATCCTGATGACCGCCATGGCCGCGGGATTGGCGCTGATCCCTCTTGCGATGGCCGCAGGGGAGTCTGGCAGCGAGATTCAAACGCCGATGGCCATCGTCATTCTGTGCGGTTTGACGACGTCGACGCTCCTCAACATGTTCGTCGTCCCGACCCTCTATCTGAAGTACAGGGAGCCACTGCCGGCGAAGGTCGCCGGCACCGCCTCGAAACTGGGATTGTGAAAGGTGCCGTGTGAGCATCACGCCTCGAGCATCCACGCATGGTGCCACGGAGAAATACACGATCCGGATACCCACGGATCGTCTCGATGGCGATCCAGGCCGACGTAAAGCCAGGCGAGCTCATCGAGGTCGCCTTTGTTGCCCGCAATCCTCGAAGCGGTGAGCGCATCGTCTGGACATTACGTCAGCGTTTCGCCGATGGCACCGTGACTGACTGGACCAAGGGGCCGAATGGCATCCGGCCGACCGCTGTGACGCAGTTGACTGCGGGCGCCAGCCGCTAGCGAAGATGGACATGCACACAAATCCGCGTGCGGGTGCGCCGCAGCAGGTGCCTGCGACCGGTACGCTGGTGAAGGCGAGTGCAGCTGCGCTCGTGGTCGCCAGCATTCTGCTCGTCACGGTGGTGTTTCCGGCGGAGTATGGGATTGATCCACTCGGGACCGGCGACGCGCTAGGGCTGTCGGCGTTGTCAGGTGGGACAACCGCCGAAGAACCGGTGCCTGCACCGGGCGGTACCAAGATGGCTCCCGTGCAAGAGGGGCCTGTTGCTCTCTATCCTGCCGGTTTCAAAGTGGACTCGCGAGAAATCGTTCTGGGACCGTATGAATACGTCGAGTACAAGTATCATCTCGAGCGCGGGGCGACGATGCTCTTCTCATGGCGTGCCTCTGGTGACGTGATGCACGACTTCCACGGGGACCCGGAGGGCCAATCGAGCAGCACCGCTGCTCAATCCTTCGATGCACGACCACGACGCCAGGCGGACGGCAGCTTCGCCGCTCCGTTCACCGGAATTCACGGCTGGTTCTGGGAGAATCTCGGCGGCGAGACGATTACCGTACGCGTGACCACTGCCGGCTTCTACACGTCGGCGCATCAATTCCGTTTCGACCGGACCCGAATAGCACGCGACGTGCGTGCGCTCGACACCATCACGCCAGCGACCGGCGAGGAGGCTCCATGATTCGACGATTGCCCGTTCTGCTGCTGACTCTTCTGTTCGCCGGGGCCGCGATCCCGGCGACCGTGCACGACGACTTCCGCATCATCGGGACGCTCGAAAAGCATCAGAGCTCGATGATCGCGGTCAAGAAGAATACGGGCCAGACCGTGTCGATCAGAGTCGACAAGCAGACCCAGGTCACGCAAGACAGGAAGAAGGTGGATGCGACGGCGTTGAAGGTTGGGCAGAGTGTCGTGGTCGATGCGTACGGCGACCGGGAAGACGATTCCCTGGCGATCGAGATCCGCATAGTGCCGCCGATTCGCGGAGGAGGACGGTAGCGTGCGGGATCGACGGCTCCTCGCCGCCTTCATCGCGGCAATCGTGCTGTCTCTACTTCCCGAAGTGGCCTTCGCGCATGGCGTGACCGGCCGGGACGCGGCGTTCGTCCAGTCAATCAACGGACCCGCAGTCGGCCCGTTCATGTACCTGGGCGCCAAGCACATGGTCACCGGCTATGACCATCTGCTGTTTCTCGTGGGTGTGATTTTCTTCCTCTATCGTCTGAAGGACGTGCTGCTGTACGTGAGCCTGTTCACCATCGGCCACAGCACGACGCTGCTGCTTGGTGTCCTGGGGAACATTCACGCGAACGCCTACATCATCGACGCGATCATCGGCGTGTCAGTCGTCTACAAGGCATTCGAGAACATGGGCGGTTTCGAGCCCCTTGGGTTCCGGCCGAATACCCGAGCCGCCGTGACCGTCTTCGGCCTGTTTCACGGCTTCGGCCTGGCGACGAAGCTGCAGGAGTTCACGATCTCGCCGAACGGGCTCGTCACGAACATCGTCAGCTTCAACCTCGGTGTCGAGATTGGGCAGATGCTGGCGCTGACGGCCGTGTTGATCGCCATCAGCTTCTGGCGCACGCGGCCCGGATTTTTCCAGCATTCGTTCGCAGCCAACACCGTCATCATGACGGCGGGATTCATGCTGGTGGGCTATCAGATGGCTGGCTACTTCCGTCAGTGACCGCAGGACGCCGTGGCCGCACGCCGCGATGGGCGAGAGATCGTCGACACTACGCCTGACGGTCCGGCTAAAGCCGGACACTACGGCCATCGACAGGCTCTCGACGTACGTAGTGTCCGGCTTCAGCCGGACCGTCGGTGGCATTCAGCGATACGACGCGGCCTGAATACCGTACAGATCGGAGTACTGCCCGCCCTTTGCCATGAGGGCCTCGTGTGTGCCGACCTCCGCCACGCGCGCGCCGTCGAGAACCACGATCAAGTCGGCCATGCGTACCGTCGAGAAGCGGTGTGAGACGAGGATGGTGATCCGGCCGCCCTGGCCGCGGAGCGCCGCCGCATAGCGTTCGAACAGCGCGTGCTCGGTTTCCGCATCGAGCGCCGCCGTCGGCTCGTCGAGCACGAGGACGAGCGGCTCATCGCGCATGAAGCCGCGCGCCAGTGCCAGCTTCTGCCACTGCCCGAACGAGACCTCCACACCGTCCGGCCACGTGGGCCCGAGCTGTGTGTCCAGTCCAGCCTTCAACTTCACGACGACGTCATCGGCGCCGGCTCGACTCACGGCACTCACGACCGCAGGCTCGTCGTCGAGTCGAGGCACATCGCCGATGCCCACGGTGTGACGCGCGCGGAACTCGAAGCGGAAGAAATCCTGGAACGCCCCGGCCAGACGCGTTCGCCACTCGTCCGCACGCACGCGCGCGAGCGGCGTGTCGTCGATCAGAATCGCGCCGGACCGCGGCTCGTACATCTTGGCCAGCAGCTTGACGAGCGTCGTCTTGCCCGCTCCGTTCTCGCCGACGATGGCCACAACCGCACCGGCCGGCAGCTCGAGGTTCACGTCGTCCAGCACGAGGCGATCCGTGCCTGGATACGCGAACGAGACGTGCTCGAAGCGAATGGCTCGAGCGATGGTCGACGGAACCGGCAGGTCGGCCGTGGCAGCCACCGCGGCGACATAGTCCTCGAGCCACGCCAGACGCTTCGCCCCGTACATCCAGAATCCGGTGAGGAATCCGATCTCGCCGACGGTCGCACCGATGTATGCGGACAGCCGGGCCCCGGCTGCGAGCACGAGCAGCACACTGCTGGCGGGCGACGCGAGACCAGCCGACACGAACACGACCGCGCCGACGTAGGCGGCGCTGAACACCGTCCATGCGAGCGTGTGCCACACGGCGGAGCGCCAGCGGGCGGCGGCGATGGCGCGATAGCCGTGCTCCCACGCCAGCCGGCGCTCGGTCACGAGGCGCTGGCCGATGCCCGTGATCCGGACCTCCTTGCCTGGCGACGCGGTGGTCGCGACGGTGAAGAGATGGCGCGCCAGTCGATTCGACTCGGCGCTCCGTTCCTGCGCGATGCGCTCGATGCCGGGCCGCCACGTCGACGTGATCGCGGTGGGGATCGCAAAGACCGCAAGCAGGATCAAGGCAGGGTGAATCGACATGAGCAGCGCGATGGTGACCACCAGTCGCAGGATCCAGCCGCACGTCGAGAACACCGACATGTACATGTGATCGAGGACGAACACCTGGTCCCGCAGCATTGACAGCCGATCGAGATAGTCCGGCCGCTCCTGATGCGCGATCGTGGCCACCGTCGCCTGCAGCCGCGCGACGTGCGACTCGAGCGCAATCGTGACCTTGTCGCGGAAGGTCCGCTGCACGCGTGTGCCGACGGTGCGAAGGAACCACGTGCCGGCCGCCGACGCGCCGAGGCCGATCGAGGCGGTCAGCACGAGGCCGGCTCGCTGCTCGATCACACCTTTGCCGAGGAGCGCCAGCCACAACGCCAGGAGCGCATCGGGCAGCGCCGCGAGCAGCGACAGGCCAAACGCCGCCAGCATCAATCGCGGCTCGTGACGGTAGCCGAGCTTGCAGAGTCGCCACATCGACGACAGCGCCGGCGGCAGCTCGTCGCTCACGACCGGCGTCGCCGCGCGATCAGGAGAGGACGTCATAGGTCATCCCTTCCTCGTCCTCCGCGACGCCAAAGCGTTGCGCCTGGAGATCGAACATCCTTCGATAGCGGCCGTTCTTCGCCATCAGCTCATCGTGCGTGCCGAGCTCGATCACGCGACCGTGCTCGACGACGCAGATGCGATCGGCGTGGCGCACGGTCGAGAACCGATGCGAGATGAGGATGGTGGTGCAGTGACGCGTCGCCGCGAGGACCTTGTCGAAGATCTCGGCCTCGCCTCTGACATCGAGCTGGGCGGTCGGCTCGTCGAGGAGCACGAGCCCGGCGCCGAGATAGACGGCGCACAACGCCCGCGCCAGTGCCACACGCTGCCACTGTCCGCCCGAGAGATCGGTGCCTCCCGCGTATCCGCGCGCGAGCACCGTGTCGAGCCTCGCGAGCCGGGCGGCGCCCGCCGCGTCAATCGCGGCGCGGATTTCAGCATCAGGCGCGCCCGCGGGAGCGACGTTGTCGCGCAGCGGAAGCTCGAAGCGCGTGAAATCCTGGAAGACGGCCGTCAGTCGCGACCGCCACGAGGCGAGGTCGAACTGGCGGACGTCGATGCCGTCGATCTCGATGGCTCCTGATTGCGGGTCATACATGCGGCACAGGAGCTTCGCCAGTGTGGTCTTGCCGGCGCCGTTCTGGCCGACGATGGCGAGTGATGAGCCGGCGGGAATCGTGAGGTCGAAGTTGTCGAGGACGAGTGCACCGCCAGGGTAGGCAAACGTCACGTTGCGAAAGCGGACCTCGCGGGAAGGGGCGCCGGCCGCCTCACGATCGCCGGAGCGAAGGGCCCCGGCGGGAGCCATGGCCGATTGAAGTGTCAACACCGCGGTGACCGGCGCCGCGGCGCCGTCGAGCGCCCAGTTGAGTCCTCCGAACGCGATCATCGAGGCGCCGATCGCACACTGCGCGAACATCACCACCTGGCCGAGATCGATCCGGCCGCTCATGACATCTCGGCCGAGGGCCCAGAACACGGCGATGTTGCCGACGGTGACGATCAGCATGCTCCATGCGACGGGCCGCTCACGCAGACGTGTGGCGTGGTACTGGAGGTCGTGCAGGCGCGTGCGGCGGCTGACGAAGCGAGCGATGGTCCAGTCGGCGAGGCCGAACAGCCGCAGCTCCTTGCTTGCGGGAGCATCGACGGCGAGACGGTACGCGTAGTCGGCGTCGCGCTGCGCGCTCCGTACTTCCTCGGTATTCCGATCGCGCCAGACGCCGCTCTCCCTGAGCAGCCAGTGGGTGGCGAGCCATGCGCCGCCGAGCAGGAGGGGCGCCCACCAGCTGTATGCGGCGAGGACCAGCACCGACGTCACACCGCCAATCATCTCGACCAGACCGCCGGCGATGAAATCGAGCGAGATCGAGAGCGGTGGGCCGGTCATGCCGGTGTCGAAGTCGCGGGCCACGGTCAGATCGCTCGTGAGGCTCGGATCCTCGAGGTGGCCGATGCCGGGCGGTCGCACGCACGCCTCGGTCAGGCGATCGTAGAGCCACGCCGCGGTGCGATCGCCGAGGTTCGAGCTGATCGCCGTCTGGATGGGCGCGAGGATCTGGAGAAGTACGAAGGCCGCGCCGACGAGCGCCAGCGGGTTGACCAGGCTGTCGCCCCGCTGCACCGCGCTGACCAGGATGCCCATGGCGATGGCGAACAGGGCCGGCAGCACGCCGCGGATGACCAGGACGGTCCACCACGCCACCGCGAGCGTGCGGTCCGCTCTCGGCAAGACGCCGAAGAAGGTCCATTCCTTGCGTTGACGAAGGGTCTTGAGGCTCATGGTTTGAAACGGCTCAAAGAGAATACCTGCAGGGCACGTCTCTCCGCCTCTGCCAAGGCTGCGGCGGACCGCCGAAGCTCGAAGAGCGAAGGCGGTTAGACGTGCCGGGGGCTATAATCGGCCACGCCGAGGGTGCCTATGATTCGCTCGTCGGTTCGCCCCTGTCTGATTGGCCTGCTGTGCTGTAGCGCGGCGCTGACGCTTGGCGCCCGCGCGCCCGTGGGTCCCGGCCCGGCCGGGTGGGTCGACGATCTCTCGCCGATCGCGGCCTCCGACTGGAGCTACGACCGCGCCGCCCATTTGATCGAGCGCGCCGGCTTCGGCGCGACGCCGGACGACATTCAGCGCCTCGCCTCCCTCACTCCACAGCAGGCCGTCAATGAGCTCGTCGATTACGAACGGCTCGACAATCGAGGCCTCGCGCCGTTTGACGAGTCAGGCATCTGGGATCGCGGCATGGATCCGTTTCCGCCAAGCCGTGCGGAAGCCGTGCGACTCGCGCGCGAGCGCGGCGAGGGGCTCGGCGAGAAAGTGTTGCCGGTCGGGACTCAGCGGCGTCTCCAGCCGGTGGTCGACAAGTTCTTCTACAGCCTGACGGCGAATCAGATCGAGACGCAGCGGCTCGGCCTGTGGTGGACCAACCGCATGCTGGCGACCCGTCGTCCGCTCGAAGAGAAGCTCACGCTGTTCTGGCACGGGCACTTCGCCACGGGCGAGAACAAGGTGCGCGACTACCGGATGATGCTCCAGCAGAATCTGATGTTCCGGGCCCACGCGTCCGGACGCCTCCAGGAGCTGCTGATCGGAATCCTCAAGGATCCCGCGATGCTCGTCTACCTGGACAACGGCGAGAACATCAAGACACATCCCAATGAGAACTTCGGCCGCGAGCTGCTCGAGCTGTTCACGATGGGCGTGGGCCATTACTCCGAGCACGACGTCCGCGAAGCCGCGCGTTCGTTTACCGGATGGACGAACGACGTCCTGACGTACAAGTTCGATGCCGCCCGGCACGACTTCGGCCGGAAGACCTTCCTTGGCCGCACGGGCCCCTTCAACGGCGACGACATCATCCGCATCATCCTCGAGCAGCCGGTCACCGGCGAGTTCGTGGCGGGAAAGCTCTATCGGTATTTCGTTCGCGATGAAGTGGCCGACGTCGTGAAGACGCGGCTGGGCCGCGAGCTCACAGACAGCGGCTACCAGATCAAGCCGCTGATGAAGCGGATCTTCCTCTCCAAGGATTTCTACAGCCCTCCGTCCTACGCCACGCAGATCAAGAGTCCGGTGCACCTGCTGGTGTCCACCTACCGGAAGATGGGGCTTCGCGAGGTGCCCACCATTCCGGACTCGGGCAGGATGACGGCCGGACTCGGACAGGCGCTCTTCGATCCGCCCAACGTGGCCGGCTGGGCCGGCGGGCGAACGTGGATCACGCCGTCAACGCTGCTGCAGCGCGGCAACATGTTCCGCGACGTGCTGTTCCCGGATACCAGAGGTTTTCGACCGCCCGACCGCGCCATGTCGGCGACCGATGCGCGGGTCGGCGAGCGGCTCGCTCGGGGGATGAACATCACCGAAGCGACGCGTGAAGGCGACGCCGAATCGAATCAGATGGTCGACCGCGACGAGGACTACAACACCCGCTATGGCGGATACGCAGGCTACCTGCTGGCCTTCAAGCGGACGAAGTTGATTCCCCGACGCACCATCGAGGTCGACCTCACCGCGATGGTCCGGGCCGCTGAGGCCAACACCGCCGACAAGGTCGTGGACCATTTCGTCCATCGTTTCCTGCGCGTCCCGCTGGCCGACAAGGATCGGGCGGCGCTTGTGGACTTCCTGCGCGGCAAGCTCGGCACGCCACGGATCGAGCCGGGCGAACGTCTGGAGAGCTCACTCCGCGAGTTGTTGTATCTCGTGCTCAGCACGCCGGAGTATCAGTTGGGATGACGGGACTCGGGATCCGGGATTCGGGATTCGGGAACCGATAGGACACGACGATGCCTTCGAGACACACGCTCGGTTGCTCCTGCTCGCGCCGCGACTTCCTGGTCCGGGGTATGTACGGCATCGGTGTCGGAGCGGGGCTGCCGCTGCTCTTGAGCCGTACGTCGGCGGCGCTCTCGGCGCAGGCGCTCGAGGGGACGAGCGTCGAGACGCATCGCAACCGGATCCTCGTGGTCGTCGAGCTGTCTGGCGGCAACGACGGGCTCAACACCGTCGTCCCGTTCGGTGACGCGGCGTACTACCGCGCCCGGCCGAAGCTCGGGATCGCCGAGCGAGAGGTCATCAAGGCTGCCGATGGCTTCGGCTTCCATCCCTCGATGGTCGGCTTCGAACGACTGTACAAGGACGGCCGCCTGGCGGTGGTCCACGGCTGCGGCTACGACCATCCAAGCTTGTCGCATTTCTCGTCGATGGGCTTCTGGCACACCGGTGTCCCGAATGGTGGCGAGCCGCTTGGCTGGCTGGGCCGGCTTGCTGACGAGAGGTATCCAGCCGCCACGCGCAACGTGATCGTGAACCTGGGGAACTCGCAGTCACTCGCGGTGCGCGGCCGTCAGCACTCACCGCTGGTGTTCGACGACCCGGCACGGTTCCGTCGCGACGGCACCGACGAGGAGAAGCAGGTGCTCGCCGCACTGAGCCGACCGAAGACGACCGCGAACGCGTCGCTCGAATTCCTGGCGTCCACGGCGCAGAACGCGACTGACAGCTCCGACTTCGTCCGCCGTGCGTCTGCCACCTACAGGACGACGGTGGACTATGGCAGTGGCGGGGGGCTCGGCGGGAACCTTCAGCGTGTCGCGGCGTTGATTGCCGCCGAGATGCCGACCCGCGTGTACTACGTCACGTATCAAGGCAACTCATTCGACACCCACGTCCAGCAGGCGGACCTGCACACGCGGCTCCTGATGTACACGGCCGACGCGGTGCGCGGCTTCATGGACGACATCACGCGGCTGGGGCGCGCCGACGATGTGGCGGTGATGATCTTCACGGAGTTCGGCCGCCGGGTGGAAGAGAATGGCAGTCTCGGTACCGACCACGGCACCGCGACCCCGATGTTCCTGGTCGGCAAGAGCGTCAAAGGCGGCTTCTACGGTCAGCACCCAAGCCTCACCGATCTCGATGACGGCAACATGAAGATGACGACGGATTTCAGACGCGTCTATGCGACGGCGATCAAAGAGTGGCTTGGGTACGACCAGACGGAGGTCGTGCTGAAAGGGACGTTCGAACCATTGGGCGTCTTCGGTACGTAGTGTCCGGCTCGAGCCGGACCAGGTCTTGGAGGGCTTCGTGTACATCGTTGCTGCGAGTGTTGCGCTGCTCCTGGCGGGACTGTTGAACCAGCAGCCGGCGCCTGCGTCCCTGGACTACGACTACTTCAAGGCCAAGGTGCAGCCGATCCTGGTCGCCAAGCGCCCCGGCCATGCGCGGTGTGTCGCGTGCCACGGCGGCGGGACGCCGCTGCGCCTGCAGCCGCTGGCGAAAGGCAGCGCCACATGGACCGAGGAGGAGTCGCGCAAGAACTTCGAAGTCATGCAGCGCGTCGCGTTCGCCGGGAATCCGAAGAGCCGTTTACTGATTCACCCGCTCGAGGAGTCGGCCGGCGGCGATTTCTACCACAATGGTGGCAAGCACTTCGCGTCGCAGAACGATCCCGAGTGGCAGGTGCTGCGAGCCTGGGTGATGGGCCAGACCAAGTAGCGGCGGGTCTTTAGGCCAGAGCAAGTAGTGGCGAGTCTTTAGACCCGCCCGACGATGAGGAGTCGAAGATGACGAAAAGACACGCGGTCGGTCGATGGCTCGTGCTGATGGGAGTCGTGCTGTTCGCAGTCTCGCTGACCGCGCAGAACAAGGTGCGTGTCATCCAGACCAACAGCGCGGGCGACAATGTGCACCTCATCGATCCGGCCACCAACAAAGTGGTGGGAGAAATCAAGGACATCGAGGCGGGCCACGGCGCCGGCGCGTCTCCAGACGGCTCGCGCATCTACGTCAGCGATGAGGCCGAGAGCACGCTCGACATCGTGGACGCCAAGACGCTCAAGGTGACAGCACGCGTGCCACTCAGCGGCCATCCCAACAACATGGCTGTCGGCAAAGACGGCCGGTTCGTCTACGTCGCGATCATCCAGGCGCCAGGCGGCGTCGATGTGATCGACACCACCACACGTCAGCGCGTGAAGAACGTGCCGACCAAGGGCACGATCCATAACGTGTATGTCACGCCCGACGGCAAGTACGCCGTCGCGGGATCCATCGCCGGAAAGACCATCAACGTCATCGACGCGAAGACCAACGAGACGGCGTGGGTGCTAGACATGGACCTCGGCATCCGTCCGATGACGTTCAATACGAATCCTGACGGCTCCACGAAATGGATCTTCGCGCAGCTTACCGGCCTCAATGGGTTTGCGGTCGTGGACTTCGCGACCCGCAAAGAGCTCCGCCGCATTCAGAATCCTGATCTGCCGCCCGGGAAGGCCACTGTTCCTGAGGGCTCTGACCCGTCGCATGGCATGGCCGTCACCGCCGACGGAAAGACGCTGGTCGTCTGCAGCCGCCTGAACAACTACCTCTACTCGTACTCGCTTCCAGACTTGAAGCCGCTTGGCGGCGCCGAGCTGACCGGCAAGGGGGCAGGCTGGGTGACGCTCACGCCCGACGGGAAGACCGCCTACGTCGCCAACCCGGTGACCAACGACGTCTCGGTGGTCGATGTGGCGTCGATGAAGGAAGTGACGAAGATCAAGGTTGGCTTCGTGCCGAAGCGCAACGTCACGGTATCCTTGCAGTAGATGAGGCTTTCGTTTGTTGTTGCGGCGGTCGCGCTCCTCACGCAGATCGTCACGGGCGCGGCGGCGCCACAAGCACCGGCACCCGACGCGGAAAGCGTGGCGGCGGGCATGAGGATCTTCCGGCAGAAGGGCGACTGCCAGGCCTGTCACGGCTGGGCCGCCGACGGCCGCAAGATGGACAGCCAGATGCCCGACGGCGCGAACCTGCGGACGACGAAGCTCGATCGCGACAAGTTGATCATCGCGATCAAGTGCGGCGTTCCGGGGAAGGCCATGCCAGCGTTCGATCGGCTCGCCTACAGCGACGGCCGGTGCTACGGCATGACGCAGGTGGCCCTCAAGAAGCTCGGCGGCCTTCCCGATCCAGCGGCGACACTGCAGACGCGGGAGATCGAGGCGGTGGCGGACTTCCTGTTCGCGAAGGTCGTGGGCAAGGGGCCGATGGACCGCGCCAAGTGCATCGAGTACTGGGGCTCGGACGTCGAGGTCTGCAGCGAGTTTCCGAAGTAGAGCGCGACAGGAGTACTCTCCATGAGTCTGAGGCAGGCTTTCATCGTCTCGGTCTCTCTCGTCGCGGCGGTGGCCGCGCCTCACGTGTCGGGGCTCGCCCAGCAGCCCGGGCCCGTGCAGGACGAGGCGCCCATGCTCGGCACGTGGCGGATGAACGCCGCGAAATCGAGATACATGCCCGGCCCGCCGCCGGCGAGTGAAACCCGCACCTTCGTGCGCGATCGCGAGGGTGTCCTCGGAACCGTTCAGCGGCGCCTGGCGGACGGCCGGACCGAAAACATCCGCTACCGCGCTGACTATTCCCGCGAGTATCCCGTCTCCGGTACCGAGGCCTACGACGCGGTCATCTTCAAGCGCATCGACATGTACACCTCGGAAGCTGTCCTGTCGCATGCCGGCCGGGTCTACGGAACCGCGCGGCGTGTGGTCGCGCGCGATGGCCGGACCATGACGATTACCTTCCGAGGCGAGCAGAGCAACGGCACGACGGTGCACAACGTGGTGCTCTACGACAAGGTGCCATGACGAGCCTGACCGCGCGGCTGTGCACCGCCGGCGCGCTGGCGACAGCGATCGTCGTATGCGCGCCGTGGTCGGTGCGGTTTGCCGGTCAGGAAGCGGGAGCGGCGCGGACGTCGTACTTGCCACCACGTACTCCATGGGGCGATCCTGATCTGCAGGGCACGTTCACGAACAAGTACGAGCAGAGCACTCCGCTCGAACGACCGCCAGAATTCAACGGACGAGGGGTCGAGGATGTGGCTGGCGCGGAGCTGGCGACCCTCCTCGAGAAGCGGCAGCAGCAGGTCCTCGAGCGCGGGGCCGGGGTCGGGCCGTTCCAGTTTCGCGACAGCCTCGACGTGACCAGAGGAAGCCGGGCATGGCTGATCGTCGATCCGCGAGACGGCCGCGTTCCGCCGCTGACCGCCGCGGCGGCACGCACGATCGGGCCGCCCGATGCGGAACAGGACTCGGGCATTCAAGGTATCGTCAACCAGCGACGGCGAACCGCCAGCAGCTTTGGCGACGGTCCGTTCAACGGCCCTGACGATCTCACCTTGTGGGAGCGGTGCATCACGCGCGGGCTGCCCGGCGCGATGCTGCCGCACATCCTGGGCAATTCCTATGAGATCGTGCAGGCGCCAGGCGTCGTGAGCATCCGCTACGAGCTGGTTCACGACGCGCGCGTGATTCCGCTCGACGGGCGGGCGCACGTCAGCAAGGCGGTCCGCTTCGAGATGGGCGATCCTCGAGGCTACTGGGACGGCAACACCCTGGTGATCGAGACGACCAATTTCAAGGAGCGGAGCACCTTTCGCGACGCCAGCGCGGCCACGCTGCGCCTCGTCGAGCGCTTCACCCGTACGTCGGCAGAGCAGATTGAATGGTCTGTCACCGTGGACGACCCGGCCACATGGACGAGGCCGTGGACGTTTGCCATGCCGCTCACGATGAATGACGCGGAGCCGGTGCTCGAATTCGCGTGCCACGAGGGCAACTATGCCCTGCGCCATATCCTCAGCAGTGCCAGGGCCGGCGAGTACAACGGGGACTCCGCCAACACACGGTGACCCGCTTTTGGCCCCTTCGGGCTGTTGTGGGTGGGGGGGTAGGGAGCGCGAGTAGAACCCCCCGTAGTGTCCGGCTTCAGCCGGACCAGTCCGCCTAAAGGCGGACACTACTACGGGGGGCGCACGTCCTTCAGAAGGTCATGTTGGCGCTGAACTGGACCATGCGGCCGTCCTGCAACAGCGATGGTTGCAGCCACAGCGGCCCGTAGTTGGTGTTGAGCGTCGAGCTCGCGCTGCCGTTGAACAGGTTGTAGATGTTGAAATTGGCCTGCAGCCGTACGCGCTGACTCAGCGCGATGCGTTTGGCCAGGCGCAGGTCGAGTCGCGTCAACCGATCGTCGAACATCGTCTGTGGGGCGATCAGCGGAACCGTGGCCGTCGAGGTGCAACTCGCCGCGCCCCTGCAGGCCGCCAGGCTGCGGTTCAAGCTCGGCGCGATCTCGGCGTTGGTGGCCGCATAGTTCGCCACGATCGTTGGCCCGGAGATGTTCTGGAAGACCGCGCTCACCATGAAGTCGTACGGCAACGGATAGGTCACGAACCCCTTCAACTGCGTTTGACCTCTGAAGGGCGTGACGACGCGGCAGATGTTCTGGCCATCGACAGTCGTGGCGGTAAACGGGACCGGCGCTGACAACACGCCAGCCCCTCCAGGGGCAATGTTGCCAGGGAGCCCGGAGGTGACCGCGCCAGGCGAATCGACGTTGAAGCAGGCGTCGTTGACGCTGCGCCCGGTATCCACGCCGCCGCCGACGATCAAGTCCGAGCGGAGCCGCGCCGTGATCCCCACGTTGAAGAAGTCATTGACGCGTGACAGCTTCCCGTAGTTCTCGGCCTGCGTGATCACGCTGTTCACCTGCCCGAGCTTTGCCGGGTTGACGTCATAGAGGCCGCAGACCTGGTAGCCGCCGCCGTTCGGCAGGCGCGCGTCCGTGGGCGCCGTGATGCAGAACGGATCGAAATCCGCCGGCGTCACCAGCGTGTTGTCGGTGACGAGGTGGCTGCCAAACCAGTTGCGGTAGTAGCCGCCGCTCATCGACACGCCCGGGCGCAGCTGGTGCTGCAGTTCGGCCGTGAAGTCCCAGTTGTAGCCGCGCGCGCCGTAGCCGAGGAGCGCGTCATCGGCATAGCGCGTGGTGGCGCCGAGCCCGCCGAAGTTCTGGTTCAGCATCGCTCCGCATTCGCCGTTGAGCGCACGGTTCGCCAGATCGCAGTCCGGAATGAAGTTGCCGCGACGCGGGTCGCCCACCGGGAAGGTGGTGTCGTTCCATTGACGGCTGACCGAGTTGATCGACGTCTGGATCGGATTGTTGCTCTGCGTAATCGTGATCCCCGACTTCGACACGTATCGACCGAGCGCGACCTTCAGCGCTGTTCGTCCGTCACCAAACAGATCGTACGCCACGCCCACGCGCGGATCGACATCCTTCCACAGAGGCACATTCTTCACTTCGGCGAAGTTACGCTCGGGCACCCAGCCGTTCGGTGTGGCCGGCACATGCTGGTTCGGCACGTACCCGGCGAAGTATTCGTACCGGATACCGTAGGTGACCGTCATGCGGTTGAGCGTCCATTGATCCTGAACAAAGAACCCGAAGTCCTTGTTTTGTGCCTTGAGGCCATATGGTGTGGCCCACTGGGTGAGGCTGACCGGCACTCCTCTGTTGAACGCGTATTCCACGTTCTTGTTACCGTTTTCGGCCTCGATCTCCAGGTAGCTCTCCTCGAGCTGCAGACCGGCCTTGAAGTTGTGGCTCCCGGTGACGTAGGAGGCCGAGAAGCGCTGACTGAAGCGCGGCACCAACTGGGTGGTGTAGTAGAGAGGGCCGAAAATCGGCGTGCCCGAGTTGTATCGCATGCCAGTCGACTGCTCCACGATGGACACGTCATCGCGGGTCACTTCCGGCTGGCGGTAGAAGGGCCAGCTGCCATCCACACGTGCTACGCCAGCCTCGAACAGGAGCTTACTGGTGAGCGGCGCGTTCCAGGTGACCTGATAGAGCCCGGCCGGTTTGAGGTTGTAGCTGAAAAACGCTTCCGGCGCGTTGACTGACCCGCTCGCCGTGAGCGCGGGGCAGTGGCAGTCCCGTTGGGGATCGGCGAAGAAGTTCACTTTGTTCTTCTCCGTCATCTTCCACGTCAGACGTATGGCCTTGGACTCGTACCACTCCTTGGCGAACGCCGGCCGACTGAGGTCGGCCGTGTAGAACGGCGTGCCCTGCGTGGCGTTGTAGAACTTGTTGGCCGCCTGCCGCTCGTTGCCCCACTCGCGGAATGAGCCGTAGAACCAGAGCCGATCCCTCTTGACGGGGCCGCCGAGCGTAAATCCCGCATCGTAAATGTAGTTGAGGCGGTTGACGCTCCTGAGGCCTCTGGCGATCAAGTCGTCGCTCAAGTTGTCGCTCATGAGGCTCTTGTTGGCGTAGAGCCCGGCCACGCTGCCCGCGAACCGGTTGCCGCCCTCCTTGGGAATCATGTTGACGATCGCGCCATCGGCATTGCTGTCGGCGGTGATGCCGCTCGTCGACATCACCAGCTCCTGCACGGTTTCCGCGTTGGCGTTGTAGCCCTGATTGCCCGACGCGTGCTGGATGCCCATGCCGTCGAACTGGACGTTGGTGCCGCCTTTGCCGTGGTATGTGCCGCCGATCTGCCCGCTGTAGGCGCCGGTCACGTCGAACCCTTCGTTGCCACGGAACCCTGGCGTGAGGGCCACCAGGTTGTTCAGGTTCTTCACGCTGCTCGGAAGCACGTTGAGCAGATCACTCGAGACCACGGTCTGCTTGCGGGCGTTGCGCGTGTCAACCAGCGGCGACTCTCCGGTCACCGTGATCGTTTCTGTCAGCGCGCCGACCTGCAGGTCGGCGTTCACCGTGGCCGTGAACCCGGAGGTCAGCTCGATGCCGTCGCGTTTGAGGACGTTGAAGCCGGCGAGTGTGAAGGTGACGACGTACGAACCGGGCCTGAGATCGACGATGTTGTACCGGCCCTCGCTGTCGCTGACAGCGGTGCGGACCTTTTCAATGAGGGCTGGGCTGGCGGCTTCCACCGTGACGCCGGGCAGCACGGCCCCCGACGTGTCCTTGACGACCCCGGCGATCCCGCTCGCTGAGGCCTGCTGTGCTGACGCCGCCCATGGCAGCAGCAATACAGCCACGACAACGCTCAGACCCACACCCACGACGTTCGTCCGTAACATAGACTGCCTCCTGCCCCCGCGGTTCTGGCCGGTTTGGCGAGTTGCCGACTTGACGTACACTCTTACGGTCTCAACACATACTCCGGAGCGTTTGTGTTCTGTCCCTTGTAGCAGCAGCTTCCGAGAAGATTCGGCCGGTATGGATTGCCGAAGCTGTTATTGCCCAGGGGAAGCGCTCCGACTCTCGCAGGGCCGTTGATCCGGGCGAGCACCCGGTCGCGCGCTTGCTCGAGGCGGCGTAGCAGCATCTCGACGTCCCACCCCACGAGCGTGCCCCTCCAGTACACAATCTTTCCGGCAATCATTACGTCTCGGACGTGTCTCGGGTTCATCATGGTCACAATCGTGCCCGGCACATTGTTCATCGGCCAGGTGTTGATGGTGCGCGCGTCGAGCACGACGATGTCGGCCTCCTTGCCCGGGGTCAGCGTGCCGACCTTGTCGAGCAGACGGGTCGCGGCCGCACCAGCGATGGTGGCCATTTCGATCACCTGGCGCGACGTGACCAGTTGCGGGACCGGCAGACCACCAGGGTTGCTTTCGGGGAACGCCAGGTCGTTGGCTAGCGCGCGCTGCAGGCAGAAGGTGCCCCGCATGAGCGAGAACGGGTCCGTGGTCATGTTCGTGTCGACGTCGGGGCTCAGACTGGGCAGAATGCCGTGATTGAGCGCCTCCTGAATTGGAGGCATCCCGTGCTGCATCTGCATCTCGATCAGCGTCGCGATTGAGACGTGCGCGCCTCTGTCGCGCCAGATCTCCCACGCTTTCGATCGGTTGCCCTTCGGGTAGCCCGACGAGCCGTAACTGATCTGAGCAACCGGGTTGTCCTGCCAGCGAGTGCAGTGGATGAACGTGACGTCGGACCAGTCTGTGCCGTTTCGGGGGTCGGCCGCCGCATTGACGACCATCATCGAGCCGGCGACGTTGTGAAGACCAATCAGCGCGCCGAACGAGCGGCCAAGCTGCCATCCGGTGTAGGGGGCGCCGGCGAAAGCCGGCCCGGGTCCGCCGGCGAAGCCCAAGGTGACCAGCTGATCGCGCGAGCTGAAGTACGTCTTCGCGATGCGGCCGATCCCCTTCGACGTATCGTTCATCGCGCCGGGGAATTCGAACGGGATTCCCTGGCCACTCCGGTTGGTGCCGCCACTGTAGTCGAATACCGTCCGTCGGCCGGAGTCCATCAGCCCCTTGATCATGGCGTCGGTATGTTCAGGGGTGTGGTTGGCCTGCGACGTGTCCATCCCCGTGGTGATGCCCTCGCTGATCTCGCTCAGGCAGGCCACCAGCTCCGAGATATAGCAATCCTCCGGGTCGTACGGAACACGCCCCAGGTCCCAGATGACGTTGTTCGGGTTCGCTGGATCCACGATCCGGCCCGCGGTCCAGATGTTCTGAACCACCGACCCATAACTCTCCTGCGGCCACGCGCCTCCAAGGAGGCCATCCGCGATGATGCTTCGTTGCAAGGTTTCGTACTGATGATGGTGCGTCGTCACAAAGCCCGGCATGACGATCGTGCCCGAGCAATCGACGACGAGGGCGTCAGCGGCCGAGAGGCTGGGGCCGATAGCCGCGATCAGCTTCCCGTCGATCAGTACGTCGGCTTTCTCGAAGTCACCCACTCTCGTGTCGAGGCTGATCACGGCGCCCCCGCGCAGCAGGATACGGCGCTTGCCGTCATTGCCGATGAGGTCCTGGGTGTCCGCCGGAGTGGCCGAGCGCAGCCCGGCGAGCGGCGCCTGGGCAAAGGAAGCGCTGGCGAGTCCCGCCGCGGTGGCCGCAAGAAAGTCGCGGCGATTCGTTGGCATTACCTCGTGACCAGGCCTTTCTTGTCGAGCCGCTCGAAATCGGCCGGGTCCTGATTGTTCTCGCACACGTATTCCAGAGGCACCTCCCTGTCAGGCCGCGATGCGAAGCAGCTCGAGTGCGTTCCCGCCGAGGATCGCTTCCTTGTCCGCGTTGCTCAGGAACGGTGCGTTGAGGACGAAATCGATCCCCACCGGCCAGTCGTAGGGATAGTCCGTGCCATAGACCATCTGGCCAACGCCGGCCTCCGCGATCAGATGACGCAGTCCGTCTTCGCGAAAGACCATCGTGTCGACCAGCAGCTCACGCCTGAAGTATTCACTCGGCTTCTTCTCGAGCGCCTTGCAGTCGGCGCCGCTGGCCCGCCCGCACACCGCATCGGACCGGCCGGTGTACGACGCGAGGTAGCCGCCGGCATGTGCCGCGCAGATCTTGAGGCCCGGGAAGCGATCGAGAGTGCCTTCGAAGATCAGGTGTGAGAGGAACACCGTGGTCTCCAGCGGGTTGCCGATGATGTTGCCCAACCCGCCCTTGCCCTGCAGTCGCGGGTTCGTGGTCGTGCCCGGAGCGGCCTGCGGGTGCATGAACAGCAGCACGCCGAGCTCCTCTGCCTTGGCCCAGAACGGATCGAACTTGCGATCGGACAGCTCCTGGCCTTCGACGCTTCCCCCGATGGCGGCGCCCCGCAGCCCCAGCTTTCTGACCGCCTCGTCCAACTGCTGGGCCGCGAGGTCGGGATGCTGCAATGCGACGGTGGCCATGCCCACGAAGCGGTCCGGGCGGGCGGCGCACCACCGGGAGATCGTCTGGTTCTGGAGCGCGATGAGGTCCGTGGCCAGCGCCCGATCTGCCGAGTACCCCCAGGCGTTGACGTTGATCGCTTGATAGTCGATGCCTTGCGCGTCCATGTCCAACAGACGCTGCGGATTGCCGAGCCCGAGGTTGGGGGTGGAGATGTTCACCTTGGCGACGTCCGCCAGAGGCGTGTTCTTCACCAGGTCCCATACTTCCGGCACGAAACAGTGCGCGTGCACGTCCACCGTCTTGATGCGGCGACCACCGATGGACAGTTCGCGGCGCTTACCGGCGGGAACGCCCGCCTGCGCTCGCCCGAATTGCGTCGAGCTTCGGCGAGGCAGGCCGACATTCGCGTGTGTGCCTTTGGCGACCAGCAGACCAGCCGTCGCGCCCGCCACGTAGCTGAGGAAATCTCTGCGATTCGGCATGATTGCAGCCTTGTCAGCGCGCCACCGGTGCGATGGCGGGCGGAGTCTAACAGGCGAGGGTCCGGATCGCAAACACTCTCAGGCGATAGCTATACGGACGGAAAACCGATATTACCGCTCCGCGAATCGCTCGTCGTGCTGCGTGACCGCGGCATCGATATCGACGCGCTGCCTCGAGAGCAGTTTCCGTGAGAGTCTGAAAGCTGGGAATCATGCAAGCGAAAGTGTTTTGGGTCGCAGGGCCATGGCCAGGCAGAATCGGTATTCTTCCCCGGCCGCGGGGTGGAGACTGGCTGGAAGACGACACTGCAGCCTGGCTAGAGGCCGGAATCGATATGGTCGTGTCTCTTCTCGAGCCAGAGGAGGAAGCCCAGTTGGTTTTGGAGGGCGAGGCCGCAGCGGCCGCGGTGAGTGGAATCGACTTCAGATCGTTTCCCATTCCGGACCGCGGGGTGCCCACCTCCAGAGAGTCAGTCGCGGAGCTCGCCAGTGAAGTAGTCGAGGCGCTCGACACGGGACGGAATGTGGCGGTGCATTGTCGCCAAGGCATCGGGCGTTCAGGGCTGGTCGTCGGGGGTGTGCTTGTCGCCGCTGGCGAGGATGTCGGCACCGCACTCGCCGCCATCGGGGAGTCTCGAGGCCTCGAAGTCCCCGAAACCGAGGAACAGCGTCGGTGGCTGAGTGACTTTGCTTCGTGGGTAGTGTCACGACGGGCCGCCCGACACCTATCAGCCGACGGCGGCCGGCGCGATCCTGAGCCGCTGCGGCTGAAGCCGCACGTTAAATGACAGCCGAAACGGATATCACGGTGGCTTCACCACGCATATCGACGCCCTGTGCCACTACCTGCACAACGGCCTGCGCTACAACGGTGTCGCACCCAGTGGAAGCGCCGAGACCGGCTGCGTGCCAGGCATCGATCGCGTCAAGAACGGCATCGTCACGCGCGGCATCCTGATCGACATCCCTCGCCTGAAGGGGCTGCCGTATCTGGAGCCAGGCACGGCCATCTACCGCGAGGACATCGAAGCGTGGGAGAAGAAAGCGGGCGTGAAGGTGACGGCGGGAGACGCCCTCGTGCTGCGCACCGGACGCTGGGCGAGACGGGCCGCACTCGGCCCCGAGCGCGCGCTCGGCAACGCCGCGGGATTTCACGTGTCGGTGGGTCAGTGGATCAAGGCACGCGACGTGGCGATCGCGGGTGGCGACGTCTCGGTCGAGGTGCAGACGACGCCACCGCTCGTCGAGGGTCTCGCCGGCCCGTTGCACACACTCTTGATCACCGGCCTCGGCATGACGATCATCGACAACTTCGACACCGAGGCGCTGGCCGAGACGGCCGCGCGGCTCAAGCGATGGGAGTTCATGCTCGTCATCGCGCCGCTTCGCGTGCCTGGCGGGACGGGCAGCCCGGTGAACCCGATCGCGATCTTCTGAAACGATCAACGCAGAGTAGCGGAGGTACGCAGAGGCGCCGCGGGTGGGCCGCCGGCCCTTCGGGCCGGCTCATGGATCGAGAGGAGCCCGGGAACACAAGCAAACAGAATCGGACCGCTTGTGTCCCGGGCCTCCTCTCGATCCATGCCGCGCGAAGCGCGGGCCCGCCCGCGGCGCTCTTCTCTGCGCGTCTCTGCTCCTCGGCGATCCCTGCGTTTTGTGAAGTCAGCGTCCGTTGTCCCCTGCGGACACTCCGGACGCTATACTGACCCCCGATACGCATCGGAGGGTGATCATGGAACCTCGCAGCAAGCTCGCAGGCGTGAGCGCCGTGTGTCTGTTGGTCGTGGGTGTGCTCGGCACATCCACACTCGCGCAGCGGGAAGCCCTCGGTACATCTCCATCCGCGCGCCGGGAAACCGTCGTGCCGGCGCCGAAGCGCTTCCCCTCGGCCGACGAGCACTACAAGTATCTGCTCGCCCAGGCCAAGGGCGGGACCAGGCACACCCTCACCTCGTTGCCCGACTGGACCGGCATCTGGCAATCGGGGATCACGACGATGAGCATGCGGCATCCGGTGGACGCACCGATGTCGCCGGAATATCGCGCACGCTACGACGAGAAGCAGCGGCAGGAGCGCGAGATCGGCGAGGTGTATTACGACAGGCTCACGCACTGTGAACCGTCCGCGTATCCGCGGTGGCTCGTGGAGCCCTATCACAAGGACTTCGCGTTGCGGCCGGAGCAGTCGTGGCTGATGCAGGAGTTCATGAACGAGACCCGTCGTATCTACACCGACGGCAGACCTCACGCGACGCCGGACGGCCACAGCTGGCTGGGAGATTCCGTCGGCTTCTGGCACGGCGACAAGCTCGTGGTGTGGACCACCGGCGTGAAGGCCGCCGACTACCTTCGTGGATACCCGGACAACAGTGCGGCGCTCGAGGGCATCGAAGTCTGGCAGCGCGTGAACGGCGACGGCAAACGTCCCGACCGCATCGTCGTGCAGGCGACCATGTACGATCCCGTTGGCCTCACCGCGCCGTGGAACGTCGCGATGTCGTTCGAAAAGGCGAACTACGAGTATCGGATTCGCTACTGGGACTGCGCGCTGACCAGCAACGACGTGAAGAGCAAGGACGGCACGACGACCACTGTGCTTCCTGGTGAGGAAGGCTTCAAGGCGCCACAGACCGAGGTGACGCGACCGGCGGACGTTCCGAAGCGATAGCGGGGATACCTCTCATATGAATACACGATTCGTCACGCCCGCGGCGGTTCTCGCACTCGCGCTCGCGGCGCCGGCCTTCGCCCACCACTCGTTCAACATGTTCGACGTGTCGCCGAAATCCGAGATGATCCTCGAAGGCGTCGTGAAGGAGTGGAACTTCACCAACCCCCACTCATGGTTGACGATCACGGTGACCAATCCAGACGGAAGCAAGACCGACTGGTCGTTCGAAGGCGCGGCGATCCCGCAGTTGCTGCCCAAAGGCATCACCGTCTCCACATACAAGGCGGGTGACAAGGTCAGGGTGGCGGCCGGGCCGATCAAAGACGGCAGGAAGGCCGGCATCTTGAAATTCGTTCAGCATGCCGACGGTACGTTCACGCTGCCGAACGATGCCGGCAACATCGGGCAGGATGCGCTGGACCGCTGGAAGGCGAGCAATCCTGCCGCCGCCGGAGCGGCTCCTGCTCGACCTCGCTGACATGCGCCGCGCCCCCGACAGGCAGGTTCTCACCCGCCGCCGCATGCTGCAAGGTGCGGGGAGCGTGATCGCGGCAGCCACGCTTCCGCATCGTGCCGAGGCCGACGCCGCGATCGCATCGGCGCAGCGGCCTTCTGTCGCGGCTCCCGACCTCACCGGCCGCGTCGCGCGCTACATGGCGGGCGCCGGCCGGCGAACGCTGCCGCCGGACGTACTCAGGGAGACCAAACACCGCATTCTCGACACTGTCGCTGCGATGATTTCAGGTGCGCGACTCAAGCCGGGCGAGGCGGCCATCCGTTTTGCGCGCGCGCAGGGTGGTGTGCCCGAAGCGTCGATCGTGGCGACCAACATCCGCACGTCGGCCGTCAACGCCGCCCTGGTCAACGGCATGTTCGGGCACGCGGACGAGACGGATGACTTCGAGCCGGTGACGAAAGCTCACCCCGGCTGCGCCGTCGTTCCGGCCGCGCTGGCGATGGGGGAGCGTATCGGTTGTTCCGGAGCGGAGTTGGTCAACGCCGTCGCTCTTGGCTATGACCTCTGTTGCCGTTGGCTGGTGGCTCTCGGCCCAAACCACGTGCGCGCGACGCACCGAAGCGCTGAAGGCGTCAGCTCCACGATCGGTGCCGCCGCCGCGGCAGCCTCGATGGCTCGGCTCGACGAGAAGGGCATGCGACACGCGTTGTCGTACGCCTGCCAGCAGGTCTCGGGTATCTGGAGCTGGGAGCGCGATCTCGAGCACATCGAAAAGGCGTTCGACTTCGCCGGCATGGGGGCACGCAACGGCGTTACCGCGGCGCTGATGGTGCATCTGGGCTTCACTGGCGTGGACGAAGTGCTCGAGGGCGAGCACAACGCGCTCGAGGCGCACTCGACCGAGCCTCGCCCCGAGGAGATGGCGCGCGATCTGGGCACGCGGTACTACGCCACCGAAACCGCGATCAAGACGTTCTCGGTCGGCTATCCCATTCAGGCGGCGCTCGATGCGTTCCTGTTGCTTCGACGAGAGCATGCGCTCACGGTTGGTACGGTGGAACGCATCATCGCGACGCTCCCCGAGGACGGCGCCCGTATCGTCAACAACCGCTCGATGCCGGATGTGAACCTGCAGTACCTGATCGCGGTGGCGCTGATCGACGGCACGGTGTCGTTTGACGCGAGTCATTCGTACGAGCGCATGAAGGATCCGCAGGTGCTCGCCGCGAAACAGCGCGTGGAGCTCGTCGCGGATCGCGGGCTGATGGACCCGGCCGCGCCACGCAGCGCGAAGGTGGAGGTGCGGCTGCGCGACGGCCGCAGCGTGAGCCATTTCACCCGTCATGCGCCCGGCACGAAAGAGAACCCGCTGGACACCGCCGGCGTGAACGCGAAGGCCCAGAGCCTGATCGCGCCGGTACTCGGGGCGCGCCAGGCGGCCGCCATCATCGAGCGCGTCAATAGACTGGACGGCCTCGCCAACGTGCGCGAGCTCGCCGCTTTGCTCAGGACTTAATCATGATTTGCTCGCGTGCCACCATCGTCGCGCTTGCGCTTACTGTCGCAGTGCCTGCCGTCCTGTTCGCGCAGACGGGGTCCAACGACGCGCGCGCACGGGAGATCTTCAAGCAGTTGGTGGAGATCAACACCACACACTCGGTGGGCAGCACGACGGAGGCTGCCGAGGCGATGGCCGTGCGATTCAAGGCGGCAGGGTTCGCCGACGCCGACGTGCGCGTCCTCGCCGAAGCTTCGAAGAAGGGCAACCTGATCGTGCGCTATCGAGGAACGGGGGCGAAGCGTCCGCTCCTGCTCCTGGCCCACCTCGACGTCGTCGAGGCCAGGCGCGAGGACTGGTCGTTCGACCCCTTCGTCCTCACCGAGAAGGATGGATACCTGTATGGCCGTGGCACCGCCGACGACAAGGCGATGGCAGCCGTGTTCGTGGCCAACCTGATTCGTCTCAGATCCGAAGGGTTCATGCCCGCACGCGACATCATCCTGGCGCTGACCGCCGACGAAGAGGGCGGAGACACGAACGGGGTGAAATGGCTGCTCGCCAACCATCGCCCGCTGATCGACGCGGAGTACGCGATCAACGAAGGTGGCGGCGGCGTCATGCGCAAGGGCCGCTACGTCACCAACGAAGTGCAAGCGGCGGAGAAGGTCTATCAGGATGTCCGGCTCGAGGTTCGGAACGGCGGTGGCCACAGCTCGCTGCCTCTCGAGGACAACGCGATCTACCGGCTGTCGGCCGGTCTGTCGCGGCTCGCGGTGTTCGACTTTCCGGTCCAGCTGAACGACATCACGCGCGCGTACTTCACACGCGCCGCGCCGGCGCAGGCCGATGCGCAGACGAAGGCCGACATGCTGGCCGTCGCTACAGAGCCGCCGGATGCCGCCGCCGCGCGGTTGTCGGCACAGTCTGCGTACTTCAACTCGTTGATGCGTACGACCTGTGTGGCGACTCGGCTCGAGGGCGGGCATGCGCCGAATGCGCTCCCGCAGCTGGCCACAGCCAATGTGAACTGCCGAATCCTTCCAGGGCAGCCGGTCGCCGCTGTGATCACGGAGCTGACCAGGGTCCTGGCGGATCCGGCGATCCAGGTCTCGCTCGTTGACGAGGCTACGCCGAGCAAGCCGGCTGTGCTCAGGAACGATGTGATGAGCGCGACGGAGACGATTGTGAAGTCGATGTTCCCGGGAGTGCCCGTCGTGCCGGTGATGAGCACCGGGGCGACCGACGGCCTCTACCTTCGCAACGCCGGCATCCCGACGTTTGGTGTGGACGGTCTCTTCGACGACATCGACGACGTGCGCGCCCACGGCCGCGACGAGCGCGTGGGAGTGAAGCAGTTTTTCGAAGACCTCGAGTTCCAGTACCGCCTGATCACGGTGCTATCGAAATAACGTCCGAACGTAGTGTCCGCCTTTCCTGGCCCGCCGTAGCTGCGCAGCGAAGGCGGCAGGCGGACCGTGAAGTCCGGCTGAAGCCGGACCCTACGATCAATGCGCGTCACACGTTCATGATCGCGAAACACTCCTCGAGGCTCTTGATCGCATCGCGCCCGGGGCCCGGCCTGTGCTCGTGCGCGACGAAGCCCGTGTATCCGGACTCCGCAATCGCGTTGGCGATGAACCGGTAGTTCAGCTCCTGCCCACCGTCGATCTCCTGGCGGCTGGGAACGCCGGCGACGTGAATGTGGCAGATGAAGTCCAGGTTCTCGCGCAGATTTCGAACCACGTCGCCGTCCATGATCTGGACGTGGTAGATGTCGTAGACGATCTTCACGCGAGGTGAGCCCACCTTGCGGCAGACCTCCCATCCCCAGTCAAGATGATTGAAGGTCTGGTCAGTACGCTGATCGGCAGCGACCTTGGAGTTGGTGATCTCCATGCAGAGGGTCACGCCCTTCTGCTCGGCGTAGCCCTTGACCCGATTGAGAATCGCGACCGTGTTGGCGATCGTCTCTTCGCGCGGCATGCCGCGCCGCTCGCCGGGCATCGCGATCAGGTTGGGACAGCCGACCGACGCGCAGGCGTCGATGCCGGCACGAAAGGCGGGTTCGAACTTGTCGTGCAGCTCCTTGCGGACCAGCCCGTCCTGAAACGAGGTGCCCGCGCCGGTCATCATCGCCGGCGCCAGACCGTACTTCTTCAGAATCGGCGCCTGTTCGACCGTTGGCAGATCGACGCCCTTGAATCCAATGCGGGCGAGGATCTGGCATCGCTCCTCGAAGGAGAGCTTCGAATTCGCTCCCCACACCGAGCCCATCACGCTCTGCCGGATGGGCGAGCGAGGCTTTGCCGCGGGAGCGCCTTGCGCGGCCACGTGTGCTGGTCGCATCGCGGCCGCCAACGGCGCGGCGGCGATGCCGGCCAGGAATTCTCTTCTGTGCATGGCGGCACTATACTGCGGCCCAGCGGTCTTGTCCGCGAAAGTCTACGAGGTGAGGATGGCTTTCAGGCTCACCCTTTCGGTGGTCGCAGGCATCCTGGCGACAGGCATCTGTGTCTCTGGCGCTGGTCAATCAACCACATCCGCCGGCCCGACGTTTGACGTCGTGTCAGTGAAGCGGAACGCGGCGTCGGCCTCGGCGACGGCGCCCGACGTGCGCTTCGGCTCGAGTGTCACGCAGCGTCCGGATGGCGGGCTCACGATGCTGAACATCCCTGCCGGCACATTGGTGGCGCGTGCGTATTCGGCGGCGCCGATCGACATGGTCGGGTTGCCTGGATGGGCGATGAGCGAGCGATACGACCTCAACGCGACGGCGTCGCAGGTCAATCCAACAGCCGAGCAGCGCGCCGCCATGCTCAGAGCGATGCTCGCCGATCGCTTCAGACTGGTCGCGCATGTCGAGAATCGAGAGCAGCCGGCGTACGACCTGGTCATGGCGCGAAGCGACGGCCGGCTCGGACCAGCCATCAAGCCATCTGAAGCCGATTGCGAGGCGAAGGCAGCCGCAGACCGTGCGATCACTGAAAAAACCGGCAGACCACCCGCGCCGCCACCTGGCGTGTTCGACCGCAACGCGCCACCGCCGCCCTGCTCGCTGCGCATGGACGGCGATCGCATGGAAGGGGACGTCACGATGGCCGGCCTGGCGACGATGCTGCGAGCGGCCGCAGGTCGATTGGTGGTCGACAAGACGGGCCTGGCCGGGAGCTACCGCATCACGTTGCTGTTCGACAGGATGCTTGCGCTGCGAGGGCCCGACACCGCCGCGCCAGCGCCGGGCGCCGCGCCGTCGGTGTTCACGGCGGTCCAGGAACAGCTTGGATTGCAGCTCGAGTCGTCTCGCGCACTGCGCGAGACGCTGATCATCGATCGCTTCGAGCGGCCGACGGAGAACTGAGGTCCCGGACCGGGCTATCGACGTGCGGCCATGCCCTTGAACACGTAGCGGTAATACCGCTGCCCGGTGTTGACCTCGCCGATGAAGAGGTTGCCCTTCGAGTCGACGGCAGCGCTGTGGACGTGGAAGAACTCCCGGGCGTTGTGTCCGGCGTGCCCGCCGATGTTCGCCACAATCTCCAGCGTTTGCCGATTGAGGACCCGCACCGCCTTGTTCGAGCCATCAACGAGGTAGAGAAACTGCTGCGCCTTGTCAGGCGACAGCGCGAAGTGGTGTACGGTCCCCTCGGCCTGGAGCGTGTTCCGCGCGATGAACACTTCCTTGACGAACGTGCCGTCGAGCCTGAAGACCTGGAATCGGTTGTTCGTGCGATCGGCGACATAGACGAGATCGTCGTTCGACACGACAACCGAATGCACGGGATTGTGGAACTGCGGCGCAGCCGGACCTTGCAGGAGCTGCGCGCGAGCGGGGAACTTGTAGTCGTCCTCCGGCTTCTTGCCGTACGCACCCCAGTGACGCTTGTACGCGCCGGTCTCCGCGTCGAAGACGATGACGCGGTGGTTGAAGTAACCATCGGCGACGAACAGTTCGTTGGTCTTCGGGTGCACGAAGAGGCCAGCCGGCCCTCCGAGGTTCTCGGTGTCGTTGCTGCCCGTGTTCTTGCCGGAGCGGCCGATCTGCTTGAGGAACTTGCCGCTGCTGGAGAACTTCAGAATCTGGTTGTCTTCCTTGGCGCTGCCGCTCAGCCAGACGTTGTCCTTGGCGTCGACGAAGATCCCGTGCTCGGTGGTGAACCACTCATACCCTGGGCCAGGGCCGCCCCACGCCTGGAGGAATGTCCCATCCGGAGCGAATTGCAGAACGGCCGGTGCGGGGATACAGCACTCCGCCTGAGGAGGAGTCAGCGATGCGGCCTTCTCGCCATCAGGAATGCTCGCCGGGCGATGGAAGACCCAGAGGTTGTCGTGTGAGTCGACGGCGACGCCGCCGACGGCGCCGGTGACCCACTTGTTCGGCAACGCCTGCGACCAGAGCGGATCCGGCTCGAACAGCGGCACCTGCTGGCGACTCGTCTGGGCGCTGCCGTCCTCGAGTACACCCACCAGGGCGCCGATCATCACGACCAAGCCGAGGCCCGCTCCAAACGTCCACGAGTTCGTCTTCATTTGGCGCTCCTTTGCGGCTACGGCAGCGCGATCAGCACGCCGGCTCTCGCCGCGCGTGGCAAACCGGTGGTCAAGATCGGCGTGCGACCCACGTCGTATGTGGCATCCAGGAGATTCTCGACGGCAACGAATGCCGTCACCTTGCCCGCGAGCACGCGTCCCGCGAAGATATCGATCACGGTCGCGCGACGCAGTGTGTAGACGTTCTGATCGTCCTCGAACTGCGGCCCAGTGACGCGCAGCTGCGCAGACGCGGTCCAGGCTCGCGGCGTGTACCGAATGTTCAGCCCGACGTTGTACGCAGGCACCTGCGGCACGCGCTTGTCGCGCAGCTCCGTCGTTCCCTTGAACCGCGAGCTGACGATGCCGGTCGCGAAGGCCAGCGACAATGACGGACGTACTCGCACGTCGGTCTCGATTTCGATCCCTGAGGCGCGGACGGTGTCGGCGTTGGCGCGCTGCTTGACGATCTGTTGCGGCGTGCTGGACAGCGTGATCGCCGTAATCGCCTCGTCCAGCACGTTCCAGAAGCCAGTCACCCGCACGGACGTGCGCCCGCGGCCGAACAGCACGCCAAGATCGCCGCCGGTCAGCCGCTCCGGCTCCAAGGCTTCGTTGGGTCTCGTCAATGTGCTGCCGACGCTGATGGTCCGATAGAACTCGTTGAGCGTCGGCGCACGGAATCCTTGATAGACGGCGCCGCGTACTGTCACGCCGCTGTCGCCGACGCGATATGACCCGGAGGCGCGTGGATTGAAGGCTCCGGACGAGGTGTCGTTGCCGGTGAGCTGCGAGGTCGATTGCCAGCCATCGCCATGCGCGCCGAGCACCAGCGTCAGCCTGTCGTTGACCCGAAACGTATCCTGCACGAAGGCTGAGCCGAGACGCTCGATGCCCCCGGCCTCCGTGTCGGGAAGCGGTCTCCCTTGTGCGAACGGCGTCTCAATCGACGTGCCTTCGACGTAGCGCCCTTCCGCCCCGACGAGCAGCGCGTGGCGCCCCCACGCGCGAAACCACTGTCCTCCCAATCCAGCCGAGGTCGTCGGGATATGTTGATCGCGCGTCAATGTTTCTGCGGTGCGCGCGGCGTTGACGGCCGAGAACGTCTGCCGGTAGCGCTGTGTTCCGCCGAAGCCTCGGAGGCTGAGCAGACCGCCGCCCAGACCACCGGCGACTTCTCCGGAGCCCTGGTTCGACGCGGTGCTGTTGATCGAAGCCGGCGTGGCGTTCTTCCGATGTTCGTCGTACACGCTACCCGTGATGTCGGCGCGCCACCCGTTCGCCGCGAGATACCCGATTGATACGAGTCCGGAACGATGCGTCGATCCGAGCTCGGTGTCGATCGGACCTCGCGGCGAAATCCCCGGATCCTGTTCCGTCGACACCGGAGTGTAGCCGTCAAACGAGAACCATTCGCCACCGGCGCTATATCGCCAGCCGCGTGTGCGCCCACCGCCGAAGAGTGAGATCCTCCCGGAGCCGAGCTCGCCGCCTTCCAGAAGGGCGCGTCCCATCGGACGTGGCGGTCGCAGCGTCAACAGCTGCACGACGCCGCCGACCGCATCCGCGCCGTACAAGTCGCTGCCGCTGCCGCGCTGCACCTCGATGCGATCGATGACGACCTGCGGCACCTTGTTCCAGTAGATCCATCCCCCGAACGGGTCGTTGAGCGGCACGCCGTCGGCGAGGACGAGCGAGCGGCTCTGGGCCGTGCCACCGATTCCGCGCAGTCCGACACCTTGCGACGTGGGATTGGACGCGCGCGAGGACGTCCGGCGAAAGAGCATGAACCCCGGCACCATCTTCAGCGCATCGTCGAGTGTCACCGCGGCATTCGTCAGCAGCTCCGCGGAAGAAATCACCGTCACCGTCGCTGTCGGATCTGCCCGAGGGACATCGGTTCGCGACGAGGTCACGTTGACCGCTTCGAAAAAGGGCGCAGGCTGGAGTGTGATCTCGATGGGGCGGCGCTCCGCCGGCACGATCTCAGTGGCTCGAGCAAAGCCACTGGCCGTCACGACGATGCGCAGAGCGGGGGAGGAGGCGCCCGGGAACTCGAAGCGACCGTCGTTTCCGGTGCGAGACTCGGCGATGGTGGTGCCGGAGGCTTCCAGACGCACGCTCGCGTTCGGCACCGGAGCGCCTGATGGATCCAGGATCGTGCCGGTCAGCGAGACAGCCGTTTGAGTCCCTGCCCGTAGAGCGGGGGCTTCAGCCGCCGCGGTGGCGACGCTCAGGGCGATGAGAAGAAGGATGTGCAAAGGGAAAGCCGCCGCTTACGGCGTCAACACCCGTATCGTGCCATCACCCTTGTTCAGCAGGAATACCTGATTGTCGGGGCCGAAACTGAGTCGCAGGTCGGAGCGCGTGGCTGGCGCCTTCCCCTGCGTCTTGTTCTTCTCCTGAATCACTTCGAGCATCGTCTTCGCGGCTCCGTTCCAATTGAGGAGGATGCGTCGAATCGGTTCCTGTCCGCCGGCAGGAAGCTTGTCGGCACTCACATAGAAGATTTCGCCGCTCGGCATATCGGTGAAGATCACGAGATTGGTCAGTTGCGGAATCTGCGTGCCGCGGTAGACGACGAGACCGCTGGCGGCGGAGTTGGGTTGCAAGAGCGGATCGCTTTGGCCCCACTCGGCGATCGGATACGTGACTTTCGGGTCGCTCCTCGGCTTCTCCAGGCTCACGGCCTGACGACCGATGAAGCGATAGCTGCCCTCCCAATCGTTCCAGCCAAGGTTGGCGCCGGGAGTGACCAGGCTGATTTCCTCAACGATGTTCTGTCCAATGTCGGCGAGGAAGAGGTTTCTGTTTCGAGCGTCCCACGTGAAGCGCTGCGGGTTGCGAACGCCGTAGGCGTAGATCTCGGGAAGCGCGCCATCCGTCTTGACGAAAGGATTGCTGGCCGGGATCCCGTACTTCTTGTTGGCGCTCGTGGTGCCGAGCGGGTCGATGCGGAGGATCTTGCCAAACGGGGAGCCGAGGTTCTGGGCCAACCGCATCGGATCGCCGCCACTGCCACCATCGGCGACACCGATGTACAGCAGGCCGAAGTCGGGGCTACCGGCGGCGACGAGCGGGTCAAACGCCATGTGCCCCGCGTTGTGGTTGGCGAACGGCTGTCGGAGACGGAACAACTCTCGAGGCGCACTGCCATCGTAGGTCGCGGCGCCGGGCGTCTTCGCGGTCCACTCGAGCATGACGGTATCGTGCGTCGTCGCCGGGTTGGTGGTCGTGAAGTCGGCCGCTGGTGTCTGATTCGTCGTGTCGGTGTAGGTGTAGAACTTGCCGAACCCGCGCGTGCCAGGCTGAGCAAACTGCGGGTGGAAGGCAAAACTCTGGAAGCCGCGCTCCCGTCCCATCGACTGAACGCTGACACCCCATGCGGCATCGTTGATGTCGACGTACAGCGTGACCGCCTTGCCGTCGTGGCTCACGCTGTAGAGCGGGCCGCGCATGTCGTTGACGAACAGGCGACGCGTGCCGGGCTCGTTGACGAGGTTCATCATGCGCGCGGCGACGCCGGCGATGTCCGGCAACGACGCGAGCTCGCGAACGCCAACTCTGATGACGCCGTCTGAGGCGGCAATCGGCGCCGGAAACGGATCGTTGCTCTGGCCCGGCGGCAACGGTGCGGTCTGCCCACGCGGCTGGGCGAGCGCCGGTGACGATATGAGCAGGATCGCCAGAACCAGACGCCACGAGAGATCTCTCACTTGTTTCTCCCTGCCACGGCCGCCCGTTCGTCAGCCCGGGCTCCGCTGAGGATGTTCCTCATCGCGTAGTTCCCTTCGTGGCACGCGTACTCGAAGATCTGCGTCTGGCCCGGATCACTTTTCAGCGGCACACCCAGGGTCCACGGCCTGGTAAATGTCGCCGGATCGTCGATGGTGACTTCGTAGGCGATCGTGTCCGCGGCGACGCGGGTGAAGCGTTCGATGAGTCGCAGCGTTTCACGAGATCCTCTGAAATCGGTCTTGTCCGAGAAGTTCGTCACCTCGACGACCAGCGTGTTGCCTTCCCAATGGCCGCGCGGGTCTCCGACGTATTGACGGATGTCCTTGCCGATGTGGGGACGGCCGTCCACGGGAATGACGCGCGTGTTGTGAATCATCTCGTGCACGATCACCACATAGCCGGGACTCTGCAGAATCTGGACGAGGTTCCCGTAGCTTCCCGGGTTCACGACGACGTGCGGCCAGCCGCCGCGCGACACGATGCAGCGATCCCCCAGACTGCGATCCTCCCAGGAGTCTGATGGCCCGCGTCCGCGGTTCGCCTCCGCTCGCGCGGCGACGCGTTTTTGCGCCGCAGGCGTCAACGGAGGTACCCGGCCGTCCTTCGGATCGATCACTCGCGACGTTCGCGCCGACTGTGCGTCCCAGAACTCGTACCAGTGCACCGGACCAGCGCCGGTCTCACCGCCGATCGTCGGGGCACGCTCGACGTTCCGTTTCGCGCGCTCTTCGAGCAGCGCGGCGAGTTCTTCATCGCCGACTTCCACCTTGCCCGCGAGCTCACCGGGCCGCTCAAACGGCGTATTCACGTCGTCGTTGTACGACCAGACGCCTTGGAGATCGGGATCCCCCCACGGGGTGCGCGAGGCCGCGTAGGGTGAGGAGCCTTGACGGCCTGTCGGGTTCTGAGCAGACACGGCCACCGCGGCTGGCACCACGAGGGCGAGCACGATCAGCCTGGAAACGAATCGCGGATTCATCTGAACACCCTCCTCCACGACCTTGTACGTAGTGTCCGGCTTCAGCCGGACTCTGGTCAGCCTGACCACCTCCGCCAAGGCATCGGTGGTCCGCCGAAGCGTTTCGCGAAGGCGGAAGGCGGACACTACGAAGCCTTCTACGGCAACGCGAAGACGAACAGGTAGCTCGAGTTCTGCAGCTTGTCCCAGTTCACCGGATGCAGATGCCGGCCGCCGGCCTGCACGGCGAGGTACTGCTTCGGCCCGATCGCGTAGGTAACCGGTGCACCCTTGAGCGGCGTGCCCACGTTGAAGCGCCACAGCTCTTCGAGCGTCTCGTCGTTGTAGGCGACGATCCAGCCGTCCTGCAGCGCGGTGAACACGAGGCCGCCCGCCGTGGCGGTTGCACCCGAGCGAATCTCGATGTCGGTGATCGCCTTGGCCGCCACCTTGTGGTTCACGGCGTCGAACGCTGTCACCGATCCGTAGTACAGGTCGCTGCTGTACTGGCGGCTCTGACTGGCCTTGGTGTCGATGCCCCCGTCCTTGCCCCTCGAGGCGACGGCGGCGCCGTTCTGGCTGAAGCAGCCCTCGGTGCCGACGCCGTAGGCGATCCTCTTCACCGGGTTGAACGCCAGCGGCTGGTGTGCCACGCCGCCATGCCAGGTCGGGCAGGCGCGCTTCTGCCCGTCGCCACGAAGCGCCCGCGCTTCGGGGTTGTAGATCTGCACGTCGATCTTCGGGTTGTAGTCGAGGGGCTTGCCGGTCTCGGGATCGATCCCTTTGGTCCAGTTCAGATCGTTCACGTACTTCTCGGCCTTGATGAACCTGCCGGTCGTCCGATCGAGCGAGTAGAAGAAGCCGTTACGACCGAAGTGGCCCACGACCTTTCGCATCCTGCCGTCGATCGAGATGTCGTAGAGCATGTGCACGCCGACCTCGTCGTAGTCCCACGAGTCGTTCGGCGTGTACTGGAAGTGCCAGGCGAGCTTGCCGGTCGCCACGTCGAGGGCGATGGCGGAGTTCGTGTAGAGGTTGTCGCCGGGCCGGAACTGCGGGTCGTAGATCGGAAACGGATTTCCTGTGCCGACGATGTAGAGGTTCGTGGCGGGATCGTAGGAGCCGGTCTGCCAGATGCCGCCGCCACCGGTTTTCCAGGCGCTGTGATCGTCCTTCCACGTCTGGCTGCCCGGATCGCCGGGCTTGGGCACGACGTAGAAGCGCCACAGCTCGTTGCCGGTCTTGACGTCGAGCGCGGCGACCCAGCCGCGCGTGCCGCCGTCGCCGGCGCCGTTCTGAATCAGCACCTTGCCGTCGGCTACGATCGGCGCCGTGAGGAACCGCTCCTGATTGCCGAACTCGTTCTTGGCGGCGATCTTCTTGTCCCAGACGATCTCACCGTTCTCGCGATTGATCGCGATGACGCGGCCGTCGGGGAGGTTGGCGATGACCTTGTCTTCCCACAACGCGATGCCGCGCGTGCGGGAAGTGTTGCCCTCGTGCGGCACGCCCGGGTCCGCGATCCAGACGAACTGTCCACGACCGGGGTTGCGCGCGTCGATCTTGTAGACCGTGCCCCAGCCGTCGCTCGTGTACATGAAGCCGTTGTCGATGAGCGGGTTGACCTCGCTTTCGGGACCGTTCTGTCCGACGTCCTGCATGCCGCCGATGGCGAGCGCCCACGACATCCGCAGGTTCTTCACGTTGTCGCGGTTGATTTGCGTGAGCCTGGAGTAGCGGAGCGACCCGTAGTCGCCGTTCATCAGCAGCCAGTTCTGCGGCTCATTGCTGGCGTTGATCAGCCGGTCCTTGTTGACCGTCAGCGAGTACTGAGCGGTCAGCGTCGCCGCCGCGGCGACGAGGGCAAGAGCACAGGCGAGAGCGGTGATCGTCCGCGACTGATGGCGCATGGAAGTGTCCCTTCGTGGTGTGCCGCACATACTACATCAGCACGCGAAGGGCGCCGGCGGGTCTGAAGACCCGCCGCTACATCGCCCGCATCCAATTCCCGGGGTCGTAGAGGCGGGTCTTGAGACCCGCCTGGCGGTTCACGCGGGCACGGCGGTGAAATCGAGGTTCTCGGTGATCCGGCTGCCGTCCTTGTGGAACGCGTCGGTCAGCATTCGAATCCGCCGCCTGGCTTCGATCAGATCGGACGTGCCGAGATTGATGTTGAGCAGGTCGATGTACCACGGCAGCTTCACATCGTCCATGACGTAGGCCTCGACGATCTCCCGCGCGATGGGGAGCGTCGTGCGCTTTGACACGTCGTAGACGTCGCGGTTGCCGGCGCGGAGCAGCTTGTCGTATTCCTCGACCAGCAGACGCGAGAACAGATCGCGCGTGAAGGTGTCGCCGGCCTTCACGCCGATGTCGTCATCGGCGGTCAGCGACGCGCCCTTGTGCATCCACTCCCACAGGATGCTGAGGCGGATCTCGCCGGTGGCCATGTCTTCCATCAGATACAGCACGTCGTCGTTGCCGAAGAAGTCGGCAGGCTTGAGCGCGGCCGCCTGCAGCCCCTGCAGGAAGGCGTTGCCGTACTGCAGCGCGACGCTCAGCAGGTCGCGGGCGCCCCGAATCGTTCGCGGCGCCGGCTCGATCAGGATGAGGCCGTCGGCGTCGGCGCTCGTGTAGGTGAGCGCTGGAAAGGAGCGGCCCAGCTGATTGGCATGGACCACCTTCTCCCACACCGGGCGGACGATGTGGACCATCTTCCAGTGCGCCACCCACTTGCCGCTCGCGCCCTCGCGCTGCTCGCGCTCGGCGCCGGCGGTCGCCCGCTTCATCCCGCTGGCCACACCGGCTTCCGATCCCACCGGGATGTTGGGCTCCATGCCGCCCTGCCACAGCGCGTACTGCCCGCGCTGGTCCGCCGTGTTGACCGCCCGCCGCACCCGGTCCTCGTAGACCCGCATGTAGCCGTAGGTCATCGTGATGGCGTCGATGTTCGGGTTCACGAACCCCGGATCCCAGGCCATCGCATCCGAGACGCTGTTGATGTAGTCCCAGCGGCCGGTGTTGAAGCCGACGAAGTGCGGACCAAGAGCGGCGCGAATCTCCATCAACTGGAAGCAGGCCTCGATCTGCTCGACCAGGACGTAGACCTTGATGGTGCCGACGGAGAGGGCCAGGTGCCGCTCGAGCGCCGACAGGATGTCGTTCCAGAGCCCGGCTTCCTCGGCGGTCTGGATCTTCGGCAGATACAGCGCGAGAGACGACCCGGACAGCGCCAGCCGCCGGTGGTTGTTCACGATGTAGAGCGTCAGGTCGACGATGGACGCGGAGAAGCTGGCGCCACCGGCATGGCGGACGTGACGATCGTCGAGGTGGAGTCCGCGGGCGCGGAAGATCTTGGTCGTGAAATCGAGCTGCTTCACCCAGTCCGCGATGATCGGACGGCCGAGGAAGCCCTGCGCCCACTGGTTCATCTCGGCGGCGACGCCTTCCACGACTTTCATGAACACCGGGTCGCGGTGGATGGCCAGCTTCAGGTTCCGCTGATTGTCCAGCGACATGGTTGATACCTGGCCGAGCGCGTCCTCGCCGTCGAACATCCAGCCGTCGGCGCCCGAGAGCAGCGCATACGCGACGTTCCTGATGCTCGTTTCGGTCGAGCTGTTCGGCCGCGCGGCTGGTCCGGTGCCTTGAATCCACTGGCGACGAAGGTCGGACGGGATCTCTCCGCCGATGAACTTTCCCTCGCGTGCGTCCTGGACCTTGATCTGCGTGCGCGGGATGAGGGATTGCGGATCGAGAAAGGCGATCCGCTGCTTGTGGCGTGTGCGCGCGGCGCGCCGCGCGATGCGGGCGGCCATCACGGCCTTGCGGTCGGCGTCCAGCGGCGCGAGCACGGCCAGCGCGGACAGGGCCTCAGGCGTGAAGACGTCCGGATAGGTTGCCGCAAGCGTACCTCGAATCTCCAGCGTTCGCGCTCCCATAAGCTCGTCTCCGTTCGCGATGTGCGGGGGGCGGACCCGCGAACCATGGATATTCTCACACGCCGAGCGAGCTTCGCCACGCCGGGATCCGGTGAGCGGTTCCTTGGGCTACTTAGGGGAGATGGGTTTGCTGATTTGACAACGCAGAGAACGCAGAGAGAGCGTTGATTGTCCGCAGAGAATCGCAGAGAAGACACCCACCCGTGTCACCCTCCGCGTAACTCTGATCCTCTGCGATCCCTGCGTTGATCTGTTCCCAGCGGCCCCTGATCCTCGGCGCTCGTGCGACACGACGCGCTACAGGACCCAGTCGACCCCAAATCGGGTGGTCCGCTCGAGGTTGCCAGAGTTTTTCGGAAGGTCAGCGACACGCGCCTCGACCGGGCCAACTCCCGGTTCATCCACACGTCCGCCCGTCGTGCGGGAATCGAGTGCTCCCACGCGCTGCGGGCATCGCCAGACAGGACGAGCGCACTCCGCGGCTCCAGCAGGATGTGCTCGTCGCGCCCTGATCGGCTATGGCTGAATTGCATGACGCATGTGGAGCCGAGGCCGACACACACAATGGCGTCGGCAAAGACGGCCATATCGCGGTGGGCGCCGATACCGGCGCCCGGTTCATACTCGTTGACGATCATTTGGTCCGGGGAGTCGGGCATGAGGCCATGAATCGCGGGCGACATGTCATTCACCGACCTCATGCAATTCGGGCTCGAACTCGTTCCGGAACGAGTTGATGACCCGACGCAAGAAGTAAGACCAAAGCAGGCTTGTCGGTCAGTTGGAGGAGATCGTCGCAGCGCGATATCGAGACGCGGGGGCTGAAGCCCCCGCTCTACGCAGAAATGAAATCGCGCTAAGTCGCGTGCAGCGTGAGCACTGGCACATCGAGCCCCTCGACAGTGGCGGCCCAGGTCTCGCCAGCCGCGATCGGCATCGACTCGGTCAACGTGCCGGAGCTGACGAGCTCTCCCGCCGACAACGGCTCCGCACCCGGCCGACGCGCGATCGCCGATGCCAGCTCACTCAAACAGAGCGCTGGACTCCTGAGGGAGTTGCGACCCGATCCTTCGTCGACGAGCTGACCGTTCTTCGACAGGCGGACCTTGAATGTCGGGAGTTGCTCGACGAGCGCGGGGATCATCGCTGCATCCACACGCTGCGGCTCGCCGACGATCAGCGCGGCGTGAAGGCCGAACGCGGCGACGAAATCCGCAGGCTGGAACTTCCAGTCCTCGAACACGCAGTCGATGATCTCGAAGCCAAGCGCCAGCCACTCGACGGCGTCGAGCACCGTGGCCGGATCGAGGTCGCTGCCGGCGACCGCCTTCTTCAGTTTGAAGACAATCTCCGGCTCGATCTTGGCCGAGCGCATGTCGGTCACCGACACCGTGGCGACGTTCGCGTCGGCGTATCGGACGGTATCGTCGTACATGTGTGCCCAGACGAGCGTGTCCAGCTTGAGGACGCGCCACATGGCTTTGTTGGCGAAACCGACTTTGCGCCCGACCGTCGAGTGGCCGCCGGCTTTTCGCAGGCGCGCCAACTCGCTCTCGACCGCATACGCCACCGCCAGATCGAAGTTGGCGTCGCGTGCCGAGGGAGGGACTTTCAGGGTCTGGTGGGTGACGAAGGCGCCCATCAGTTCCCTGGCGAGCGCGTCGATGCGGATGTCTGACACGGTCCGCCTCCTTCCTCACTCGTCAGTTTGCCACAGCCGTCCGAAGCTTGGCAGCGTCCTTCGCCTTCGCGGCCGCCGTGGCTGAGCGCAGCCCGAAGGCCATCACCGCGGCGATGAGCGCCATCGCGGCGCTGCCGTAGAAGCCCATGGCCCAGCTGCCCGACTGTTCGTAGACGAGCGCGCCGACCCAGCCGCCGATGATCGAGGCCACGCCCTTGGCCGTGTACAGCACCGCGTAGTTCGAGGTGGCGTGCTGCGTGCCGAAATAGTCGGCCGAGGTGGACGGGAAGAGCGAGTAGATCTGGCCCCACGTGAAATATACCGCGACGAGCGTGGCCGCAAACCAGGCGCCCGAGACCTGGCCGAGCGTCACCACCGCGCACAGGCAGATCGCCTGCAGCACGAACGTGAACACCATGGTGTTCTCGCGCCCGAGTCGATCCGAGGCCCAGCCCCAGAACACGCGGGCCGCGCCGTTGGCGAGCGGGCTGAGCGTCGCCGCCAGCGTCAGCACGGCTGCCGAGAATCCCCAGGAGCGCGCCATCGGGCCGGCATTGGCCGTGACCAGGAGCCCGCCAGTCGCCATCAGCACGAACATGATGTACATCATGTAGAACTGTGGCGTGCGCAGGACCTCGAGCGTCGTGAATTGCTTGCGCCCGAGTTGAGACGAGCCAGGGGTGGCCGCCTGTGCCGCGGCTGGCGCCGCCGGGGGGTGCCTCAGGAACTGCGCGACCACGGCGATGACAAGTCCCTGGAGCACACCCGTCGCGACGAACGTCGATTGATAGCCACGCTCGGCGATCATCGACGAGATGAACGGAATGAAGAGCGCCGTACCGCCGCCGAAGCCAGCCGCCATGATCCCGGACGCCAGCCCGCGGCGTTCCTTGAACCACTTGAGCGCCGATCCAATCGAGCCGCTGTAGACGAACGCCGCGCCCACGCCTGCCAGGCAGTACATCGTGTAGAGCATCGGCAGGGACGAGACATATCCCAGCCCGGCCCATCCCAGGCCGCACATCACACCCGCGGCGGTGATGAACCAGCGCGGGCCGAGGCGATCGATGAGCCAGCCATCGAGTGGCTGGACCCACGTCTGAAACAGGATGAAGAGCGTGAACGCGGCCTGAATGTCCGAGAGCTTCCAGCCGGTGCCCGCTTGAAGCGGCTGGACGAAGAGCGTCCAGGCATACTGCAGGTTCGCGATCATGATCATCGCGACCAGCGACGCACAGAGCTGGAACCAGCGATTGTTGATGCTCATGGTTGGTTGCACTCAGTAACTCAAAATTCAAAACGCAAAATTCAAACACTGCAACTCAAGCTGAATGCCGGCAGCGAAAGGTGGGTTCATCGTGTGAGCGTTTGAGTCTTGAGTTTTGAGTCTTGAGTTTTGCAATCCAGCATCTTCGCGCACGCGTAGACCGCCCGCGTCGCCGGCATCGGGACGCCGAGCCGGTCACCGAGCTCCACGACTGCGCCGACAACGGCCTCGAGCTCCATGGGCCGGCCGGCCTCGAAGTCCTGCAGCATCGACGTCTTGTGCGCGCCGACTTTCTCGGCGCCGGCCATCCGCTGGTCGATCGAAATCGGCAGCTCGATGCCCAGCCTGCCAGCGACGGCCTCTGTTTCCACCATCAGCTCGCGCACCAGACGGGACGTATCCGGATGGCGAACGAGCTCTTCGAGCGTCCCTCCCGTCAATGCGCTGATCGGGTTGAAGGCCACGTTGCCGAGCAGCTTCACCCAGATCTCATGACGGAAGCGGGTGGTGACCGGACAGCGGAATCCCGCGCCAATGAGCCGCTCGGCGATCGCCTTGGCCCGATCCGACTTGGTGCCATCGGGCTCGCCAAAGCTGATGCGATTGCCCTCCGTGTGATGGATCACGCCGGGCTCGACGATGTCGGTGGCGAAGTAGGCGAGCGAGCCGAGCACGCGCCGCGGCTCGATCGCCGAGGCGATGACGCCGCCTGGATCGACGCGTTCCAGCCGGAGTCCGTCGAGCTCGCCGCCGACATGCTGGAAGTACCACCAGGGAATGCCGTTCTGCGTGCTCACGACGATCGTCTCGGGACCGAACAGGGGACCGAGCTGCGGCGCGAGCGTCGTGAGGCTATGGGCCTTGACGCCGAGAAACACCACGTCGGCCTTGCCGATCGTGGCGAGATCGCCGGACACCTGCGGCGTGACCGCGAAATCACCGTCGGCGCTCGTCACGCGGAGCCCCCGCGTCTGCATGGCGCGCAAATGCGGACCGCGCGCGAAGAGGACGACGTCGGCGCCCGCACGCGCGAGCCGGGCGCCGATGTAGCCGCCGATCGCTCCCGCCCCCGCGATGACGATTCTCACGTCGTCTGCGCGAAGGCTTGCGCCACGACCCGGCGCTGAATCTTGCCGGTGGCCGTGCGTGGAATGGCGGTGGTGATGTGAATCTGTTTCGGACGCTTGAAGTCGGCCAGCCGCTCTTTGCAATAGGCGAGCAGCTCGGGCTCGGTGGCCTCTCCGCTCAGCACCACCGCGGCCGCGACTTCCTCGCCCCACGCGGTATGCGGCACACCGAAACAGACCGCTTCAGCAACCGCCGGATGCGCGAGCAGCACCTCGTCCACCTCGCGAGGCGAGATCTTCTCGCCGCCGCGATTGATCATTTCCTTGAGGCGGCCGGTCAGCGTCAGGTAGCCGTTCTCGTCCAGGAAGCCCTGGTCGCCGGTGCGGAACCATCCATCGACGAACGAGGTGGCATTCGCTTCAGGGTTGTTCTCGTAGCCGCGCACGACGTTGGGTCCCTGAATGACGACCTCGCCCCGCTCGCCAGCGGGAAGGTGCTTGCCCTCAGGATCCATGATGCTGATGCCCACGTCGGTGCCGCGGCCCACCGATCCCGGGAGACGTGTGGCCGGGGGCAGCGGGTTGGAAGCCATCTGATGGGCCGCTTCGGTCATGCCGTAGGCTTCGAGCACCGGCGCGCCAAACGCGGCTTCGAGATCGTGCATCACCTGTGGCGGCAACGACGCGCTGCATGAGCGGATGAAGCGCAGTTTTTCCGCGCCAGCCGGTCGCGGCGTGTCTTTCTTCACACGGGCGAGAAGCAGCTGATGAATCGTCGGCACCGCCGAGTACCACGTCGCGTTGTGGTCCCGCGCGACCTGCCAGAAGGCGAGCGGGCTGAACTTCGCCGGAACGACGACGGTGCCGCCGGTTGACAGCGTGGCGAGCGTCGAGGCGACCAGGCCGTGCACGTGAAAGAGCGGCATCACACAGAGCGAAACGTCGCTCGATGTAAGCGCGTAGCTGCGCGCGACGTTGCCGGCCGAGATCGACAGGTTGGCGTGACTGAGCGGAACACGCTTCGGCCGTCCGGTGCTCCCGCTCGTGTGGAGGATCAGCGCGATGTCGTCAGCGTCCGGCGCCGCGACCGGCTTGCGGGCGGTGACCCCGCGGAGGCTCACGGTGCCCGCCGCATCCATCTCCACCGTCAGTATGGGAACGTTGCCCGCCGCGCGCCTGGCTTCGTCCATGCCCTCGGCTGGAAGCAACAACACCTTCGCATTCGTGTCCTCGAGGTAGAAGCGGAACTCGTCCTCTTTGTACCCAGGGTTCAGCGGAGCGGCGGTGCCCGCCAATGAAGCGGCCAGGAACGACACGATGTTCGGCAAGCCGTTGGGCAGGGCGATGCCGACGCGGTCGCCGCGGCTCACGCCGGAGGCGGCGAGCGCCTCGGCAAGCGACTGCACCTGACGCCGGAGCGCACCGTAGTTGAGGCGAATGTTCTGTTCCGGCGCGATCACCGCCATCTGGTCGGCGGGAATCGCGTGGAGCAGGCCGAGCAGCGTCGATGCGGCCCCGTTCGAGGGTGTCATGGTCGTCGTCTCCGGGAAAAAAATGGCCCGGAAAACGGGGCAGCACCGTTCCAGGCTCAGGAGATTCTTACGTTTGAGGGAACGCAATGCAAGATGCAAGATGCAAAAGGCAGGGAGCCGAGGCAGAATGGCGGCCCGACCTGAGCGCTTTCGGTTCTGCACTTTGGACTTTGCACTTTGTACTTTGCACTTTGCACTTTGCACTTTGCACTTTGCACTTTGCACTTCTAGGAGGCCTTCTATGCGAGTCTGGATTGCGGTGCTGGCCCTGGTGGCGGGGCTGGGCGCGACAATCGCCGCCGACACCATTCCGGCAACCGGCGGCAACATCGAGTTGACGCCGATGGCGCACGCTCACGTGCAGATTGAGTACGGCGGGAAGGTCATGCACATCGACCCGTCGAATCTGGCCAACTACGCGGTCGCCAAGCCGGCCGACCTCGTGCTCATCACCGACATCCATGGCGACCACATGGATCCGGCCAGCATCGACCGTGTCCGCAAGGCGACGACCCAGTACGTGGCGCCGGCCGCGCTGGCCGACAAATTCCCCGGCGCGACGACCATCATCGCCAACGGCGAGACCAAGACCGTGGACGGCGTCAGCATTCAGGCGGTTGGCGCCTACAACCTCACGAGGGGGCCGGCGCCCGGGCAGCTCTATCACACCAAGGGACGAGGCAACGCCTACCTGCTGACGCTCGGCGGCAAGCGCATCCTCTTTACCGGCGACACCGAGTGCACGCCCGAGATCAAGGCGCTGACCAACATCGACGTCGCCTTCGTGACGATGAACCTGCCGTTCACGATGCCGCCGCAGGAAGCGGCTGACTGCGTGAAGGCGTTCAAGCCCAAGGTGGTCTACCCCTATCACTACCGCCAGCAGGGACTCGAGCCGGCGGACAAGAATCAGCAGGACTTCGTGGCGGCGATGAAGGGCGCGGTGGGGATCGACGTGCACCCCGCCAACTTCTATCCGGCGCCCGCCGCTCCTGGCGCGCGAGGCGGTCGCCAGGGTGGGCGAGGGCAGTAGATTCAGTTTGTCGGATTTTAGTGATTCAACCATCCGGATTGAGAAGGCCTGGTCGGACGCACACCGTGTGAAACAGGCCAGTTCCGGCGAATCCTGATGAGGCACGCATCGTGCTCCATATGAGGCAACCGCCGACGCCGTGCTCTGACAAGTTTGGTGTAAGCGGACGTTGCCTTCGGAGAGGCGGACCACGCTAGTCCGTCTCTGGTACCCTGGCGGAGTCTGGTCGTTCAGACTCCGCCGTCTTTCCCACAATCTGTTCACCGACAATTCAGTAACTCTTCAGGTGCGCGTGCTGGCATCTGCCATAGCATGTGCCGCGGATGGAAGCCCTGTACATGTGGGTCGAGACGTCGGCGCTCAGCACCTGGCTGCGCGAATCGCCGTCGCTCTGGGTGTTTCCGTTCATCCTGATCCTCCACACCGTCGGCCTGGCCTTCTTCGTCGGGGCGAATGTGGCGTGGGACGTCCGCGCCCTCGGTTTCCTTCGCGGCGTGACGCTGCAGTCGATGGAGCGCTACTTCCTCGTGATGTGGACCGGCTTCTGGATCAACGCCTTCTCCGGCGTCCTGCTCCTGATCGCGTATCCGACCAAGGCGCTGACCAACCCGCTCTTCTACGTCAAGTTGACGTTGATCGGAGTCGGGATTGTGCTCGCGCTCCGCATCCGCCGTTACATGCGCTCAGATCCCACGGCGAGTGCTGACGACATGCCGGCGCCGCTCAGGACGCTCGCCGCCCTGTCGATTGCCTGCTGGATCGCCGTCATCTTCGCCGGACGTCTCCTCGCCTATACCTGCACGCGGCTCACGTTCCAGGATCCCTGCTGATGGACGCGATGCTTCACGCGCTGGAGCACTATCTCCGCACCATGCCGCAGGGCGAGTTCCTGCGCACCGCGAAGTGGGGATGGCCGATCTTCGAGTCGCTGCACTTCCTCGGCATGTCGGTGCTGCTCGGCACCGTCGGCATGTTCGACCTTCGTCTGATGGGATTTGCGCGCGGCATTCCGATCGCCGCGCTCCACCGCCTGATCCCCCTGGGTATCTCCGCGTATGCGCTGAACGCGATCACCGGCTTCTGCTTCCTGTCCGCCACGCCCGATCAGTACTTGTTCAACCTGGCGTTTCGCTGGAAGGTCACCTTCTTCATCGTGGCCGGGTTCAACGTCCTGTTCTTCTACGCGCGGATCTTCAAGCGGCTGCAGACGCACGATCCCAATGCCGCGCCGCCCCTCAGTGCCCGCGTTGCCGGCGCCGTGTCGATCTGCGCGTGGATAGGTGTGATGTCCGCGGGCCGGTTGTTGACGTTTTTCAGACCGTAGGATCGGTTCGTGGTTCTTGGTTCTTGGGAGTTGGGAGTTGATCGGCTACCAGCTAGCGAAAATGCATCGTGGACTTCTCGTTCTCGAGACAGACGAACTCGATGAGCTCGGTGTCGAGCATGACGTCGTTCTTCACCGTGACGGTCCATGGCCGCGTGTAGGCCTTGGGATCGTCCACGGTGATCTCGATGTCGAGCGTCCCGAAGTTGACCCGCGTGAAGCGCTCGGTCACGGTGGCGGCATCGGTGAGCGGGCTGCCGTTGACGTCGAGCCATCCGCCGTCCCGGAACCCGCTGCTCGTGACCACCAGCGTGTCGCCTTCCCACCGGCCGGTTGAGTAGCCGAACCACCACGGTTGCGGATCGTTGGGCGGCAGCGGCCGGCCGTCGGTGAAGATCTGCCGGATGCCCGCGTTGCCCTCGTAGAGGATCACGACGACATCCGCGGTCTGCACGATCTTTCGTGGCTGGGGATGCGTGTGCAGCTGCATGTTCCCCATTGGCAGACAGTGCGCGTCTGGGTTGTCTTTGCTGCCCTCGGCCATGCGCTTCTTGCGGAGATCCGCCGCCCACGGCTGGAAGGGCAGGCCACCAGGAACACCCGACCCGATATCGAAGAACAGCCCGGGCCCTCGCGGCAGCACGGCCGGTGTGCCCGGCGACCCGCCGGTCCCGCTGGAGCCGGTCTGTGCGCCCAGCTCTCTCCAACCCGGGCTTCCCCAGATGCCAGACAGATCGGGCCGCTGATCAACCGTTCTCGGAGCCGGTGCGAGCAGATTCGGTTTCCCGTCGGCCGTGCGCGGGACGTTGCGCGTCGGGTACGAAGGCCACTGCGCCGAGAGCGATGCGGAGAGAGTCGCGATGATGGGAATCACGACGGCCGCCTTGCGGAGCGCTCTCATCTCAACCTCCGATGTTCGTGTGGCCGTGATGGGCCGAAGCAGACGGGATCATATGCCAACGCGTCGCGCCTGAATATTGTCTGACTTTCCATTCAGGCATCGTGGTGTGAAGACTTCAGAAACTCTTCAGGCGCCCCCCATTTCCCATCCGCTACAGTCCCGCGATCGCCTTCAGCGGGCATTTTTTGGGGAGCAGCCTCTTTATGCACATCGTCCGAACTTCGCTGGTTGTTGCGTTCGTGGCACTGCTGTCGTCCGCAGCATGGGCGCAAGCACCGTCCGTGACCGGCCGTGTCGTCGATTCGCAGGGTGCGGCCGTGGCCGGCGCCGACGTCGCATTGACCGGCGGCTCGCGGCCGGCACGGTCCATTCGTTCGGGAGCCGATGGGACGTTTACCTTCCAGTCGGTCACGCCCGGTGTCTATCAGCTGATCGTTCAGGCACGCGGGTTCGCGAGCTCGACGCAGACGCTGAACGTAGGCGCGCAACCGGCGCCCGTGACCGCGACGCTCCAGGTGGCAGGTATTACTGAGGACGTCACGGTTCAGGGCGCACTCGCCGGGACCGCGGCGACGGGCAAGACCACACTGCCTGTGCGCGAGCTGCCGATGACCGTGAACGCCGTGCCGAGCGAAGTGATCGCGGAGCAGGGCGTCAACGACCTGGTCTCGGCGCTGCAGAACGTGGGCGGCGTGTACCCCTTCACCACCTACGGCGTCTACGAGTACTACTCGTTCCGCGGGTTCCTCGACTCGGTGCAGCTCCTCGACGGCGTCAGAAACGAGGGCAACCGCGTCAACACGCAGCTCACGAACATCGAGCGCGTCGAAGTGCTCAAGGGACCCTCGTCCGCGCTGTACGGAGGCGCGGCGCTTGGTGCCACCGTCAACCTGATTCGCAAGAAGCCGTCGGCAATGCCCGAGTACGACTTCATGGGCGCCGCCGGCAGCTGGCAGATGGGCCGCGGCGCCTTTGGCGCCAGCGGACGACTCGGCGGTGGTGGCGCGCTCTACCGCTTCGATGTCGGCGGTGAGGGCCGGGACGGCTACCGCCACGACGAGGCGAAGCGCTTCACGATAACGCCGTCACTCGCGTGGCGGATCGGCGGCGACAATCAGTTGAACATCTACTACACGTTCAACCGCGACAGCTTTGGCGGCGACGCCGGGCTTCCGCTGACCAACTTCGACTTCGACGTGCCCGTTGACGACAACGTCATCCCAGTGCCGCGCGATCGGAACTACCGTACGCCGCAGGACGATGCCACGTCGCGCGATCAGAACCTGCAGGTCGGGTACGCGCGTCAGTTCAGCGACGCCGTCGGGTTCCGCAACACGCTGTCCTACCGGAACTTCAACGATGAGTACTTCCTGTCCGAGGAAGTGGACTTCATCCCGCCGGCGACGGTCGACCGGTACTACCTGTACTTCAAGCATCATCGCCGCCCGTTGATGAACCTTGCCGAGGTGACGGGCCGTGTCCGTGGTCCGGTCGAGCAGAACCTGGTCTTCGGGTGGGAGAGCCAGCGGTATCACAACTACACGACCCTGCCCGAAGAGGACTTCTTCTCGGCGGAGTCGATCGACGCGTTCGATCCTGTCGAGACGCAGGGGCCGTCCGACCTGACGCCCGCCTCGCAGAACGTGTTTACGAACATCACCAACGCGTTCTACGTGCAGGACCACGTGACGCTTGGGCCGCAAGTGAAGGTGCTCCTGGGTGGACGCTACGACGTGTACCGCCGCACGAGTCATTCGGATTCGATCGACAACGGCGCGGTGACGGAAGGCACGCCAGCCAAGCGCGATGCCGAGGCGTTCACGTCGCGCGTCGGCCTCGTCTATCAGCCGTCATCGGTGGTCGACCTGTACGGTTCGTTCGCCACGTCGTTCAAGCCTCTGACACAGGCGCAGCCCGACGGCTCGTCACTCGATCCCGAAACCGGTTCACAGGTGGAGTTCGGCCAGCGGTTCCACATGGCGGGGGACCGCGTGCAGCTCAACACGTCTATCTACCGCATCCAGCGCCAGAACGTGTCGTTCAGGCGGACGGGAGGCATCTTCGTGCAGGCCGGTGAAGTGGAATCGCGCGGCTTCGAAGCGGACCTGATGACGGCGGTGACGTCGAGCATGCGCGTCAACGCGTCGTATGGATTCACCGACGCGCAGTTCAACGACTACGAGGAGTCTCCGGGTGTGAACCTCCGCGGGAACACGCCGACGTTCGCGCCGCGGCACACGTTCAATATCTGGACGGCGTTCGAGATGAAGAACGGCCTCGGCTTCAACGTTGGCGCGCGCTACTTCGGGGAGACGTTCGCCGACAACGGAAACGTGTTCGCGATCGACGGCTACGGCACGCTGAACCTGGGCGTCCGGTACAAGAGGGGCCAGTTCGAGTACGCACTCAACGTCAACAACGTCACCGACACGAAATACTTCATCGCGCACCAGGACTACGCCCAGGTGTATCCGGGCGACCCGATCAATGTTTTGGGAACGGTACGGGTCCGGTTGCGGTAGCCACGCGGTTGCGGTGAAGGCGAAACAGGGATCGTACCTACATCGTTCACGAACCTCAATTTCGGCGGGGTCGTGTTCTCTTCTCGGACAGCGGCTCTCCGCCCCCTTCGTAGTCCTTCGTGAACGTGCACTGCCGCTATCTGCACGCTCCTTCGTGACCTCGAGGACACGGTCACCGGTCCAAACTGCGGCCTGCATGGAGGTTAGCCCAGCGGGGCCCGGGAGCGCCCTGTTTGTGTCGCGCGTGTGGCACCCATCCTGCCTCAGCTGGGTCATTGAGGAGACGCCACTGTGCCCAAGACTGATGTCACCTGGACTCGAACGAAACTGACGGTTCTCGTAGCGGGGCTCGCCTGCTGCGGCGCCGCCATCCGCGCCGATGGACCGGGCCATTCATTTGCCTCGCTCACCTCACCGTACACGCAGGAGCTCTATGGCGTGACTGCGAGTCCCGTTGTCATCGACGGCGCCGACGGGTTCGTTGGCGGCGTGGCGTTTGCGCCCGACGGAGACGTCTGGGGCGCTGAATGTCTTGGCAGCCAGTACCATCGCTTCGATCGTCAGGGCAAGATGCCTGACGGACATGGCGGCACCGTTCGTCAAGAGTCAGTCGTCGACGTGACCACCTACGCACCGGCCCCAGTCGGGTGCGGCCTGGTCAATCATCCCGAGCCGTATCAGGGCATCAACACCGTCTGGGCCAACACGCTCACGGGCCTGTGGCCGCTCGAGGCCGATACGGGACTTCCGATCCTGGGTGGCCCGATCAACTCGTCCAGCGTGAACGCGGGCAACGGTCGCGGTATTGACGTGGACCCGATCGTTCAGCCCACGAACCATATCGTGTATGCCGGCGCCGACTGCGATCCGTCGCTGCGTGCGTCGGTCGCGTGCACGCTCTGGGACTACAACATGACCGCCGGCGACACGTTCGCGTTCGCCCGCTTTCATCGAGCGGCGACCGAGTCCATCGAGAGCGTGTACTTCTCGCCCGATGGCAGCAGCGTGTTCGTGTCCTATCGTGACACCGAGGCCGGCACGCAAGGTCTCGCAGTCATCGGCCGGCGAGCGGCCCTCCTGACCAACAGGAACACCATCGACGATACACAGGTCCTCGGGCGCATCGCGATGAGCGCGATGCCGCAAGGCCTCGCGTTTCGAGCCGCCAGCGACTTCGCCGTGACGTTGAACGAGGACGGGACCATGACCCGCCTCGCGTTCCCCGCTGCGAACTTCAGCGGAGTGCCGGCGCAATCGACCTTCGCGTCAGGCGGATTCCTCGGCGGGCTGCTTCGCGTGGGCGCCGACGGATGCATCTATGCGCCTCAGGGCCGCATGGTTGGTGGCTCGAGCGGTGTGCGGTACGGGGACGATGCCGTCGCCCCCACTGACAGCATCGTGCGAATCTGTGGCGGCTTCGTGCCGTCGATCGGCGTCGCGAACGCGTCCTGGAGTCCCGAGCCGGGCAGCCTCTCGGGCGCGGCGTTCGGGGACTGGGATCGCGACGGGGTCAGGGATCCGGGTGAGCCTGGCGTGAGCGGCGTCACCATCTCGCTCAGCGGTCCGGCCACGGCCTCGGCGGTGACTGATGGCAGCGGCGGCTATGCGCTGGTCGATGTCCCCGAGGGGCTGTATTCGGTGAGCGCACCGGCGACGGTCGGCGAGCTGTCTGGCAATCCGACGCCGCTGGCCGCGCAGGTTGCTGCAGGTCAGATGCTGGCCGGCATCGACTTCCCGTATACCGAATCGACGCCGCCGGTGTGCACGACGGCCGTCCAGTCAGGTACTCCGAACCAAGTCACCCTCACGCTGCGAGACAGCGGGAGCGGTGTGCGACGGGTTGTCGTCAGCGCGGTGTCCAACTTCCAGGTCTCGGTGGCTGGAGGCGCGGCGGTAACCAGTCCGGTCACCGTGGACTTCCCAACGCCGGCGGCCGGCGACGTGAACGTGACTGCCACGCGGAGCACTGCGGCCCAGGCTGCGAATGTGGAGCTCCAAGTGGTGGACGCGTTCGGAACGCAGACGACCTGCATGTCCAGTGTTCCGGCCAGCACCACGGAACCGCCACCGCCACCACCCCCTGGCGGCGACACCACGATCACCGAAGAGCTCAAGGGATGGGGGCACCATCACGTCGTGGTTGCCGACAAGCTGCCGAACACGATGCGCTACATCACCATCCGCAACAGCCAGAACGGCCTCCACAGCGTGAGCGTCCATGTCAACCATCACTGGTACCACGTGGGTCCGATGCGTGATGGCCAGGTGAAGAAGCTGGACGTCGGGCGCTCACTCGTCGCGGGCAAGAAGAACCGCATCGCGCTGGTTGGCTGGGGACGGAAGCACGACTCGGCCGTCGTGACGATCTCTGCCAAACAGTAGTGTCTCTCTTGGGGGCGCGGCTGGACGCCGTGCCCCCCTTCCTTCGCCCGACCCCTCCTCCTCGCTTCTTCCTGTCCTTCTCATTTCATTTCAAGCCGTGTTGCGGATCGGGCCCCCTGTTCCGGGAAGCCGCTGCGGCCGAAATTCCAGATGTCGGCGCAGTGCCGTCCTCTCTGGTTCGATCGACACATCCGTATGTCGTGTTCCAGTCCGGCACAATTCACACTTTCGCGCGATTAGTGTAAGTCCTTTGATATCAACCACTAAAGTCATGCATCGAGTCGGCGCGTGTTTTGCGCAGGTAGGGGTCATGCGTTCGAACTACAGACGCCTGGTTCGTATGGTCGGGGCCACCGACGGCTTCACGCTGATCGAGATGCTGCTCGTCGCAGCCCTCGTGAGCGTGGTCATCGGCATGTCGATACCGATCACCGAGCAGTTCATCCGGACGATGAAGGCCGACAGCTCGATCGGGGCGGCGATGAACGCGGTCGACATCGGCCACGACCGCGCAATTTCTGAACGCCGCAACTTCGTCTTGAGCTTCATCGGCACCAATCGCATCCGTCTCAGCCGGCAGGAGATCGACGCGGCGGGAGTCGTGACGAGCACGACGGTCACCGACGAGTTCCTCCTCGAGAACGGCCAGGAGTTCGTGAAGTTTGTCGGCGTCCCCGATACGCCGGACGCCTTCGGCGCCACGGCCGTGCAGTCGTTCTCTGGCACGGCGCCGGTCATGTTCACGAGCGACGGCTCGCTCGTCGACAGCAACGGCGATGTCGTCAACGGCACGCTCTTCTTCGGCGTACCCAATCAGCCGTTGACGGCGCGGGCCGTCACGATCTTCGGTGTCACCGGACTGACCCGCAGTTGGAAATGGAGAGGGAGCCAATGGCAGGATTGAGCCGCTTTCAGCAGCGCCGCCTGCGCGCACATCGCGCCGAGGGGTTCTCGCTCGTCGAGGTCATCATCGCCATGGGAGTGCTCAGCGTGGCGCTTCTCAGCCTGGTGGGCGTCTTCACCATGACGGTCCGGCTCATGCGAGTCTCGACGCCGATGATCGTCGCCCGGGAAAAGGCGCGCGAAGCGGTTGAGAGCGTTCATGCTGCACGCGACACCGGTGAGTTCGCCTGGAACTCGATCCTCAACCTCGCCGACGGCGGCGTGTTTCTCAACGGCCCGCAGCCGATCCGTCGGCCCGGCGTCGACGGGCTCGTGAACACCGCCGACGACGGCGCGATCGAAACGATGACGAAGCCGGGCGCCGACGGCATCCTCGGGACGACCGACGACGAGGTCGTCACGCTCAACGACTTCACACGGGAAGTGTTGATCTCGCCCCTCAATATGGACGGCACGGCCACGCTCAACGTCAATCTCCGTCAGGTGACGGTCACGGTTCGCTTCAAGGTCGATGAGGCCTGGCGGACCTACCGGCTCGTGACGTTCATTTCCTCGTACTCGTAGGTGGATGATGGCACTTAAGCGACGGTCTTCCGTCCCGCGGCTCGCAGATACGGCCGGCTTCTCACTGATCGAGGTCCTGGTGTCGATGGCCATCCTGACCGCAGTGGTTGGCGCCACGCTGGTCGGCATGGCGAACATCATGAGCGCCAACGACGTCGTGATCCAGACGGCGTCGATGAACAATTCCCTGCGCACCGGGATGGATCTCATGATCCGCGACTTGCTGCAGGTCGGATCGGGCCTGCCCTCAGGTCACACGGTGACGATCCCCAACGGCGCGGGGGCCACGCAGGTGAATATCCCTGGCCCCCCGGGCACCGCGTTCCAGACCGCCCTCGGTGACTCGTCGATCCCCGCCGTGATTCCGCGCCCCGGCGGCGGACCGACGATCAACGGGGTTCCGACCGACGTCCTCACCGTGCTGATGGCCGACAACACGTTCCTGAGCGTCGGGCTCACGGCGGTGACCTCGACCACGGTGGACATTGTCGCCGGACCGATCATCGATACCGGGCCGGATCGTGTCTCGACCGGTCAGCTGATGATGATTTCGAAAGGGGCGTTCACGACGCTGGTGCAGGTCACGGCCGTCGACACCGCGACGCGGCGTCTGACGTTCGCCGATGGCGACTCGTTGAACCTGAATCAGACCGGTGCGGCTGCGGGCAATCTGTTGGCGCTCAACGCGGCAGCGCCGGCCAATACCCCGGCCTCCACCAACATCACGCGCGTGCGCATGATCTCGTATTACCTGGATGCGACGACCGACCCGCGGCACCCGCGGCTCACGCGCCGGATCAACAACGGCCACCCGACGACGTTCAGCAACACCCTTGGCACGGCGGTGGCGATGGACGTCGAGAACATGCAGCTCACGTTTGACATCAGCAACGGCACCAACAACCCCGGGAACGTGAAGATGGCCGCCGCGGATCTGCTGACGTCGGGCGCCTGCAGCCCGGTCGCGTGCGCGGCGACGCAGATTCGCAAGGTCAACATCGCCTTGTCCGGGCGCAATCGGGACGTCGGCAACAATCAGAAACGGCTGGCGCTTCGCACCACGCTCCAATCGCAGGTCGCGCTGCGAGGCATGGCGTTCGTGGACCGATACCGGTCCAGCTAACGTTGAGAGGACATCAGTGGAGTCATCGATGAGAAAGCACCTGCGACACGACGAATCGGGAATCGCGCTGATAACGGTGCTGCTGGTCGTCATGCTGGCGAGCGCGCTGATGGCGGGGCTGTTTGCCGCCGTCGTGTCAGACCAGCGTTCGCAAGGGTTCGACCGCGACCAGAGTCAGTCCTATTCAGCCGCACACGCGGGTCTGGAAAAATTGACGACCCAGGTGGCGCAGCTGTTCGTGACCGACTTCAGTCCGAATGCGGCGCAGCTCGCGACGGCGTCGGCGGTGGCGCCATCCATCTATGGCTTCAACTACGTGTCGCCTGGTGGAGGCTCGGGATACGCGGTGACGTTCAACCCCGACACCAATCCCGGGCCGAACTTCGGGAATCCGATGCCGAGCGCGAGCAACGACATCACGACCGGCCCATTTGCCGGGTTCAAGGGCCTCATCACGCCGTACACGCTGACGGTGACCGCGAGGTCGACGGGCGGCGGCTCGGAGGTGCGGCTGCGTCGTGACCTGCAGACCGTCGCGGTGCCGGTCTTCCAGTTCGGCGTCTTCGGCGAGAAGAGCCTCTCGTTCCACGCCGGGTCCGACTTCGACTTCGGCGGGCGCGTGCACACGAACGGGCATCTGTTCCTGGCGGCGGGCGGCTCGGCCAACGTGATCTTCCGTGACCGGATGACCGCGGTTGGCGAAGTGGTCCGCTCCCAGCTCGAGAACACCAATCCGATCACGGCGAGCGGGCACACCGGAACCGTGACCATTCCCACCGTCATCGGCTCGACCTATCGCAACATGACGGCCAGCGAAGGCAGCGTGGTGGGCGGCCCCGGCAGCGCCGCCGTCTCGGGCTGGAAGAACCTGTCCGAGGCGACCTACAACACGAACATCCGCAACACGCTGACCGGCGCCAAGCGTCTGGACCTGCCGCTCGTGTCGCAGGGCGCGGCGCCGATCGACTTGATCAGGCGCCCGGCCCTCGGCCCGCCGTTCGAGAACCTGACCAACGCGGTGGTCTACGGGCAGCGCTATTACGCGCAGGCGAGCCTGCGCATCCTGCTGTCGGATCGCGCAGCGGACTTGACGGGTCTCCCTACGATCACTGGCGCCGCGCCGATCGCGCTGGACAACACCTTTGCGCAGCCCATGGGCATGCCGCCTGTCGCCCTGTCGATCGGGCCAGCGCTGGCCGCGACGGCCATCGCGAGCACCGGCGGCACCGGCTCCAGCAGCACGGGAACCGTCACCCTCACCGGAGGCGTCCCGAACTGGCTGCGAATGGGTGGCGTGGCGAGTCCGACGTTCACCATCGGCGCGAGCACAGTGACCAATTGCAATGTGATGACGGCCACGCAGATTCAGGGCTGCACGGTCGCTGGAGCCACGACTCCTCTCAACACGGACTTCAACGTGACGATCGCGACGGGCGAAGTCCTCACGTTTCGAACCGGCAGCGGCGGATCGGCGACGACAGGGACGGGCAGGTCGATCACGCTCGTCTCGACGCTGAATCTGGCCTGGGGCACGAGACTCGTCTTCGGAGGGAACGGTACGCCTCTCTCGTGCACGGGCTACAGCGCCACGGCCAACCAGCTCACTGGCTGCTATTGGACGACGGCGCCCACCGGTACCTTGACGACCAACGCGCTCTCCAACGCCGGCCAGAGCCTGCTTGGCGGGTTCATCAAGATCGAGAAGCAGGACAACGCCACACCGCCCGTGTGGACGGACGTCACCGCCGAGATTCTGAACCTGGGCTTCTCCGGGCCGAACCAGGAAGGCACCTCGGCCCCCTGCGCCGATCCCACGCCGAACGCGGTGATTCGCCTCCAGCGTCTGCGCGACAACGGCAGGCCGACGGCGGCGTGTGCGTATGGAGGAACGTTGATGGCCACTGATTTCTGGCCGAACGTGCTCTTCGATGCGCGGGAGGCATCCTTCCGCGATCTGGCGACCACTGCGCCAATGAACATGGGCGGCGTGATGAACTACGTGGCGATCGATGTCGGGAACCTGAAGCGGTGGTTCGCCGGCACGATCGGCGCGACGGGTGCGCAGGCGCTGAACAACAACGGCTACATCGTCTATTTCTCGGATCGCCGCGGCAATCATGATCCCTTGTCGGCCATCGCGGTCGATGCGGAGACCGGCGAGTACGGCAACGAGGATTCGGTCAACTCGCTGGCCGGCGCCGGGTCATCGGTCGCCAACGGTATCCTCGAAGGCGGAGAGGACCGCAACGAGAACCTTACCCTCCAAACCTACGGGGCAACCCCAAGCACCGTGGCGGGCGTGGTGCCGACTGGTGCGCCGGCAGGTGCGGTGCCCTTCGGCACGGGCGCGACGCCGCTGACGGCGATTCCCGTTGCCAATGCCCGGGCTGCACGTATGAACAAACAGGTGCTCTTCCGTCGTGCCCTCAAGCTGATCAACGGAGGCATCAACGCCGGCGTCAACAACCTGCCCGACACGGGATTGACCGTCGTCGCCGAGAATGGCGTCTACGTGCAGGGCAACTACAACGCGACGGCGGCCAGCGTGAACGCGGAACCGAATCGTCCGGCGGCGGTCATCGGTGACGCCATCACGATCCTGTCGAACAGTTGGACCGATGCGAATTCGCTGAACTTCCCGAATGACCGGGCGGCCCGCGACGCGACCGATACCGGATATCGCTTCGCGATGATTGCCGGCAAGAGCATCCCGTTCGCGAAGCCAGGGTGGGCGACGCTGGGCAACTGGGGCACCGACGGCGGTGTCCACAACTTCATGCGCATGCTGGAGTACTGGGGCAGCGCCACGACCTACTACCGCGGCTCGATGGTGAGCCTCTACACGGCGCGCCAGATGATCGGCATGTTCAAGAACAACACGAACGTCTACTATCAGGGCGAGCGCGAGTTCGCGTTCGACACCGACTTCCTGCAGCCGACGCTGCTGCCGCCGGGCACGCCGATGTTCAGGGACATCAACACGCTTCGCTTCCGGCAGATTCTGCGCCCCAATCAGTAAACGTACGTAGGGTCTTCGTAGGGCACGTCCTTCTGGACGTGCCCGCCCTCTAGAACGTCTTGTTCTTCGTCGGCGCGCCGCTGCGGAACTCGTGCGACAGGTTGTAGTAGCCGGCAGACGTCAGCGTCACCGTCACCGGCTGATCGGTCGTATTCTCCCAGTACCAGCCGTGAATTCCGGCGAAGGGCGCGGTCAGCGTGCCGGAGGCCGCCGCTTGCCGGTCGGCCTTCTCATACGTCTGCGCGTATCCGCGAGGCCCGCCATCGGGCTCGGCGTGGAACTCGACGTTCACCGAACCGGTCGCCTTCCACGAATAGAGCAGCGCCTCGCCCTTGTCGAGGCGGTACTTGTATTCCATTCCCTCACCCGGCGGCACGGTGAAGTTGACCGTCTCCTCCTTGAAGGGCGCGCCCTGCCCGACGACGATGGTCGTCTGAGCCGTGCTCGTCGCGGACGCCTCGAGCGCTTCGACCTGCTTGGCCGTCGCCCCCAGCTCGACGAGGCCGAGCCGTGCGCCCGTGCCGAGCGGGTCCACGCCGTACTCCGCAGGCAGGACGAACATCACGAGGACCAACCCGGCGCCGAGCAGCGCGGCCCCCGCCGCAACCGCGATGCGCTGCTTCGCTTCCATCGTCTGTTCGGATCCTGTGGTCATCGTCATCACGCGGAAAGAAAGTAGCCGGAGAGCTGGAAGCCCACCAGGAGAAAGCCGCATCCCATGACGACGGCGTTGGTCGCGAACGCGTGGCGGAGAAATCCAGGTCGCGTGCGCCAGTAGCTCAACACGATGAGCACGCCCGTGAGTGCCAGGCCCTGCCCGATCTCGACGCCCACGTTGAAGCTCACGATGTTCGCGACCAGCCCGTTCGGCGACAGCGCGAACTCCTGCAGCTTGGTCGCCAGGCCGAAGCCGTGGAACAGGCCGAAGACGAGCACGGCCGCCCGCGTATTCGGCTGAACGCCGAGGAAGCGCTTGAAGCCGTCCATGTTCTCGAACGCCTTGTACACCACAGAGAAGCCGATGATGGCGTCGATGAGATACGGGTTGGCGCGGACGCCGCCGAGCACGCCGGCCAGCAACGTGAGGCTGTGACCGATGGTGAACAGGCTGACGTACTGGACCACGTCCTTCAGCTTGTAGAGAAAGAAGATGACGCCGACCAGGAAGAGCAGGTGGTCGTAGCCGGTGACCATGTGCTTCGCGCCCAGATACATGAGCGGGCCGATCGCACGGCCGTCGAGCCCCTGCAGGAAAACGGCGTCCTTGCCAGACACACCGTGCGCACCAAGGGCTCCGGACGAGAGCCCGACGAGCAGCGCCACCGTGAGCGCGTAGCGAAACCCGTAGCGTCCGGCTTTAGCCGGACCCTTGCTGATGATGGCTCTCATGACCGCTGATACTTCTGGTGGCAGTTGTCGCACGACTGGTTGATGGTCTCGCCGGCGGCGAGGATGCCGTCCGCGTTCTTCGCTTCGGCCGCCTTCAGCGCCAGGAGCCCGGCGTCCGCCATCGCGCGCGACATCTTGAGCCAGTCGTCACGATCCACCGCGCGGTTGCCCATGACGAGCAGGTTGCCGGACTCCACGAGGGCCGCGGCGCTGCTGCCGACCACCAGCCATTCCGCATCCGTCCTCGGTAATTTCTCTTCGATGCCAGCGGCCGAGACGGTCGTGCTCACCGACTCGAACACGACGGTCGCTGCCGGAGCAACGATGCCCCGCATGATGTGCTGGACGGTGGCGACCGGCGTCGTGACCGGAGCTGCGGCCTCAACCGGCGCCGCCCGTTGCGCGGTGCGCGCACCTGCGACGATGAAGCCGATACCGGAGACGAAGAGCGCCGCGCTGATGACGAATAACCAATGAATGATTCGCATGATGCCTCTTTCGCCGTGACGCGCCGGGTCTACAGAGCAAGACCCGGCCTACGTCCGCACGAGACCAAGCCTACACGGTGTAGGGCGGGTCCTGCTTTGTGGACCCGCCTCTCTTTCCATATCTCAGATACATCGTCGGTACCACCACCATGTTCATGAGCGTCGACGTCATCAGCCCGCAGAGGATGACGATAGAAACCGGGACTCGGGATTGGGGATCCGGGATCCGAGAACCGGGAGTGGTACAGACGACGGGCGGCCCGTCAGAGCAGGACAGGAAGGACAGGAGGCGGGCGGGAATCGAGGGCGGCGACCAGGGGCGGATCGTGGCCATGCGTGACTTCGACGGTCCCGTGAGCCGGCCGTTCGGGTAGCGCCGTCAGATCGGACAGCGCTGGCGCGATGGCGGGGATCTCGAAGGGTGTGGCCTGGACGGCGACGAACAGCTGGAGGTACACGGCGCGATCGTGATCCGGCTCATCGACGGCGATGCCGTGGTGGAGCGCATGCGATGGGGTATGGCCGGAGAGGTGCGCGTGGACCGAGGTCGAATGATGGTCGTCGTGATCCTCGTCCACGTGCGCATGCAGGAAGGGCGCGCAGACCGCCCCGGCCTGCACCGCCACCGCCAACCCGAACGTCAGGACCCGACGGATCACCCGTTGATTCTCCACCAGAATCGTGCCTGGTCTGTCTGAAGAGTTCGTGAATTTCTGGTCAGGGTGCGGATTGTTCGATATTTCGCACCGGCGACTCCTTTCGGGTCCCTGACAAAAGGTTCAGGAAGTCTTCAGGTAATTCGCCTCGGCCTTGCTCCTAAGATCTGCGGCGACGGGGTTCCTCCGTCTTCGTCACGCTGTGGAGGAAGGCACGATGACGTGTTGGTCGTCGCATGTTGGTAGGTACGGGCTCGTTGCGGGAGCGGTCGTACTGGGGCTCGTGTCCTGGAGCACGGCAGCGGGAGCGCAGGCGCCGGCCGCGCCGGCTCAGATGAACATGGCCGATCACCGTGGCGCCATTCGCGGCACCGTGAGGAACGCCGCCGGCGCCGTCGCGGATACCACCGTTACGGCGGTGCAGGTCGAGAACGGTGCCAGGTTCGTCTCCACCACTGATGCGCAGGGCGCGTATTCGTTTGGCGCGCTCCCGGTCGGCAAGTACGACGTCTCGCTGCTCTCGGCCTCGGGATTGACCACGTTCAGGCGGCGGGGCGTCGAGGTCGCGATGGACAAGACGGAGCCGCTCGACATCACGCTGGATGCGGCGTCCGCTGCGGAAGCCGCCGAGGGTGAGCGGCAGGAGCTCCTGCAGAAGATCGCAACACTCGAGCAACGCGTGGGCGACCTGGAATCGACCACGGTGCTCTCCGAGCCAGAGACGCGTGTGCGGCGCGTCGAGGTCTTCGTCGATCCCAACGGTGCGGAACACGACGATCCTGTCCCTGGCGCCACGCCAAAGATCACCTACCGCCGCGAACGCACCTACCGTCGGCAGACCATCAGCGAGAAGATCGACGCGGCGCTCGAGGACGCCGCCAGTCACAGCGTGACCGTCGGCGTCGATGCCGCTGTCGCCACTCAGTTTGCCAAACGGCGCGAAGGCGACAACCCTGCCGATGGTCGCGCCTATGCGCTCGCATCGGCTGACCTGTTTTTCACCGCCGGCATCGCGCAGAACACGCTGTTCTTCGCCGACATCGTCGGCCTGAGCGGCTCGCCCCCCGATGCCGAGATCCCCACGCTGACGCTGATCAACGGCTACACCGCGCGGCTGGTGGCACAGAATGAGTTGAACCTGCGCGAAGCCTGGCTGCGAACCGAAGTGTTTGGGAACCGGCTGGCGCTGACCGCCGGCCGTCTCGACTTGACCAACTACTTCGACGCCAACGCGTTCGCCAACGATGAGAGCACGCAGTTCATCAGCGACGCGCTGGTCAACAACCAGATGCTCGGGCTGGCGGTCAACGGCACGGGCGCGGCAGCGGAGTTCGATCCGAAGAACGGCCTCCGATTCAAGTTCGGGTTGCAGCAGAGCAACACCGACGCGACCAACCTCTCGGATTCGATGTTCACGTTGTCGGAAGTTGGCTACACCTTCACACCCTTCGCGTTGCCTGAGGGCACCTATCGCGTGTGGTTCAGGACTGACAACAGCATCGCCGACTCGATCCGCAAGGGCGTCGGGCTCAGCCTGGACCAGAAGCTGAGTGCGGCGGTCGGCCTTTTCGCCCGCTACGGTCGGCAGCAGACTGATCTCGGAGACGACGATCGCTTCTTCAGTGTGGGCGTTGGATTCCAGAAGGGGTTCATCTTCAATCCGGACGACATGTGGGGTGTCGGGTACGCGCAGATGGACCTGGCGACGGGCGAGACCGAGAAGCTCGTCGAGGGCTACTACAACTTCCTTCTGACCGAGAAGCTGCGGCTGTCGTTTCACCTCACGGGCGTGCTCGATAAGCCGGAAACGGGCCCGAACTTCGGCTATGTATTCCCGGGCGTTCGCTTGCAGGCGGCGTTCTAGGCCGTGAGCATCGGAGCGGCGGGTCATTGGACCCGCCCGGGTCTGGTAGCCCAGGTCTCGTAGAGGCGGGTCTTCAGACCCGCCTGGGGGGTAGAGGAGTCATCGATATGTTCAACCCAATTCGACGCAACATCATTCCCGGCGTGCTCGCTGCGGCCGCAGTCGCGGCGCTGGCCGTCGGTCTCGAGGCCCAGGGCGTCAAGATCTCCGACCCGACGTCGGTCGTCATGATCGTGAACCGGGACTCGAACGACATCTCGTTCATGGACATCAAGAGCCGCAAGATGGTGGGTAGCGTCTTCCTCGGGAACAACGTCAACCCGCACATGGTGATGATGTCGCCAGACGGCCGGTATGTCGTGACCGGCGGTACGCGGGCCAACAAGGCCTACATCATCGACACCAAGACGCTGCAGCTGGTGAAGGTGATCCCGACCGACATCGCGCCGGAACACCTGGCGTTCTCGCCGGACAGCCGGTGGTACTACCAAGGGAACCCGGACGGCGATTCGATCTCGGTCATCGACATGCAGTCGCTGAGCAAGATCAAGACGATTCCCGGATTCGCCGAGCCGCTGAACATCACGTTCCTGCCCGATGGATCGAAGGCCTATGTCGGGAACTACGGCGCGCACTGGGTGGGTGTGATCGATGTCCGGCGGCACGAGCTGATCAAGAAGATCCAGGTGGCCGATGTCCCGGGCGTGGCCAAGATGGATCCGGCCAGGTATCTCGGCGAGATCCATGGCATCAACATCGCGATGCCGTCACCCGACGGCCGCTACCTCTACGCCGCGGATGGCACGCTCGGTGTCGTCGGCGTCATCGACCCGCGCGAAGACAAGGTGATCAAAGTGATTCGGGTGGGCGCAGATCCGTGGCGCATCTACATGGGACACGACGGCAAGTACGCCATCACGCCGAACAACGGGGACCAGACAATCTCGATCATCGATCTGAAGACCAACAGCGTGGCGGCGACCCTCGAAGCTGGTCCCGACATGACCGGCGTGAACTTCGCCGCGGGTAAGGCGTTTGTCATCAGCTCGACCAGCGGCTTCGTCTACGTCTACGACATGAGCAGCCTGAAGCCCGCGGGTCGCATCAAGATGGGGACGAACATCCAGCTGGAGACCGCCACCACAGACATCAAGGACGAGAAGCTGTACCTGGCCGAATCCACGAACCATGAAGTCATCATCATCGACGCCAAGACGCACGGTATCGAGCGGGTGAAGAATGTGGGTCTGTTCCCGTGGGGCACGCATATCATGGACAGCAAGGACAATTACTGCCACTGATGGAAGTGCAACGTGTAAAGTCAAAAGTGCGAAGTAAGTGGGGCGTCCCCTTACTTTGCACTTTACACTTCACACTTTGCACTTCACTGGCTTTCTCCCAGAGCGTGCGCGACCATACGCGGAGCTCACCCCGGGCGACGTCGGTCTCTGAATCTCAAGCCAGTGAGCTCACCCTGACGGTGACGGCGGCCGCGGTGCGCCCGATTCAGTTCTGGGTGCGCACAGCGGGGGTGAGCAACGGTACTGGCCAGACGCTGACCGCCACGCTGTCGAAGACTGAGGGCGCCCTCGTGAAGGTGGGCCAGCGGGTGCGCGCGTTCCCCCCAGAAGCACGATCCTCCATGTATCAGGCGCGCGTGAGCCAGGTCGCGCCCACAGGCGACCGCGTGGCCATTGTCGTCCTCCTCCTGGCCCCGAGCCGTCAGGGCAGTTCGAGGTATGTGCTCGAGATTGTGACGGAAGGCGGCGAGCTCCTTTCCGTGCCGAACGAAGCCATCATCGAAACCGGCGGCAGGCGATTGGTCTACGTGCAGGCAGCGGGCGGGCGCTACGTGCCGAGGGACGTCACGCTGGGCATGCAGGGCGAGCTGTTCACGCAGATTGTCGATGGCCTCGAGCCGGGTGAGCAGGTGGTCACGTTCGGCAGCTTCTTCATCGATGCCGACTACAAGTTGAAGGGATCGTAAGTCCCTGGTTTTTGGTTCGCCCGCATGATTACTTCGATCATCCAGCTGGTGATTCGCTTCCGGTGGATCGTGTGGTGCATGGTTGCCGCGCTCATCGTGCTGAGCGTCTACGCCCTTCGCACCGTGGCGCTGGACGCGATCCCCGACATTTCAGATCCCCAGATCATCGTCTACACCAAGTGGCCGCGCAGCCCGCTGTTGATCGAAACCGAGGTGACCGAGCCGGTGATCAGGGCGCTCGCGGGCTCTCCTGAGATCAGGTCGGTCCGCGGTACCTCGCACATGGGGTACTCGTTCATCTACGTCATCCTCAAGGATCCCGGACACCGGGCCGCGGTGCGGCAGTTCGTGGCCGACCGCCTCAACGCGATCCGGTCGCAGCTGCCGCCAGATGCCGCCGTCACCATTGGTCCCAATGCCAGCAGCATGGGATGGATCTTTCAATACGCCGTCGTCGATCACGAGAAGACGAGGGACCTGCGAGAGCTCCGCCTGTTGAATGAGAGCGTGATCAAGCCCGCGCTGCAGGCCGCGCCTGGTGTCTCCGAGGTCGCCTCGGTGGGCGGGCTCGAGAAGCAATATCAGGTGAAGCTGTTTCCGCCGCTGCTCAGCGAGCGCGGGCTGTCGCTCAGGCAAGTGCTCGCCGCGGTACAGGGCGCGTTTCAGGAGACCGGCGGACGCACGATCGAAGTGACCAACCGGGAATACCAGCTGCGCGGGGCGGTTGGCGCCGGGAGCCTGGACAAACTCGAGTTCCTCGTCCTCGGCCGCGACAAGGCCGGCCACGCCGTCCAACTGAAGGACGTCGGGTACCTGCAGTCCGGGTACGACCTGCGTCGCGGGATTGCCGATCTCGACGGCACCGGAGAAGTGGTCGGCGGCATCGCCATTATGGAGCAGGGCCGGAACGTCCTGGCGGTGACCAACGAGCTGCAGACCAGGCTCGAACAGCTCAGGCCGACGCTGCCGGCAGGCATCGAGCTGGTGCCGACCTACAACCGCTCTTCCCTGATCTGGGACACGCTCACCAACTTCTTTCAGGCCATCGTCTACGAGCTCATCGTCGTGATCCTGGTGATCGTGGTGGCGCTGAGGAACGTTCGCGCGGCCGTGGCGCCGATCTGCGTGCTGCTGCTCGGGACGCTGTTCACCGCGCTGCCGCTTTCAGGGTTCGATCAGACCGTGAATCTGTTCTCGCTGGCCGGGCTCGCGATTGCGATTGGCGAGATGGCCGACGCGACCATCGTCATCGTCGAAAACTGCACCGCCCAATTGGCGAGACGCGGCCTGGTGTCGGCGTCCGAGAAGATGGCGATCATCGTGCACGCGACCGCGACGATGACGCGGCCGCTGCTGTTCTCGATGCTGATCATCGTGACGTCGTTTCTGCCGATCTTCTTTCTCGGCGAGCGCGAGGGCCGGCTCTTCAACCCGCTCGCCTACAGCAAGACGTTCGCGATGGCGTTCTCGACGCTGCTGACGCTGTTCCTGCTGCCGGTGGTGATCGTGTGGGTCTTCAAGCGAGACATGGCCGTCCCCGCGGACAGCCGTGAGCACGCGTTCGTGCGCCGCTATCGCTCGGCTCTGGTGTGGATGATTCGCCACCGGTACGCGTTCGTGGGGGCGAGCGCGGCGCTCCTGGTCGCCGCCTCGGTGCTGATGTTCGGGTTCCAGAAGGACTACATGCCCGAGATGGATGAGGGCTCGATCCTCTACATGCCGACGACGCTGCCGGGCCTGCCCTCCAGGGAGGCGGGCTGGATCGTCCAGCAGATGGACCGCAAGCTGAAAGCGTTTCCGGAAGTGGAGCGCGTGTTCGGCAAGCTCGGACGTGCGGACACGGCCACCGATCCGGCGCCCGTCGAGATGATCGAGACGACGGTGATGCTCAAGCCGAAGTCGCAGTGGCGGCCGGGCATGACCAAGGACAAGCTGATTGCGGAGATGAACAGCGGGATGCAGATTGTCGGCTACGTCAACAGCTGGACGCAGCCGATCAGCACGCGCGTGATGATGCAGGACACCGGGATTCAGACGCCGGTCGGCATCAAGGTGAAAGGGAAGGATCTGGCCGTCGTTCAGGAGATTGCTCAACAGGTCGAGACTCTGTTGCGAGAGGTGAAAGGCACGCAGTCGGTGATCGCCGAGCGGATCTCGCAAGGTTACTTCGTGGACGCCGAGCTCGATCTCGAGCGCCTGGCGCACCAGGGCGTCACGGTGGACGAGGCACTGGCCACGGTGCGGTTCGCGATTGGCGGCGACAACGTCATCGGCATCCGGCAGGCGGACAAGGTGGTCGTGCCGCTGTCGGTCCAGTACTCGCCTGAATACATCGACACGCTGGCGAAGGTCCGGAATACGCCGGTCGTGACCGAGGACGGCCGCTCGGTGCCGCTCGGCGAGGTGGCCGACGTCGCCGTGCGCGAGGCGCCAGAGATGATCCGCAACGACAACGGCGAGCTCGCCGGCTATATCTATGTGTACTTGCGGGACATCACCGGCCCCGAGTACGTCGAGCAGGCCCGTGAGTTTCTGCGCACCAGGCTGAAGGTGCCGCCCGGGTACTCGACCGAGTGGACCGGGCTCTACCAGTACACCGAGGACGCGCGGGCGAAGCTCCGCGTGGTCGTTCCGATCACGCTGGCGATCATGTTCATCCTGCTGATGATGGCGTTCAGCTCGGTGGCCGACAGCTCGCTCATCATGCTGTCAGCGCCGTTCGCGCTCGTCGGCGGCGTGTTTCTGCAGTGGTCGCAGGGCTATTCGATGACCACGGCCGTGATCATCGGGTATGTGTCGCTCTTTGCCGTGGCCATCCAGACCGGCATCATCATGATCGAGTTCATTCGCGAAGCGCTCGCGAATCGCACCTCCGATCAGACCTACATGGATGCGGTGGTGCAAGGCTCGGTGGCGCGGCTCCGGCCGAAGCTGATGACGGTGGCGACGACGGTGTTCGGGCTGCTGCCGATCATGTTCGCCAGCGGCTCGGGCATGGACATCGCCAAGCCGATCGCCACGCCGACATTCGGCGGGATGATCAGCTCCACGATCTATGTGCTGTTCCTGATCCCCTGTCTGTTTGCGATCGGCGAGGATATCCGCCGCCGCCGTCCGGCGTGGTTCAGCGCGCGAGTCGTGCCGAGGACGGCTTCAGGAGAGCGGTCATGACACAGCGAACCTCTACGGCCTGCCTCGTGGCCGCGCTCGCGGTATCGATCATCGGGGCGTCGTGCGGCCGCCCGCCAGACGCGACACCCGCGTCGGGGGCCGCGCAGGTCGCCTCGATCGGCCAGACGACGGTGACCTTCTCCAGCGAGCCTGATCCGCCCAAGGCCGGCGACAACGGGATCCTCGTCGCCGTGAAGCAGGCCGATGGGACACCGATCACCGATGCACGCGTCACTGCGGTCTTCTCGATGCCGGCCATGCCCTCGATGAATATGCCGGCCATGCGCAGCGAGGCGACGCTCGAGCATCAGGGTGCCGGTGTCTATCGCGGCTTGGGTCAGCTGAGCATGAGCGGGACGTGGAATGTCGCCGTCGCGGTGTCGCGCGGCGGCCTGGACCTGGGCAGCGCGCGGTTCAGCGTCGTCGCGAAATGAACGCGTGTTGTTCGTCGTTCGGCGAGACCGCCGGACGGCAGTTCGACCGGCGTCGGGCCGTGCAGGAGCTGAATCGCTATCGACGCCGTGGTCCTGACTCGACGACGAAGCTCCTGTCAGAAGCGCTCGTCAACGTCGGCCTCGGGACGGCGCTTCTCCTCGATGTCGGTACAGGCATCGGTGCCCTGACCTTCGAGATGCTGGACAGCGGGTGCGCCGGGGCAATCGCGGTTGACGCGTCTCCGTCATACTTGTCGGTGGCGGCAGCGGAGGCGACGCGACTTGGTCGGACGGCTCACATTCGATTCGTGCACGGTGACTTTGTCGATCTCGCGCCGACGCTTCCATCGGCGTCAGTTGTGGCGCTCGATCGCGTGGTGTGTTGCTATCCACGCTTTCGCCCGCTGCTCGAACACGCCCTCGCGCGTGCTGAACGCGCCCTCGCGCTGTCCTATCCGCTCGATGCGTGGTACGTCCGAACGCTGGGTTGCGCAAAAAACCTCAAGCGACGGCTCGGCGGCAGCTCGTTCCGCACATTCGTCCACTCGGCCGCGGACATGGAGCAAATCATCAGGAACGCAGGATTCACGCTCTCGAGTCGTCAGCGGACATGGCTGTGGTCGGCGGACGTCTATGTTCGCCGGGTGCACAGCGACTGAAGGAGCAGGCGAGCCAGGTCGCCTGTGGCGTGGCATGGTCGTCACTTCTTCGCAGCAGTTGAGGTCGAGAGCTTGCATATTGCTTGTTGCATTTTGGATGCGTCCAATTGCACAGTCACCGCAGCGTGGCTTCTGTGAACGTGAGGACGACATGAGCGGCTTCCAGGTTTTGATCGTGGACGACTCGGCGGTCCATCGCAAGCTCGTGGAGCACACGCTGTCGCGGGAGTCCTTCACCGTTCACCAGGCGCGCGACGGCCGCGAAGCCATGGAGATCTTCGAACGCGAGCGTCCCTCCCTGATCATCACCGACTGGATGATGCCCGATCTCACCGGCATCGAGCTGTGCCGGCGCATCCGCGCGGTGCAGTCCTCGTATGCCTACATCATCATGGTGACCGGCATCTCGGAGAAGGACAACGTCGTGGAAGGGCTGGCCGCGGGCGCCGACGACTACCTCACCAAGCCGTTTCACGCCGAGGAGCTGCTGGCGCGCGTCAAGGTCGGCTTGCGGCTGATCCAGTTGCAGCGCCAGCTGGAGGACAAGCATCGTCACCTCGAACATGCGGCGTTGACCGATGATTTGACGGGGTTGCCGAACCGCCGCGCCATCGAGGCCTGGGCGGAACGCCAGCTTCATGCCGCGGTTCGCCACGCCTTCTCGTTCTGGATCGTGCTGCTCGATTTGGATCACTTCAAGCGTGTCAACGACACGCATGGGCACCAGGCGGGAGATGCCGTGCTCAAGGCCGTGGGCGAGATCCTGAAAGCACAAACCCGGTCGTCGGATATCTGCGGGCGCATTGGTGGCGAGGAGTTTCTCCACGTGCTGACCCACGCGGAGGAGGCGAGCATGCCGATCGTGGTCGAGCGCACTCGTGCGAAGCTGAGGGCACGAACCTTCTCCTTCGGTGGCGCTGATGTGACGGTGACGGCCAGTTTCGGGATCGCCGGCTTTCGTGGTGAAACGGCGCCGACCTTCGCCGACTTGCTCAGTCGCGCGGATCGCGCGCTCTATCGAGCCAAGCAGCAAGGACGCAACCGAGCCGAGTTCGAGCCGTTGTCGCGATCATGACGTAGCGAACCCACTACGCCTGCTTCATGTATCCAGTCCTGTTCCGTATCGGTGATTTCGAGATCACCAGCTTTGGTGTGCTCCTGGGTGTGGCGGCGCTCGCCGGCATCTGGATGTTCGACCGGGAGCTGAAGCGAAGTGGCCTGCCCGGTGATGCCATCGACGCCGCGGTCGCCGGCGTCATCGGCGGGATCCTTGGCGCCAAGCTCCTCTGGGCCGTGGAATTCTCAGGGAGCGCGCCTCTCGCCGATCTGCTGTTCAGTCGCGGCGGCCTGAGCTGGTTCGGCGGTTTGATCGGTGGCGTCGGCACAGGTCTGCTGATGCTTCGCCGGCGGCGCGTGCCCGTCGTCCGCGCGTTGGCAGCTGCCACACCTGCGCTTGCCGTCGGTCATGCGATCGGACGCATCGGCTGCTTCATGGTGGGCGACGACTACGGACGGCCGACTGATCTGCCGTGGGCCGTCGCGTTCCCCGAGGGGCGGCCGCCAACGACAGTGCCGGTGCACCCCACGCAGCTCTACGAGGCAGCCGCTCTCGCCGGTGTTGCGTGGGTGCTCGTTCGATGGCGCCGCTCAGGCGTGGCTGATTCCCTCGTCCTGGGTCGCTACCTGATCCTGGCCGGCTCAGTGCGATTCGCGATTGAATTCATCAGAGTCAACCTCCGCATCATCGGACCGTTCACGCTGGCGCAAGTGATCGCGCTGTCTCTCGTGGTGGCCGGCGTCGGGCTGATTCTGCGCGAGTCGCGGTCACGCTGAGCTTGATCGCGCCGACGATCCAGCTGAGGTCTCGCGTCGGATAGACCGTAAGTGTTTTTCGCGCACCGTAAGCCCTCGCGACGCACGTCACGGCTAACATGCTGCGTTTGTTGGCACGTGGCCGTGGCACGTTTCGTGATGACCCTCCGCCCAAACGGGGGTACAAGTCATGTCTGATGAGAATCTCCTGACGCGGCGTGAGTTCACGCTGGAGTCAGTGCTCGCCATCCTCAGTGTCGCAACGATCACAATCACTGGATGCGGTGATGATGACAATGGAACGGGCCCGTCACCTCAGCAGGGCGATGAAGTGGGCACGGTTAGCGCCAACCACGGCCACGAGATCACGGTGAGGGCCGCGCAGATCACGGCGGGCGGCGCTCTTGTGTCGCTCGACATCCGTGGTGGCGCGACGCACCCGCACTCGATCGATCTCACCGCGGCTCAGGTCGTGGCTATCGGCCAGAACCAACAGGTATCAGTCGTGTCGACGACGGACAGCGGACACAATCACACCGTCACGTTCAACTAGTCGGAGAAGGCGGGTCTGAAGACCCGCCTCTACTTTGCGGCAGGGCTGCTGGGCAGCGGTGGAATCACTTCGTTGGGATACCAGTACTGCCGGTGGCAGTTCTCGCACGCCCGGTCGACTTCTTCGCCGATGTCGAAGAGCTTCTGCGTGTCCTTGGCGTCGATCACCTTCATTACATCGGCGGCCACGTCGTGCAGGTGCTTCGCGCGCATGTTCCATCCCGCGCGGTCCTTGTTGATGAGCGCTTCCATCTCCGACGGTTCGAGCTCCACGCCAGGGGCTTCGGACTTCTCACCGGGCTTGGCCACCTGACGGCCCGGAATCATCAGCAGGTTGCTGGCTTCGAGGAGCGTGATCGTGCCACTGCGGACCTTGGCCCAGTCGTCGTCCGTCTTCGGGATGGTCTCGTGCACGCCGCCCTTGTCGATGATCGTCGAGACGGAATCCCATATGAGATCGCCGGCGGGATCGACGATCGACAGCATGATGTCCTTGACCGTCGCGGTCGTCGTGTATTCCGGCTGGACGGCCGCCGGCGGCGCAGCCGGCTCCGGTTGCGTCGCCTGACACGACACCACGAGCAAACAACCGCAGACCACCAGTGTTGAGCGCACCCTTCGCATCAAACATCCCTCTCTTGAAGTGACGGAGTCGGCACCGGCTCGGCGGGCGGCGAGGGCACGAGATGTCCCACGCCACGCGCCACGCGCGAGAAGCCGACGAACAGTCCGATTGTGCTCGTGGCCAGGCCGCCGAGCAACAGCACGAGCATGCCGATGTCCCACAGCGGCCGGCTGCTGTACCACAACGAGAAGTCGAGGCTGTGCAGGCCGTTGTACAGCCAGCGCTCCACGCGACTGAGGCGAGGTACCTGGGCGAGCAATTGGCTCGTTGCCGGGTCGACGTAGACCCACGTCTCACCAGGGTCGGCGAACTTGACGCGCAGCACCGGCAGCGGCGTCTGCCGCGCGCGCGAGTAGTAGTACGAATCGTAATCTGACAGCAGCTGCTGATCCACGACCGGCACATCCGGCAGCGCCGCGTGCAGCCTCGCAACCAGCGAGTCCACACTGAACGGTTCCCGCCGGACTTGCAGTGTGCCTGCCGACACCAGCAGCCGATCGGACTCGGCTCTGCCGGTGATGTTGTACGGCTGATGCAGGCGCTCCGGCCGCTTCGCCGCTTCAGGATCGTGCGCGAGGCGAACCACGTAGTAATGCTCGTCCTGGATGCGCGCGAGCTCGATCTCCTTGATCCCGCGGCCATCGACCAGGTGCTCCCACTCGGCCGGGATCATCGCTCCGAACTTCGCGAGATCGATCGACCCACCCGTGAAGACATCGCGCCGGACATTGAGACCAGGTGCGTTGGTCCACGCAAACGGTTCCATCGACAGCAGGCCGCTGAACGCCCACGTCAGGGTGAACACGCCGAAGACAGCGCCGGTGACGTAGTGCCAGCGCATCCAGGCTGAATACGGCGCCGCGGTCTGCAGCCGGAAGCGCCGCGGGCGTCTGAACTGCGTGACCCCAAGCACGAGTCCCAGCACGGCGAGCACACAGACGAGGCCGGACGACCAGACCACGATGCGATACCAGAGAGGCTGGTTCGCGCGCAGGCCAGAGAAATAGAGCCAGTGCGGGATCGTGCTGATCCAGGCCAGCGCGCGTCCGGTCCGCGTGGTCATCATCGTGACCTCGCCGGTGGCTGGCGACACGTACACCTCCGTGCCGCTCTCATCGTCCACGCGGAACTTGTGCAGGGGCAACTGACGCCCTTGGACCAGCGTCCACTGATCGACGGTCGTCAAGGTGCGGTCGTGCTGCACGTGATCTTCGGGCACAGCCACGAATCGGCTGGCGACGGTCTTCGATTGCGCAAGGCTCGCTTCCTCGAGCAGCTCGCCCGTGTCGGCGAAGACCGTCGTCGGATCGCCGGCGCCAAAACGATAAGCGGGCCGGCCCATGATTGAGAGGAGCAGGGTCCGTCCAGGCGAGTCGACGAGCCCCCGTTCCGCGGCCTCGGCCGGCGTCAGGCGCACGCCTGCGAGGTCCAGGTTGGGGAGCCGCTCGAGACGCGTTTCGGGCGTGACGCGTGGCATTCCGCCCGCGTACATCATCGCGATGCCCGTGGCGAACCACATGACGACCATCAGGCTCAGCGCGATCCCGGCGTACCGGTGGGACAGGATGAGCCATTTGCGCAGCCTCTTCACCGTCACGGTTCGCACGATACCCCAGGGAGAACCTTAATTTCTCGTGAATTATTGTTCAGGGTTCCGTCAGACGCGCTCGTCAGACGCGCTGGAGACGCGCTGGGGTCTGACCCCGACTCTGACCCCGACTCTGACCCCGACTCTGACCCCGACTCTGACCCCGACTCTGACCCCGACTCTGACCCCGACTCTGACCCCGACTCTGACCCCAGT
>DATDOE010000138.1:0-121237 GCA_035293405.1 Vicinamibacterales bacterium | reverse complement strand
GGGGGGAGCCGCTCTCTGCGAGCCGCGAGGTGGACGTCGTCCTGAAAGTGGCGCGCCTCTTCGAAACCGTCACCGTCACGCCAACCCGCAGCGAGCAGCGACTGGGCGACGTACCCGTGAGCGCGCACGTCGTCGAGAAGGAGACCATCCGGCAATCACCCGCGGTGGTGGCTGACGATGTGCTGCGCCAGGTGCCGACCTTCAGCCTGTTCCGGCGGAGCAGCAGCCTGTCGTCGCATCCCACGGCGCAGGGCGTGTCGCTGCGCGGCATCGGCCCGAGCGGCGTCAGCCGCACGCTGGTGCTCGTCGACGGCGTGCCGTTCAACGATCCCTTCGGCGGATGGGTCTACTGGACGAGAGTGCCGCTCGACAGCGTGAACCGGATCGAGGTCATCGACGGATCGAGCTCGAGCCTGTACGGCAACTACGGCATGGGCGGCGTCATCAACATCATCTCCACCAGGCCGGCGCGGCGATCGGTGGAGTTCAAGACGCAGTACGGCAACAGGAACAGCCCGAAGGCGGACTTCTTCGCCAGCGACGTGTGGGGCAAGCTGGGCGCCGCCATCGAGGGCAGCGTGTTCAACACCGACGGCTTCCCGATCGTGACCGCAAGCGAGCGCGGGCTCATCGACAACAACGCGACGGTGGACTTCAAGAACGTCAACGTCAAGCTCGACTACCGCGCCAACGATCGCGTCAGCGCCTTTTTCCGCGGCGGCTATTTCCGTGAGGATCGCGTCAACGGAAAGATCGGCGAAGTCAACGACACCAGGTGGACGTCGGCCGGCGGCGGTGTGCGCGTGCGGATGCCTGACGAGAGCGACCTGCAGGCCACGCTGTTCACGGACATGAGCACGTTCCACAGCACGTTCCTCGCGGTGACCCAGCCCAGCGCCACGGTCGCCGCGCGCAGCATCGTCCGGCTGGCCACCGATCAGCGGGTGCCGACCGATGCCGTGGGCACGATGGTCCAGTGGTCGAGGCCGATCGGTCGCTCGCACTTTTTCAACGCCGGCTTTGACTGGCGGCGCGTGGACGGCGACAGCGAAGAAGACGCCTATATCGCCGCGCCGGGCGTGCCCATCGTCCCGCCAACGGCGCCCGCGGTACTGTCGCTTCGCCGGATCTCCGGGGGCACACAGCGCAGCGTCGGTGTGTTCATGCAGGATGTCATGACGTTCAACAAGCTGGTGTTGACGCTGAGCGCGCGTCTCGACAGCTGGCAGAACACCGACGGCCATATTCTCGAGACGACGGTCGCCGGGCTGCCGGGCGCCAACAACCGGCCGTCGCTGACCGACCGGGACGACACGGTCGGCAGCCCTCGCGTGGCGGCGCTCTATCGCGTCACCGATCGTGTGTCGGTGTGGGGCGATGTCGGCTGGGGCTTTCGCGCGCCGACGCTCAACGAGCTGTATCGTCAGTTCGCCGTGGGTCTGGTTCGGACGCTCGCCAACGCGGATCTCGGTCCCGAGCGCCTCTTCGGCGGCGAGGCGGGCGTCAGGATCGAGGCCACGCGCAACGTCTCTGTCCGTTCGACGTGGTACGACAACCGCGTGAAGAATCCGGTCTCCAACGTGACGATCGGCACCAACCTGCAGCAGCGCCAGAATCTCGGACGGACGAAGATTCGCGGCTGGCAGACCGACGTGGAGACCCGGATCGGCCAGTCGGTGCGGGTGTCCGCCGGCTATCTTTTCAACAACGCGAGGGTCACCGAGTTCAACACCAACCCGGTGCTCGTCGGCCGGTATCTTCCGCAGGTGCCGAAGCACCGTGGTTCAGTCAGCGTCTCGTATAGCCATCCGCGTCTTGCGACGGTGGCCGTGAGCGGCACGTTCTTCGGCCGCCAGTTCGACGACGATCTGAACCTGCGCATCAAGCCGGGCGAGACTGAGCCTGGCCTGCCGCCCTATGGCGTGTTGGACCTGAGCGTCTCGCGAGGCCTGGGTCGAAATGTGGACGTGTTCTTCGGCGCGCAGAATCTATTCGACCAGGAGTACTACGTCATGCTGCTGCCGACCACAATCGGATCGCCGCGCCTCGTCAACGCCGGCATCCGAGTCCGCTTTTCGGGACGTTGAACATGGCCTCCACCGCGAACCTCCATGTCATCGCGCGCTTTCTGGCCAAGGCGGGTCAGGAAGACGCGCTGAAGAAAGTGCTGAACGCGGCGATCCCGCCGACCCGCCGCGAGATCGGCTGCTATCGCTACGATCTTCTCGTCAATGACACCGACTCCCGTGACTTCTGCTTCATCGAGCGCTGGGATACCGACCGGGCGTTCGACGAACATCTCGAGACCCCTCACGCGCAGTTGATGCTTCGCCAGATCGAGGGCCTGCTCGAGAACCCACCGGATATCAGGCGCTATCGGATGGTGTGATGCGCGTCGCCGGCTTTGCGGCGGCAATGTGCCTCGCGCTTGCGACGGCGGCACCAGCGCAATCCGATTTTCCCGGGCTGCTCGCGCGCGCAGGCGCGTACGTCGATGCGTTCCAGCGCAGCTTCGGATCCATCGTCGCCGAAGAACGGTACGAGCAGACGGTACGCCGTGCGCTTGGCGCGAACAGCACCAGTGTCCAGCGGGGAGGCGGAGGGCTGGACAGGACCGTCCTGGTGTCGGACTTCCTGCTCGTGCAGGTGCCGGGCGAGGGGTGGCTGCCGTTCCGCGACGTGTTCGAGCGCGACGGGAAGCAACTCCGCGACCGGGAAGAGCGGCTGGCGAAGATCTTCCTGGCCGGCTCGCGGACGGCAATCGATCAGGCGCGGGCGATCATGAACGAGGGCGCCCGCTACAACATCGGCAACGTCGAGCGAAACATCAACGTCCCGACACTGCCGCTGCCGTTCCTCACGCCGTTGCACAGCCAGCGGTTTGCCTTCAAGGCGGGCAAGCGCGAAGAGTCCGACGAGGGAGTCATCATCGAGTTCCGTGAAACCGTGAAACCGACCTTCATCACCACGACCGGCGGGCGGGATCTGCCGGTGACCGGCCGTTTCTGGATCGACGAGCAGACCGGGACGGTGCTGAAGACCGAACTGCACGCGCTCGACGTCAGTGTCGAAGCACACATCACGGTCACGTATCAGAAGGATTCCGGCACGGGGCTGATGGTGCCGGCGCGGATGGAGGAGCGGTACCGCCGCGGGCGCGACCCCGTGGAGGTGCGTGGAGTGGCCACGTATTCCCGGTTCCGCCGGTTCCAGGTCAGCACCAGCGAGGAGATCGCGCGTTGAGAGATATCATGCAAACCATGAGGAAAATGCTGTTCCTGACCGCCCTGGTGTCGCTCTTCGCCTGCTCGGCTGCCCCGGCCCAGCAGACGGAAGTCGCGGCCCGCATCGGCAACCGAAACGTCACGGTCAAGGAGCTCGACGATCGCTGGCGCGCCGACGATGCCGCCTCTCAGTCCGAAGCGACGCAGAAGCTGTACGACGGCCGGCGCGCGGCGCTCGACGCGATCATTTCAGACACGCTGCTCGCCGAGGCGGCCAAGGCAAAAGGGTTGACCGCCGATGCCTACGAAGCGGCCGAGGTCGGTAAGCGGCTCAAACCCGTCACCGATGCCGATGTCGTGACGTTCTATCAGGGGAACATCAATCAGATGCAGGGCCGGTCGCTCGACCTGATGGCGCCCGCCATCAATCGCTTTCTGACCGACCAGCAGCGGGAGACCGCGAGGCAGGCGCTGTTCGCCGAGCTCCGCAAGGCGGGTCCAGAGGTACGGGTGATGTTCGACGCGCCTCGGCGCGAGGTGACGATCGCGGCCACCGATCCATCGATCGGGCGCGCCACCGCCCCGGTGACGCTCATCGAGTTCTCGGACTTCCAGTGCCCGTTCTGCCAGCGCGTCGAGCCGACACTCAAGAAGGTCCGCGACACCTACGGTGACAAGATACGCATCGTCTGGAAGGACTTTCCGCTCACGCAGATCCACCCGCAGGCATTCAAGGCGAGTGAGGCCGCGCACTGCGCGGGAGACCAGGGCAAGTATTGGGAGTATCACGATCGCCTGTTCGGTAATCAGGAGGCACTTCAGCCGGACGACCTGAAGAAGCACGCGGGCGACCTGGGCCTGAACGCGACGACGTTTGCCGCGTGTCTCGACAGCTCGAAGTACGGCGAGCGCGTGCGCGATGGTGTGGCAGAGGGTACGCGGCTGGGTGTGAACTCGACGCCGACGATCTATGTGAACGGCCGGATGCTTTCTGGCGCGCAGCCGTACGAGACGTTCGTCACCGTGATCGATGAGGAGCTCTCACGGTCGACCCAGAAGTAACTTGGGGTCAGATCTTGATTCTTGCAGGCCGATGCAAGAATCAAGATCTGACCCCAATGCCCCTCAGCGCGGGTGTGCGTGCTCGATCGTCAATGATTCCACGCCCGACGTCGTCGTGCGCTGCCGGCCGGACGCGATTTCGAGCTGAAGTCCGACGCCGATCCATCCGACCTTCAGTGTGCTGCCGCCCGCCGTGGCGCCGCCGAGACGCACCCGAGTGGCTTGCGCGAAATAGGCGCCGCCGGTCACGAGGACGTCGCGTCGCTCGGGATCCAGGACCTCGACTCGGTACGTGGAATTCTGTGTGCGGACCACGACCACGTCGCCGGGGTCGAGGGACTCGACCGCTACGCCATCAGCCCAGCCGGAATCGACGACCGCCTGCTCGAGCGTGGATCACGGCCGTAGCACGCCATCTTCGTAGAGCACGGTCGGGTCGAGATTCGCTGCGACGGGCTCCCGGTGCAGGTCAGCCATACGGATCCCTCCGCGCCGGGGAGGGGCAAGAGGCCTGCCACTCTCCGCTGTGCGAATTTCCTCGCAAATCCCGCGAGGCAGCCGGCCCCCGAACAAGCGATATGGCAGTTCTTACAGCGTACAGCTCCCAATTCGCCATCGCCGGCGTGCAAATTGGAAGTCGGGATTGGGAGTCTCGGCGGGCGGCAGTGGGAGCTCGGAGTTGTGCTCGTCAGGGAATGAGCACAATTTTTCCCAAGGCGCCGGACTCCATGACCGCCTCATGTGCTTTCGGCGCGTCCGCGAGTGGCAGCTCCTTGCCAATCACCGGGTTCAGGGTCCCGTTCTCGAGGCCGGCGACGATTCCCGAGTGAATCTCGTGAAGCTCTTCCCGCGTCGCGTTGAAGAGCGTCATCCCGAGAATGGCGGCGTCGCGACCCATGGCCTTTCGCGGATCGATCTCGACGCGGCCACGGTTGCCGATCACCACGACGCGCCCGTGCAGGGCGAGGACATCGAGATCGTGATCCAGGTTCACGTTGGCCAGCATCTCGAGCACGACGTCGACACCCTTGCCGGCGGTGAGCGGCATCACCTGCTGAAGGTATCCGGCGTCGTGATGGTTGAGCACGTCGTGCGCCCCGTGGTCACGTACGAGCGTCACACCCTCCGCGGTGCCGGCGGTGCCGATCACGCGCAAGCCGTGCGCGCGTGCGATCTGCACCGCGCCCGTACCTACACCGCCGCTCGCGCCATGGACCAGCAACGTTTCACCGGCGCGCGCTCGCGCCCGGATGAACAGCGCCCGCCAGGCGGTGCCGTAGGGAACGCCGAGCGCCGCGCCTTGTTGGAACGTGATGCGATCGGGTAACGGATAAACCTGCCAGTCCTCGCCGAGCGCGAGCTGTGCGTAGGCCCCGGCGACGGAATGGGCGTAGACCCGGTCGCCCGTCTTCACGCGCGAGACGCCGGCGCCGACCGCCTCGACGATGCCGCCGAGATCGGCTCCAGGGGTGTAGGGCAGGTTCGGCTTGCGTGCGTAGTTCCCCGATCGGATGTAGACGTCGACCGGGTTGACGCCCGCCGCACGGACCCGAATGAGCAGCTGGCCGGGCCCTGGGGAAGGATCCGGCACCTCCTCGAGCTTCATCACACCGGGCGGTCCGAATTCACGGACAACGATGGCTTTCATCGGTCCGATTGTATCGAAGTCCTCTAGACGCGAAGGGCCGGCTAAAGCCGGCCCCCACGAATAGTACGTAGGGGCCGCCTTCAGGCGGCCCGATGGGGAAAGAGGCGATCGAAGTTGCCGCCGAAGATGAGCCCTTCGTCGGCCGCAGGCAGACCGAGCGTCGAGACGGCTGCCTTCTGCGCCTCGTAGATGCCCCGTTGCCACCCGCGTGGAAAGAAGGACGAATCGGTGCCGAACAGCAATCTGGACGGTCCGACGACCGAGACTGCGGCCTTGAACACGGCCTCGATCGTCAGGCCAGGCGTATAGCGAATCCAGCCGTTCGAGCTCGACGTGTCGATGTGAATGTTCGGACAGATCTCGGCAGCCATCAGCGTCTCGCGCAGCAGGCCCGCCCCGAAGTGCGGGACGATGAACGGGACGTGCGGGAAGGCCAGGGCGAGTCGAGAGAGCGCGAGCGGATCGCCAAGCTGGATGTCGAAACGACTCGCGAGACCCAGCTTGCGTCTCACCCCAACCGAGAGGACCCCGCAGTGGACGAACACCGCGGTTCCCTGCTGAGCGGCCGCGGCCTCCACCACGTGCTGAACGCGAGCGTCGTGCAACGGCACGTGGTGCATGGCCGGAAAGAGACAAATCCCCCTCAATCCAAGGTCCTTCACCGCACGACGCGCCCGCACGACGGCATCCTCGGCCGACGGATCCAGCATGAAGAAGCCCACGAAGCGATTCGGGTGCAGTGACACCGCCGCTGCCACCGAATCCTCATCGCCCGGCACGCTGGCGATGAGCGCGGCCCGCGCCACGCCGTGCGCGTCCAGTTCGCGCACCCATCGTGTGCCGAGCGCGTCAGGCGTTCCCGGGTCCTCCCACTGCAGCTCGCGACAGAGTTGTTCAACCGCCTCGCCGCGCCCGCGTTGACGGGACAGCGTGGTAAACAACTGCGTCGAGAAGAAGTGGCAGTGGGAATCGTTCAACATGATCGGTGTAATTCAAAATGCGAAATGCAAAATGCAAAACTCGGCGGTTGGCAGTCCGCAAATTCATGTTTGCATTTTGCATTTTGAATTTTGCATTACAAGAGTTCTTCTCCACCAGACTACCGTAAGGAGGATCGCCGTGAAGATCAATCCGATCGAGAGTCCGACCCACAATCCCTCGACGCCCCAGGCATATCGGAAGCAGAGCGCGTAGCCGACCGGCAGCCCGAACAGCCAGTGGCCGATGATGTTGATGATCATCGGCATGCGCGTGTCGCCGATACCGCGCAGGATGCCGGTGACCACCGCCTGGGTGCCGTCGAAGAGTTGAAACGCGGCGGCGATGGCGAGGAGACGCACGCCGATCTCGATGATGCGGGGCTCGGTGGAAAACGCGCTGAGCAGCCGGACCGGCCAGAGGAACAGCGCGAGCCCGATCGCCGACATGATGACGCAGCCGGTCGCGAGCGCCGTCCAGCCGGCTCGCACCGCTCGATCGGGATCGCGGCCGCCCATGGCGTGTCCGACGCGCACGGCGCCCGCCGATGACAGGCCGAGCGGCACCATGAACGCCAGCGACGCGAGGTTGAGGGCGATCTGATGGGCCCCTGACGACACCGGGTCGAGTCGTCCTGCCAAGGCGGTCGCCGCGGCGAAGACCCCGACTTCCAGCGTGACCTGTGAGGCCGCCGGAAAGCCGAGCGCGACGAGCCGTCGAATCCGCCCGAGGTCGCTCGACCACGGGAGGGCCGGATCCCGATCGCCTCTGCGGCGATGCTCCCGCCGGATGGCCAGGTAGAGAAAGCCGGCCATCCACACCCGCGCGGCGGTGGTCGCCCACGCCGAGCCTTCAACGCCGAGCGTGGGCATGCCGAGATGTCCGTAGATGAGGACCCAGTTCGCGCCCGCGTTCACGAGGTTGGCCGTCACCAGCGCGAGCATGATCGGCCGTACTACGTGGAGTCCTTGAAGATAGCGGCGGAAGGCGGCGTAGATCAGCAGCGGAAGCGCGCCGAGGGAGATGACCTGGAGGTAGGGGCCGACCAGCACCCGAATCTCCGGGTGGAGCCCCCATCGGTCGATCGACACCAACAGCAGCCATGCGAGCGCCATCACCAGCGGCGCAACCGCGATCGCGAGCCAGACGCCGGCATGGAGCAGGCGCTTGCACTCGGCCTCGTCACCGGCGCCGTGCGCGTGGGAGACAAACGCGTCGAGTCCGAGCATCAACCCCATCCCGAAGATGGCAATGGCGGTGAACAGGCTGCTGCCCATCCCTGTGGCGCTGATCGCCGCCGGTCCCAGCGGGCCGACCATGATCGTGTCGACGATGCCCATGACCATCCAGCCGACTTCGGCGAGGATCACCGGACCGGCGAGTTTAAGGAGTGGTGGGAGCTCTCGAAACACGCAGTAACATTACTGGAGGCTTTCCCGTGAGTAACAACCCGTACGGAACGTTTGTCGAGGGGCTGGACGTACTACAGTGCCTCGAGGAGACGCCACGGCGGATCGAGGCCGTCGTTCGTCCGTGGCCGCGCGAGTGGGACGATCGTTCGCATGCGCCCGGCAAGTGGTCGGCGCGTCAGCTGCTCACCCACCTGGCCCAGATCGAAGTCATCTTCGCCGCTCGCCTGCGGTTTGCGCTCGCGCAGGATGGCTACGTCCTGCAGCCGTTCGAACAGGATGATTGGATGGCGGTTGAGCGGCCGCCGGCGGGACTCGATGCGCTCGAAGCCTACGTCGCACTACGGCGGATGAACCTGGCGTTGTGCCGCTCGTTGACGCCGGCCCAGAGGGCAAAGGCGTTCACGCATCCGGAGTTCGGTCCGATTACGGTGGACTGGCTGATGGCCTGGTGTGCGGGACACGAACGGAACCATGCCCCGCAGTTCGAGGCCGTGGCGAAGGGTGGGGCGTGACCGCGGCCCTGGCGATCTATCTGGCCGGTATGGCAGTGGGCCTGTGGCGCACCGACGCGCCCTGGCCGTCACGAGTGATGCTTGCGGCACTCTGGCCGATCGGCCCGGTCGCGTTCGTCGTGACCGTCGCCATCCTGCTCGCAGCCGCGCCGATCGCGTTCATCGGTCCGAAGCCTACTCGTTAGCCTCGGTGTAGTTCTTCAGCAGATACTGCTGCGCGTTGAATGTCGCCGCCGCCTCGACCGGCCGCTCGTAGCTCCCGCTCGAATCGAGGACCATCGCCCGATTGGTGTCCTTGAGGTACGCGTCGAGGACGACGTCGCGCAGGTGTTCGAGGATCTCCGGGTCGCGGACCGGCGACAGTGTTTCGACGCGGCGGTCGAGATTGCGCTCCATGATGTCCGCGCTGCCGATGAACATCTCGTCCTGGCCGCCGTTCTGGAACCAGTAGATCCGCGAATGCTCGAGGAAGCGGCCGACCACCGACCGCACACGGATGTTGTCGCTGATGCCGGGAATGCCCGGGCGCAGACTGCAGATCCCGCGGACCACGAGATCGATCGACACCCCGGCCTGAGACGCGCGGTAGAGCACACGAATCATCTGGTCGTCGGTGACCGCGTTGACTTTGATGATGATGCGCGCGGGCCGGCCGGCGCGGGCGTGTTCCGCCTCGCGATCCATCAGCTCGGTCAACCGGTTGCGCAATTGCACCGGCCCCACGAGGAGGCTGCGGAACTCTTTCTGATTCGAGTACCCGGTCAGGTAGTTGAACATGTCCGAGACGTCGGCCACGATGTCGGGATCGGCGGTGAACAGGCCGAGGTCCGTGTAGATCTTGGCCGTGTCGGGGTTGTAGTTGCCGGTGCCCGTGTGCACGTAGCGCTGCACGCCGTCGGCCTCCTGACGGACGACCAGACAGAGCTTCGCGTGCGTCTTCAGATCGGCGAACCCGTACACGACGTGGATCCCGTGCGATTCCAGCCGCCGGGCCCACAGGATGTTGTTGCGCTCGTCGAATCGGGCCTTCAGCTCCACGAGCACCGCGACCTGTTTACCCGCTTCGGCCGCCGAGATGAGCAGCGGAATGAGCGGCGAGTTGGCCCCAATCCGGTACAGCGTCATCTTGATCGCGATGACGTGCGGATCCTGTACAGCGGCGCGCAGGAACGTCTCCACCGACCCGAAGGATTCGAACGGGTGGTGGACCAGCACGTCCTGATAGCGGATCCAGTCAAAAATCGCCTCAGGGTCCTCGTCGGTCCGCCACAGAGTGCGCGGTGAGAACGGGGGGTCTTTCAGCTCGGGGCGATGGATGCGCGTCAGTTGCAGCCAGTCGCCGAAGCCCAGGCGATCGCTGGTCCGCATCACCACATCGTCGGTGACCTCGAAGTTCTCGGCGAGGATGTTCAGTACCCGCGTCGGGATGTCGGCCTCGACGTGCAGCAGCGAGATGGCGCCTCGCCGAAGCTGCTTCAGGCTCCGGTCGATGCTCTCGAGAAGATCGTCCGCTTCGTCCTGTTCGATCTCCAGGTCGGTGTCGCGGATGATGCGGAACAGGTGCGCGCCTTTGACCTGCGTACCCGGGAACAGCTCGTGCATGTTCTCGCGGATCACGTCCTCGAGGAACACAAAGCTCAGGGCGCCGGCCGGCGTGAGCGACTCCGGGATCGAGACGAAACGGGGCAGCGCGTCGGGCACCTTGACACGCGCGAACTTCGTGCGGCCACCATGGCGCACGACCACTGCGAAGTTCTTGCTCAGGTTCGAGATGAACGGAAACGGATGGCCGGGATCGAAAGCCAGCGGCGTCAGCACCGGGCAGATTTCGCGAGAGAAGTACCCGCTCAGATGCTCGCGGATCTCCGGTGTCCACTCCTCACGCTCGAGGAATGCGATCTTTTCGGTGGCGAGCAACTGCCGCAGCTCGCCCCAGACGTCGGCCTGGTGCTGCAGCATCTGACGCGCCCGCGCCCGCATCGCTTCGAGCTGCTGCTCGGTGTTGTATCCGTCCGGCGCGACGTCCTCGATGCCTTCTCGGAGCTTCTTCAGCGTGGTGGACACGCGGATCATGAAGAACTCGTCCAGGTTCGTGCCGGTGATGGCGAGGAACTTCACGCGCTCGAGCAACGGATGCGATTTGTCGCGCGCCTGAGCGAGCACACGGTCGTTGAACTCGAGCCAGCTCAACTCGCGATTGATGTACAGCGCCGGGTTCTTCAGATCCGACGTTTCCAGCTCGTGCGTAGGCGTCGTCCGAAGCGGCTGGCGGGCGGCGGCCCGGCGCCTGGGCGTGCGGCGCTCTGCCTGTCGACGACGAGGTTCGATTACCGTGGTCCGAGGCGCATCCATTGGAACTGTTTCAATCAGCCGTGAGCGCGGGGTCGGGATCATATCAGACCAGTGTGACGGGCTAAGATCAGGCTGAAATGCACAAGATTCTCGGCGCCACGCTGCGGCCGGGCGTCACCCCAGGTCAGATGCCAGAGGCGTGCCACGAGGAGACGGCTGCTGAGCGGCCGCCCGGGCTGGTCCGCGGTAAAGCCCTGATCTTCTGGGACCCCAGGCTCGCCGGCACCAAATACGGCAAGAAGCTCGACGCCATCGACACCGACCAGATCACGCCGGCCGCCGACTGCGTGTCCGAGACGCTGGAGACCCTGGACGAGCGTTGGAAGGCCGGATCCTTCCGCTATCTGATGCCCGACTTCCGCGCGCGGGTGCATCGCGGAGAGACCGTTCTCATCGCCGGCGACCGGTTTGCGATCGGCTCGTCACGCGAGATGAGTCCCGCCGGTCTGAAGGGCGTGGCCGAAGAGGCGGGCCTCGAGATGGTGATCGTCTGCGGCGACAACATGGGGGATATCTTTCGCCGCAATGCCCTGAACCTGGGATTGCACGTTGTACAGAGTGCCGAGGCGGTGGCCGACGCGCGCGATGGCGATGAGTTCACGTTCGACCCCGACACGCGCCGCATCGCCAACGTCACGCAGGGGAAGACCTACGATCCGCTGCCGCTGACGCCGAAGGAAGACGAACTTCGCAAGACCGGCGGCATTGTCGCGGCTGGCCGTCGCGAGTTCCGCGCGTCTCTGACCCGCCAGCCGCTCATCGAGTTTCCGGACGAACAGGTGGCGCGGTCTCTGACGACGACCGAGCAGATCGTCTGGGCGCATCGGGTGGACAAGGAGCGACGCGCGCTGAAGCCGGGCGACACGCTGCGTGTCTATGCCGATCTGCTTCCGGCGTCGGACGGCACGGCGCCGTTTGCGATCCACACGTTCAACCAGATCACCCAGGGCGCGATTCATCCCCGTCAGGCGGCGATCGCCAACGATCACTTCGTCTTCACCGGGCGGGAGGACGATGACAAGCAGACGGGCATCGGCCGGGCGTTCGCCCGCGAGCAGGGGCTCGAGCCGCCGTACTACGCCACGCCTGGCGACGGCATCTTTCACTTCTACTTCCCCGAGCAGGGCCTCGTGGCGCCAGGACAGTTCATTCCCGGGGCCGACTCACACAGCCGCGCGTACGGCGCCTATGGCGCCGTCGGCATGGGCGTGGGATCGACAACGCTCGGCTTCGGTTGGGCGACCGGCTACGTCTACTTCACGCTGGTGCGTGCCCGCCGTGTCGTGTTGTCGGGCGCGATGGAGCCCTGGGTCAGCGGCAAGGACATCGTCCTCGAGCTGCTGCGCCGCTGGGGCGCGGCGCAGTCGCAGGGAATGTCGGTGGAGTTCGTCGATCGCGACCGGCAGCTGCCCATCGCCTACCGCAACACCATCGCCAACATGATGGCGGAGGCGGAAGCGCTCAACGGTATCTTTGCCGCCGACGAGATCACACGCGCGTGGTACGCGGCCAAGGGCCTCACGGAGCTGCCGTACCCGGATCTGACGCCTGGTGCGAACGCGCGATACGAGATCGATGAGGACTTCTCACTGCGCGACGTCGTGCCGATGATCGCCAAGCCGTTCAGTCCCGGCAATGCCTACCCGGCGGAGGACGTGGCGCGCGAGCGCATCCCGTTCGACAAGGCGTTGATTGGATCGTGCACCAACGGCAGCTATGACGACCTGCTGCAGGCGGCGCTGGTCTTCTACCATGCCCGGCGCGCGGGGCTCACGACGGCGGCGCGCCCGTTGGTGGTCTTCCCGGGATCGGGCGGTGTCGGGCGGCAGATCGAGCGATCGGATCCGAGGCTTGGCGGCGAGTCGGTGGCCTCGGTCTTCCGATCGGCCGGTGGTGAGATCCGGCAATCGTGGTGCGGGCCCTGCTTCGGTCAGGGCCCCGATGCGCTCGATCCGGGCCAGCGCGCGATCACGACCTTCAATCGCAACTGGCAGAATCGGATGGGCGTGGGCGGCGAAGGATATCTCGCCAGCCCCGCCATCGTGGCCGCCTCGGCGCTCGCCGGTTACATGGCGCCGCCAGGCGAGATCGGCCTCACGTGGGATCCCGCGCTGTTCGGGGTGTGATCGCGGAGGCTAAAGCCTCCGCTCTACAACAGCTCGTAGAGCGCAGGCTTTAGCCTGCGCGTTCAGCCTGCGCGGCTATCGGCTCGAGGCCGGAGCTTCGAGCAGACCCGGTACTTTCACGGTGCTCGGTGCGAAGCGCCCGCCCGCGGCCAGCCCTCCAGGCAACGGCGCATACAGCTCGATCGCGATCTGCGAGACCGGCAACTGCACGCCACCGACCTGCGGCTTATCCGTGACGGTCAGCGATGCGATGGCCATGATCGGGCCACTGTCGTCCGGGATATCCGCCAGCGGCTTTCGCCCACTCGAGCCGGTCGGCGTGTACATCTTCATCAGCTGCTGGTGCCCGGGACTGTAGAACCAGTTGAGCACGGCCTTCTTGTTCTCGAACCAGGCGAAGAGCACTTGCTTGCCGCTTGCCGTTTGCGCGGCCTCCACACCGAGACAGCCCGGCGTGGCCTTCAGCATCCCGACCAGGTCCGGCATTCCCGCCGGTGGACCTTGCGCGAGCAGCACCAGTCCGCCCGGACTGAACACGACGAGCGCCAGTGCGATCACCATCACGAGCTCACGAGCCATTCGACGCCTACCGTTCATTGCGGCCTCCTTCAGATTGACCATGCATGCAGTGTGGCTGTCTTTGCGCGGCTCCGCATGTGCCGGAGGTCACGCGACAGACCCATGACTTCCGGCACGGTCCCTCGCCTCGTGCCGGCCGCTACAATGGCCGTCGATGCGCACGGAACGATGGCTCACTGTGGCCGCCTTCGGTACTTGGCTGGTCTCGGCGCTGCCGACGCTGTCGACAATCAGCCAGGGCCGCATGAGCCCAGGCGCGATCGCCGTGTGGACCAGCGCCTTTCTGGCCTTCGGCGCCGCGTTCGGATTCGTGGAGCTGGGTTGGCTTGGCACCTCGCAGCGGCGCTCGGCGCGCGCCGTGTGCATGGCGATTCAAGCGTGCGCGGGACTCGTGATGATCGGCGTCGGCGGAAACATCTTCGCGTCTGCGACACTGGTCATCGTCGCGGGTCAACTCGACGAGTTCTCTCCTCGCGTCGCGAGCGTCTGGCTGGCCGCACAGACCGCGGCGTTGCTTGCCGTCTTCCTCAGCCTGGCGGGGCCCATGTCTGCGGTAACCGGGACCGGAGCATTGGCCGGGTTCCAGATCTTCGCGCTTGCGGCCGCCTCGCTCGCCGTTCGTGAGCGCCGCGCGCGCGAGGCGCTGTCGCGGGCCAATACAGAGCTGCACGCCACACGTGCACTGCTGGCGGAGAGCAGCCGCATCGCCGAGCGATTGCGCATCTCCCGCGACCTGCACGACACGCTCGGCCATCATCTGACGGCGCTCAGTCTCCAGCTCGATGTCGCGTCACGCCTCGCTCAAGGAAAGGCCGCAGAGCACGTCCAGCAGGCACACGCGATCACTCGCCTGCTCCTGAGCGACGTGCGTGACGTCGTCAGCCAGCTTCGCAGCAGCAGCCGTTTCGATCTCGCCGCAGCCATTCGCGCGCTGGTCGCCGAATCTGGCGCGCTCGCTATTCATCTCGAGCTGCCGGATGTTCTGGAGATCGAGGAAGGGGCCCAGGCCGACGCGTTGCTGAAGTGCGTGCAGGAAATCATCACCAACACCACCCGGCACGCGGCGGCGCGCAACCTCTGGATTCATCTCGAGCCGAGCGCCGACGGCATCGCGCTTCACGCGCGAGACGATGGCCGCGGTGCCGGAGAGCTGGCCCTGGGCAACGGTCTGACCGGGATGCGTGAGCGGTTCGAGGAATACGCGGGGCGGGTCGAGTTTCGCGCGGGCGACGGCCGGGGCTTCGAGGTGCATGGCTTCATGCCGAAGCCGCGGCTCGCGTCATGATTCGCGTCGTGCTGGTGGACGACCAGACGCTCGTGCGTCAGGGTATCCGGTCTCTGCTCGAGCTCGCCGGCGACATCACGATCGTGGCTGAGGCCAGCGACGGCGAAGACGGCGTCGCCGTCATCGGCCGCGAACAGCCCGACGTGGTGCTCCTCGACGTGCGGATGCCGAAGAAGAGCGGCGTCGACGTCCTTCGCGCGCTGCAGAGCAGGGGCACGCTGCCACCAACGATCCTGCTGACCACCTTTGACGACGATGAAGCGCTGCTGGAAGGGGTGAAGGCGGGCGCGAAGGGGTATCTGCTGAAAGACGTCTCGCTCGAGCGGCTGACCGAGGCCATTCGAACGGTGGTCGCCGGCGGTACCGTCATCAGGCCCGTCGTCACCGAGCGCCTGCTGCGCGGCCTCGAGCACGTGCTGCGCGATTTCGAAGCGCTCAGCCCGCCAGACCCGTTGACGAAGCGCGAAGTCGAAGTCCTCCGGCTGATGGCCGGCGGCTACAGCAATCGTGAGATCGCCGAGGCACTCGGCACGGCCGAGGGGACGGTGAAGAACCACGCGTCCAGCATCCTCTCCAAGCTGGGCGTGCGCGATCGGACGCGTGCAGTTCTCAAGGCGCTGGAGCTCGGCTACATCTAGGCGCCTCCGCTGTAGTCGAGAAATCCCTTGTTGATGCTGGCGAGCTTCCGTTCGGTGCGCCGGAAGACGCCGATGCCTTCGCGCGAGCCGCCGTCGTTGGTGTTGCCCTCAATGGTGACCAGCCGTCCTCCGGCCACGCCCTCGACGAAGCCCGTGTGGCCGACGCCACCGCCAAAGTCCATGATGAACACGAACCCCGGGCGTACGAGCTCGGGTGAGCTCTTCGCCGTGGCGCCGAGCACGCGACGCACGCCTCGGTTCCCCGCCTTCGTCCAGTGATCGAGCACGCCGGCTGTCTTGATGACCGGGTTTGCGACGCCATCGCCTGTCGCCGCCTGCCCGAAGCAAAAGTACACAAACGCCGCACACCACGGGAATGCGCCGGCGGGATTGAGACCCACGGCGCGAATGTATTCATCAACCCTCGGCCCACGGTTGGAGCCAGGCGGTAACTCCATCTGCCCGATCTCGAGCACTCTGCGACAGCGAGAGCGGCTGTGGCCAGCGAGGGCGTCGTCGCTGGTGCGGTGACCGCGGGCGGTGTCGGACCGAAGAGTGTGTCCCACGTGATCGGCCCGACCACGCCATCGACCGCGAGCGGCTGGCCCGTCGAGTCAGGAAACCTGAGCTGGAAGCGTTTGACCGCGCGTTCGGTCGGGGCGTCGAAGCGCCCGTTTACTTTGATCGGACCGCACCCTCGTTCAATCAGGCGCGTCTGCAGCTGAACGATGGCATCGGCGAGGGTGGACCCGGTTTTGAGGGCTTTGCCTGGGTACGGTACGGCGACGTTGGTCATGGTGATTCGCCTCCATCCGAGGGCTGGCGCGAGGCGTCCAACCGTCGGTTCTCCTGCGATACAAAACGACGAGAGCAGCGATTTCGAACGGTGCGAAGGAGGGCCCCGCTGCCTGCATCCGCGTGTAAGATCCGCGGCATGAAATCCCTGCTTGCTGCTGTGCTTTCGGTTGCCGTCCTGGACACCGCGGCCGCGCAGACGCCGCAGACCTCGCCCTCGCCGCCTCCGCAGACCTCGCCGGCGCCACCGCCCGCCCAGACGCTGCCGACGTCTGATCCTCTGCAGGGGCCGACGTTCCGTACCGGGATCGATCTCGTCGCGGTCGATGTGGCCGTGGTCGATCGCAACGGCCGCCCGGTCGAGGATCTTCGTGCCGCGGAGTTCTCCGTCAAAGTGGACGGCGAAGTCCGCCGTGTCGTGTCGGCGGAGCTCGTCAAGATTGACGTCGAGGCCGCGCGCAAGCAGGTGGCCGACAAGAGCGAGACGTTCTACACCAGCAACCTCACGCCGCCCAACGGGCGGCAGATCATCCTGGCCGTCGATCAGATGAACATCAGGCCGGGATCGCTCCGGCCGATCATGGCCGCCGCCTCGCGCTTCCTCGATCGGCTGAGTCCTCTCGATCAGGTCGCGTTCATCACGTATCCGGAGCCAGGCCCGCGCGTCAACTTCACCAGCGACAAACTGCGTCTGCGGCTCGCCATGCAGGGGCTGATCGGTCAGCAGCCGCGAACCGGGCCGGGACAGTACAACCTCGGCGCGTCGGAAGCAATCGCCATCGACCAGAAGCGCGATCAGCTCACGATGGCTGTGGTGATGGCCCGCGAATGCCGCTCGTCCGAGCCGGCACAGCGGGCGCAATGCGAGCGCGACATCGTCGCCGAGTCCTCGCAGATCGCACGTAGCGTCAGAGAGGATGCCACGCTGTCGATGATCGGCCTGCGTCAGGTCCTCGAGCGCCTGACCTTCGTTGATGGTCCCAAGTCGCTGATCCTGATTTCCGAGGGCCTGGCCGTCGATGACTCGAGCGAGCTGCGCTCGATTGTCCGGCTGGCCGGCGCGGCGCGCGTATCGATCAACGTCATGCTGGTCGATCTGAGGCGTGGCGACGTCACCGTGTCGGAGCAGCCCCCGACCGAGGTACAGGATCGGCGGATGCAGGTCCAAGGCCTCGAAGCGCTGGCCACGATGTCCCGTGGCAGCCTCTTCTACATCGCCGGCACCGGCGAGCCGATCTTCGATCGGCTGGCCTCCGAGATCTCGGCGTCCTACATCCTCGGCGTCGAGCAGCGGCCGAGCGACAGCCAGGGCGACCGCCATCGCATCGACGTCGAAGTGCGGCGCCGCGATGTCACGATCAGATCCCGGCAGGCGTTCGTGCTGTCCCCGACGCTGAGCGCCAAGAAGTCGCCAGAAGATCACCTGCGCGACGCACTCACCTCACCGTTCGGGGTGTCCGGCCTGCCCGTGCGCGTGACGACGTTCGCGCAGCAGGATCCGGCCAGCGAGAAAGTGCGCCTCACGGTCTCGGCGCAGGTCGGGCAGCCGGGGGCGCCGGCCGCTCCATTCACCGTCGGATACCTGGTCATCGATGATGCCAATCAGGTCGCCGCGAACTTCGTGACCAAGGCGACGCTTTCGCCGGTGGCAGGGAGCCCGAACGAACCGCTGCATTTTGTGAGCGGCGTCCTGCTGCAGCCGGGGATCTATTCGCTGCGATTCGGCGTGGTCGATGCCGATGGACGCCGAGGCAGCGTGGTCCGCGACGTGAACGCCTGGAAGATGGCGGGTGAGCCGCTGGCCATGGGCGATCTGATCGTCGGCAACGCGCCGTCGCCGGGGCAGGGCGTTCGTGCCGAAGTGGAGCCGCACGTCGTGAACGACAGGCTGGCGGCGTATCTGGAGCTGTACTCGACGTCGATCACCACCTGGGATCGGGCGACGGTGACGTTCGAGATCGCCGACAACCCGGACTCACCAGCATTGATGTCGCTGCCGGCGCAACTGGCCGAAGGCCGGCAACCCACATGGCGTGTGGCGACCGGCATCGTCGCCGCGCAGGCCCTTCCGCCTGGCCGGTATGTCGCCCGTGCCCAGATCGCGCGCGAGGGAAAGAACGTCGGTGTGCTCACGCGGCCGTTTGTTCTCGAGCGCGCGGCCGGATCCAGGATCGTCGCGCCGGCTGCGGTGGCGGCGGCATCGGTGTCGTTCGCCTCGTCGCTGCCGAAGTTCGACGCGGCTGGTGCGCTGCGTGGCGAGCTCCTCAATCCGATGCTCGACATCGTCGAGAAGCGTTCGCCGGGATTGAAGGCGGCGATCGTCGAGGCGCGCGCCGGACGCTATGGCGCGGCGGCGCTCGAAGCCTTGACGGCGGGTGACCAGACGGTGGCGACGTTTCTGAGGGGCATCGATCTGTTTGCGAAAGGCCAGCTCGATCAGGCCGCCACACAGCTCCAGCTGTCGGCCGGACCGCGCCGCGAGTTCTTCCCGGCGGCGTTTTACCTGGGCGCCTGCTTCGCGTCGGTCGGACGCGATCGGGATGCCGCTGGCGTGTGGCAGATGGCGCTCGGCACCGAGCCGCGCCCGGTCACGGTCTACACGATGGTGGCCGACGCGCGCCTGCGCGATGGGCAGCCGGCATCGGCGATTGACGTGCTCAAGCCCGCCTACGATCGCGATCCCGCCAACGACGAGGTCGCCCGGCGACTCTCCGTCGCCTACGCCATGATCGGCCGCTACGCCGAAGCCCTGCCGGTCGCAGAGGCATTCCTCACGCGCCAGCCCATCGATCAGGACATGCTGCTCGTGGCCATCATGTCGCAGTACGAAGTCGTGCGCGCCGGCGGCCGCGTGCTCTCGAACGAGGACCGCGCGAGACTGCGCAAGTACTCGGCTGCCTACAAAGGTTCTCAGCAGGCGCTGATGACGAAGTACCTCGCGACGATGGAAGTCAAGTGACTGCAACAAAGCTCAATGCGCAATGCCGAATGCGCAATGCCCAACAATGCCCAATGCTCAATGCCGAATGCCCAACGAGGCCTAAGCCCGAAGTCTTCAGGTTCGCCTGATTCGTGATTGTCCGTTTCCCTTCTCGGTGTTCCGCCGACGAATGGCGTTGTGGACGATCTTGCCGAGGATCCGAACGAGCTCGTCGGACTCCATGACCAGGGGCTCGAATCGGTTGTCGAGAAGCTCGCAACGCCGGCAGACTCGCAGCCTGAACCTCGCCTCCTTGGCTTCCTTCAGCGCGATCCGGTTCTTCGCGATGAAGTCATCATGACTGGAAGCGCCATCGCTCTCTTCTGCGTTGGAGCCCGCTGATGTTCCGGCTGCGAGCAGCTGATAAGAAAGTGCGCGCCCGATGGGGCCACGAGTGTGCAGAAACTGCGCCGCTCGGACTATGTCACAGGCGAAATCTTCAAGCCGTTCGTGGATGTCGAACGGTTTGCCGCTCGGAGTGCGCTGTTGGTCATTCATACAGTAGCAACCCGCAAGCCATCGCGCGCGGGCAGGCTTTTGACTTGGGCGCTCAGCAGTGACTTGCGTTGGGCCTTGAGCATTGGGCATTGGGCATTGGGCATTGAATTGAATGTTCCTTCACGGCTGCAACTACCCCTGGTCCACTGACGGGACGACCGTCTTCTACGGCCTCGACTTCGGCGCCAACGTCTGGGGATCGCACCTCGGCGTGTCGACCAGACGAGACGCCATCGCCCGTGACTTTTCCGGGATGGCGGCGCTGGGCTTCACCGCCGCACGGTGGTTTGTCTTCGGCGACGGCAGGAGCGGGATTGTGTACGACGATCGCGGGATCCCGGTCGGACCCGCGCCGCACCTGTTTGACGACATGGATGCCGCCCTGGAGATCGCGCGGGACACTGGCATCCGGGTCGACCTCGTCCTGCTCGATCACCGGTGGATGTTCGAGGGCGTGCGCGAGACGATCGTGGATCCCGCCACCGGTGCGCTGCTCGAGGGCCGTCTGCCCGAGGGCCGCTCGGGCGTGCTTCACGCGACGGCGGGCCGCGACGCGCTTGTGCGGCGCGTGTTCGAGCCGCTGGTATCCCGCTACGGGGACGCCGGCGAGCGCCGCGACCTTGGCCCACAGATCCTGGCCTTCGAGCTCATGAACGAGCCCGACTTCATCGTCGAGGAGTGGGAACGCGATCTCAGCCCTCGAGCGGTTCGGCCGCTGACGTTCGGCGTGCTGGCGGAGCTGGTCACGGCGTTGAGCGACCTCGTGCACCGGCGGACGAGGGCGTTCACCACGATTGGATGCGCGCGCCTTCACAACCTGTGGGCGTGGGACGATCCGGCTCTGGGTCTTGATATGGTGCAGCTCCACTCGTATCCAGACACGAGGCATCAGGAGCGGGACACCGATGTGTTTGGCATGCCGGCCTCGACGCTGGGCGTGTCACGCCCGGTGATCCTTGGTGAGTTCCCTGGTGATGGTCCGGGACATCACCCGATCGGCGCGTCACCGCCAGAGACGACGCTGGCCGAGTATCTTGAGTTCGCGGTGGAGGGTGGCTACTCGGGCGCGTGGCCCTGGAGCTTCAGCGGGACGGACGACTACGGCACGCTCCCAGAAGCTCCCCTGCATCAGTTCGCCATGCGGCACCGCGAGCTGGTCAATCCCCGCTGCACGGCACTCCACGGGCCGCAGCCGTGACGACGCCGTCACGGCGGGAACTGGCGTGGGTGGTCTGCCGCGACGTCAATCGTACCCTGGGCGGCATCGCCGCGATGGAGCTGCTGCGGCGTGAGCTCACAGCCAAAGGCTGGCTGACCGGGGACGGGCACGCGCTGCTGGTCGCCGTTTCGCGTCTGACGCCCGGCACCAACATCCTGGCGTACTGCGTTGGCCTCGGCTGGCTGCTGCGCGGATCGAGCGGTGCCGTCGCTTCGTTGGCTGCGGCGTCCATTCCAGCGTCGCTGCTGATCGTCGCGCTGAGTGCGACGATCGTGCGCATCGACCAGCATCCCATCGTTCGAGTGCTGATCGCGGTGGGTGTGCTCGTCGCGACTGCGCTCGTGTTGTCAACCGCGTGGCACCTGCTCCGCCCGTACACGACACGATCCACTGCCGTGCGAACCGCGGTCATTGCCACAGTCGTCGTCGGTCTGCTTGCCGCCGGCGTCACGCCCGTCCGCATCCTGCTCGCTGCAGCCCTCGTCGGCATGGTGATGGGAGCGCCTGCTCCAGTGGTGGCGTCCGAGGCCGATCGGTGAGCGTCGCGGCGCTGTACCTGCTGCTGTTGAAGGCCACCGTGACGTCGTTCGCGGGCATGGGGTCGCTGCCGCAGATCCGGCAGGACTTCGTCGTGACCCATCGACTGGTCACCGACGAGCAGCTCGGTCAGGCGGTGGTGATTGGACGCTCCGCGCCTGGACCGGTCGGCGCGTACATCGTGGCTGTCGGCTATTTCGCCCGAGGGTGGGTCGGCGCGTCCGCCGCGTGGCTCGCGATGATCACGCCGGCGGTGCTGGTCATTCCACTGATCACGCTGTTGCGGCGGTGGCTGCACCTGCCGCGCGTGCGCGCCGCCGTCGATGCCGTCGTGATCGCGAGCGCGGTCCTGCTGCTCGCCTCGGTGCTGCGGATGGCGATCGATGGCGTCGAACAGCTCACCCAACTCTTGATGTGATCACGACACACCGAGGCATCCGCCTACGCTCAGCTTCGGCGGGACAGGCTGAGGCACCGAGGTTTCTAAATGTATATAGTGTCCGGCTTTCTTGGGCGCCGAAGCCGCGTTATGGGCGAAGGCGGCAGCCGGACTGTGCGGGATCGCAATAGCGCGACCGAGGTCGCGATGATGGCGAGGTGAGGCAGCCAGGCCGTCAGCAGCGGAGGCATGAATCCGTCCCGTGGAACGTGCGGCAAGGTCCCCTCCAATAGGTACCAGACAACAAGCCCGAGGAACCCCGCACATCCGCTTCCGAATCTGCCGAAGCGTCGGCACCCGACGATCGCCAACGCGAACAGCGTAAAGACGAACGGTATTCCGATCGCGGCGTATCGCCCGTAGTAGTCCCTTCGCTCCACGCGCATGCGCCGCGCGGCCTCGGCTGTGTCGAGAACCATCCGAGGGTATGAGTCGATGCGGGCTCTCAACTCTGCGAGTGTGAGTTCGCGGGACCCTCTCTGGACGCCGCTACTCCCAAACCAAGCCTCGCGGTACGCCTGATTGGTGACCGGAACGATCCGGTCCACCATCACGAACGACGGAACCGACAAGCCGAGGCCGATCATGAGGAGCGCGATGACCAATCGCCGTGAAACCGCGCGTCCGCTCAGGCTCAGCGTTGTACCCAGCGTCAGCCCCACCGGTACGCTCAGGGGAAGCATTGCGGGTATCAGGTACCTCACCAGCGTCATTGTGTTCGCGTGCGTAGGCACCCACGAGGTCCATTGCATCCTGAGAAGAAGGACGGTCGCCGCGACCGTTACTGCAAGAGACAGCCACGCCGTCCGGCTGAGTGCGCGCCCATCGTCAACGGTCCAGCCACTCAGATCCTGTCTCAGCGCCAGCGGACCGCACAGCGCCATCACCCTTATCCATGCCACGTAGCCAGACAGCAAGACCCACCGACTCTTCCACAAGCGGCGAGATCGCACTGCTTCTTCGTGCTCGGCCTGAAGGTCCGCAAGCGCGGGATCGATGAGACGCCGCATCAGTCGCTCGCTACACACACGCGCCGACAGCGCGCGAAGCCGGGTGCCGGGGCGGCTCATCGCGCGAATCCTGGAACGAGATGCTGCGCAGCAGCGGTCCACGCGGCGAGGACGCGACGCCCGAGCGCCGTGGGCTCGTAGATCCGGCGGGGCATGCCGCCGACGTCGGGCGGCGCCGCTTCGAGGCGCGACGTGATGAAGCCCTTGTCCTCCATGCGCCCGAGCGTCACGTACACAGTCCCGCGCTTCAGCCGCCGTTTTGATGCCGCGACCAGCTGAAGGCCATACCTGGCGGGGTCCTGGGCCAGCAGCTCGAGGATCAGTAGTTCCTTGGGTGACAGCGTAGGAGGATGCGGAGGACGACGCGCCATGAGTCTGATCTTACTGATTGTAAGACTGGTGTCAAGGTCCGGCTAAAGCCGGACACTACATACGACCGTACTCAACCTTTGTGGTCTTCGCGTTCTTTGTGGCTAACCCGTCTATGTGGCCTTCGTGGCTACGCCGGCGCGAGGCGCGAAGACCCGCGCTCGCACACGAAGCTCGCCGCCTTCGACTCCTGAACGCTCCGCTCGGTGACGGTGGCGACGTGAAACCAGTCGGCCTGCAGGCGATCGCGCGTGACGTCGAGCAGCACGTACCCCCGGTGCTCTCCCTCGAGGTATTTCACGTGACGCACCAGCGGCTGCAACGACATGACGAGATCCCGCTGTTGCGTGCTGCCGAACAACGGCGGCGAGCTGATGGCCGGTGCGACGAGCTCGACGGCCAGCGAACCGCTGCCGCTGGTCGTGTTGTATCCGTTCCACGGGTTGCGCGGCACATCGATCGCCCACGAGCTGTGGATGTCGCCGGTCAGGAACGCGACGTCGGTGATCTTGTCGCGGGTGAGGACGTCGAAGACACGCTCGCGCGCCGCCGGATATCCGTCCCACACGTCAGGCCGCTGCACCGGGAGACCGGGAAGGGACAACGGCGCAAACAGAATCTGCTGCCCGAGGATCCGCCACCGCGTGCCCGCCTTCTGCGACTCGCGAAGCCGATCGAAGAACCAGGTCTCCTGCTCGGCGCCGAGAAGCGATCGTTTTGGATCGGCGAGCCCGGCGGCGTCGTTGCCTGCCAGTTGTTGATCCCTGAGCCCGCGCGTATCGAGCATCATCAGATCAGCGGTGTCTCCGAAGCGGAACGAGCGATAGAGGCGAATCCCAGACTGAGTCGCCTCGCGAATCGGCATCCACTCGAGATACGCACGGTACGCGCCTGCCCGCCGTGTCGCCCAGTCGCCTTCGCTGGGATCATGATTGCCGGCGCCGCCCGACCACGCGTCGTTTGCGAGCTCGTGATCGTCCCAGACGACGATGAACGGATGCTGGCGGTGGGCGTCTTGAAGATCGATGTCGCTGCGGTAGGTGGCGTAGCGGTTGCGGTAGTCCTCCAACGTGACGGCCTCGCCGCGTGGCAAGGGCAGCCGGCCCGATTCGGTCCCGTCGCCGTAGCGGCCGTTGGCGAACTCGTAGATGTAGTCGCCGAGGTGGATCACCGCGTCGAGGTCCGGCCGGTTGGCAAGGCAGCGATAGACGTTGAAGTAGCCGGCGGGGTAGTTCGAGCAGGACACCGAGGCGAACCGCAGGCGATCGGCGCGGTCGGGCAGCGTCCTGGTGCGGCCGATGGGCGACTGTTCACCGCCGGCGTTGAACGCGTAGTAGTAGGTGCGGCCCGGACGCAGGTTGCCGGCGTCCACCTTGACCGTGAAGTCCTTTTCCGCGGCGGCCTGCGCCGTGCCGCGAGTCACCACCTGAGTCAGCTTCTCGTCCGAGGCGATCTGCCACTGGACGTCGATCGGGCCGGTCGCGCTGCGTGTGGGCGGCGCGGAGACACGTGTCCAGAGGATCACACGGTCGATCAGTGGGTCGCCGCTGGCGACGCCGTGCCTGAACAGACGGATAGACGGATCGAGGGCCGACTGCTGCGCGCGCACGGCGAGGGGTATGACCGCGGCGGAGACAGTGGCGCTCTGGATGAACTGCCGGCGAGAGACGCGCATGGATTGTTGTAATCCTAATGCACGTGGGTGACATCCGCGCGACCGTCATTACCTCGCCGGTACCCGAGGAAAGGACCTTTCGCCACCAGTAAGCCACGCCGGCAGCCGGCGTGAATGCAGGCGTGAATTGACGCACTGTTGTTCCGCTGCGCGTTCGCACGCATATACGATAGCGAACTTCGTGCCGCCGTGCGTCCTTGACACTCCCGGCTCCCGGTGTCAGGCTGCTAGCCTCATGCTCCAGTGGTTCCGCTCGCGGGCACGTTCGATTGCCGCGGCGGCGCTCGTCTCGCTGGCGACGCTCACCGTCTGGTCCGCGGCGCCGCACGAAGACGACTGCCACGATGCGGCGTGCGTGTCCATCGAGGTCCCGCACGACCCGTCAGCGCACAGCATCAGCCGCGGCTCCACCGCCGAGGAACGCCCGCTTCACTGCGTCCTGTGTCACTGGACGCGCATCGTCCGACCGTCAACCCTGACAGCCCAGCACATCGCCCCTGCTGTCGAACGCGACGTTCGGACTCCCATCGACTTCGCCGGCGCACCGCAGTTCGTCGGCGCGGTGCAGCCCCCGCTCCGCGCACCGCCTACCCCTTCAACGATCAACGCGTAACACGCGTTCCCTGAGGAGCGCGAACTCGGAACTCGTTTCGTTGGAGATGTACTCATGCATGTACGTACGCTTCTGTTCGCGTGCGCCGAGATTGTGCTTGTCCTGATCTGTTCGTCTCATGCGGCCGCGCAGGGCGGTGTCTCGCTGTCCGGTCGATTGCTCAATTCCCTGAGCGGCGCGCCGATTGCGGGCGCCACGGTCATCATCGAAGAGATCCGGCGAGAAGAGACATCGGGCGCCGATGGGACGTTCACGTTCCAGAACCTGCCACCGGGTGCCTACCACCTGTCGGTGCGCGCCCAGGGGTATTCGTCGCGCAGGACCGAGGTATCGGTGAAAGCCGGCACCGCGTCCCTCGACGTGCAGGTCGATCCCGAACTGCATTTCGAAGAAGTCGTGTCGGTAGGTCCCGACGCGCGGAGCCAGTTCGAGACGTTCCAGGCGACCTCCGTGCTGTCTGGGCAAGAGCTGTCCAAGCAGCTCGAGTCGTCTCTCGGGGCGACGCTCGAGAATGAGCCCGGTGTTGCGGCGCGGAGTTTCGGGCCTGCGCCGTCGCGGCCGGTGATTCGCGGCCTCGATGGGGATCGCGTGCTGATCCTTCAGGACGGCCAGCGCCTTGGTGACTTGTCGACGCAGTCTGGAGACCACGGCGTCGCCATCAACCCGGCGTCGGCGCAGACGATCGAAGTGGTGCGGGGTCCGGCAACGTTGCTGTACGGTTCGAACGCGATTGGCGGCCTCGTCAACATCATCACTGACGAGATTCCTACCAAACCGTTGACCGGCGCGAGCGGGAACTTCATGTTCGATTTCGGATCGGCCGCCCAGGAAGGCGGCGCGGCCGGCGCGGTGAACATCGGTAACGGCAAGGTTGCGCTGCACCTTGGTGGCGGCGGCCGGCGTTCCAGTGACGTCGATACTCCCGCGGGTGACCTCACCAACTCGCAGTCGCGCAACGGCTTCGGCAACATCGGCCTCTCGTGGACGGGCGCGAAGGGATACGTCGGCGGCAACTACGGCTACGACGACACGAAATACGGGATCCCGATCGTCGAGGAAGGTCAGATTCAACTGACGCCGAGGCGGCACGCGTTCTCGCTGCGCGGCGGCGCGCAGGGATTGGGCGGCGCGTTCGATTCCTACCGCGCCACCCTCGCCGTCCGCCGATACAAGCACGAGGAGCTCGAGGGCACGGAAGTCGGCACGGCATTCAAGAACGACACAGCCGAAGTCGAGGTGATGGGCTCGCACCGCGCCGTGGGCCGCATGAAGGGCAGTATCGGCGGATGGTTCTTGAATCGCGCGTTCGACGCCGTCGGTGCGGAGGCGCTGTCGCCGGCGGTTGACCAGCGTGGGCTCGCCGCGTTTCTCTACGAAGAGGTCGCCTGGCCGCACGTGACGTTCCAGTTCGGAGGCCGCGTCGACCACGCCAAGTACGAACCACGTGGTGAAGTGGTGCGTGACTTCACGGCCGGCTCTGGCTCACTCGGACTGCTGCTGCGGCCCGAAGCGGCGGCCGACCGAGTCACGATCGCGCTCAGCCTGGCGAAGGCGTCCCGTATTCCTTCGCTCGAGGAGCTCTTCTACTTCGGGCCTCACCCGGGCAATTTCGCCTTCGAGATTGGCGATCCGAACCTTGGCCCCGAAAACGCCCTGGGCTTCGACGTGGCGCTGCGTTGGCGATCGTCGCGTGCATCAGGCGACGTGACGTACTTCCGCAACGATATCGACCGTTTCGTTTTCAGGGCGCCCCTGACGGAGGGGGACGCAGCGGTGCGCCTCGACGAGTTCGTGGCGCGGTTCCCTGACCGCGGCATTGACGAAGAGCCGCCGACGGCCGAAGAGTTTCCGATCCTCGAGAACGTCGCGGCCGACACCATCCTCCAGGGCATCGAAGCGCACTCCGATTTCCAGCTGACTTCCGATCTGGCGGTGGAGGTGGGGCTCGACTACGTGCGTGGCACGCTCAAGGCAACCGACCAACCTTTGCCGCGGATGCCACCGCTGCGCTTTCGGGGTGGCTTGCGGTATCAGCGGAATGCCTTCCAGGCGGGTGGCCAGGTGACGGTTGCGGCCACGCAGGATCGGCTCTTCGAGAACGAGACGGAGACCGATGGCTATCAGCTCCTTCGGCTCTATGGCGCGTACTCGTTTGGAAGCGGCAAGGTGACCAACACGATCACGGCGCGTCTGGACAACGCGACGAACGAGCTCTATCGCAATCACCTGTCCCTCATCAAGGACCTCGCGGCCGAGATGGGGAGGAATTTCAAATTGCTCTACAACGTGAAATTCTGAACCACACCGATCACGCGAGAGAGATCGTCAGGAAGCGGAGCGTCGAGCTCGAGGGGCTGCCGCGTAACAGGATGGGGCATCGACAGGTGAGAGGCGTGGAGCGCCTGGCGCGTCAACGTGTCATCCGGCTCTCCATAGAGCCGGTCGCCAAAGACCGGCCAGCCCTGCGACGCGAGGTGCACGCGAATCTGGTGCGTCCGTCCGGTGACCAGCTCGCATCGCAGCAGTGTCAGGCCGTTCTCCAAGGTGGAGATCACTTCGTAGCGGGTTTCTCCGTACGCACCGTCAGGCGTCACCACCACGCGACGCCTGTCGGCGATGTCGCGTCCGAGGGGGAGGACGATGCGGCCGCGGATCGGATCGGGAATACCGCGCACGACGGCGAGGTATTCCTTGCGGATCCGGCCCGCCGTGCCGTCCCGCTGCATCGTGGCATGCACCTGAGGGCTCAACGCCATGACGACCAGGCCCGACGTATCCTTGTCGAGCCGGGTGAGGATGCCCGGTTGCGCCCCGGGACGATCACGCACACGCCACATGACGGCATTGAGCAGCGTGCTCGACCAGTTCTTGTAGGTGGGATGGACGACCATGCCGGGCGGTTTATCCAGGACGATCATCCATTCGTCTTCGTAGATGATGCTGAGCGGTCCCTCTTCCGGCTGAGGTCGTCGCCGTCCGTCCGTCGATTGAAACTCGGTACTCACTTCGGGCATCTTAGTCGTAGGGCGACGGACACCGTTGCCCGATTGAGGAATTCATGGCCATATTCGGTAGCCCGATGAATCTGCGCCTCCCGCGTCCCGATCAAGCCTTACCCGGTCGCCAGGATCCGATGCCTGTCGCCGGCACGCACGTCGTGACCGGCGGGCGACTCACGCCACCGTTTCCGGCAGGACTCGAGCAGGCCGTCTTCGGCCTGGGCTGTTTCTGGGGCGCGGAGCGGAAGTTCTGGCAGGCGCCAGGCGTGTACACGACCGCGGTCGGGTATGCCGGCGGCTACACCCCGAACCCGACATACAAGGAAGTGTGCTCGGGCACGACCGGACACACCGAAGTGGTCCTCGTCGTGTTCGATCCCGCGGTCACGAGTTACGACGCGATGCTGAAGCTGTTCTGGGAAAACCATGACCCGACGCAGGGGATGCGGCAGGGCAACGATGTGGGAACGCAGTATCGGTCGGCGATCTACTGTTACTCACCGGAGCAGAAGCGCGCCGCCGAAGCGTCGCGCGCGTCCTATCAGGATCGTCTGACCGCCGGCGGCTACGGGCGCATCAGCACCGAGATCCTCGACGCGCCGCCATTCTTCTACGCCGAGGACTATCACCAGCAGTACCTCGAGAAGAACCCGCACGGCTATTGCGGGATTGGAGGAACGGGAGTCACCTGTCCGATTGGTGTGAACGCATGAGCAGAGTGTGAACGATATAGACTAGGCATCCTATGAGCCGAGTCGTCTATTCCGACAACACCGCGACGGCCGACCAGGAATCCCTTCGGCTCGCCCATCAAGTTCGCCTTGTGGTCGACAGCGAGGAGGGGACGGGCGTGAACGGCCTGCCCGGAGGCGTTTACGGATTCACCTACTCGCCGGGCTTGCCGAACGCGCCGCTGTTTGCGGTGCGCCGCTACCGCAGCTACGAAACGCACAAGCTGCCGAGCGGCGAGGTGTTCGTGATTGGCTTCGCGAAGCCGGATGTCGTGCGCGCGCTCTCGACCGCCACCCAGGAGATGACGCTGCAGATTCACCCGCAGCCGGAAGCCGGTTTCGACACGCTGCTGACCATCCCGTATTCACGGATCCGCCACCATCGTCAGTACGCGGCGCCGAATCAGGACGGCTTCACGGTGACGGTCGCGCCTGGATAGTGGTTCGTGGTTCTTGGTTCTTGGTCAGCCCATTAACGGTCGACAAGCCACGAATCAGCCCCAGACATCCTCCAAGAACCACGAACCACGAACCAGCCAGTCATACCCGCCGCGTCTTCCACGTTCCGCGCGAAAACAGCCACGCGCTGCTCAACGACATCGTCGAGAATGCCACGCTGGCGGCGATGAAGACGCCCTTTGGCCCGAAGCCCAAGGGGTGGGCCAGCACCCACGCCAGTGGAATTTCCCACGCCCATAAACACGCCAGCGCAATCAGCGTCGGCGTGCGGGTGTCGCCGGCGCCGTTGAACGCCGCCGTCAACACCATCGCGTACCCGAAGAACAGAAAGCCGGCCGAGACGATGCGGAGGCAGCTGACGCCGTAGCTCGCGACCTCAGGGTCGGTGGTGAAGAAGCTGATGATGAACGGCGCGAAGAGGAAAAACACGACGCCGACGGCGCCGAGGCAGAGCGTGTTGTAGAGCCCCGCCTTCCACGCCGCCGCTTCCGCGCGATCCGGCTTGCCGGCGCCGAGGTTCTGGCCCACGAGGGTGGCCGCGGCGTTGCTCACGCCGAGCGACGGAAGAATCGCAAACAGCAGGATGCGGATGCCGATCGTGTTGCCGGCCACCGCGGCGCTGCCGAATCCGGTGAGGATACGAACCAGACCCATCCACGACGCCGTGGACACGAAATTCTGGAAGGTCGCGCTCCCCGAGATGCGCAGGATCGTGCGCATGACCGACAGGTCGAACTTCATGTGCCGCGCATGGACCTCGAGGCGGCCACCCGGCCGCGTCAGGTGATAGAGCTGAAACAGCACGCCGCTGCCACGGCCGATCGTGGTGCCGATCGCCGCGCCCATGACGCCCAGCTCCGGAAACGGTCCGAGCCCGAAGATGAGGCAGGGCCCGAGGATGATGTTGATCGCGTTGGCGAACCAGAGCACGCGCATCGCGATCGCCGCGTCGCCCGCGCCACGGAACGCCGCGTTGATCAGAAACAGAAGGACGACCGTGCCGCTTCCGCCCAGCATCACGCGGGAGAAGCCTGCGCCAGTGCGCAGGACGTCCGGGCTCGCTCCCATCATCGCCAGCAGATTGGGCCCGAAGAGCGCGCCGATGACGCCGAATGCGACCCCGGCAGCGACGCCCAGGATGATCGATTGCACCGCAGCGCGGGCGGCGCCCTCCGAGTTCTTTTCGCCGATGCGCCGGGCGACCGTCGCCGACCCGCCGATCGAGAGCCCGATGGCGAGCGCGTACATGATGGTCATCAACGACTCGGTGATGCCCACCGTGGCGACGGCGTCGGCGCCCAGACGTCCGACGAAGAAGACGTCGGCGACGACGAACACCGACTCCATCATCATCTCGAGGACCATCGGGACCGCGAGGAGGATGACGGCACGCCCGATAGGGGCCGTCGTGTAGTCCTGGCGCGAGCCCCGGACGGCTTCCTTGAGGGTTGCCCAGGCGGAGGGCGACCGTTCGTTGACGAGTGAGCTCAATGTGAGTTCCTGAGACCGCAGACCGAACCGCAGACCGAAGAGCGCAGACCTAGACTATCTCACGGCCACCTTCATCAGCACGCGGTAGAGATACTCGGTCGCCCATCCGAGGGAAGCGATCGGCGTGCGCTCGTTGTCCCCGTGCATGCGCAGTTCATCGTCCATGTCGAGCGGCAGCGGCAGGATGCCATAGGTGGGAATGCCCGCGGCACGCAGCGCGGCGCCGTCGGTGGCGCCCGAGGACATCATCGGGATCACCGCGGCCTGAGGCGCCATCTCCCGGCCCGTCGCCTCCATGGCCAGATAAAGCGCCGACGTGGTGGACGACACCGGCGGAGACTTTCGGGGCTCTCCCCGGAGCGTGAAGGTGACCTGTTTTTCGGCGCCGACCCGATTCAAGTCCGCAACGTGCGCACGGACGTCACCGTCCGGGAGCTCGCGCAGGTTGAGTGTGGCCGTGACCTCTGACGGGATGATGTTGACGCGAATGCCGCCGGCGAGCATCGTGAGCGACGCCGTGTTCCTCAGCAGCGTGTTGTGCACCGGATCGCGGCTCACAACCGCAGTCGCCTTGTCGATCGACGCTCTGTCGCGCGCGGTGGTGAGGGATTCCATCGCCTGTCGCATGACGGGATCCGCTTCGACCTTTGCCAGTCCCCCGAAGTACGCGCGGGTCACCTCGTTCAGCTCCACCGGCTGTGGTGTGTCATGCACGCGTGCCAGCGCCCGCGAGAGGGCGGCAATCGCGTTGTCCTGCAACTGAACGGAGGCGTGTCCCGATGTGCCGCGCGCGGTGGCGATCACGGCGTAGGAGAGTTTCTCGGTCACCTGGATGTTAATCGTGTTGACCTGCCCGTTGCGCACGCGGATACGCCCACCTTCATTGAGTGCGAACTCGGCGTCCTTGATCAGATCGAAGTGCTGCGCGAGGACACGGGTGATTCCCTGTTCACCCCCACTCTCCTCGGCTGCCGTGCCGAGCAGGATGATGTCCCGGTCGAGCGAGTCGCGCAGCGACGCGAGCATCCGCATCGCGACGGCGGTGGCCGCCAGCGCCCCTTTGTCGTCGATGGTGCCGCGTCCGTACAGGTATCCGTCCCGTTCGACAGCCTGAAACGGCGGCGACGTCCACTTCGACGCTTCAGCGCCGACGACATCCATGTGGCCCATGACGAGCACCGCACGCCTGGTGGGTTTGACCGCGCGAAGCCGCGCGATGAAGTTCGCCCGCCCATCCCCGGGGTCAAGGATGTGCGTTTCGATACCCGGGACCCCACGGAGCATCGCGTCGAGGTGTCGCGCGACGAGGATCTCATTGCCGGGGGGATTCTGCGTATCGAGCGCCACGAGCTGCTTGAGCAGCGCAAGCGTGTCGGCCTGTGCGACGGCGCGGTCGAAGCCGCGCGGTGCTGGGGCGGAGACGTTCAGTCCCTGTGCGGCGACATTACTCGCGAGGAGGACGAAGACAAGAACTCTGTAGGTCAAGGGTCAAAGTTACCTCACCTTTGCCCTTTGCCCTTTGCCCTTTGCCCTTTGACCTACTGACCCAGTGGTTCTATCTCCTTGAGATAGAAATCCCTCCGTTCACAGCCGCGAGCCGAATCCTGGGGCCGCCCGAACCGAGCGTGGCCGTGATTTGGCGGCGGTTGTTGAGGAGTCCCGTGACCGTAATCGGGAAGTCCACGGAGATGCCGCCGTTGGCCGTCCGCGCGTCGAGCTCTCCGGAGAAGCCGGAGGGCACGGCGAGCGAGACGCCGCCGTTCACGGTCTTGAGATCCAGGCCCGCACCGTCCCACTTTTCGCCGGCCAACTCGACCCGCAGTCCACCGTTGACCGTCTCGCCTCGTATGTCTCCGCCAACGTCACCGAGCTGGATGCCGCCGTTGACTGTGCGCGCGTCCACTCGGCCACGCACGTCCTCGACCGAGATGCCGCCATTCGTCGCATCCAATCGGAGCTCCGCTTTCCGTGGTACTTGCAGCTCATAGGCGACGGACCAATAGCGATCGTCGTCCCAATTGCGCCCATTGCGACTACTACGCCGGCGTGTCCGCTCCGGCCCGTCCGCGCGGATGCGTCCGCCGGTGGTGGTCAGTTGAATTTCCTTGGCGAGCTGCTGGGCATCGTCGCGGCTTCTCTCATAGACCACGATTCGCGCGCGGACCTGCACGTCCGGGCGATCCCATCCCCGGACAGCGACGCCGCCATTGCCTCGGGCATCGAGGTCCACGACGTTCAGGTTGCGGAGGGTTTCCTCACGCACCTCGCAGAAGTCCGCACGGCGCTCCTCGCGGCACCAGTCGTCCTGAGAGAGGCCAAAGTCCCGGTCACGACTCCGCTGGGCCGGGAGAATGGCGGCTGCCGCCGTCACGAGCAGGGCTGTCACACAAAGAGCGCGGACCATATGCTTCCTCCGGCCTTCTTGGACGGAAGAATTCCGCGATGGGTTGGCCCTACGGCTTCGAAGGGCCCTTTTCGACGGGGCGGGTGGGATCAGCGGACCATTCGGACCACGAGCCGGCGAAGAGACGAGCGCCGGTGAGCCCCGCGTGCTCCATGGCCAGCAGGTTATGGCAGGCGGTCACGCCAGAGCCGCAATACATCACGGCCTGCGCCGGTTCCCGATCGCCAAGCAGTCTCAGGAAGGTCGCACGAAGGACTTGCGGCGGGAGCAGCGTGCCATCGTCGGTCGCGTTTGATTTGTAGTAGCGATTGACCGCACCGGGAATATGTCCCGCCACGCGATCGATCGGTTCGGAGCGGCCCTCGTAGCGCTCGGGCCCACGGGCATCGACGAGCAGAGTGCTCCCGTCGTGCAGGCGCGCGGTCACATCGTCCACACTCGAGCGCAGCTCGGGCCGTGGCGACGCGGCGAACGCCACCGCGGGCCGCGGCTCATCGCCGCTACGCGCAGGTCGTTCTTCCCGTGTCCACTTCGCCCACCCGCCGTCGAGAACCGCCACCGCGTCGTGTCCCATGTAACGCAGCATCCACCAGAGACGGCTCGCGTACATGCCGGAATCCTGGTCGTAGGCGACGACCTGTGTACTGCGCCCGATCCCCAGGCGTCCCAGCGTCGCGGTGAGCGCCTCGATCGATGGAAGAGGATGCCGGCCGTTGGTGCCAGTGCGGGGTCCGGCGAGATCGTGGTTGAGGCTGGCGTAGACGGCGCCCGGAATGTGCGCGGCGAGGTATTGCTCCCGGCCCCACTCAGCCGCCTGCAGATCGAATCGGCAATCGACGATGACCCACGCGCCCGACAGGTGTGAGGCCAGGGTGTCGGTCGAAACGATCGTGCGGTGCGACATCTGGTTCTTGGTTCTCGGTTGGACTAGTAGTCGACGGCCGTGGGCTTGTTGGCGGTCCTGGCTCACCAAGAACCACCAACCACGAACCGATGTGATTACCGTCCGGCGTTCTCCAGCGCCGCGATGCGCTGCTCGAGCGGCGGGTGCGTGGAGAAGAGCACCGCCCACCCGCGCACGCCATTGATCTTCATGGTCGCGAGCGCCTGGTGCTGTGTGTCCACGAGCTCGTGATTCGCCGCCAGCCGGCGCAGCGCGCCCACCATTCGCTCGCGGCCGGCCAGGTGCGCGCCGCCCGCATCGGCCCTGAACTCACGCTGCCGCGAGAACCACGCCGTGACCATCGAGCCGAGGATGCCGAGCACGATCTGCAGGACCATCACCACGAGGAAATACGAGCCACCGCCTCGCCGCTCGTCGCCGGACCGCGTCAAGGCGAACGCGATCACGCGGGCGAAGAACATCACGAACGCGTTCATCACGCCCTGCAGCAGCGTCATCGTCACCATGTCGCCGTTGGCGATGTGCGTGACCTCGTGCGCGAGCACGCCCTCGATCTCTTCCGGCCGCATCCCGCGCATCAGGCCGGACGAGACAGCCACGAGACTCCGCGACTTGCTCGGTCCTGTCGCAAACGCGTTCACCTCGGGCGACTCGTAGATGCCGACCTCGGGCATCGGCAGGTTCGCTTGACGGGTCAGACGGCCAACCGTCTGGTGCAACCAGTCAAACTGGCTGTTGCCGGTGCGGCCGTCCACGAGCTTTACACCCAACGATCGTTTCGCGATCCACCGAGAGATCAGCAGCGAGATGAAGGCGCCGCCCATGCCCCAGATCAGGCACAGCACCGCCAGGCCACCGAGGTCGAGCCCGCCCGTGCCGGCCACATTCCCGACGCCGAGCAGACTGACGATGACGGACAGCGTGAGGATGATCGCCAGGTTGGTGGCGAGGAAGAGAAAAATTCGTTTACCCATGATGGTTTGAGGATAGCACTTGCCGGTTAAGACGCCGAACATCCGACGTACGTTCCCGAATCCTCTGACGTCGAGCGCCGGCGGCCTCCTGAGGCCCGGTTCCTGATTCCTCGAGGCCTTCTTGTAGCACATTGCCTGTATGACATGTGGATTGACAGCGGCGCAATGCGTATATTGCGTCAATGACAATGTGGCTGCCGAATCTCGAAACCCGCAAGGGGCCCGTCTACCGGTCGATAGCGGACGCCATCGATGAGGACGTCCAGAGCGGCTCGCTGAGGGCGGGAACACGGCTGCCTCCGCACCGCGACCTGGCCGACCATCTGGGCCTCACGGTCACCACGATCACGCGGGCCTACGCCGAAGCCGCGCGACGCGGGCTCACCACGGGCCACGTGGGCCGGGGCACGTTCATCCGCGGACAAGAGCCATACGACGAGGCGCCTGGCGAGAACGCCCTGCTCGATCTCAGCATCAACATCCTGATGCCGGACAAAGAGGTCGCCAACCTTGCCGCGCATCTGCTCCAGCGGCGCGTGCTGCCGTGGACTCAGCTCTTCGGCTACGCCCCGCGGCGGGGCCACGTACGCCACCGTCAGGCGATGGCGGTGTGGTTGAAGCAATTGGGCATGCCCGTCGACCCGGAGCACATCGTGCTGACCGCCGGGGCCCAGCACGGTCTCACGACAACGTTCGCGGCGCTCCTCGCACCGGGCGACACGATCCTGACCGAGGATCTGACCTACTCAGGTGCCCGGATGCTCGCTCAGCAGATGCGGCTGAAGATGCGCGGCATCGCCATGGACGGTGAAGGACTGAGGCCCGACGCCCTCGAAGTGGCCTGCCGCTCCTCGCGCGCCCGTGTCCTCTACTGCATGCCCCGCATGCAGAACCCGACGTCGGCCGTCATGTCCGAGAGACGACGCCGCCAGATCGCCGCCGTCGCGGAGAAATATCGTCTCACCGTCGTCGAAGACGACACCTACGGCTTCCTGTCACCCGAACGCACGCCGCTCGCACCGCTGATTCCGCACCGGACGGTGTTCGTGACGAGCCTGTCCAAGAGCCTCTTCCCGGGACTGCGTTTGGGCTGTGCCGTGGCTCCTCCGGCCGTGCTCGAAAAGATCGCCACGGCAGTGTGGACGACGATGCTCTGCGCGTCGCCGATCGGCGCCGACCTGTTGAGCGGCTGGATCGAGGACGGCACCGCGTGGCGCATCGCCGACTGGAAACGGCATGAAGGCGCGGCTCGCCAGACGATGGTGAAGCGCCTGCTCGCGGGTGAGCGCTACCAGACGCATCCGATGAGCCATCACCTGTGGCTGTCGCTGCCGCCCCGCTGGTCATCGGACGGTTTCGTCGCGCAGGCCCGCACGAGGGGCGTGATTCTGAACGCCTCGTCTGAGTTCGCGGTCGGCGATCATCAACCGCGCGCCGTGCGCGTATGCATCGGCACACCGCGAACGCGCGCCGGTCTCGAACAGGCACTGACACGCGTGGCCGAGTGCCTGGCTGACCGCGCGCCCTCGGCACGCGCCGTCGTCTAGCCCGCGGTAGCCAATCAAACATGTATAGGCGCGCTCCGAGCCGGTGAGTTGCGGGGCGGGTCCGACCATACCGCACGCGTTGCTGGAAATGGTTCGTTCGACAGCTCAGATCGTCTGAGCTACTTCGCGAAGCTTGCCACGAGCGTCTTGATCGTCTGGTCGTTGCCGCGCTCGAAGAACTGTCGCATCGCCAGCGATTCTGGATCGGCGCCATAGCCCAGGCTGGTCCCGCGCACGTGCGTCCGGCCGTCGTCGAGCGAGGTCAGCGTCACGACCGTCCACGTGTGCTTCCACGCTTCCTTGAAAGGGAAAGTCGCGGGCGTCTTGTGAATGCGGAAGGCGATCATCCGCGGCGGCTCGTAGGCGAGAATCTCGTTTTCGATGGTCTGGTCATCGCCGAGCACCCCGTCGGCGCGGTAGCGTGAACGGATCAGGCCGCCAATGCGGAGATCGACGTCGGCTAGCGCGACCCCCAGGGCCTTGTAACCGTTGGATGTCGACCAGACGCGCCACACCTCGGCGATCGGCGCGTTCACGATGCCTTCGTTGACAAAAGACGGCTCGTTGACCGGGGCCTGCCCGCGCGCGGCGACGCCGACCATTGCCGCCAACATAACGACGCATAAGGATTTCATCGTCTCCTCCGCTTCTTCGAAGTTGATGTCTTTTGACGGGTCCTCGCGGCGGCAGGAGTGCCGAGCCGCGTAAAGTAATCGCGCAGCACGTCCACAGCTTCGTCGAATGGTCCGAGATGACCGGCCGCCCGCGCCTGCATCAACCCGCCTTCCATCACAGTGAGAATGAATCGTGCCAGGCGGCGTCGATCCACGGTCGTCGGCAGGCTCGTGTCGCGCTCGAACCACGACGCAACGCGCGCGGCCCAGTTCTCGAAGTTTTCATGCACGAGCGCACGCGCCTTGGCGTTATGGTCGCCAATCTCGAGGGCCAGGTTGCCGATCGGGCACCCCATGCAGCAATGTTCGCGCTCCATGTGATCGCGGTAACCCTGAAGCAGCGCGAACACCCGATCGAGGGGATCTGCGGCGCTGGCTTCTGCGGGTTCCATCACCGCCGGCCCGAGGTAGCCGAGGCAAAACTCGAGGACACCCAGCAGCAAGTCGTCCTTGCTCTCGAAGAAGTGGTACAGGCTACCCGGATTGACCCCGGCTTCTCGGGCTATCGTGGCCACACCGGTCGCGTTGAAGCCCTGCTCGTGAAATAACTGAAACGCGGTTCGGAGAATACGCTCTCGCGTCTCTGTTCCATGGCGACTCTCTTGAGCGTTCACCCAAATAACTTAAGCGATCGCTCAAGTCGAGTCAACGGGTGAAAGCGCGGCCGCGCATCGCGCATGCATGCCGCGCTCGATCTGAATGCGGCGTGCATGCCTCGATGCGGAGCCACGCCTGGTCGAACATCTCTCCGTGATCTCCGTGGCTCAAATGATCTTGCTGTCGCTGTTCGTGTCACCGGGGACAAGAAGAGGGACTGACGTCACGGGAACGTAGGGCGGGTCTTGAGTTGTAAACCCGCCTGGCCAGCTCCTGGCCAGCCGGGTCCACAGCGCGGACCCGGCCTACGCTCATGTCAGTGCTTCGGCCAGCCGGTGCAGGAAGAGTCCGACGTCGGTGACGATCCCGACGGTCTGCTGAGACCCTCGATCGCTCAGCTTGGTGACGACGGCCGGGTTGATGTCCACGCACACGACGCGCACCCACGACGGCAGCATGTTGCCGACGCCGATGCTGTGCAGCATCGACGAGAGCATCAGTACCAGCTGGACGTTCGAGAGCGCTGCCGCGTACCGCTCCTGCGCCTCGACGAGGTCCATGATCGTATCGGGTAGCGGGCCATCGTCCCGAATGCTGCCGGCGAGCACGTACTCCACGCCGTGGGCGACGCACTCGTACATCACGCCCGACTTCAGCACGCCGCTCTCGACGGCCTGACGAATGCTGCCGGCGCGATTGACGGTGTTGATGGCGGCCATGTGATTGCGGTGCCCCTGCTCGACCGGCGCACCGGCGACCAGGTCGATGCCCAGGGACGTGCCGGACAGTGCGAACTCGATGTCGTGGACCGCCAGCGCATTCCCGGCGAGCACGAGGTTGACGTATCCCTGCCGGATCAGCGACGCAAAATGCTCGACGCCTCCGGTGTGGACAACCACAGGCCCCGCGACGACCGCGATGCGGCCGCCGACGGCCTTCACGTCGCGCATCATCTGCGCGATCCGGGCGACGCTGCCCTCGACGCGGCGCTCGGAGGACACGTCGTTGCTCATGAAGGCGAAGCCGAGCCGGTCGCGCTCGCGAAACTCCGGCGTGACGCGGATGCCCGCGTGCCCGCAGACGACCTGTTCACCGGTCTTCACGTCGCGCAGCTTGCGGCACGCCGCGCGCGTGCCGTCCACGACGATCACCGCGTCCATCCGCTGCTTGTCGACATCGACCCACTGGCCGCTCAAGCGCACCTGCGTGCGATGGTTGGTCGTCGAGTAGAAGTCGTCGGGCACGCACCGGTCCTGTTCGGCCGGCTTGACCAGCACGTCGCTCTCGCGGACCGCGTGCGCGCCGAAGGTGGTGATCTGCTGGAGCAGATCGGCGAGCGCCGTCCGATCGGGCGCGGTAATGCGCATCTGGATCCGCGACGGGTCGTCGTTGGTGCGGCCGATGTCGAACGTGAGGATCTCGTAGGACCCCCGGAACTCGATGATCTTGTCGAAGATCGCGGAGAGCAGACCCGAGTCAATCAGGTGGCCCTGCGCTTCGATCGTGTCGCTGGCAGACATGGGGCTTCATTCTAGCTGGTAGCTTGGAGACGCCAGCGTGTAGCCGGTAGCCGGTAGCCGGTAGCCGGTAGTAGACTTCGCACTGGCTCACGCAGAGGACGCACACATGCAGAAGACCGCCGCCGGATTCGCCCTGTTCCTGTTTGGTGCGTCTGTCGTTGCCGCACAGCGGCCATCAGACCCCGCCCTGCTGATTCCGGAGACCGCTCCCGCATTGGACTACGTCCCTGTACCCGCGGTGACGGTGCCTGCCGGTACCACGATGGGGGCCACCGCGAGCGTCGCATTCGACGCTAAAGGGCATCTGTTCGTCCTCACGCGCGGGGCTCAGGCGCTGTTCGAGTTCGACCCGAGCGGCGCGTTCGTCCGCGCCTTCGGTGACCGGTTCACCCGCTCGCACGGGCTGCGCATCGATGGCGACGGGAACCTGTGGGCGACTGACGTCGGTGGACACATCGTCGTCAAGCTCAACCCCGCGGGGCAGGTACTGCTGACGCTCGGTACGAAGGGCGAAGCCGGGGAGTGGAACGAGACCGCGGGGTCCCGCAGACTGAACCAGCCGAACGATGTCGCCATCGCGCGCAACGGTGACGTCTTCGTCGCGCAGGGGCACACGCCCGGCCCAGGCGGCGACGCACGCGTGCTGAAGTTCGACAAGACTGGCCGGTTCATCACGTCATGGGGAGGGAAGGGCACGGGCCCCGGGCAGTTCCAGGTCGCGCACGGCATCGCCATCGACGCCAAGGGGTTGCTCTGGGTGACCGATCGTGAGAACCAGAGGATTCAGGTGTTCGATGCCAGCGGCACATTCGTGAGGGAGATGAAGTATGCCGGGCTGCCATGCAGCATCGATATCGGTCGCGAGTACATCTACATGGTCAATGGTTTTGCCGGCCAGGTGGTGAGGATGGATTTGACTGGCAAGGTCCTCGGCGCGCTTGGTAGGCCGGGAACGGGACCGGGGGAATTCGGCGAGGCCCACTTCATCGCTGTCAGCCCGAAGGACGAGCTGTACGTCGCCGACTCGGTCAACGGCGCGCTGGTGAAGTTCGTCAAGAAGTAGCGCGCGTCAGGCAGCACCCTTCCGATAAACCCTGTAGCGAATTTCCTGTGGCATGGGCATGGCCGGTCCAAATCGAATGTCTGCTCGGACCAGCGCGTGAGACCGGGCACTACTTAAATCTGGTGCGGAAGGGGGGACTCGCTCTTGACAGGGTTTTCAGATCAGGCCGAAATCTAACGCTCTCTCACGATCGCGATCCTCCAGAATCGAGAAATCCGCACGAAAGCCGAGTTGCCCCCCGTAATGCCCCCACGAAATCCGCGGCGCTGTTTGATGTGACCAGCCCCGAGTGATCACAGAGCCCCGCCGCTGAAGCAGGCCGCCGGACAGCGCGACAAGACTGCGCGAGCCGGCCAGGCGACATGGTTGGTTGGGATCGAAGAATCTGATCAGTCGAGAGCTTCGCAGGTAGGCAAGAACCGCAACGGCTCCGTAGTCGGCGGGAGCCGATTCTGATATTTCCGTCGCAATCACTGCGGGCACGGCGGTTGCACCATGTGCCGACGTGCGGATCATCTTTCACGGCTTCATCGTCCAACTCAGCCGTGTCGTGTTCGAAGCGTCCGGTGCAGACGTTAACTCACCTTTGAGGGCGTACGTCCCTCCGACGTCCCAATATCCGAGATGAACGACCAGAGCGGGCGATGAATGTCCGACGATCGCGCCAGCACCAGGTGCACCTGTGGCTGTCGCGATCCGAGTACGCCAGCCTCCGGCAGGAAGCGGCTGCGCGCGGCGAGACGATGTCGAACGTGGTGAGACGCCTGATCACGACGCATCAGGCGCGTGCGACGCACTCGACGTCACACCCTGTTGTTCGTGCCGTGTCACCGACGCCGCGCGTGCACAGAAAAACGCAATGAGCGCGATTTTGGGTACACACTCCCTTGATTCCCGCCGTCCTTGCGTTCAAGGTTAACGCGCTCTTCCCAGCGCACACACGCACGTCCCAGTCTGGAGCGGATTCATGCGGAGCCGTTTGCTCGGCGCGCGCGCAGGCGTGCGTGAAGTCCTCTGTATCGGGCTAGCGCTGTCTGCGCTGGTTCTACAAACGGGACGGGTCTCGAGCCAGTCGAATCTGGTGGCCGCGTGGTCCTTCAACGAGGGCGCCGGCTCGACTTCTGACGACCGCTCTGCGAACGATCACACGGCCACGCTGAGCGGTGCAGTCTGGACCACCGGTCAATACGGCTCAGGCCTTGCGTTTGACGGCGTTGACGACATCGTCACGGTCGCCGACGCCAATCCGCTGGATCTCTCGTCGGCGTTCACGATCCAGGCGTGGGTGCGCCCGGAGGTGAGCAGCCAGGCGCGTCCCGTGGTCCGCAAGGACGCGGCCGGCGGCGTCGCGTACTCGCTCTCGCTGACCACCGACTCGAAGGCCCGAATCGAGGTCGTGATCGGCGGTACTCCCTACACCGTGACCGGCGCGACCGTCCTCACCGATCTGACGTGGACGCATCTCGCCGCGACATACACGGGCTCGCAGCTGCTCGTCTGGGTCAATGGTGTCCAGGACGGCAGTGCATCGGTGTCTGGGTCGATCAGTGCGACCACGCAGGATCTGTCGATCGGCGGCAGCACGACGGGCAGCCAATGGTTCCCCGGCAAACTCGACGAAGTGCGCCTCTATAACGTCGCGTTGAGCGAATCACAGATCAACGTTGACATGGGCGCGTCGATCGACGACCTGACGCCGCCGACGATCACCGAGTCGGTCCCGGCGAACGGCACCATCAACGTGCACCCCTCGTCGGTCGTCACGATCACCTTCAGTGAATCTCTCAACCCCACCACGGTGAGCACGAGCACCGTGGAGCTGCGCGATCCGAGCAATGCCCTGGTCTCAGGTGTCGTGAGCTACGACGACCCGAGCAAGACGGCGACGTTCACTCCAGCCGCAGCGATCGCGCAGCTCGCGACCTACACCGTGAACGTCCGCGGCGGCGGCACGGCGCCGGTCGTCAAGGATGTGGCCGGCAACTCGCTCGCCTCGACGGCCTCGTGGACCTTCACGACGAGCGATGTCACACCCCCGAGCGTCACCGGCACGACGCCCACATCCAATGTGCGCAACGCGTCTCTATCCGGGTCGATTCAGGCCGTCTTCAGCGAGGCGATCAACAGTGCCACGCTGACCTCGACGACATTCGTCGTCAAGGACACCCGCAATCTGGCTGTCAGCGGCAGCATCAGCTACGACGCGCCGACGATGACGGCCACGTTCACACCCGGTGCGCCGCTGTTGCCGACCCGGCCGTACACCGTGACGCTGGCCGGTGGAGGCAGTGGGTCGCGCGTCGAGGACTTGGCCGGCAATGCGCTCGCGTCCAACTACTCGTGGTCCTTCATGACCACGGTGGAGCCGACGCGGATTGGTGCTCGGAACAACCACTCCGTCGCCGTAGACGACAGCGGGCAAGTGTGGACGTGGGGATCGGACGGCTCCGGCGAGCGAGGCACCGATCTGGACGGACGCGTGCCGGGCGCGGTCACGACGGCGACCGGCGTGACCGCAGTCGCGGCCGGCGACAACCACACGATCGCGCTCACGTCGAACGGGACCCTGATGGCCTGGGGCCATAACAGTGAAGGTCAGATCGGCGACAACTCACAAACGAATCGGACGACGCCAGTCGCCGTCAGCTCGTTGACGGATGTGATCGCCGTGGCTGGCGGGCGATTGCACTCGGTGGCCCTCGAGAGCGACGGGACCGTCTGGGCATGGGGTGCCGGAGGCCAGGTTGGCGATGGCACGAGCGTGCGGAAATTGACGCCGACCCAGGTGACGTCACTGAGCGACGTGATCGCCATTGCCGCCGGCAGCGATCACACCCTGGTATTGAAAGGTGACGGTACCGTGTGGGCCTGGGGCACCAACACTTACGGGCAGCTCGGTGACGGCACGACGACGTCACGAACTTCCCCCGTGCACGTCACCGGCGTCACGGGCGTCGTCGGCATCGCCGCCGGCGATCGGCATTCGATGGTGATTCTCTCCGACCTCACGCTGAAGGCATGGGGCGCGAACAGTGCCGGGCAGATCGGCGACGGCACAACCGTGACGCCGCGCTCGTCGCCGACGGTGGTGAGCGGGATCACTGACGTGCGCAGTGTCGATGCCGGTACGCAACGTTCGCTGGCCGCGCGGCTCGATGGTACTGCGCGTCTATGGGGATATACGGGTAGCGGCAATCAAACCAGCCCGGCGACGCTCACTGGCGATCCGCCGTCATGGCAGATCGCGAGCGGCCTCGCTCACACGCTGTTCGTCACGAGCACAGGCACTGTGTCCGCCGCGGCACACGGCCAGGTCCTGTTTGGCCAGATCGGTGACGGGACGACGACGCGACCGCCGGCCGCCGTGGCGATTAGCGAGGTCGCCTACGCCTGGAAGGTGGCCACGCCGGAGTTCAACGTCGCGCCCGGCACCTACAACGTCGTGAAGGTCGTCACGGTCACCGCCTTGACGTCCGGATCGACGATTCACTACACACTCACCGGCACCGATCCGACCGAAAGCGATCCGACGATCGCGTCGGGTGGCACGGTCACAATCGACGAAACACGGACACTCAAGGCCAAGGCGTGGAAGACGGGACAACCAGAGAGCAACGTCCAATCCGCTCTCTACACGCTGCAGGTGGCCCTGCCGTCGTTCAGTCCGATTGCATCGACCTACACGACACCGCAGTCGGTCTCGATCTCGACCACCAGCCCGGGCGCGACGATTCGCTATACAACGGACGGGAGCACGCCGACCGAGGCGTCAACGGCATACACCGGTCCAATTTCGATCGGCACATTCACGGTGCTCAATGCGATCGGCTTCCGCGCCAACTGGCAACCGAGCACGATGCGAACGGGCACCTACTCGTTCAACTTCGGCACGCTGGCGGCGCCGACGCTCGATCCGGCTGGCGGCACCTACACCTCGCAGGCCGTGGTGACGATGTCGGCAATGAGCGGCGCGGTCATCCGCTACACGACCGATAACAGCACGCCCAGCGGCACGTCGCCCATCTATACAGGACCAGTCACGGTGTCCACGACGCAAACGCTCAAGGCGCGTGCGTTCCACATCGACTGGACCACGAGCGGCACGACGACGCAGGCGTACACGATCGTGGTGGCGACGCCCACGCTGTCGCCGACGTCGGGGACCTACGCTGCCGGTCAGATCATCACCCTGTCAACAGCGACGTCCGGCGCTACGCTGCGGTACACGCTCAACGGCATCGATCCCACCGCAAACGACCCGCCGGTTCCCTCGGGTGGCACGCTCTACGTCGGCAACTACACGCTGAAGGTCGCCGCGTTCAAGACCGGCGCGACCACCAGCGCTGTCGCCACTGGCACCTATCAGGTCACGGGCGCCGCGATGACCCCGCGCATCTCAGCGGGCTACGAACATTCGCTCGCGATTCGCAGCGACGGTGTGATGTTCGCCTGGGGCAGTGGCAGCTCAGGGCAGCTCGGGAACGGCGGCAACACCCGTAAGGTGCTGCCGACCGTCATCAGCGGTGTGACAGGGGCCACTCACGCTGCAGGTGGCCAATCCTTTTCCCTTGCCGCGGGTGGCGGTCAGCAGCCGTGGTCGTGGGGCTCGAACGGCAATGGACAGCTCGGCGACAACTCCACGACCACCCGCTTCGTGCCCGTGCAGCCGACCGGTCTGGCGAATGTGGTCGCGATGTCTGGCGGAGTGTCCTATGCATTGGCGCTCAAGTCAGACGGCACGCTCGTCGGCTGGGGCATGAATTCCAACGGTCAGATCGGCGATGGGACAACGACGCAGCGCCTGACGGCGGTCGCGGTCTCGACATTGACGAATGTGACCGCCGTCGCCGCCGCCAACGGGTTCTCGCTGGCCGTCAAATCGGACGGGACGGCCTGGAGCTGGGGCAACAACGGCAACGGACAGCTCGGCACCGGGAACACGACGAGCCGGACCACGCCGGGATCGGTGTCCGGCATGACGACGGCAACCGGCGTGTCGGGCGGCAGCGCGCACGGCCTGGCACGATTGAGCGATGGCACCGTGCGCGCGTGGGGCTTCAACGGGAGCGGCCAACTGGGCGACGGCACACTCACGCAGCGAACCTCACCCATCACCGTCACCGGCCTGACCAACATCGTCGCGGTGGCTGCTGGTGAATCGCATTCGCTCGCGCTCGATTCCTCCGGGGTCGTGTGGGCGTGGGGCAACAACGGCAACGGGTCGCTGGGTGACGGCAGCGGCATCAATCGCACGACGCCGGTCTCGGTGTCGGGGCTGCCGATGATCGCGGCGATCGGGGCGGGGGCGCAGCACTCGCTCGCGCTCGGGACCGACGGCTCCGTGTGGAGCTGGGGGCGCAACAACGAAGGACAGCTCGGCGACGGCACGCAGACGAATCGCTGGACACCGGTGCAGATTGCCGACGCCGGCATGGCGTGGAAGGTCGCGCAACCGGTCTTCAGCGTGGGTTCGGGTCTGTCGTATGCGACGTTCAACGTCACGATTACCGAGGCCGACGCCGAGGCAGTCGTGCGGTACACGACCGACGGCAACGACCCGACCGAGAGCAGCACGTCGATCGCGTCCGGCGGCTCAGTCAGTATCGCTCAGACCACAATCCTGAACGCGCGAGCGTTCAAGCCCGGCGCGGTCATCAGCAACATCACGAGCGCGACGTACGAGCTGAAAGTGGTCACGCCTGCGCTGTCACCAGGGACCAACTGGTACGCGTCCACGCAGAACGTGTCGATCAGCACGACCACGCCTGGTGCGTCCATCACCTACACGCTGGACTCGACCGAGCCGACATCGAGCTCAACCGCGTATTCGAGCGCCATCGCCGTGTCCGACACGCGTACCGTCAAGGCACGCGCGTTCAAGACCGGTTGGACATCGAGCGATTCGGGCTTTGCCAGCTACTGGATCTCTGCCGGGACGGTCCCAACGCCGACGATCACCCCTGCGGCGGGCAGTTATCCGTCCTTGACGCTGGCGACACTCGCGGTCGCCACGACCGGGGCGACGCTTCGCTACACGCTGGATGGCAGCGACCCGACGACGACCTCGCCGCAGTATCAGCACCCGCTGCTGCTCACCAGCACGACCACGGTGAAGGCACGCGCCCTTCTCGCCGGCTACACCTCGAGCGCGGTGGCCACCGCGACGTTCACGATCGATCCGAGCGGGCAATCGGGAAGGCCGACGATCACGCCGCGCGGAGGATGGTTCGATACCGCGCAAGCGGTGACCGTGTCGGCACCAGGCGGCGCGACGGTTCGTTACACCCTGACCGGCGTCGATCCCACGACGAGCGATCCCGAAGTACCGCCCACGGGACTCACGATCGATCGCTCGCGCTTGCTGAAGGTGCGCGCCTGGGCCAGCGGGCAAACCGTGAGTGCGGTGTCGCGGGCTGATTTTGCGGTCACCGGTGCGGTGGCGGCCGGCGAATTTCACAGTCTCGTGCTCACGGCCGGCGGAGTCGTCTGGGCCTGGGGCGACAACAATTTCGGCCAGATCGGCGATGGAACGGGCACGAATCACACGACACCGGTGCAAGTCCTGACCGACGTGAAGGTCATCGCTGCGGGCCGGTACTTCTCGCTCGCGATCAAACAAGACGGCACGGTGTGGCGCTGGGGCGAAGGCACCGGCCCGACCCCCACGCAAATCAGCGGGCTCACCGACGCCGTGGCGGTCGCCGCCGGACACGGCCATCAGCTGGCGGTGAAAGCCGATGGCACGGTGTGGGCGTGGGGTGACAACAGCGCCGGCCAGCTTGGTGACGGCACCACCACGACGAGAACGACGCCGGTTCAGGTCATCGGCCTGCGCGGTGTGCGTCGCGTGGCCGCAGGCGAGGACTTCTCGCTCGCCGTCGAGGACGAGGGCGCTGCCGGCGGGTGGGCATGGGCGTGGGGTGTCAATAACGCGGGCCAGCTCGCCGACGGGACCACGCTGCCGAAGAGCCTCCCGACGCGCATCGCGAATCTGAGCGGCGTCGCTGATGTCGCGGCCGGCCGCGCGTTCGGTCTGGCGCGACTCGCGGACGGTACCGTGCGTGCGTGGGGTGACAACCAGTTTGGACAACTCGGAATCGGTCATACGACGTCCGCCACGGGTATGCACATCGTGCAGCCCTTGGCGCGCGTGCGCACGATTGCCGCTGGTCCATTCCACGGCATCGCCACTGACGTGGACGGGCGACTGTGGACGTGGGGCCAGTTCATGCTGGCCTCGCCGAATCTGCTGCCGCAGATGCCCACCGCTCTCGCCGCCGACACCGGATTCTCGCATTCCACGATCCTTCGCGCCGATGGGTCGGTGTGGGCGATGGGCAGCGGCACGGCCGCGGTACCTGGGGGCGCCGGAGATGGCACCCAGGTCGCGGGGCTCAGTACGGGCGACCAGACCGTGCTCACGTCCGACCAGGACAACGACGGCGTGCCCACCTGGCGCGAGCTCGCACGCGGCACCGATCCGTTGAACGCCGACAGCAACGGCAACGGCCTGACCGATCTGGTCGAGATCGACCTCGCTGACGTCGGCGCCAATCCGGATCCGGACGGCGACGGAGTCGCGAGCGCCGCCGAAGCCGCGGTAGGCACCGACCCGTTCCTTACCGACACCGACGGCGATGGCTTCAACGACGGCGTGGATGCGTTTCCGCTCGATTCCACACGCCACGACCCGTTGACGCCGACGCCGGGCGACACGACACCGCCGGTCATCACGTTGATTGAACCGACGAACGCGGTGCCGATTCCGTGAGCACGTAGTGTCCGGCTTGAGCGGACGAGAACGAGCACGTAGTGTCCGCCTTCAGGCGGCGCAAGACGAAACGTAGGGGCCGCCTTCAGGCGGCCCAGTGACCAGGATGCGAGTAGTCATGCTGCGACGACACCATATCCTCCGACGACGACTCGCCGACCCGCTCGTGCGCGTGCTCATCGTGCTGCAGTGTCTGGCGACGATGCCCGAACCTGCTGCGGCCGCGCAATCAGCAGGACCGGCGCCTGCCGCTCAGGCCGAGCAGCCGTCGAAGAAGGCCGACGCTGTTCCGCCCAGCCCGGAACCCGAGACGCCGGTTGCGGTGAATCGCAGACGCCCGGCGGTGACGGCGCCAGACCTGACCGTCCGGTTCGACGAGACGCCGTCCTCGGTCGATCTGGCGCGCGCGTACGTGCTGCCGATCCCGCTGCGCCCCGTGGATGGCCTGCCGTCGCTCCAAGAGAACCGCGATCTCGGTCGCGCGCTGGAAGCGTTTGCCTCATCGCGGTCGGCGCGGATGCTCGAAGAGTTCGCCGCGCGCTATCCGCAGTCGCCGTGGCGGCCGTCGCTGCTGGTAAACCTGGGCAAGCTGAAATGGCGGGAAGGTTATTTCTCTCGTGCCGCCGGACTCTGGGACGAGGCGTGGCACCTGACGAAGGACGGTACCGAACGGGCCGTGCGCGACCTGGCGGATATCGCCGTGTCCGAGTGGCTCACGCATGCGATGACCTTCGGCCAGGTCGATGCGCTGCAGAAGAAGCTCGACGAGATCGGACGTCGCCCGATTCGTGGATCCGCCGGCAACAAGGTGACCGAAGCGCGCGAGGGCCTGTGGCAGCTCACGAATCACCACGAGATGGCTGTCTACTCTGGCCCGGAAGCGCTGAAGTCCCTCATGTCAGTGACCGGCAAGAACAACCCTCGCGCGATCAAGCAGGTCGACGCGTATCGGCCGGCACACATGGGCACGTCGCTCGTGGCGCTCCGCGATCTGGCGGACGAGGCTGGCGTCGCGCTCGAGATGCGCTTCGTGGACGACATGATGGAGATTCCGGTGCCGTCAATTGTGCATCTGAAGAGCGAGCACTACTCGGCGGTCATTGCCACTCGCGAGAACGGCTTCGTACTACGTGACCCGGCGCTCGGCGGCGAGATGGTGATGTCGCGCAACGCGCTGCGGGACGAAGGAAGCGGTTACGTGCTTGTTCCTACATCGTCGCGTGCTGTTGTCGGTCGCGCTGTTGAGTCCGTCGAAGCCGATCGCATCGTCGGTCGGTGTCACCCGGGACTGCCTGTAGAAGACGACTGCGGATGCGGTGGCGGTGGTGGCGGTGGTGGCGGCGGTGGTGGTGGATTCGGACCCGGAATGCCACGCTATAGGCTGCATCCTTCGATGGCGGCGATCGTCGTCATTGATACACCGTTGACGTACACGCCTCCACGTGGCCCCGCTATGTCGTGGACGCTGCGCTACAACCATCGCAGCACGCGGCTCGACGCGGTGCCGACATCGAGCAGTGTCGGTCCTCTATGGAGCTTTGACTGGCTCTCGTACGTGACCGACAACAATACGATGCTGGTCGCTCCCTTTGCGTGGACCGACGTCGTGCTTCGCAGTGAAGGCATCGAGAAGTACACGTCGTTCGGCGGATCCACACACTTCAAGAGCCGCGCAACTCTCGTGCAGGTCGCCAACGACCCACCTCGCTACGAACGACGGTTACCCGACGGCACTGTCGAGGTGTTCACATTTCCGGACCGCGTAGCGTCGCTGCCGAACCGGAAGATCTTGCTGACCGAGCTGATCGATCCGCAAGGCAATACACTCGCCTTTACCTACGATTCGAGCTTCCGCCTGGTCGCGTTGACGGACGCCGTCGGACAAGTCACGACGCTGTCGTACGCGAATTCCGGCGACCCACTGCTCATCACAAAAATCACGGACCCCTTCGGGCGGACCGCGCTTCTCAGCTATGACAGCTCGGGGCGGCTGATGTCGATCACGGACGCAGTCGGTATGACCTCGAGCTTCGCGTACGACGACACCGACTTCATGACCTCGATGACCACGCCCTATGGGACGACAACGTTCCGACGCGGGCCGGACTCGCTCGCGGCGGGCAGCTTCCGCCGTGTCGAGGCGACCGATCCGGAAGGCGGCACCGAGCGGCTCGAATACCACCTCGGCACCACGGCGGGGATCCCGGCGCAATTGCCGGCGGACGTGCCCGCAGGGTTCGCGGCGTGGAACGAGGACATGGATCAATACAACTCGCTGTATTGGAGCAAGCAGGCGATGGCCGTCGCGCCTGGCGCACTGTCAAGCGCGGTCATTACGAAGTGGCTTCTGCAGCAGGAGATGGCGTACCAGCTTGGGCACGCGTGGAACATCCCCCATAGTGTCAAGCGGCCTCTTGAAACGCGCGTGTGGTACCGCTATCCCGACCAATCACCGACCGTCTCGAACGTGGCTGGCACGGGACGGAACCCGACGATGATCGCGCGCGTGCTCGACGGTGGTGCTACGCAGCTTACACAGATGACGTACAACGGGAAGGGGATGGTAACGTCAAGCACCGATCCGCTCGGGCGGCAGACGACGTACACCTACGCGGTCAACGGCATCGACTTGCTGGAGGTGCGGCAGGTCACCGGAACCGGCACGGATCTGCTCGCAAGCTACGGAGGTTACAACGCGCAGCACCTGCCGGCCACGGCGACGGATGGCGCCGGCCGGACCACCACTACGACCTATAACGCCGACAGTCGGCCCTTAACGGTGACCAACGCAAAGAACGAGACGACGACATTTGTCTACGATACTGGCCCAACGGGATACCTTTTGGGCATCACCGGACCGATCACAGGATCAACAACGACGTTCACTTACGACGCCTACGGCCGCACCAGAACGGTGACCGATCCTAATGGGGATTCGATCACGACCGACTACGACGGCCTCAGCCGAGTGACCAAGCGAACATACCTTGACGGTACGTTTGAGCAGTTTACGTATCACCGGCTGGACGTCGGGGAGGAGCGTGATCGCAAGGACCGGGTCACACGGCACTATTACGACAGCGCCGCTAGGCGCACGGCCAGTCGTGACCCAATCGGGCGTGTCATCCAATGGGAGTGGTGTGCATGTGGCGGACTCGATGCACTCATCGATGGCAAAGGGCAGCGTACGTCGTGGGAGCGCGATGTGCAGGGGCGCGTCACCAGCGAACTGCGTGCTGACGGGACGACGGACACGCTCTACACCTACGATGCCACAGGGCGCCTGAAAACGGTCACCGATCCGAAGGATCAGGTCACGACGCACACGTATTACGCGGACGACAGCCTGAACGGCACAACTTACACAAACGCCGCTATTGCCACACCTGGTTTGAGCTACACATACGATCCCGCTTATCCGCGTGCTGCGACGATGCAGGACGCGGTCGGAACCACTGCATATGCCTACCATGCACCGGGACAGCTCGGGGCTGGCCATCTCGCCACCGTGGACGGGCCGCTACCCAACGATGTGGTCGCGTACGGCTACGACGAACTCGGACGCGTAACATCGCGGTCAATTAACAGCTCGCTGAACACCATGACCTGGACGCTCGACGCTCTCGGCCGGGTGACGACCGAGGCTAACGTACTAGGCACATTCACGTACACATACGACGGAACGACGAGTCGCCTCGCTACCGTGGCGTATCCGAATGGGCAGACGAGCACGTATTCGTTTCTCCCAGCGATCCAGGATCATCGGCTGCAGACGATTCATCACAAGTACCCCGGTGGCGCGACGCTGTCCAAATTCGACTATACGTACGACGTCGTTGGCAATGTCAGCACCTGGCAGCAACAGGCAGACAGCGACCCTGCGGTGTCGTGGACGTACGGATACGACAGTGCCGATCAGCTCACCAGTGCGATAAAGCAGAACACGGCCGGCGTGCTCACAATTCTAAAGCGCTATGCCTACGGTTTTGATCCAGCAGGCAACCGTGCGTTCGAGCAGATTGATGACCAGGTTACAGCAGCAATGCACAATAGCCTGAACCGACTCGTGACGTACTCTCCCGGCGGTCCGCTTCAGTTTCGCGGTACTGTGAACGAACCGGCAATCGTCAATGTCCAGGGCGCGCCGGCCGTCGTCGATTCGAGCAATGCGTTTCGTGCAACACCTGTGCTGCCCGTTGGAACGAGCACGGTGTCGATCAAGGCCACTGACCCAAGCGGCAATGAAACGACGCGTCAGTATCAGGCCAACGTGCTTGGCGGCACGAAAGCCTTCACGTACGACTTGAATGGCAATCTCACCTCCGATGGTAGCCGCACTTTCGAATGGGATGCGCGGAATCAACTCGTCGCAGTGAGTGTCGGGACCACGCGCAGTGAGTTCATTTATGACGGCACTCAACAACGTGTCCGCGTGATTCAAAAGGACAACGGAATCGTCCAGGCGGATACGAAGGTGATTTGGTGCGGTCTGCAGATCTGCGAGGAAAGAGCCCCCGATGGCACGACGGTGACGCGCCGATCGTTTGCATACGGGGAGCAGATTGCGGCTGCAGCTCGCTTCTTCGCTGCTGATCATCTTGGCAGCGTAACCGAGGTGGCGGACGCGTCCGGGACGTTACTGGCTCGGTACACCTACGACCCATGGGGCCGACGATCACTCGCTGCAGGGACCGACGTGACGAGCCACGGCTTCACCGGACATAGCGTGCACGCCGCATCGAACACGTATTCGACGCTCTATCGCACGTACGATCAGGAACTGGCACGGTGGCTGTCGGAGGACCCACTCGGGCTGCTGTCAGGCGTCAACCGAGCCACGTACGCGTTAAACAATCCGATCGCATATCGTGATCCCTTTGGCCTCGACGTCTTGCCGTTTCCGAATCCTCCGCCGCCTACACCGCCGTTGCCACCGGGAGGCCCGAGAGGGTGGACCGCTCCATTTAAAGCAAAGCCCTATAACCCAACGGTAATGAACCCCAAGACTATCATCACGACCACCGGGCGAATGGGCGCGATTGTAGGCCTGGGATCTATCGTGGTATGGTCCGTGTCGTGCACGGTTTTGGAGACCTACTGTGCGACGCAAAGTAATCAGGGATACAACGCGTGCATGTCAGCTGCCGACCCGAAAGGCAATTGCTTCAAGTGCTGAACAATCGTCACGTCGGCGCAGACCCGCACTTTACTCGTGATCAATGTCCGTAAGGCAGTCTGACGTTGTCTGCGACTTCTGTGGGGCTGATGCCGCAAGTGGCAGAGGATTCCTCACGGGCCAAAGCGCAGCAGTGTGCGAGCAGTGTATCCGCGGAATGTATTGGAGGGTGCAGGAGGAGAGTTGGCCAGGGAGATGCTGGCGGGCACTGGGGTTCAATCGAACTCCCGCTGAAATTCAGACACGCGTCTGGATCGCACTCCTGCCCTCGTTGGCGCTCGCGTGGATTCTAGTCGACTATTTCGCGGCAAGCCTCGCCCCGTCGCTATCGATTCGCGGGATCCTGAACCTACTCGGTTACGCCGGCGTATGTTTGGTCTTGACACTGCTGATCTTGCCGATGGTTGAACGCGCGCTGACGCGTAAAAGTCCGTTGGCGATCGTGCTTTGGCTCCTCTGGGTCGGTCCTGCGTGGTGGTTATGGTTTCAGGTCGGCGTCTCGGCGGGGCTAGTCGGAGCAACTGGCGCTGGTGCGCTCCTGTATCTCGTGATGCGGCTAGCATCATCTCGATACACGTCCCAGTCTGAAGAGTCTGATCGCGTCCATTGAATTTCGATTCGCCGCGATCTAATCTCAGTCGCCTCTCAGCGCGAGCAGCGTCCCCGTCGCGACGAGCAGTCCGCCGCTGGCGCGATTCGTCGCGGTCACGAATCGCGACTCGCGCGTCAGCATCGCCGCGCGGCCGGCGCGTAAGCTTCCCCCCTTTGTAGACACCTCCAAAATAGACTGACCGACTTTTGGGGTCTTGAGTTGGATATATGCAGAAGGGGGAACGGCAGTTCCTCGAAAGTTCTTCGTAACGCGTCCTGCAACACATTGCGTGGACACAACTTAGGTGGTGCGGAAGGGGGGACTCGAACCCCACGGTATTGCTACCGCCAGCCTCTCAAACTGGTGCGGCCGTATCGAAGAAATCCAGGTTACGCAATTCTATCTGGACGGCTGTGGAGTTGGCGCGAGGCTCGGGTTGGGCGCTGAAAGCTATCCAGCAGCCTCCTGCGGCACGAACTTGTAGCCGACCCCGCGAACGGTCAGCAGGATCTTCGGTGAGGCCGGACGGTCCTCGAGATAGCGCCGCAGGCGCACGATGAAGTTGTCGATCGCGCGCGTGTCGGTGCTCTCGTGCAGTCCCCACACCTGTTCGAGAATCGTGCCGCGCGACACCGCCTGCCCGGCGTTCTTCACCAGATAGCGCAGCAGGTCGGACTCCATTTGCGTCAGCCGGTGCGACTTGCCGTGCGCGCGCACTTCCATCGCGCCGAAATCGAGTGTGCGGCCCGCGAAGGCATAGACGTCGGCCTGGGCGCCATCGGGCTCCGGAGCATCCTGTTCGTTCCAACGGCGGCGTCGCAGCAGGCCGTTGATGCGGGCGATGAGGATCGCCAGCTCGAACGGCTTCGGCAAGTAGTCGTCGGCCCCGGCCTCGAACCCGTGCAGCACGTCTTCGGGGCGGCCCCGGGCCGTCAGCATCAGAATCGGCGTGTACTCCTCCGCCGCCCGTAATTCCGCGGCGACGGTGAAGCCGTCCTTGCCGGGCAGCATCACGTCGAGCACGACGACGTCGAAGGCGCGGCGTTCCTTCAACAGCACATCGAGCGCCTGCTCGCCGTCCGGCGCTACGAAGGCTTCGTGGCCCTCCGCCTCGAGGTTGAAGCGCAGCCCCTCCGAGATGTGCTGGTCGTCCTCGACGATCAGAATCCGGCTCATGAGGTGAGACGCGGCAGCTCGAGGGTGAACGTGGAGCCGTGACCCTCGCCTTCGCTTTGCGCAAACACACGGCCGCCATGCGCTCGCGCGATCGAGCGGACGATGTACAGGCCGAGACCGGTGCCCGTGATCTGCCTGCGGCCCCTCGCCTGGACGCGATAGAAGCGGTTGAAGATGCGCTTCAGTTGTTTCTTCGGGATCCCGACGCCGCGATCCTGCACGCGCACCCACACCGTGTCGGGCGCCGGGGCGGCGACGGCCACCGTGACGCGTACCGCCTGGCCGGAGTATTTCACGGCGTTGTCGAGGAGGTTGGTGATCACGGTTCGCAGCTCCTCGGCGTCGCCGATGACCATCGGCGGCCGCTCCGGCGCGTCGAGTGCGATCGCCCCGGGCTGCAGGTGGTGCCGGACGAGCGCCAGCTCCACGCACTCGGTCGTGAGGGCCGCCATGTCCACCGGTCCGCGCGCCACCGTCTTGTGCTTCTCACGGACCACGCCGGCCTTGAGCACCTGGTCGACCGTGTGATGCAGCCGCGCCGCGTCGGCCAGCATGATCTCGTAGAACTCCTGGCGCTGCGCATCGGTCACGGTGCGCGATTGCAGCGTTTCGAGGTACAGCCGGATCGACGCGATGGGCGTCTTCAGTTCGTGGGTGACGGCGTTGATGAAGCTGTCGTGCTCCTCGTTGCGCTTGATCTCGAGCACCAGGAACACGGTGTAGACGATGAGCCCGGCGATGATGAGCCCGAAGAGCACGATGCCGATGACGATCGGGGCGATGCGGCCGGTGTTGGCGATGATCCAGCTGATGTTCAGCAGCAGCGCCGCCGCCACGAGGAGGACGCACAACGCGATAAAAAAGGCGATCGCCTTCTGCCGACGGGTCACAGGGAGATTCTAGTCAAAATGCAAAATTCAAGATGCAAAATTCAAAATGCAAACGGAGCCCGGACGTAGCAACGGGGCGAAAAGCGTGCGCTTTTCACCCCGTTCGGCCGAAAACCGCCGCCGGTCTGCGTCTTTGAATTTTGAATCTTGAATTTTGAATTACGCCGCGCAGCTACGCGACCGCTTCGTCCGGATCCAAGACCGCTTCCTCGGGCAGTGCCTGCTTGATCTTCGCGACCTTGACGTCCCAGGCGAGGCCGAGCAGCTGCAGCGTGCGAATGCCGATCCAGTTCTGATCGAGCTCGTACCAGGCGAGACCGTGACGCGCGCTGGTCGGGTGCGCGTGATGGTTGTTGTGCCAGCCCTCGCCAAACGTGAGGAGTGCCACCCACCAGTTGTTCGTGGAATCGTCCTTGGTCTTGAACCGGCGCGAGCCCCAGAGGTGCGTCGCGGAGTTCACCAGCCAGGTCGCGTGGAGGCCGAAGGTCGTGCGGAAGAAGATGCCCCAGAGGACGTAGGGAATGCCGCCGAAGGCCAGCAGCGCGAGGCCGACGACGACGTTGGTCACCCAGTGCCAATTGGACAGCCAGACGTGGAACCTGTCGCGGCTCAAATCGGGAGCGTAGCGGGCCAGCACCGACGCATCGTGGTGCAGCCCTTCGCCCATGAGAATCCAACCCATGTGCGCCCAGAACCTGCCTTCACGCGGCGTGTGCGGATCGCCTTCGTGATCGGACTTCTGATGGTGGATGCGGTGCGTGGCGACCCAGAAGATCGGTCCGCCTTCGAGGGCGAGCGTGCCGCAGATCGTCAGGAAGTACTCCACCCATTTGGGCGTCCTGTAACTGCGATGCGTCAGCAGGCGGTGGTACGACATCCCGATACCGAGCATGCCTCCCGCGTAGTACAGGATCAGTGCGGCCAGCATCGCGCCGTAGTCGATGAAGAAGAGGGCGGCGACGGCCCCGATGTGAAAACCCGTCATCGCGATGGCGGTAATCCAATTCAGGCCTTGCTGGTGTTTGCGTCCGTACATGAGCGTGGGTGTCGCCATTGGCGTAATGTGTCCTCCTGCTTCTTCCTGTCTTATGAATCGCCCAAACGATAGCAAGGCTACAGAGGCTGGACTGTAATACTTCTGTACGGGACGCTAACATCAAGAGGGTCAATGAGTTCAACGGGTGTGTACGCGCTTGGTTTTCACGCGGATTATCAGTGCCGGCACTCCGGCGCGTGCTGCACGGCGGACTGGGACGTTCCTGTCGAGATTCCCGTATACCGCTCGTTGAGCGAAGCGGTCTCGGGGGGCCGTCTGCGCGTGGCGGCCTCCGCTGCCTCCGTCGACCCGTTCGTCGTCGAGCCGGATCTTCCGGACGGCGCGGCGGCGATGCTCGATCGCGACCAGGATGGGCACTGCGTCTTCTTCGAGCGCGGATCGAAGCTGTGCATCGTGCATCGCGATCTCGGCGAGCCGTTGCTGCCGGCGACGTGCCGCCATTTTCCGCGCGTGGCCGTCCGGGATTTGCGCGGCACGTTCATCACGCTCTCGCATTTCTGTCCGACGGCCGCCTCGATGTTGTTTCTCGATCGGCCGGTCGAGATCGTCTCGCAGCCAGCCGCGTTTCCGGAGGCTGACTACGAGGGGCTCGTCGTCACCGCTCACGATCTGCCGCCGCTGCTGACGCCGCGCACGCTGATGGATCTCGACGGGTACTCGGCCTGGGAACGCCACATGGTCGCGCGGTGCGCCAGGATCAACGCACGGCCGGAGTCAACGCTGGCCACGCTGGTGCGGGATGCGGCGCTGTTACGCAAGTGGAGGCCGGGAGCGATGCCGCTCGCGCACGCCGTCGCGGAGCTGCCGAGTGAGGAGGTGGCGGCACCGCCGATCGACACGCTCGGCACCAGCCTCGATCTGCACGCCGAGGTCATGGCGGCGGTGCCTGACGATCTGAAGCCTGTGGCCGACGAAAACGGCCTCGAGGATGCGATGGTCGCCTATGTGCGCCCGGTGTGGGACGACTTCCGTGCGCCGGTGAATCGCTATCTCGCCGCCAAGGCGTTCGCGTCGTGGACCGCGTATCAGGGACGCGGCGTCAAGACGATCGTGCGAGGCCTGGAGGTGGCCCTGGCGCTCGTGCGCGTGGAGTCGGCGCGACAGTGCAGAAACGCGGGGCGGCGTCTCGATGCGGATCGGCTGCGCGAAGCCTTTCGCAGCGCCGACTTCGCGCTGAATCACCTCGCCGTCGGCGAGGATCTCGCCAGGGGCTGGTCGTCGGTGGAGGCGTGAACGCCGGAACTCAGGGTTCGAAGACCGCGATGACCGGTCCGTGGTCGCTCGTGCCGAACTCGCGCTGCACGATGCACGACGAGGCGCGTGCCGCGATCGCCTCGCTGGCGAACACGTAGTCGAGCCGCCAGCCGATATTGCGCGCCTTCATGTTGCGCCATGGCGCCCACCACGTGAAGAGATCGGCGTTGTCGGGATCGAGCGTGCGATGGACGTCAACCAGGCCACGGCTCAGAATCCGCTCGATCAGCGCTCGCTCGTCAGGACGCTGCCCGATGATGCCGGGCTTACGTTCCTTGGGATGCAGATCCATCTCGCTACGGGCGACGTTCAAGTCACCACACAGGATGAGCGGTGTGTTCGAGGCCTGACACTCGGCGGCGTAGGCGTCCATGGCTTCCAGGAATCGCATCTTCGCGTCGAAGTCCTTGCCGCCGTTGGGAACGTAGATCGAGGCCACCGTTACCGATGGCAGCCGCACGGTGACGATGCGGCGCTCGTAGTCGAAATCGGGATGGTGAAACGCGGGCCGCTCGGGAACGGCGGCCTTTCGCACGTGCAAGGCCACGCCCGAGTAGCCCTTATCGCCGTGCCAGTAGCACCAGTACCCCTCGATGTCGCAGAGCCACAACGGCAGCTGATCGAGCGACGCCTTGATCTCCTGCAGGCAGAGGACGTCGGGCTGCTCGCGCTCCATGAACTCCTGCACCTGCGCCTGCCGGGCGCGGATGCCGTTCACGTTCCACGTCGCTATCTTCAATCGGAACTCCCAACTCCCAAAATGAGTTGGCCGGTAAGATATCACCCGTGTTACAGGCGACTGTTGCGCTGGCGCAGCGCATAGAACGTACCGAGATCGATTTCTGCGCGGTCGGCGCGGGCGTCGGCCAGCCAGGCGGGGCCGCGTCGATTGAGGTAGCGGGTGGCAAGGCCGTCTGCGGTGTGCTTGGCTCGCCGATGAACAAGGTGCTCGGCCTGGGCCTGGGCGTCACCGTGACGGACGCGGATCTCGATGCGATCGAGCTCTTCTACGATGAGCGTGAGTGCCCCATACAGATCGAACTGTGCCCACTCGTCTCCATCGACCTGGTGGCCAAGCTGCAGGCCCGGGACTACGTGCTCAAAGGCTTCGAGAACCAGCTGGCATGCGCCCTGCCGGTGGACGTGTCTCCGGGCAACGGACTTCGTGTGGATGTGCTCACCGGGAATGCTGATGAAGACGTCTGGCTGCGGGCGACGTCCGAGGGCTTTGCCGTGCCCGACTCCGTGCTGGCGCCGGAGGCGCCGGACGCCGAAGTGGTCGAGTCGCTCGGCGTGATCATGCGCCAGTTCGTCCATCCCGATACCGTTCGCTACCTCGTGCGCGTGAACGGCGAGCCGGCCGGCGCCGCGGCCAGCGTGATCCTTCGCGGAGTGCTCGGCATTTTCGGCACCGCCACTCGACCGGCATACCGGCGCCGGGGCGTGCAGGCCGCCATCGTGGCGCGGGCGCTGCAGGAAGCCGTCGGACAGGCGGACCTCGCCATCGCGACCGTCGAGCCTGGAAGCATCTCGCAGCGCACGTTCGAGCGCTTCAGATTCCAGGTGCTCTATACCAGGGCGATCATGGTCAGGAGCTGATGCCGGTGTTGACCAGGACTCGCGCCTTCATCGTCCTGATGCTCGCCCTGCTCCCCGCGCCTCAGGCGCGCACACAGCAGGTCGCGTCGATTACCACGCCGCAGCGGCAGTTCGGCGCCGCGATTGGCGACGACTATTTCCTCGCCACGTATACGCAGCTCGAGGACTACTGGAAGACGCTCGATCGCGAATCCGATCGCATGCAGGTCGTGGACATCGGCCGGACGGAGGAAGGCCGCCGCCAGTGGATGGCGATCGTCTCGTCGCCGGAGAATCTGAAGCAGCTCGAGCGATACAAGGAGATCTCGAGGCGGCTCTCGCTCGCGGAGGGGCTGACCGATGCCCAGGCGCGCGCATTGGCCGCCGAAGGCAAGGCGGTGGTGTGGATCAACGGCGGCCTGCACGCGAACGAGGTGCTGGGCGCACAACAGTTGATCGAAACGATTTATCAGCTGGTCAGCCGCTCGGATGGAGAAACCCTGAGGTTCCTTCGCGACGTGATCGTGCTGGCCGTTGACGCCAACCCGGATGGTCACGAGCTGGTGGCCAACTGGTATATGCGCGAGAAGGATCCGTCACTCCGCACGCTGGCCGGCATTCCACGCGCGTACCAGAAGTACATCGGCCACGACAACAACCGCGACTTCTATCTGGCCAGCCAGGCCGAGACGATCAACATCAACCGCATCCTGTACCGGGAGTGGTTCCCGCAGATCGTCTACGACCACCACCAGACCGGTCCTGCCGGGACGGTGATGTTCGCCCCGCCCTTCCGCGATCCGTTCAACTACGTGCTCGATCCGCTGATCCCGGTCGGCATCGATCTCGTCGGCGCCGCGATGCACGCGCGGTTCGCGCTCGAGGCCAAGCCGGGCGTGACGATGAGGACCGGATCCACGTATTCGACGTGGTGGAACGGCGGCTTGCGGACGACGGCGTACTTTCACAATCAGATTGGGCTGCTGACGGAAACCATTGGCAGCCCCACGCCAACCGAGATCCCGTTCGTGCCCGACCGGCAGTTGCCGAGCGCCGACCTCCCGTATCCGATCGCGCCGCAGCGGTGGCGCTTCCGCCAGTCGATCGAGTACTCGGTCACCGCGAACCGCGCGGTGATCGACGTGGCCTCGCGCTTTCGGGAAACGCTGCTGTTCAACGTCTACCGCATGGGGCAGAACAGCATTCGGCGCGGAAGCCAGGATTCGTGGACCATCTCTCCCCATCGTCTTGAGGGGGTGAAAGTGCCGGCCGGCGGGCGCGGCGCGGCTGCGCAGCGTCTGTACGAGCAGCAACTGCGTGCGCCACAGTTCCGCGACCCGCGCGGCTACGTCCTGCCGTCAGATCAGCCTGACTTCCTGACCGCGACGAAATTCGTTGACGCGCTGATCAAGACCGGCATCACGGTGCATCGCGCCACGACGGCATTCGCGGTCAATGGCCGAAGCTACCCCGCGGGCTCGTACGTCGTGAAGACGGCGCAGGCATTCCGTCCTCACGTGCTCGACATGTTCGAGCCTCAGGATCATCCCGACGACATCCCGTATCCGGGCGGTCCACCGACGCCGCCCTACGACAGCGCCGGATGGACTCTGGCGTTGCAGATGGGCGTCAAGTTCGATCGCCTGCTCGAGGGCTTCGATGGGCCGTTCGAAAAGTTGACGGCCGTGTCGCATCCCGCTGGGCGCGTGATCGGCCCCGCCAGCCCCGCCGGGTATCTCCTGAGCCACCACCAGAACGACGCCTTCATCGCCGTCAACCGGCTGATGAAAGCCGGCGAGGAGGTGTATTGGCCCGTCGATCGCGCCACCGGCGGCGGAGCGAACGGCACGGGCGCGATGTACGTGACCGCGAGGCCATCGACGCTCGCCGTCCTGCAGAAGGCCGCTATCGATGTGGGCCTCACGTTCATCGGGGTGAGTGCGCCACCGCCAGGCGATGGTCTCAAGCTGAGACCGGTCCGCATCGGCCTCTGGGATCGCTACGGCGGATCGAGCCCGAGCGGGTGGACGCGGTGGATGCTCGAGCGCTATGAGTTTCCATTCGAGGTCGTGTACGCGCAAACGCTCGATTCCGGGAGCCTGGCGAGCCGCTTTGACGTGATCGTCCTCACGAGCGAGGCCGTGCTCTCTCGTGGGTTGGACGAGGCGCCAGTGCCGGATCGTCTGCCACCCGAGTATCGCGGGACGACCGGCGTCATCTCGCGCGCGCGAACACTTCCACAGCTGAAACAGTTTGTCGAAGACGGAGGGACCCTCGTTGCGATCGGAGGGTCGACGTCGATTGCCGCGGCGCTCGGTCTGCCGGTGTCGAGCGCGCTTGTCGAGACCGGTTCCGACGGGGCGCGGCCGCTGACGCGCGAGCAGTACTACATTCCCGGCTCGCTCCTGCGTGTGCGCGTGGACAATACGACGCCCCTCGGATACGGGTTCGAGCCTGACGTGGACGTGTTCTTCGACAACAGTCCGGTGTTCCGTCTTGCCGCCGACGCGGGCAAGGACACTCGCCGGGTGGCGTGGTTTGCCAGCGCAGCGCCGTTGCGCAGCGGATGGGCCTGGGGCCAGCGATATCTCGACGGCGGAGTTGCCGTCGTTGACACCCCGCTCGGGCGCGGCCGCGTGCTGCTCTTTGGACCTGAGATCAACTTCCGCGCGCAGCCCCACGGCACGTTCAAGTTTCTCTTCAACGGGATCTATTACGGGAAGGCAGTGGCGACCAGAATTCAGTAGACAACCGACCGCTACGAGCTGCCGGCTACCAGCTACGAGCTGTGTCGAGAAGGAGGACCGATGCGTCGCGTATGGTCGGTGGTGGCGTTGACAGGGCTCCTCGTGGCGGTAGGTTTTTCGGGCGCCGTGAGCAGCCAGGGCGGCATCGCGAGCGCCCCGGCGAAGTTCCTCGCGCCGCCGGCGCAGGTGGTGGCCATTCGTGCGGGCCGTCTGTTCGACAGCCGCGCCGGCACGATGCTCATGAACCAGGTCGTGCTGATCCGCGGCGATCGGATCGTCGACGTCGGACCGTCAGTGGCGATTCCCGCGGACGCTCGCGTGATCGATCTGAGCAGCGCGACGGTGCTGCCCGGCATGATCGACGCGCACGTCCACGTCTACCCGCCGGACGAGTTGTCGGAGGCGACGCGGACGATCGTCGCCGTCGCCAACGCGCAGGCGGACCTCGATGCCGGTTTCACCACCGTGCTCGACATGGACTCGCGCGGAGGATTCGGCACCGTCGACCTCCGGAACGCGATCAACCGCGGCGTGGTGCTTGGGCCGCGCATGCAGGTGGTGGGGCAGTCGCTCAATCAACGCGCCGCCCGCCCCTACCCCTCGTTCTTCGAACGGTTCATGGACCGTTTCACCGAGAGCAAGAATCCCAACTCGCCGTGGCTGGCGCGCGCGGCCGTCCGCGAGGCGAAGCTGCATGGAGTGGATTGGGTCAAGATCTACACGACCCAGGACTTCGTCGGCGACGAGTACAGCGTGTTCAAGCCGGACGGGACGCTGGTGAACAGCCCGTCACTCACCGAAGAGGAGGTCATGGCCATCGTCGACGAAGCCCACCGGCTCGGGCTGAAGGTCGCGTGCCACACCTATGGCGGAGAGGGCCAGCTCAGTTGTCTGAAAGCCGGCGTCGACGCGCCGAACCATCTCACCGATCTCGACGATGCATCGTTGAAGCTGCTCCTGTCCAAGAAGCTGCCGTTCGAGCTGACCGTCGACGATCTGGTTGCGCTCGAGGCCGGCGACCTGCGGGTGACCGGCGGCAGAAACAGCCGGGTGAAGATGGCGGAGCAGGCGTTTAGGAAAGCGCACGCGGCGGGCGTGCCGTTTGTCTTCGGAAGCGGCGCGACGTCAGCCGACGTTCCGCACGGGAGGCAGGCGGACCAGTTCGCGTACTTTCTCAAATGGGGCATGACGCCCGTCGAAGCGTTGAAGATGCCCTTCCTGCCGACGGCGGCAATGCTGAACTACAACTGGATCGATCAGATCGCGAGCGTCGAGAAGGGGAAGTTCGCCGACCTCATCGCCGTGGCCGGGAACCCGCTGACCACCATCAGCGAGCTGCAGCACGTGCGGTTCGTGATGAAGGGTGGATTCGTGGTGAAGAACGACGTCGCTCGTTGAAACGACGTCGTAGGGCACGTCCTTTTGGACGCGCCTACGTAGCCTCTCCTAGTTCCCGCTCAGACCTCCCGGCCATGGCGAGTTCATGTGATAGACCGCCGCGGGTCCGATCATCTCGACGCGGCGGATCTTGCCGCCCTCGATCAGGAACGCTTCAGTCACGAGGATGCTGCCCGGCCGGTTGAAGCCGGGGTAGCTGTGCTTGGTGCCGTCGGCGAGCACTCCTGAGTTCACCGTGCCTTGATCGAAGACCACGTGCGCCCAGACGACCCCGCGCTCGGCATCCACCAGCGGGTAGCGCCGGCCGTGGATGTTCTGGACGACGTAGTAGAGGCCCGCCTTGAATTGCGACAGGCAGTCCATCGCGAACAGATTGATGGTGCCCGGCTTTTCAGTCGGCGGCCGCGGAACGTTTGTCGTCGCGGATCCGTTCTCGATGCGGTGACAATCAGGAGTGAACGGATACGTGCCCGTACCCTGGATGCCCTTGCCGTCGTTTTTCTGCAGGCCGGTGAAGTAGCCGTCGGCGATGGAGATCATCTGCTGCCGCGACAGTCGCTGAGCGGGCGGGATTGACTTGAACCAGATGTCTTCCGCCTTGCCGCTCTTGTCCATCCCCTCGATGTTGTTCGGTCCGCCTCCGCCGGGCTTGAAGTACACCGACTCGATCTCGGTGATGCGTCCGAGCTCGATCCGGAGGCGCAGGCTCATGAGGAGCGTGGTGTTCGCTTCGCGCATCGTCCCCATGAAGGCAACCTGGCCGAATTCCGGGTCGGCGAAGATGTGCTTGTAGTTGCCGACGCCTTGTGCGGTCTTCCAGAACCCGTCGCCGACGGGAAGGACCTGATAGTTTTCGGTGTACTCCACGTCTTCCGAGAGCGGCAGACGCTTCGGATCGTGGGCGACGACCGCGGCGAGATACTGGTCGATCAGGCCTTCGAGACATGCCCGGTCGCAGTTGAGCGGGATGGGTCCGGTCGATGCCCTCGGGTGAGCGACAAATGATCCGGTCAGCAGAGCGGCGGCGACTGTTAGAGCACCGAGCGTTGCGCGCATGAAGACCCTCCTGGTGGCGTGGGGATTCTATATCTGGCGGCTTGTAGCCGGTAGCCGGTAGCTTGTCTATACTGGCGCCGACCACCGAGGTGACCCGATTGTGAGCTCCCTGGGGAGGCTGATCATGAAGAAAGTCTTGTTGCTGGCGGCGCTTCTGGCCTCATGGCCCGGCGTGGGATCGACTCAGACGACGGAGGAGCTCGTCAACGACGGGAAGAACACGGAAAACGTCACCACCCAGAGCATGGGGTACGACCGAAAGAGCTACAGTCCGCTGAAGCAGATCACCAAATCCAACGTCAAACGATTGGTGCCGATCTGGAGCTCGAGTCTCATGAACGACTTGGGTGAACTGGCGGCGCCGACTGTGTACGACGGGGTCATGTACGTGATCAACGGCCGGTGGACCTTTGCCATCGACGTGGAGACCGGCCGGCAGATCTGGCGCACGCCGGTGACGCTCGAGGCGGGCACCCAGCGGGCCGCGATCACGAGAGGCGCGGCGACGATCTACAACGGCAAGGTTTTTCGCGTGACGATCGACAACCACGTGCTCGCGCTCGACATGAAGACCGGCAAGGAAGTGTGGAACCAGAAGTTCGCCGACTCTCGAGAGGGCTACTACGCGACGAGCGCCCCGATTGTGGCGAGTGGCGTGTTGATCTCAGGGATGGCCGGCGGAGAGTCCACCACGCGCGGGTTCCTCGATGGTTGGGACCCCGCCACCGGGAAGAAACTGTGGCGCCGGTACACCATCCCCGCACCCGGCGAGCCGGGCTCCGAGACATGGCCCAAGAACAGTGACGCCTGGAAGTCCGGCGGGGGCCCCACATGGCGATCCGGTTCGTACGATCCGCAGCTCGATCTTGTGTATTGGGGCACGGGTAACGCCGAGCCGTACGACCCCGGGCCTCGTGAGGGTCTGGACAGTTTGTTCACGTCCAGCGTGCTTGCGATCCGCCCGAAGACGGGGGAGTTGGTCTGTCACTTCCAGTACACGCCCAACGACGTGTACGACGTGGACGGCGCCGACGAACATGTGCTCGCGGATATCCAGGTTGGCGGCCAGCCGCGGAAGGTGATGATCCAGCCAAACAAGAATGGCTTCCTGTACGTGGTGGACCGCACCAATTGCCGGCTGGTCGCCGCGCATCCCTACGTCAAAGTCAATTGGGCCAGCCGCATCGACCTTGCGACTGGTCGGCCGGTGTTGACCGATGTCTACAAGCGATTCCTGACAGGTGAGGAAGTCGAGATCTGGCCGTCGCGTGGCACGAACGCCGTGCCGATCGCGTTCAATCCGAGCACGGGCCTCGTCTATGCGTCGACGTGGAACCTGCCGCGCATCCAGAAGCTCACGCCGCCGACGACCCTACAAGTCGTTGGCGCGCCTTCCACCGGCGTGACCAGCCGGCTCCCGGACGTCAAGCCGGGCGACGTGCTCGGTCACTTCGCCGCGATCAATCCCCTGACGGGCGAGAAGAAGTGGGAGGTCCCGTTGACCGATCTGCCGAGCTCGGCCGGCATGCTGGCCACTGGTGGCGGGCTGGTGTTCACCGGCAGATTGACCGGTGAGCTCCTCGCGCTCGACGAAGCGACCGGCAAGACACTGTGGCAGTTCAAGACAGGATCGAGCATCAATTCGACGGCGATCACCTACACACACAAGGGGCGGCAGTATGTGACCGTGGCGTCGGGGCTTGGCGGCGGTCTCGCGAATCGCTATGCGGCCGGCAAGGTGCCGACCGGGGGCTCCGTGTGGACGTTTGCGCTCATGCCCGATTAGCTGGTGGCTCGTCGCGGGACGTAGGGCGGGTCTTGTTGTGTAGACCCGCCTGGGGCCCGGCCGGGTCCAAAGAACAGGACCCGGCCTACGTTCCCGTCAGCGATGGGCAGGAGGAGCCACGGTGATTACGAGCCCGGCGATGTCTCCTGCGCCGACCTCAAGACCCTTCGACACGTCCTGGGCATCGAGGCGAGCGGACGCCAGCGAATAGCCGGCAGTCAGCCCTCCGAGCTCGATGGTGTGACGGGCCGGTTGCAGCTGAGCGCTGAACGTCCCGTCCGCTCTGACGTCCGCCGTCACATAACTTCGTTCCGTGGAAAAGCCGAGCAGCACTCGGGGCAGTGAGCCTGTCTGCGCGACGAGGCGCCCCGAGACGCGGCGCAGCGTCGGCCGCACGAGATCCAGGCGCGTGTCGGTCTCGCCGACCTGAAATACGTGCGACGGCATGCCTGGGGGCGTCGGGAACAGACTGAGGAGATACACGCCCTTCGGAAGATGGCCGAAGCTGAACGACCCGTCCGATCCGACCGGAGTCTCGAGCAGCTCGCCCAACGCGAGACCCGAGAGGATCGCCTTCTCCTGTCCGCTGGTCGTTGGCGGCGTGCTGACCCGGCCGCTGACACGCCCGCCCGGCGGCATCACGACCGTGAAGTCGACGCCGTCAGCAGGCGAGTCGGCGGCAACGGCGACGGCCGTGGCGCGGTCAGCGCTCGTCGTTCCAGGATGAAATGTCGGATAGCCGAACGCGCTGGCGACGATCAAGTACCGGCCAGGCGCGAGGTTGGTGAGGCGATAGCGCCCCTGCGCGTCGGTCAGCGCCGTGCTCGCAGGGGTCGTTGTCGCGAAGTAGTTCTGACCGTCGGACGGCAGGATGCTCACCGGCGGCGCCGGCAGAGCCGAGATACGAACGGCTGCAGCCGGCGCACCTTCGCGCGTCTGCAACTGTCCCGTCACGACGCCCGGCCGCGCTGCTGTTGTCGCCTGAAGCAACAACAGCAATGCCAGAATCGCATTCATCATCATCGGGCGTGGAGGACCCGCTTTAGTTCGCCAGCGGATCGGGCCGCAGCTGGAATTTCACCACCTTGCCCTTCGTACCCTTCCCGCCCTCGATATGCCAGACGAAGTGCGTGCCGTAGTTCGCGTAGAGCGCACGGCCTTTCCAGCCGCCATTCGGGTTGTCGATGCGACCGTCGAGGCCGCGGGAGTAGAAGCCCATCGGATACGGAACACGCAGCGTGGTCCACTGGCGCGTCTGCGGATCGAGCACGAGCAGCGAGTCGGAGTTCGACCCGGTGGCTATCGGCTTGTTGGTGCCGAGTCCAAGAATGTTGTGTTGATCCACCCAGTTGTAATAGTGGAAGTCGGCCGGAACGTTCGTGCCTTTCAGCTTCGGCCCGGTCGTCTGATACAGCGTCCAGCCTTCGGCGCACTCGCTGCCGTCAACCTTGCGCGGGCCCGTGATCGCCTTGCACTTGCGGCGATCGAAGCTGGCCAGATGGCTGCTCGCCGCGAGCGCCGTCCACACGACGCCGTTGGTGTCGATGTCCACGCCGCGCGGATCGAAGCCCGGCTCGGGCACTTTATAGATCTCCGTCATGCACGACTGCGGGGGGTTGTTCCCGCGATCGACACGAACGAGATAACCCGGATAGCGCTCCGCTACGCCCCAGATCGAGTTGTCCACCGGGCTCGGGATCACGCCGTAGAGGCTGTAGCTCACCATCGTGTCGAGTTTGCCGTCGGGTCCGCCGCCGGCACCCGCAACGGGACCGGCGCCCGCTGGCCGGCCGCCTGCCGCCGGCGTCCCCGTCGTGTCACCCGAGTAGAGGAGCGATTCGCCGCGAGCCGTGATGCGATTCCATGGCGGAGCGGTGATGCGTCCATCGCCGTTGGTATCGACGACCTGTCCGCACCAGCCGACGGCTTTCTGCTCGTCCTTCGTCTCGTCGTAGACCTTGGTGTCGATCCAACCAACGATCGGTCCGGACAGCTCGTTGAAGTAGACCGTTTCGTTCGCATCGTTATCGAACTGCAGGTGGTGCGTGGCGTAGCAGGTGTCGATGAGCACGAACTGCTTCGTCCTCGGATCGAAGTACGACGCCTGCCGGCCGCTGTTGCGCAGCGGGAACCACGCGGCGAACTTGTTCGCCGGGTCGTAGCACCAGCTCGGGTCGGCGTTGGGGCGTATCTTCGACGTCATCCACACGCGGCCCTTGCTGTCGAGCATCGGGTTGTGCGGATCGGCCGGGTTGTACGGCGGGTTTGCCCACAGGTGCGTGTCGCCCCACCACAGCGACGGGCGATTCGGCCTCGGGAAACGTGATGGCACCTCGGCGCGCGGCGTGCGGGTCGGGATCTCGATCTCGTCGCTCGAATTCGTGCGCGGATCGAGCACGACGAGCGACCCGTGCCCGGCGGACACGGCGTAGATCGCCCCGTTCGGGTTCACCGTCGGTCGATTCTTGTCGGTCGAGGCCAGGTCGTGCATGAACGAGTGGTCGTCGCCGACATCCCAGAGCGTCAGCACGAGGTTCCGTTCGACACCACTCGGTCGCGCCGGCGCCGGCGGCACCTCGCCCTTCGCGACGCGCTCGGTCCAATCCGCGTACACCTTCAGAGATCGAGTCTGACCCTGAGAACCGAGGACACCGTACATCGACGTGCCGCGCACGCCTGTGCCGAGCCGCCACTCCCATGCCTCGGCGTGGGTCTTCAGCTCCGGCTTCGCCTTGAGCACATGGTCAACGTTGCGAGTGAGCTGATTCCCGAGCTGATGGCAGAAGTTGCAGTCCGACTTCAGCGAGTTGATCCAGTGGTTCTGCGACACCATTCGCTCGCCGAGGCCGTTGCCCTGAGCGCCCGTTCCCGGAAACTCCTTCGCGGCCGGCGGTTCGAGCAGGGAGAGCCAGTAGTTGCCTGGGTAGACTTTCGCGGCTTCCTGCGGCGTCTTCGCGGTCGTGGCGCGCAGCGTGACCGAGGCGGTGCCGGGCTTCAACTGTTGCGGCTGCGAATCAACGATCCCGTAGCCGCGGACCCAGACGCTGTAGGTGGCGCTCGGCAGCTCCGGCACCATGAACCGTCCGCGATCGTCCGTGACGACGATCTTGATGAAGTTGGTCGGAAGGGTTTTGGTCTCGGCGATGACCCAGACGCCGGCCTCGGGCCCGGCCTCACCCTGGACGACGCCGGTGATGTAGCCGGACGCCGGCGTCGCCGGGGCCTGCCCTTGTACACCGACCGATACCGCCGCCGCAGCCACAAAGGCCGCAACCGCAGCGCTCATGAGACGAGTTCGGATTTTCACGCTGACATCTCCCATTACTGACTGGCCCGGATGGTAGGACAGGTATCTGTGTGAAGTCCAGGCATTGAGCGAGATTTGACGGCACCGCATGCGGCTCCGCTCGCGTTAGGATCCCCCCAGTGAGTGTTGACGGGGCCCTCGACGCGCTGGCCGACCGCGTGCGCCATGCATCGCGGGTGACGGTCCTGACCGGAGCCGGCGTGTCGGCGGCGAGCGGCGTGCCGACGTTTCGCGGCGCCGCGGGATTGTGGCGACAGTTTCGCGCGGAGGACCTCGCAACCCCCGGGGCATTCCGGCGCGATCCGCAGCTCGTGTGGGAGTGGTACGCCTGGCGCCGCGAGACCGTCGCCGCGTCCCAGCCCAACGCCGGGCACGACGTCATCGCCTGGTGGTCGGCGCGCATGGAGACGTGCCGGGTCATCACGCAGAACGTTGACGATCTCCACCTCCGCGCCGGGACATCTGGCCTGATACGGCTGCACGGATCCCTCTGGGACCTGGCGTGCTGGGACGAGTGCGGCGAGGGGCCCTGGCACGACGAGCAGGCGCCCTTTGCCCAGTTGCCGCCCCGCTGCCCTCGCTGTGGAGGATTGGCGCGGCCTGGGGTCGTCTGGTTCGGGGAAGCCCTGCATCCCGACGACGTCAACGCCGCGCTCGACGCGTGCGCGTGCGACGTATTTCTGACCGTCGGCACTTCGTCGGTCGTCTATCCCGCGGCCGGCCTCGTTCACGAAGCCAAACGTCTCGGCGCGTTCACGGCGGAGATCAATCTGGACCCGTCCCCTGCCTCGGGCATCGTCGATCTCGCGATTCAGGGGCCGTCCGAGGTGGTGCTGCCCGAAGTCGAAAAGCGCTTACATCAATAGTGGCTCTTGCGGCAAGTATCTTGACATGAAAGATACTTGTAGTGCGAGATTGTTACTATCGTGCCGAAATCCATTCCGCCCCGCGCCGACTTGCTGAAGGCGCTCGATGAGACGCTCCGCAAAGTCGGAGCCCAGTCGGTCCTGATGAGCGACACGGTCGCCAAGCTCGTCGGGCTGAACTCCACCGACCTCGAGTGTCTCGATCTGCTTGGCTTGGCGGGGCCGACGTCCGCGGGACGTCTGGCTGTCCACACCGGCCTGACCACTGGTGCGATGACGGCGGTGATTGATCGGCTCGAGGGGGCCGGCTTCGCCAAGCGGCTGCGCGCCACCGAAGACCGGCGCTGCGTGCTGGTGGAGGCACTGCCAGACCGCCTGCGCCAGATCGAGCTCCTCTATGGGCCCCTTGCCGTTGCCGTGACACGACTCAACGAAGAGTATGGCGACCGGCAGTTGGCGGTCGTCGTTGACTATCTGTCGCGCGCGCTGACGCTGGCGGCTGAGCACGTGGTCTGGCTTCAAACGCAGTCACCACTGGTCCCTGAGGATGCGCGCCCGAAGCGCCGCCGTCGCCGAACAACAGCGAGGTTGGCACCGTCATCACAGGGGAGGCGGGAATAGGCCGCATCGACGCGCCCGGGTCGTTTGTGCGGGCCAAGGCGTCTCAACATTCTGCACGTGGTTCACCACCGGAAGGACTGAGCAAAGCAATGCGCGATCGACGACGGATGCCTCTGCGAGGTGCGGCAGCTGTGTGGCTGTTCGTCCTGACAACTGCACCTCTCGGTGCTCAGACACCTCCTGCGGTGCCCGCGGGACCGCTCACACTCGAGCAAGTACTTGCGCTGGCCGAACCGCGGAGCGAAACGGTGGCGATTGCCCGTGCCGGCGTCCGGCGCGCCGAAGGCGACCAGGTGCGCGCGCACAGCGACGCCCTGCCTCAGCTCTCGGCGGCGGCGAGCTACGACCGCGCTCTGGCGTCCGAGTTCTCGGGTGTGTTCGACAGTGGAGGGTCGGGGCCCTCGTGTCCACCCTTCTCCTCGAATCCGCTGGCGTCGATCGACGCGCGCGTCACCGAGATCGAACGCGCGATCGACTGCGGTGCGGTCGGCGGCGGCTTCTTCGGTAGTACCGGCTCGGACTCCGGCGGGCTCTCGGATCTGCCGTTTGGCCGCAAGAACACCTGGCGCGCGACGCTGTCGTTCTCGCAGAACCTGTACTCGGGAGGACGAATCGGCGCGCAAGAAGACGTCGCTGCCGTCGGGCATGAATCGGCGACTCTGGCGCTGACCACCGCGCGCGGGCAACTGCTGTTCGATGTGACGCAGGCGTATTACGACGCCGTGCTCAGCGAGCGACTGGTGACGATCGCCAACGCGACCCTCGAACAGGCCGGCGCCACGTTGAAGCAGACGCAAGCGGGATTCGAGGCCGGGACGCAGCCAGAGTTCGAGGTCTTGCGCGCGCGCGTCACGCGGGACAACCAGTCACCTGTCCTGATTCGCCAGCGGGCCAATCGTGACATCGCCTTGCTGCGCCTGAAACAGCTGCTGGAACTGCCCGCCGACTATCCGCTGCAACTCGCCGACGCGCTCGGTGACGAGACGCTCGTGCCGCCACCTGTATTTGCCGAGCGTGTCGCGGCGGTCGAGCGGACGCTACGCCCGGCAGACACCGCGACGGTCTCGCTGCAGGTCAACGCGACCTTGCCCGAGCGGACAGCGGTGGCGGAAGCGGGGGCCACCGTGAAGCTGCGCGAAGCATCCATGCGGCTGGTGGAGGCACAGCGCAAGCCGAGCCTCTCGTTGACATCGACCTTGAGTCGCATCGCGTATCCCGAAGGTGTTTTTCCCACGTTCAATCGGACGAATTGGACGGTGGGCGCCAGCATGAGCGTGCCGATCCTGACTGGTGGCCGGCAGCGAGGCGACGAAGCCGTGGCGCAGGCGGAGTTGGAGCAGGCGCGCGCCCAGAGACAGCAGGTCGAGGAGCTGGCGGCGCTCGATACGCGTTCCGCGTGGGCGGAGTTGATTGCCGCGCGGGCGGCCTGGGAAGCGAGTGCAGGCACGATCGAGCAGGCGCAGCGCGCGTATCAGATCGCCAACGTCCGCTTCACCAACGGTGTGTCCACGCAGCTCGAGTTGTCGGATTCGCGCCTGCTGCTCCAGCAGGCCGAGGCCAATCGCACCCAGGCGGCGCGCGACTTACAGGTGGCACGCGCTCGCGTGGCGCTGCTTCCGGATCTGCCGGTCGGCGGGGCCGGCGTCGCCGCCGCACGCGCAGCGCAGCCGACGCCTCAGGCGCCGGCGCCGTCACCAGCGGCCGGCAGCCAGTTCAGGAACGCATCGGCGCAGGGTATTCAGCCACAGGGGATTCAATGAGGATCATGGGAGCACGTGTGAAGTGTGAAGTTGAAAGTGCAAAGCGTTCTGTGTCTGCTCTCGGCATCATCGGTCTCGCCCTGGTCATGACGTCGTGTGGAGCAGAAGCGGAGAAGAGTCCGGACGCGGCGGCTGCTGTCGTGCAGATCGGGTCCGAGAACGTGGTGACGGTGATGAACGGCACAGTCATCGTGGGTCCGATCGTATCCGGCGAGCTGAAGCCGGAGCGTGAAGCGAACGTCCGCGCGGAGCTGGGCGGGTCGATGCTCGAAGTGAACGTGCTCGAAGCGCAGGCCGTTCAGCAGGGCGCTGTGCTCGGACGCATCGAGACGCGCACGCTGGAAGACGCGAAACAGTCGGCCCAGTCGGCGGTCCGCTCCGCGGAGAACCAGCTCACGGTCGCCCGGCGCGAGGCCGAGCGAACGGAGAAGCTCGCCGCCGCGGGCGCGCTCGCCACCCGTGATGTCGACGTGGCGCGTAACACGGTGAGCGCGGCCGAAGCCCAGCTCGCCGACGCCAAGTCGCGCCTCGCCAGCGCCGAGCGGTCTCTCGGAGACACGGTGATCCGTGCCCCGTTTTCCGGCATCGTGTCGAAGCGGACGGTGAATGCCGGTGACGTTGTCAGCCCGGGCACCGAGCTCTTCACCATCATCGTTCCCTCGTCCATGCGTCTCGAGGCCTCGGTGCCGTCAGATGATCTCCAGGCGCTTCGGGTTGGCGCCACCGTTGAGTTCACGGTTCGTGGGTACGACAGGCCTTTCCAAGGGAGAATTGAGCGAATCGCTCCGCAGGCGGACGCGACGACGAGGCAGGTGCCGATCTACGTGTCGATTCCCAACGAGGGCGGCCGGGTCGTCGCGGGCCTCTTTGCCGAAGGCCGGGTCGTGAGCCAGTCCGTGACGGGACTCGTCGTGCCGTCCAACGCGGTGAACACGACGGACGCGTCCATGGCGTGGGTCCTGCGCGTCACCGATGGCAAGACCGAGCGCGTCGCCGTGACCCTCGGTTTGCGTGACCCTCGGTCCGAGCGCGTGAACGTTGCCTCAGGCGTGAACGAAGGCGACGTGCTGTTGCGCGGCGCGGCGCAGGGCATCACGCCGGGGACGCCGGTCAAAGTGAGCACGACGAAATAACTCAAGACTCAAAACGCAAAACTCAAACAATGTTTGAGTCATGCAGTGTTTGAGTTTTGAGCTTTGAGCTTTGAGTTACTGACCATGTTCATTTCAGATACCGCCATCACACGTCCCGTCCTGACCGTCGTCGCGATGCTGATGCTCGTGGTGTTCGGCATCGTCGCCCTGCTGCAGCTCGATACCGACGAGTACCCGGAAATCGATGCCCCGGTGGTGGTGGTCGCGATTCCGTACCCTGGCGCATCCCCGGATGTCGTCGAGCGTGAGGTCATCGATCCGATCGAGGAAGAGATCGCCGGCATCAGCGGCATCGACCGGATGCGCTCGAACTCCTTCGATGGCTTCGCCAACATCATCGTCGAGTTCGACTTCTCGAAGGACCCGCGCGTGGCGACGCAGGAGATTCGCGACAAGCTCTCGGGCATTCGCAACGACCTGCCGTTCGAGATGGAGGAGCCAATCCTCACGCAGTTCGATCCCGCGGACCGGCCCATCGCCTCGCTCACGTTGTCGTCGGCGGGCCTGACCGGCGCCGAGCTGACACGGATCGTCGATCCTGGAATCACCAGACGGCTGCGCGCGATCACCGGTGTCGCGTCGGTGAATCTGCTGGGCGCCATCGAGCGGGAGCTCGTGGTGGAGATCCGGCCGCGCGACCTTCAGGCGGCCGGCGTCAGCGTCGCGCAGGTCGTGCAGGCCCTGCAGGCGCAGAATCTTGCCTCGCCGGTCGGGCGTCTCGAAGGCCAGATGGATGAGCGCACCATCCGGCTGAAGGGACGGCTCGAGTCGCCGTCGGACTTCAAGCAGCTCACCGTCTCCCAGTCCCAGGGCCGTGTCGTGCGCCTTGGAGACCTGGCCGACGTGCGTGATGCGACGGAGGAGCCGAGGTCTTCCGCGCTCTACAACAACGAAGAGGCGGTCGGTATCGATATCCTCAAGTCGAGTGGCTTCAGCACGACGGCGGTGGCGGACGAAGTCCGCCGTCGTGTCGCCGAGATTCAGCAGACGCTGCCCGCTGGCGTGAGACTGCGGGTCGTCACCGACTCGGGCGTTCGCGTGCAGAGCTCGGTGCGCGGTGTGCAGGAGGCGCTGCTCGAGGGCGCGGCCCTGACCGTTGCCGTGGTCTTTCTCTTCCTCAACTCCTGGCGCTCGACCGTGATCACCGGCCTGGCGTTGCCCGTCTCGGTGCTCGCCTCGTTCGTGGCGGTGTGGGCGTTCGGGTTCACGCTGAACACGATGTCGCTCCTTGGCCTGTCGCTGGCGATCGGCATTCTCATCGACGACGCAATCGTCGTGCGGGAGAACATCGTGCGGCACGTGGAGATGGGGAAGGACCATCTCAAGGCGTCGTTCGAGGGCACCGACGAAATCGGCCTCGCGGTGACGGCGACCACGCTGTCGATTGTCGTGGTCTTCATTCCGATTGCGTTTCTTGGCGGTATCGCCGGCCAGTGGTTCAAGCCGTTCGGGCTGACGATCGTCTCGTCGGTGCTCGTCTCGCTGTTTGTGTCGTTCTCCCTTGACCCGATGCTCTCCGCGTATTGGCCCGATCCTCACGCGCCACTCGCGCAGCGTCCGTTCCTGTCGCGGCTGCTGGGCCGGTTCAACCTCTGGTTCGATCGCCGGGCGGAGGGCTACAAGCGCGTGATCGCCTGGGCGCTCGATCACCGGTGGTCGATGGTGGGCCTGGCCGTCGCCAGCTTCGTGGGCGCGCTCGCGCTACCCGTGCTCGGCGTGGTGGGTGCGGGCTTCGTACCGGAGATGGATGAATCCGAGTTCTCGATCGACATCGAGACGCCGCCCGGATCCAATCTGGCCTACACACGTTTGAAGGCTCAGGAAATTGCCCGCGTGGCGCGCGAGCGCCCGGAAGTGGCCTACACCTACAGCACCGTCGGTGGGCAGGGCGACGCGGTAGACGAGGGCATCGTATTCGTGAAGCTCAAGCCCAAGAGTGAACGCGCGAGAAGCCAGGCGATGGTGGTGGCCGATATGCGATCGTCACTGGTGAAGCTCGGGGGCGTCAGCGTGTCGCTGAGTACCGGGTTCAACCCCGGGGAGAAGCAGATTCAGTTGCAGGTGCACGGCACCGATGCGAGCGAGCTGACACGGCTGGCACAGGCGGTGGCCAACGAGTTGCGTCAGGTGCCCGGGGCTGTGGACATCTCGCTCTCGACGAAGGGGCAGAAGCCGGAGCTCGACGTGCAGCTCGATCGCGGGCTAGCGGGTTCCCTTGGGGTCACCGTCGGTCAGGTGGCTCAGGCCCTGCGGCCGGCCTTTGCCGGCATCGACGTCGGCGACTGGATTGATCCGTCTGGCGAGACGCGTGACGTGACGATTCGTCTCGCGCCCGAGTCGCGGTCCGTGGTTGGAGACCTCGAGTCCCTGCCGCTGCCAGTCGGCGGGCCGGACAATCCCGGTGCCAGCATTCCCCTCGGTCAGGTGGCGCGCATCACGCCGGCGATTGGTCCGGCGCGCATCGACCACCTCGATCGCGATCGGGTGATCACCGTGGAGGCCAACACCGAGAATCGGCCGCTGTCGGACGTCGTGGGCGACGTCATGGCCCGCGTCGACAAGTCCATTCAATTCCCGCCGGGCTATGGCTTGAGCCAGGGTGGTGAAACGAAGGACCAGGTCGAGATCTTCACGCAGATGTTCGTCGCGATTGGCGTGGCGATCATGCTGATGTACTTCGTGCTCGTGGTGCAGTTCGGGTCCTTCCTCGAGCCGTTCTCGATCATGCTGTCGCTGCCACTCTCGCTCATCGGGGTGATGCTGGCGCTGGTCATCACCGGAGAGTCGCTGAACATCATGAGCATGATCGGCGTGATCCTGCTCGTGGGAATCGTGGCCAAGAACGCCATCCTGCTCATCGACTTTGCGAAGTGGTCCGAGGAAAAAGGGATGGACCGGCGTGAGGCGCTGATTCAGGCGGGACGGGTCCGCCTGCGCCCGATCCTGATGACGACATTCGCCCTGGTGGCCGGCATGATCCCGGTGGCCATGGGTGGCGGCGAAGGCGGTGACTTCCGCGCGCCGCTCGGAATCACCGTCATCGGCGGTGTGATCACGTCCACGCTGCTGACGCTGCTGGTCATCCCGACGGTGTACGAGATTCTGGCGGACTCACGCGACTGGCTGGCCGCAAAGCTGTTCCGCTCGAAGGGCGAGGCCCAACCGCCGCGAGTCCACGCACCAACTGCGAGGCCGGCGACCGAGCCATAATTCCGGAATCCGGGATCCGGGATCCGGGATCCGGGATCCGGGATCCGGGATCCGGGACTCGAAATCCCCGAGTCCCGAGTCCCGAGTCCCGAGTCCCGAGTCCCGAATCCCGAATCCCGAATCCCGAGTCCCGTCTAGAATGCAGTAATGCACAACCCGTTTGTTCCCGAATCTCTCGAGGGGTGGAGTGTGCTCCATCTGATGTACCGCGTCAGGTGGGATCGCCTGCGATCGGCATCCGCCCCCGACGTACAGCGCATGGCGGACGAAGCGATTCGGGCGCTGGCCGTGCCGGATGCCGGCTCCACCGCGGCGATCCAGCTTCTCGGTCACAAAGGCGACCTGATGTTCATCTGCTTCCGGCGCGGGTTCGAGCCGCTCGGGCAGGCGCAGCTCGCGCTGTCTCGCACCGAGCTCCACGATCATCTCGAGGCGACCTCGTCATACGTCTCGATCGTGGAGCTGGGCATGTACGAGATGACCGCCAAGATTCACGAGCAGCTTGGCGCCAAGCACAAACCGGGCAGCGAGGAATTCGATTCCGCCTTCGACGCCGAGATGGAGTCGCAGCGGCAGCGGGTGATGGGACGCCTCTTCATGGAGATCCCGAAGTCGCGCTACGTGTGCTTCTATCCGATGAACAAGCGGCGGGGTGAAACTCAGAACTGGTACGCAGAGACCTTCGAGCGTCGCGCCGCGATGATGCGCGAGCACGGCATGATCGGACGCCACTACACCGGCAAGGTGACACAGGTGATCTCGGGCTCCATCGGGTATGACGACTGGGAATGGGGCGTCGATCTGTTTGCGCAGGATCCGCTGGTGTTCAAGAAACTGATTTACGAAATGCGCTTCGATGAAGCCAGCGCGAAGTTTGCCGAGTTCGGGCCTTTCTACACCGGCCTGCAGTTCGACCCCGCACGGCTCGCGTCATTCCTCTCCGGCACGGTACCGCCGCTCGAATAGGGCGTCCCACTTCCTCAGACATCGGACCAGAGGCAGGAAATGTGTAACCTCGGGTGTCGTTCCAGGGCAGGATTTACCGATCACGGTTTCGTCTGTTTTTGCTAAGTCTTCTGAACTCAGCCACAAGCGCGAACGACGGTCTGCCGGCCAGCTGGGCCTGGGAATTGCTCCAGCTACCCAGTCACATCCGGAGACCACATGAACCCTCAAGAAACGTTCGTCACACGCCTTCGAAGGCAGCGAATGCGGGCTCGAGTCTCGATTGAGCAGATCGCGGAAATGCTGCGCATCAAGCCCGAGATCGTCGCCGCGTTCGAAAACAACGACTTGTCAGAATGGCCGCGCGGTCTGTACTCGCGCGCGTGGGTTCGCACGTACGCGTTGGCCGTGGATCTCGATCCCGTCGATACCGTCGACGAGTTCTGCCGCCTCTTTCCACAGGGCGACCGTCGTGCGGGCGCGACGATTCAGGAGATCGCCGCCATCGTGGCCTCGCCGTCGGAATATCGCGACGAGTTCGGACACCCCGAGGGGCGACGGGCGAGCGATCAGACGAGCGACGTCGCGCCCAAGCCGGCCTGGCACGCGTTTGTGACCCAGCCAAGCCGCGTGCTGTGGAGCCGCTTGACCGGCGCCGAGCCCGACTTCCGCTCACGCCGCGCACGGCTGCCGTACAGCAGCAGCCGATAACCTGACGCCGCCGGCCCGATAGCTGGCGGCGATCGGCGACCAGCCAGTTCATTCCGACGGCAGTAGCGGACGCGGCGACTCGATGAAGCGCGCGTGCAGCGCGCGCACGACATCTGCCGCGCGCTCACGCGGAACCATCCAGGTGACACGAAACGACGACGTGGCGACGCCAGCCGGCACAATCCCGAGGCCGGCGAGCGTGGCCATCCCGGCGCGCACGTTGTTGTAGGTGGCATTGATGCCGGCACCCACGATGCTCACGGCGGCGAGGCCGTCGATGAGACGCGCCCGGCCGCCAAGTTGCGTCGTCAGGGCCTCTCGCAACCGGTCCTCGTCGTGAAGATTCTCCCGCGAGATCGCCACGGTGGTGTGGTCGCCGAAGACGTGAAGCTGTTTACCCGCCACTCCACGATCGGCGAGGACGGCCAGCAGCTCGCCCGGAGGCCCGTCACCGTCAAGCACCACGATGTCTTTCTCGCTGGCCACGCCGACGACGGTCCCAGGCATGCGGGGTGGGCTTCGTCGAACGACCGTGCCGTCGCTCGACGGGTTGGGGCCGGGGAGCGGCCCTTCAGTGGCGCGGGCATAGATGGCGATGCCCTTGTCCTTGGCAAACTCCACGGCCTGCGCGTTCAGCACCTTCGCGCCGGCCTCGGCCATCTCCTGCGTTTCCTCATACGACAGCGTGCCTATCCGGCGCGCGTCCGGCACGACGCGCGGGTCGGCCGAGTAGACGCCGTCCACGTCCGAACAAATCTCGCAGTACTCCGCGTCGAGTGCCGCGGCCATCGCGACGGCCGTGGTATCGCTGCCCCCGCGACCGAGGGTCGTGATCTCCTTCTTGTACGACACGCCCTGATAGCCGGCGATGACGACGACCTTGCCGCGAGAGAGCTCGTCCTGCACGCGAAACGGACGGACCTCGATGATGCGCGCGTCAATGTGGCGATCGTTGGTGATGATGCCGGACTGACTGCCGGTGAAACTGATCGCATCGCCGCCGCGTTCGCGGATGGCCATCGAGAGCAAGGCCATTGAAATGCGCTCGCCGGCGGACAGGAGCATGTCCAGCTCCCTGCGGTCGGGGTTGGGCGATACCTGCTTGGCCATCGCCAGCAGTTCATCCGTGGTGTCACCCATCGCCGACACCACAACCACGACGTCATGGCCCAGCTGTCGCGTCCGCATGACGCGCTCGGCCACCGAACGCAGCTTCTGCACATCGGCCACGCTGCTTCCGCCGTATTTCTGAACCACGACCGCCACGGGGAGAGCATAGCCAAGTTCCGAACCTTGCACATATAATCGGCTTTTCCTGGACTCATGAAGGAGGCACATGACCGTTCGCAGCTTCGTCCTCACTCTGGCGATTCTCGCTGCCCTCGTCTCGCCCGCCTTGGCCCAGACGCCGCTTCGCACGCCGGACGTCATCTTCGTTCCGACCCCGCAAGAGGTCGTGGATGCGATGCTCAAACTGGCGAAGGTGACCAAGAACGACGTGGTGTATGACCTTGGCTCGGGCGATGGCCGCATTCCGATCACCGCGGCCAAGACCTACGGCGCGCGCGGTGTCGGCATCGACATCGATCCGCAGCGCATCCGCGAAGCCACGGAGAACTTGAAGACCGCCGCCGTCGGAGATCGTGTGAAGTTCCTGAATCAGGACCTTTTCACGACCGACATCAGCGAAGCGACAGTCGTCACGCTGTATCTCCTGCCGTCGCTCAACCTCAAGCTCCTGCCGATCCTGAACAAGCAGCTCAAGCCAGGCACTCGCATCGTCTCGCATGCGTTCGACATGGGCGACTCGAAGCCGCTCGAAACGCTGAACGTCAACGGGCGCACGGTCTATTTCTGGACGATTCCCATCAAGCAGTAGATCCCATCAAGCGGTAGAGCGGGGGCTTTAGCCCCCGCGTGACAGTTTCACGGGCCGGCTGACGCCGGCCCACCTCAGCTCGCACGTCCCCAAACACCCAACTCCCAAGCGGCCGACGAGGTCGTTGGGATTCGTCTTTCCCCGGGAATCCAGGGGCTTGCCTTGTAAGTTGTGAGTTGGGGTAGACTGAGACTCGATCTCAACTTACTGGGGATTTCCATGCTGCAGGCTTTCATCATCACGTTGCGGGAAGGATTGGAAGCCTTCCTGATCGTCGCCATCAGCCTCGCCTATCTGCGGAAGACCGGCCGCCCGCAGCTCGTGTCGGCGGTGCATTGGGGCATCGGCGTTGCGATGCTCCTCAGCATCGGCGCGGCGATGTTGTTTCAGCGCGCAAACAATCAAGCGCTCTGGGAAGGCGTGCTCGCGTTGACCGCCGCCGTGCTCGTGTCCTCGCTCATCGTCCACATGTGGCGCCACGCGAAGCGAATGAAGAAGGACATCGAGCGGCATCTCGAGTCGTCTGCGTTGAAGGTCGGCACCAAGGCTCTGATCGGGGTGTTCCTGTTCACACTTCTGATGATTACGCGCGAAGGCATGGAGACGGCGCTGCTCATGGGCACGCTGTTGTTTCAGGAGTCCGGCACGAACATCCTCGCTGGCGCCGTCGCTGGCACCATCTGCGCCGCCTTCGTGGCCTGGCTCTGGTCACGCTATGGCCATCGGGTGAATCTGGCGCTGTTCTTCCAGGTCACAGCGCTCTTCCTCGCGGTCTTCGTCCTCCAGTTGCTGATCTATGGGTTCCACGAGCTCACCGAGGCGAACATCTTTCCGTACAGCGAGCCGCTGCACTGGGCCACCGAGCCGTATGGACCGGACGGTCGTTACGGCCAGTTCTTGAGCTATCTGCTGCTGGCGTTGCCGCTCGCCTGGCTGGCGTTCGCCGGGCTCTTCGGATCGAAGAGAGGCGCCGTTTCAATGCAGCAGACCGCTGCGCGTTAAGCGGCGCGTCCTGCTACCCTTGCCTGTCCCGCCGAGGTGGACAGACACACGTGTACCAACTCGATGTTGCCGCTCTCCGGGGATTCCTAGCCGCACGAGCACGGCGCGGCTCCAATCCAGTCGTCGCACGAACCGTCTGGCTGCTCGGATTCGTCAGCCTCTTCACGGACATTTCGTCCGAGATGGTCTCGAGCATCCTGCCGCTGTACCTGTTCGTCCACCTCCAGCTTTCTCCCGTTCAGTTCGGTCTCATCGACGGGTTGTACCAGGGAGTGACCGCGGTGGCGCGTCTGGCCAGCGGGATCGCTGCTGACCGATGGCGTCAGCACAAGCTGGTCGCCGCCGGCGGCTATGGACTCTCGGCGATCTGCAAGCTTGGTCTTCTCGCGGCCGGCAGCGCCTGCGTTGTGTTTGCCGCGATCATTTCGGCTGACCGCGTCGGCAAAGGCATTCGCAGCGCCCCTCGCGACGCGATGATCTCCTTGGCCACACGCCGTCAGCATCTCGCGACGGCTTTCGGCGTTCATCGCGCGATGGATACCGTCGGCGTCGTTGTCGGCCCTCTCCTGGCGTACGCGATCCTGGCGTTTGTGCCGGGACGGTTCGACGCGATATTTGTGCTCAGCTTCGCGATCGCCCTGATCGGCATCGGCGTCCTGGTGCTGCTGGTCGACGATCGACGTGAGACTGAGAGTGCGCCCGCCGAGCGCATTCCGATCGACATCCGGGCGCTCGTTCGCCATCGCGACTTCAGAGCGATCACGATCGCCGCGGCGCTGGCCAGCTTCGTCGTCGTCAGCGATGCGTTCCTGTATCTGCTCCTGCAGTCACGCCGGGGAGGCGGACCTGAGACGATTCCGCTGCTTTACGTGGGTTCGGCCTGCGCATACCTCGTGTTGGCGGCGCCGGTTGGCCGCTGGGCCGATCGTGTCGGGCGCACGCCGGTATTCCTGATGGGCCAGGTCTGCATGATCGCCGTCTATGCTGGCGTGGCCTGGCTTGGACTCAACCTGTGGACACTCGGGCTGTGCCTGCTGTTGCACGGTGCGTACTACGCCGCGACGGATGGCGTTCTCGTTGCAATGGTGAGCGGGGTGACCCGGACAGAGGTGCGAGCCAGCAGTCTTGCCGCGCTCACCACGGCGACGAGTCTCGCCCGTCTCTGTGGTTCGGTGGTGGCAGGGGTGATCTGGAGCTGGCGTGGGCCTCGGGCCGTTGTGATGCTGGCGCTTGCTGGCACTGTCGTCTCGCTCATTTGGAGTGCGACCACGCTGAGAAAAACCGACGCGCGGGTTGTGGAAACGGGCCAGTCATGACCAACGGTTCAATTCCGCCCGCTCGCGTGAAGATGTTCGCGGCGCTCGTCGCGGTGATCGCGGCTGCGTCGGGCATCTACTTGTATCTCGTTCGCGCCGAAACGCCGCATGCGTCGGCCGGTGCACCGCATCTGATCGAAAGCTGGCAAGAGCAGGCGTTCGCGGCAATTCGTCGTAGGGCGCACGTTGCCTTCCGACACATGGCACCTGGCCCCGACTACGGCCGCTTGTCGTTCGCGTCCCTCGACGACCGGACGACGCGGCTCACCACACGACTGCCTTGTAGCCGTATTCACTTCACCGCCAAGGCGGGCCTGTGCCTGACCATCGCGAGCAATCCGGCGGGCTTTCTCGGCTATCTCATCGACGATGCCCTCGAGGTGACGCACACACTCGATCTGCCTGGCATGCCGAGCCGAACCCGAGTGTCGCCAGATGGCCGTGTCGCCGCCTATACGGCCTTCGTGGCTGGTGATTCGTATCTGGCGAGCGGCCTGTCCACACGAACGCGCATCGTCGATGTTGGCTCGGGCCGGGTCGTCGGGGATCTCGAAGCCTTTACCGTGACGCAGGACGGGCGGGTTGCACAGTCTCCCGATTTCAATTTCTGGGGTGTGACGTTCACCCGCGACGGCCATCGCTTCTATGCCACGGTCGGCAGCGACGGCTACACATATCTGGTCGAGGGTGATGTGGCCGCGAAGACGATCAAGGTCATCGCCGAGGACGTCGAGTGCCCGGCGCTGTCACCGGACGAAACGCGCATTGCCTTCAAGAAGAAGTTCGGATCGGGGTTCGATGCGTGGTGGGAGCCCGCGGTGATCGATCTGGCCACGAGGAAAGTCCGTGTGCTTCCGGAGCCCCGGCATATGGACGATCAGATCGAATGGCTTGATGACGGGCACATCCTCTATGCGGTCGGCCACTCGATCAGCGCCGCGCTTCGACGCGCGGATGTGTGGATGCTCGCGACCGACGGCTCAGGCGCACCGACCCTGTTCATTGCCGACGCGGAATCACCCGCCGTCGTACGGCCCGAGTCAGGGCTACAATCGCGCCTGCATGGCGAAACCGCCGGTCGCCGCTGAGCTGATCTGGTCCGGGGATCTGCGCTTCGATGCCGTCAGCAGAGGCGCGACCGTTGTTGTCGATGGCGATAGCGCCGCCGGACCATCCCCCGTGCAACTCCTGGTAATTTCGTTGGCCGGTTGCATGTCGATCGATATCGTCGACATCCTCCGCAAGGGTCGCCACCCGATCACGGCCTTCCGTTCCGACATCATTGGTGAGCGGGCGCCTGAGCCGCCGACGCGGCTGGTGAGGGTGCGACTGGAATTTCACGTTCAGGGTGCCGTCCCGGCCGACGCTGTCACGCGTGCGATCGCGCTCTCACGGGACAAGTACTGCTCGGTGTGGCACTCGCTCCGGCAGGACATCGAGCTTCTGACATCGTTCGACATCACCCCGTGAACCGCAGGCAGTATCTCGACTGGCTGCGCGGCATGGCCGTGCTGATCATGATCGAGGCGCATACGCTCGATTCATGGACCCGCATGGCCGACCGCAGCCGCGGCGTGTACGGGTGGGCCATTGTCGTCGGAGGCTTCGGTGCGCCGGTATTCCTGTTCCTGGCCGGTGTCGCGCTGGTGCTTGCGGCCGGGTCGCGCGCCCGCAAGGGGCTCAGCGACGCCGAGATCGGCGAGTGCGCGCGGCGCCGCGGATGGCAGATCTTCGGTCTGGCGTTTCTGTTCCGTCTGCAGTCGGCGCTGATCAGCGGGGGAGGGCTTCCTCAAGCGCTGCTGAAAGTGGACATCCTCAACGTCATGGGTGTGTCGATGCTCGTGGCCGCCGCGCTCTGGACGATTGGACGGCGCCCATCCTGGCGCGCGTTTCTGTTGGTCGCTGCGACCGCGGCCGCAGCGATGTTGACGCCGCTCATCCGCGCCACGCCGATTCTCGCCGTGTTGCCCGACCCCATCGAGTGGTACTTCAGGCCATTTCCCGGGCGGACGAACTTCACCCTCTTTCCGTGGGCGGGGTTCCTGCTTGCAGGCAGCGCGATCGGACTGTGGCTCGACGCCGCGCGAACGCCGCACCAGGAGCGACGTGTGATGACGACGCTTGCTGTCGTGGGCCCGGTCGTGGCTCTTGCCGGTTACGCCACATCTTTCCTGCCGGCGATCTATCCGGAGACCAGCTTTTGGACGAGCTCGCCAACGTTCTTTTTCCTGCGGCTCGGCATCTTGATCGGTGCGCTGCCACTTGCCTATGTCTGGAACGCCTTGTTCCGCGGCTGGTCACCGCTTCAGGACTTTGGAGTCGCGTCGCTCTTCGTCTACTGGATTCACGTCGAGATGGTCTATGGCGTCCCGAGCGTGGCGATCCATCGCCGGCTGTCGCTCGAGCAGGCACTCCTGGCATTCGCCCTGTTCAGCCTGTGTCTGTTCGGCCTGGTGAAGGTCAAGGATCGCCTGCCCAAGCTCAGCCTGGGCACCTTGCGCTTTCCTGCACGAAAATCAGGCAAAGGTCCGGCGATACCCCCGGCGGCACCAGACGCCCGCTAAGAGCGTCTAACCCCATGTTGCGCCTGTGATTAGCACGAATATCCTGGCGGCGACGCTTGGAACCTCTCCTTTTGACACCGGCTAGAAACGGGTTGAGATTCGGTATGGCAGGCCGATACAATTCGCCTCTTCTGTGCGCGAGGTAATCTCTGCCAGGACTAAAACTGAATGATTAACGTTGCCGCAATCCGGATGCAGCAGTTTGGGGTTCGCTTTTATCAGGCTTCACTGACTGCGGGAGATATCGACAAGCTGGTTCGATTCGAGGTACTCAGCTACGGAGAGGCCGGACAGCCCGTCCGAGGCGGCAACAAGAAAGCGCCGTCGAAGGTGAACTGGGATCTGCTCGAGCGCCGCATCGCCTCCAGTGAGAAGGCGTATCAGCGTCAGATCATCAGGCGAAAGATCGACGAACTTGTCCAGTACTACGAGCAGTGCCGTCAGGCTCGTGATCTGCCGTCGATTGCCGGCGCTGTGATCATCTCGTGCGACGAGAAGCTCACCTTCGAACCGGTCGAAGCAGGCGCGACTGTGGGCCGGCTGAAGGTGCCCGAGCGTGAGGGTATTCTGCGTGCTATCGATGGCCAGCATCGTTTGCTTGCCCTGCACGCGGACATCGACAACATCAAGGACGAAGAGTTCACGGTGCCGGCGATCATCTTCGATCGGCTGCCGGAGGATCACGTCGTCCAGATGTTTGTCACGATCAACGCCAAGCACACGCGCCTCAATGCGTCGCATCTGGTGAGTCTCTCAGGCCGTCAGCTGTACAAAGACGATGCGCTCGCCGCGGCCCACGATGTGGTGCGCGCGCTGAACGACAAGGAGGACTCGCCACTGAGCGGCGAGATCAAGCTGCTCGGCGTCGGTCATGGCCGGGTGGCCCAGGCACCGATCGCTCAGGAGTTGAAGCGCCTCTTTGCCAGTGATGCCTTTGGAGGTCCGAAAAAGGCCGCGGACTTCCGCGAGGACTCCAAGCGATTCTTCGTGAATTACTTCAAGCAGGTGTCGGTCGTGTTCGGTGCAGCCTGGGGCGGCCGCAAGTACAGCATCAAGTCGGCCACGGCACTACGCGCGTTTATCCGCGTGGCGCCGGACGTGGTGCGAAGGCTGGATCAAGAGCACGCCGATCGCAGTGACTTCCGCGCGATCGGCCGTGTGATCGCCCCGTGGGGCCGCCGCATCGGCAACCTGCGATTCGAGAGTGAAGGTGTGTGGAAGAGGGCCGGCACGACCGTCGAGTCGTTGGCTCGGGAGCTCAAACTGGCGTTGGAGTACCCGGAGGGCGCTGGAGTCTAGCCGCCTCGTATGTCTTGCGGGGCCGCCCTGTGGCGGAATGTGCGCTGAAATAAATACAGGATGGAGCTCCCGAAGGTGCCCCATCCTGAAATGCCGGCCTGGCTCCCCCCAGCATTTACGGCGCCCTGCCGTAAACCACAGGCTGGCGGTGCTTGCTAACGCAATGAGCATGCCGAGATTTTTCCCCTGGAAATCCGCCTCTCAGGTCATTCCCGGCATCCAACAGTGTGGGAAGGATTACACGGCTGTTCTTGAACCCGTCGTGTATGCGAATTGACCTGAATGCGGACGTCGGCGAGTCCTTTGGGGCCTATACGCTAGGGCAGGACCCTGCGGTGTTGCCTCTGATTACGTCGGCGAACGTCGCGTGCGGATTTCACGCCGGCGATCCGGGCGTCATGCGTGCCACGGTCGCCCTCGCGCGCGAGCATGGCACCGCGGTCGGAGCTCATCCAGGGTTTCCCGATTTGGCAGGGTTCGGCAGAAGAGAACTTCAGGCGACCGCGCGCGAAGTCGAGGACATGGTCGTCTATCAGATCGGGGCGCTCGCTGGAATTGCTGCCGCCCAGAACGTCCGCCTTCAGCACGTGAAGCCACATGGCGCCTTGTACAACATGGCCGCGCGCGACGCGGCCCTCGCCGATGCGGTCGCCCGCGCGACGGCGTCCGTCGATCGATCGCTGATGTTGTTCGGTCTCCCGGGCTCACACTCGATCGAGGCCGGCCGTCGCCACGGCCTGCGGACCGCATCAGAGGCGTTCGCGGATCGGGCCTATCATCCCGACGGAACGCTCGTTCCACGGAGCCAGCCAGGTGCGGTCATCGATGACGCAGGGACCGTCGTCAGCCGGGCGGTCATGATGGCTCGGGACCACGTGGTGGTTGCGGTGGACGGCTCTCGCGTTCCTCTCGACGTGGAGACCATCTGCGTCCACGGCGATACGCCCGGGGCGGCGGCGCTGGCCGCGAAGATCCGTCAGGCACTGATCGCCGCGGGGATTGACGTCAAGGCGATCGGGGCGCAATAGGCGCGTCGCTTACCTGGTTTCCGCGGCGAGCACGCGGCGCAGCACTTTCCCGACCATCGTCTTGGGCAGCTCTTTCCGGAATTCAACTTTCGCGGGCACTTTGTATGGCGCCAGCCGCTCCCGGCAATAGGCGCGCAATTTGTCTTCGGTCGAGTTGCTGCCAGGTTTCAATACCACCCAGGCTTTCGCGACCTCGCCTTTGACCGCGTCTGGAATGCCGGCGACGCCGACCTCGAGCACCGACGGGTGCGCAGAGATGACCTCTTCGATCTCCCGCGGCCATACCTGGAAGCCGCTCGTCTTGATCATGTCCTTCTTGCGATCGACCAGGAAGATGTAGCCCTCGTCATCCAGATAGGCGAGGTCTCCGGTATGGAGCCAGGGTGCGCCCTCGCCGTACGAACGCAGGGTCTCCAGCGTCTCGAGCGGGTTGTTCCAGTACTCCGACATGCACTGCGGCGCGCGCAGGAGCATCTCGCCAACCTCGCCGGTCGACTTTTCCTTCGTGGCGTCTTCGACGTCGACGATGCGGATTTCGACGTCGGGAAGCGGCATGCCAATCGACCCGGTCTTCTTGGTGCCCTGCACCGGGTTGATGCAGCACGCCATCATGGCTTCGGTGAGTGAGTAGCCCTCGAGAATCACCGCACCCGTTTGCTCCTCGAACTGACGTTTGGTTTCGGCCATGAGCGCCGCCGCGCCGCAGATGCACAGTTTGATCGATCGCAGGTCGACCTTCCCGGCACGAACGTCGGGATGATTCAGCATGGCCGTGTACATCGTCGGCACGCCGTTGAAGAAGGCGGGCTTGACCTGCTTGATGGTCTTCAGGAGGTCGCCGATGTCGCGAGGATTCGGAACGAGGGAGAGGGGGTTCGGTCCGACGAAGGCGAGCGGCTGCACGCCCACATTGGCGTACACATGGAAGAGCGGCAGCGGAAGCATGATGACGTCGACCCAGGGTTTCTTCGCCGACTTCGTCCATTCGTAGAGCTGCAGACCAGCCGCCACGTAATGCCGGTGAAGGCCGACGACGCCTTTCGGTGTACCGGTCGTGCCGCCGCTCGAGAGGATGACGGCCTGGTCATCGGGACCTACGGTCACCGACGGACGAGGGGAGTGGCGGTGCTTCCTGAGCAGGTCTTTCAGCCAGACGTCATCGGCGCTGATCTCGATCCGATGGCCATCCTTCTTCTCCTTGAACAGCGTGAAGAGCACGCGGAGGGACGGCGGCAGGTACTCCTTGATCGATGTGGCGATGACGTGACGGACGCCGGTTCGCCCCTGGACCTGTTTGATCCGCGTGTAGAACGGCGTGAGCGTGATGACCGTGTCCACACGCATCGAGTCGAGCGCCTGCTCGAGCTCTCGCTCGGTGTAGGTGGGGTTGACGCCGACGACCACCGCGCCGATCTTCCAGGCGCCGAATTCGGCGACGAGGAATTGCGGGCAGTTCGGCAGCAGCAGGGCGACGCGATCGCCCTTGCGGACGCCCAGGCTCCACAGCGCCGCGGCGCACGCGGTGCTGTCCGCGTCGAGCTGGCCGTAGGAGACGACGCTCCCTTTGAACAAGAGCGCGGTCTTCGAGCCGTGGTCGCTGGCGAGCTGATCGAGATAGTCGAGCAGCGTCTTGTCGGGATAGGGGGCGATCGAGGGGCGGACGTCGGAGTCGTAGTGCGCCAGCCAGGGCTTCACGACATGGGATCTTACTCGCTTGGAAGGATCTGAACGACCCGAACGACCCGAACGATCTAACTTCCGAGCAGCATCTGCAGAAGAGCCTTCTGGGTGTGAAGGCGGTTCTCAGCCTGATCGAAGACGACCGATGCCGGTGAATCGATCACGTCCGAGGTGACCTCTTCGCCGCGATGCGCGGGCAGACAGTGCATGAACAGCGCGCCAGCGGCCGCGGCGGACATCAGCGCGCTGTTGACCTGATAGGGCGCGAAGGCGCGGCGGCGGTCGTCGGCTTCTGCTTCCTCACCCATCGAGGTCCACACGTCGGTGTACACGGCATCGACGCCCGCCACGGCCTGGCGAGGATTGCTGAAACGACGGACTTCGGCGCCATCACGAGCGACCCGCGCTGTTCTGTCGATAACGTGATCCGGCAGTTCGTAGCCGGCTGGTGAGGCCACGTGGAGGGTGACCCCAAGCATGCTTGCGGCGTGTGCCAGCGACGTGGCGACATTGTTCCCATCGCCGATGAAGGCCACCTTGCGACCGCGGCAGTCGCCCCAGCGCTCCCGCATGGTGAACGCGTCGGCCAGCGCCTGGCATGGATGCTCTTCGTCGGTCAGCGCGTTGATCACATGGAGCTGCCGGCCGGCGGCGGCGATGAGCGCGGCCTTCTCCTGTTCGAACGTGCGGATGACGAGTGCCCGGACCCAGCGCTCGAGGTTCCGCGCCACGTCCTCGAGCGGTTCACGTACGCCCTCCGCGAACTGTGCGGGCAGGTGAAGCGTGTCGCCGCCGAGCTCACGGATCGCAATCTCGAACGTCGAACGAGTACGGAGCGACGGCTTTTCGAAGAGCAATGCGACGTGCAATCCCGCGAGCGTCGGCGCGGACTGCCGTCCGGCCCGACGGTCGATTTTCATCTGGGCCGCGGTCGTCAACAGCCGCTCGAGATCGACGGGTGTCAGGTCGAGGATCGAGAGGAAGTCTTTCGCGAAGGCGACGGGCGGGGCCGCCTCCATCAGGTGCGGTACTCCCCGTTGATCCGCACGTACTCGGCGCTCAGGTCACAGGTCCAGATCGTGGCGCCGGCGCCGCCTCCCGAACCGAGGCTGACATCGATATGCACGTCGGTGCGCTTCAGGTGTTCGGCCGCTCGAGGCGCGGCCTCGTCATGCGGAAGCCCGTTTTCGAAGAGGAGAATGCCGCCCACGTGGACGGTGGCCCGATCGATGTCGAAGAGCACGCCGGCGCGGCCCGCCGCGGCCACGATTCGTCCCCAATTGGGATCCGCGCCGTGCACCGCCGTCTTGACGAGAGGCGAGTTGGCGATCGTTCTCGCGACCTGGCGGGCCTCGTCTCGAGTGCGAGCATCGTGGACAGTGACTTCAATCAGCTTCGTCGCGCCCTCGCCGCCGCGGACGATCCCGATGGCCAGCTCGCGCGACACCGCGAGCAGCCCTTCCAGGAGCGCCGGATAGGAGTCGTCGTCGATGCTCACGCCGCTCGCGCCCGAGGCCATGGCGAAGAGTGAGTCGTTGGTGGAGCACTCGCCATCGACGGTGATCGCGTTGAAGGTGTCCTGTGCCGACTCCACGAGCGCGCGATGGAGCAGCGCCGGAGACACCCGCGCGTCGGTGGTCAGGAAGCCAAGCATGGTGGCCATCCTGGGCTCGATCATGCCCGACCCTTTCGCGGTGCCGCCGACCGTGAACGAGCCGCCGCCCGTCTGCACGGTAACCGCGTACTCCTTCGGAAACGGATCGGTCGTCATGATCGCCTGCGCGGCCTCGCTTCCATGGCCTCGAGCGAGCGCGGGAACGGCGGTGCGGATGCCCGGCACGACCTTGTCCATCTTCAGGTTCACACCGATGACACCCGTTGACGCGACGAGCACCTGGTCAGGACTGCACGCGAGTCCCGAGGCAACCTCGGCGGCCATGCGATCGGCATCGGCCATTCCTTGAGTTCCGGTGCAGGCATTCGCGCAGCCGCTGTTCACCACGATCGCCCGCGCGATGCCCCCGCTCCGCTTCAGGTGCCGCTTCGAGACGAGCACGGGAGCCGCCTGCGCGAGGTTCGTCGTGAAGAGCCCGGCCGCCGACGCGTTCCCGTCGGCGGCGAGTACAGCCAGATCGAGCGCTGCGGCTTTGACCTTGATTCCGCAGTGCAGCGCCGCCGACCGGAAACCCCGCGGCGCGGTGACGCCGCCGGATGCGGGAGCGATCGTGACATCACGAATCGTCGAGGACACGTCAGCCATGCAGGGCGGTGAGTGGCACACAGGCGTGGTGTGCACGGACAAGCGGCAGCATCACGGCGTACTGGCCGCAGGTTCGGAATTGCGCGCACGAACGGCAGTCGGCCTCGATCTTCTCCGGCAGCCACGCATGCGGCACGATCGAGAATCCCATGTGCACGAAATAGCCGGCCGCGTGCGTGAACGCGCACAGCGTTTCGAAGCCGGCCTCCGAAGCACGGCGCGCCAGCTCGTCGACAATGCGCCGGCCGACGCCGTTGGACCGCGCGTCATCCCGGACAACGAGCGATCGCACTTCGGCGACGCGCCGGCTGAGCGGCGCGAGATCGGCGCAGGCCACGATATGGCCGCCTTGTATCGCGACGACGAAGCGGGACGCGTGCACGGCGATTTCCTCGAGTCGTCGCGGAAGGAGGTGGCCTTCCACGGCGTGCTCGGCGATCAAACCGTAGATGGCCTCGGCATCGTTGGACGTCGCCGCTCGGATCGCGAGCTTGCGAGCCGCGTTCGTCCGGCCCCTTGCCAGGGTCGGCCGCGGTGACGCTGACGGCCGGCGCGGACCGATGATCTGGACAGCTGCCGCGTGAGCGGTCCTCATGCATGCACCTCCGTGGCGACCGTCGCCAGTACCGCGTCGAGAATCTCAATCCCCGCGTCAATGTCCGCCGCTTCGATGGTGAGTGCCGGCAACAAGCGGACGACCGTCCCGCTGGTCCGATTGACAAGGAGCCCGTTCTGCCGCGCCTGGTCGATGACCGGCGTCGCATCGACGCGCAGCTCGACTCCCCGCATCAGTCCAGCCCCGCGAACTTCAAGGATCACCGGATGCTTGAGCGCCAGCGTCCGCAGCCGTCGTTCGAGGTGGGCGCCGACTGCCTGCACATGCTCGATCAGGCCGCGGTCCATCAACTGTTCGAGGACGAACGACGCGGCACGCATCGCCAGCAGGTTGCCGCCATACGTGCTGCCGTGATCGCCCGCGGAAATTGTCTGGGCCACGCGTTCGGAAACCAGCGCCGCGCCAACCGGCACACCCGATCCGAGCGCCTTGCCGACCGACATCAGATCGGGCTGCCAGCCGAGGGCCTGCGAGTAGAACGGGTATCCCGTTCGCCCGAGGCCGGTCTGCACCTCGTCGGCGATCAGGAGCGTTCCGGTCCGGCGGCAGACATCCATGATCGCGTCCGAGAACGCCCGCGGCAGGGGCCGCACCCCACCCTCACCGCGAATTGGCTCGGCGATGATCGCGGCCGTGCGATCTGATACCGCCGCCATGAGCGCGTCGGGCTCGTTGGCGCTGACGAACGTGACCGGTCCCACCAATGGGCCGAAGGGCGCGCGATAGTGCTCGTCGTAGGTCACCGACAGCGCACCCATCGTCCGACCGGCGAATGCATTCTCGATGGCCACGAATCCGACGCGATCCTTCGCCCCTTGCGTGTGCCAGTAACGGCGGGCGAACTTCAGACACGCCTCGTTGGCTTCGGTGCCGCTGTTGCAGAAGAACGCGCGGGGCAGCCCGGACAAGGTCGACAGACGCGCGGCGGCGTCGGCCTGGAACGGGTGGTAGTAGAGATTCGACGTGTGCAGCAGCGTGGACGCCTGGTCCGCGACCACGGCGGCCAGGCCCGGATGCGCATGGCCGAGTGACGCCACGCCGATGCCCGACACGAAGTCGAGATACTCGCGGCCATCCACGTCATAGAGACGAGGTCCCTTTCCGCGCACGAACGCCACCGGCTGGCGCCGATAGGTCTGAAGCACGTGCTGGGACTCTCTCGCCTGAATGTCGTCGAATGTGATCTTCATCGCACCACCTGTGTACAACCGGCCAACGACGTCTTCGCGTCGGCCAGCGTGTCGAGCTTCACGTCTCTTCCGCCGGCGATGACCACATCGCCCACGCCCTGCTGCAGCGCCGCGCGGCAGGCCTGCAGTTTGGCCACCATGCCCTTGTTTGCCGTGCCAGCCTTCACGAGCCGCGCCGCCTCCCGCCTCGTGAGCCGCGCGATCGTGTGCCCCTGGTCGTCGAGCACGCCGGACGTCCCACCGGCAATCACCAGCCGCTTCGCGCCAATCGCGGCGGCCAGATGTGACGCCAGCGTATCGGCGTTGACGTTCAGCAACTGGCCATCGCGCGTCGCACCGATGCAGGCGACGATGGGCACGTATCCGCGGGCGAGCAAGTCCGTCAGCAGCTGCGGGGCGCCATTGCGTATCGGCGCCCCAACCAGTCCAAGGTCCACCGACGCGCCCGCGACGCTGACGATCGGCGCCGCGCGTTTGACGGTGGCCACCGTGGCATCCGCGCCGGTCAAGCCAACGGGTTTTCCACCCGCCCGCCGCACCGCAGCCACGAGCCGCGTGTTAATCGCGCCAGCCAGGACGGCGACCACGACATCGAGGGTTCGCGCATCGGTCACCCGCAGACCGTCGACCTGCTGCTTGGCGATGCCCGCAGTGGCCAGAGCCGCGTCGATCTCCTTGCCTCCGCCGTGCACGACGACCAGCGCCGAACGACGCGCGAGCCGGGCGATCGCTGCGGCGACGCGTTCGACGTCCTGGGCCTGTTCGAGCAGCTCGCCACCCAGCTTCAGGACGATCCGCGGCGGTTTGGTCACAGCAGCCCGGTCCGCTCGTCGAGGCCGAGCAGGACGTTCAGGTTCTGCACCGCCGATCCGGCCGCCCCTTTGATCAGGTTGTCGATCACTGCCACGAGCACGATACGGCGACCCGCTTCGTCGACCTTCCAGCCGATGTCGCAGAAGTTCGTGTGCGCGACGTGCTTGATCTCGGGCAGCGCGTTGCCGGTCAGCCGAACGAAGGGCGCGCTGGCGTACGCGCGCGTGAGCACATCGGCAACCTGGCTCTCCGTGGTTCCCGGCGCCAGCGAGCCGTAAATGGTTTCAAGAATGCCGCGGTCAAGCGGCACCAGATGCGGCACGAACGTCACCATCCGGCCAAGCTCCTGCTCGATCTCGACGGTGTGGCGATGCGAGAACACGGCATAGGCGGCTACGCTGCCGTGGTTCTCGGAGAAGTGCGTCCGATCCGAAGGTGTCTTGCCCGCGCCGGACACGCCCGACTTCGCGTCTACGAAGATCGCGCCCTCGAGCAGCCCCGCCGCGGCGAGCGGTCCGAGCGCCAGCAGCGCCGCCGTGGGATAGCACCCGGGGTTGGAGACGAGGCGCGCGTCGCGAATGGCGTCCTGATGGCCCTCCGTCATCCCGTAGACCGTGCCTTCGGGCAGCGTCGCGGTTGCCGGGTACCACCGCTGGCGATCGGCGTCACCTCGGATTCGGAACGCGCCGGAGAGGTCGATGACGCGCAGGCCTCGCCCGAGCAGCGTCGGCGCCAGCTCCGCGGATGCGGCCTCGGGCAGCGCCAGAAACACGACGTCGGCATCGCGCGCGAGGCGATCGGCATCGAGCGGCACGACCTCGCCGGCCCAGATGCGGGCCAGGGCCGGCATCGGACGCGGTGCGCTCGTCGCCCCCGATGACATCGCGGCGGTCAGCGTCACGGCAGGATGGCGCGCCAGAATCCTGACCAGTTCCTGCCCGGCATAGCCCGTGGCGCCGGCAATCGCCACGCGCGTGAGCCGCGCCGGCGTGCCGGCGGAACGATCCGATGCGAGAGGGGCGGCTATGGCCATTCTGTCGGTCAGCGATCCACAGAGAATATTTATACATTCATATGCATAATCAGTCAAGGGTTGATGTATGCTTGCAGCTGGCCTCAGGGCTCAGCCTCGGGCCTCGATATGAAAGCGCGCCGTCAGTCCGTGATCCTCGACGTCATCCGGCAGCAGCCGGTGCGCAGCCAGGAGCAGCTCCGGCGGAGCATGCGGGCATCGGGCTTCGACGTCACGCAGGCGACCCTGTCGCGGGATATTCGCGAGCTGGGGTTGGTCAAGGGCGGACCGGACGGCGCGTATCAGTCGCCGGCGCAGACGCAGCCCAACGGCCCGGTGGCCAGGTCCGCGCTGCACCGTGCGCTGACGTCGCAGCTGTTGCGCATCGATCGGGTGCAGCAACTGGTGCTGCTGCGCACCGGCCTCGGACACGCGCAGTCGCTCTGCGCGGCGCTCGATGGTGTGGCGTTGCCGGACGTCGTCGGGACCCTGGCTGGTGAGGACACGATTCTGATCATCGCGCCCGACGCCAGACGCGCGCGGACACTTGTGAAGCGGCTGGAGGAGATGTCGAAACCATGAACCGATGTGTCGTGCTGGCCTACGCCGGTGGGATTCATGCCTCGGCGGCCATTACCTGGCTGATCGACATGCATGGCGTTGAGGTCGTCGCCGTCATCCTGGACGTCGGTCAGGGACAGGACCTTGGCGAGCTGCATGCCCGGGCCCTGGCCGGCGGCGTGTCGCGTGCTCACGTCATCGATGCCCGGGACGAGTTCGCTCGCGATGTCCTGCTGCCGTCGCTGCATGCCGGCTCGGAGGGCGAGGGCTCGTATCCGGCGATTGCCACGCTTCCGCGTTCGATCGTTGCCCGGAAGCTCGTGGAGATCGCCCGGATCGAGGGCGCGCGCACGGTCGCTCACGGATCGAACGAGGCCGCATGGGACGATGAGATTCGTGCGATCGACTCCACGCTGCGCGTGATCGCGCCGGCCCGGGAGTGGACGATGAGCGATGCCGACCTCGTCGCCTACGCGCGGGCGCGCGGCGCATCCGTTCAGCCGCCATCGGCTCCTGGATGTCGAGTCGTTCAGAACCTCTGGGGCCGCATGCTGAGCTGGGAGGGTGACGAGGCGGAGCCGTCGATCGCCCATTCGACGACCGCTCGTCCGGCGACTGAGAAATCGATCGTCGACATCCATTTCGAGAGCGGAGTGCCGACGGCGATCAACGACGTGCCGATGTCGCCGGCCGAGTTGATTGAATGTCTCTCGCTCATCGCGGGGCAGCACGGTATCGGACGAGTGGTCGCACCCGTGCGCGGGTCGCGGCACGTCATCTGCGATGCGCCTGCGGCCGTCGTGCTGCACGCCGCGGCGTCCGCGGCCGGTGGGCCTGTGACCGGCGACGTCTGCCTCCGACTGGCGAACGGTCACTACACGGTGTTGACTCCGGACGATCGGCAGACTCTCCTGGTGAATTACGCGTGACGCTCTGGTCCGGCCGCTTCGACACCACCCCTGATCCAGCGGCCTTTGATTTCGGCATTTCATTCGGCTTCGATCGCGCGCTCTTCGAGGACGATGTGACCGGCAGCATCGCGTGGGCGAACGCGCTGGGCGCCGCGGACGTGCTGTCGAACGAGGATCGCGCGGCCATCGTGGCCGCTCTCGAAGGGATCCTCGAGGAGGGCAGGCGCAATCCCGCCTGGGTGAGCGGACCCGATGAAGACGTGCACAGCTTCGTCGAGCGAAAGCTGATCGAGAACGTTGGCGATGCCGGCCGCCGCCTGCATACCGGCCGGTCGCGCAACGAGCAGGTGTCGCTCGATCTCCGGCTCTACCTCCGTCGTCGGATACCCGCGCTCCAGCAGGCGCTGGCGCGACTGGTGGCGGCCTTCGTGGATCAGGCCGAACAGGGCGTGGACGCGCTGATGCCGTCGTATACGCACCTTCGGCGTGCCCAGCCAGTGCTCGTGGCCCACTTCTTCTTGTCGCACGTATCGGCGCTCAGGCGCGACTACGACCGGCTGGAGACCGCCGCTGGAGAGGCCGATGCGCTGACGCTGGGATCAGGCGCCATCGCGGGCACGAGCTACGCCGTTGATACCCAAGGTCTCGCCCGCGCCCTCGGATTCTCTCGCGTGGTCCTCAACAGCATGGACGCCTCGTCCGACCGCGACTTTGTCGCGTCTTTCCTCTACGCGACTTCGCTCACGATGGTGCATCTGAGTCGAATCGCGGAGGACCTGATCATCTTCACGGGCGAAGAGCACGGGTTTTTCGAGCTCGCCGATGCGTCGGCGACCGGCAGCAGCATGATGCCGCAGAAGAAGAATCCGGACCCGCTCGAACTGGTTCGCGGCAAGACCGGCCGGGCCATTGGCCGGCTGACCGGCTGGCTGGCGACGATGAAGGGGCTGCCGAGCGGCTACAACAAGGATCTTCAGGAGGACAAGGAGGCCGTGTTCGACGCCGAAGCCACCCTCTTCAAGTCGCTCGGCGCCACGCATGCGGTCGTCTCACGCCTGTCGGTCAACGAGGAGCGGTCCGGCCGGGCGGCATCGGGGCTGCTCCTGGCCACTGACGTGGCCGACTATCTGGTCTCCCGCGGCATGCCGTTTCGACACGCCCACGAGGTGGTCGGCGCCATGGTCCGCCGGTTGCTGGCCGAGGGCCGCGATTTCAGCACGCTGACGATGGCGGAGTGGCGGGAAGCCAGCGAGATGTTTGGCGAGGACGCTCCGCGAGCGGCGACCGCCCTGGCCTCGGTTCAGGCGCGCCGCACCCCGCAGTCCACCAACCCGGACGCCGTGCGCGCCGCGTTGGAAGAGTGCCGGGCCTGGTCAAAGAAGAGATTTCAGGTTTGATCGGAGTCTGCTAGACTCAGATGCGCCTTCACCCCTGATTTCAACCCGCCCCACCTGAAGGCATCGCTCCGGGGGAGTTCATGCAGCAACGCCGGGTTCGGCTCGGTGACATTCTCGACGACTACTGTCCGCGTGAGCGCCGCATCACGAATCATGTGGTCGTCGCCATGATCGAAGACGAGGTGAAGCAGACACGCTGCACCACGTGTAACGCGGATCATGAGTACAAACAGGCGAAACTGCCGGCGACTCGCCGAAAGAAGCCTGAAGGTGCGCTCGTCACCGATATGCCCGCCGTCGCGGGTGCGCGTCCGCCAGTGCCCGCGATCGATCCCGAGGCCGAACCGGATTCCGCGGCGGTGGACGAGGAGCTGACGACGCCTGCCGCACTCTTCGAGGGCCCCACCCCGCTGGAGAGCGTCGCCGCTGCATCCGCTGATCCAGAATCCGAGCCCGACACGCCCGAGGACGAGTGGGTGCATCGGCCATTGATTCGCGCCACCTTGCCGCGCCCTGAGGGCCAGGTGCCGGAGCGCAAGGCGCCAGACTTCACCATCCGTCAGAACGGCGGCCGCTTCGACGGGCAGCGAAACGGTAACAACCGGCACCGCGGGCCGCGGCAGGCGCCCCACTCACCGAGCCAGCCGCGGTTTACCAACCCCCGTTCTGGCTCCGGGCACGGCGGCCCTCGCTCAGGGTCCGGGCAGGGTGGCCCTGGCCAGCCGTCCTCAGGCCACGGACAGCGCCAGGGCAATCGCCCAGGGCCGCCAGGCGGGCAGCGCGGCGGCGGCCGCCCGGCCGGTCAGGGCCGAGGCCAGGGGCGAGGACCGAAGCGCGGGCGGTAGTCTCACCTTTTCACACTTCTGCATGACAGATTTCTCGGGAAAGCTCGGTCTCATCGTCGGCGTCGCCAACAAACGTTCGATCGCATGGGCGATTGCCCAGGCCACCGCGCGTCGCGGGGCGCGTCTGGCGCTGACCTATCAGGGCCGTTTCGAAGAACACGTCCACGAGCTGTCCGAGGGGCTCGAACAGCCGCCGCTCGTCCTGCCCTGCGACGTGTCATCGGACGCCGATATCGAGGCGGTGTTCGCCAAGGTTGGCCAGGAGTTTGGGGGACTCGACTTCGTGGTCCACGGCGCGGCGTTCGCACCGCGTAACGAGCTGGAGGCCCCCTTCGTCCAGACGAGCCGCGAAGGCTTCCGCACCACGATGGACATCTCCGCCTATTCGCTCATCGCGCTGACGCGCGGGGCGGTGCCGTTGATGGAGCCCCGAGGCGGCGGCAGCGTTCTCACGCTGTCGTACCTGGGGAGCCAACGTGTGTTTCCCAACTACAACATCATGGGCGTCGCCAAGGCCGCGCTCGAGTCCACGGTACGTTATCTCGCCGCGGACGTCGGGCCGAAGAACATCCGGGTGAATGCGGTGTCGGCGGGTCCGATCAAGACGCTCGCCGCGGCCGGCATCAAGGGCTTCTCGAACATCCTTCACATCTATCCCGAACGCGCGCCGCTGCGCCGCAACGTCGAGACCGCGGAGGTCGCCGAAGCCGCCGCGTTTCTGCTCAGCGAGTCTGGCAAAGGCATTACCGGCGAGGTGCTCCTCGTCGACGCCGGATTCCACGCCACCGGCATGTAGCCGCCGGCGTTTCTGCCGGGAGTGTTACCCGGCTTTGGCCTGGGTATCGGAGGGGGCGGCCGCCGCCGGCGCGTCGCCGGCAAGACGCAGCTGCGCCACGCGCTTGCGCGCGATCTTGTCGCGATACATGCGGCTGTCGGCCTTCGCGAGCAGCGACTCATAGGTGTCGCCGTCGTGCGGGAACACCGCCGCGCCCGCAGAGATCGAGAGCGGAATCGTCGTGGCAGGCGTCGTGCCAGGCCGCACCTCGAAGACCCACGCATCGACCGCCTGCTGAAGCTCCTGGCGCTTGTTCTCCGCCTCCTCCCAGCCGCAACCTGCGAGCACGACGATGAACTCGTCGCCGGCGTAGCGAACGCAGATGTCATACGGCCGGATGGCGCCGCGAAGCACGTGCGCGACTTCGCGCAACGCGCGATCACCGATGTGATGACCGTGCGTGTCGTTGATCTCCTTGAAGTCATCGAGGTCCAGCACCACCAGCGACACTTCAGTGTTCAAACGCTCCGCGCGTGCGAGCTCGCGCGTCAGGTGGGTGACCATGAAGCGCGTGTTGGGCAGGTTGGTGAGCGAGTCGGTGAGCGACGCTTCATGCGTCTGTTCGTACACGATGGCGTTGTTGATCACGGCGGCGGCCTGCTCGCAGACGCGATCGAGCAGCCGGCGATGGTCGTCCTGATAGAAGCTCGGCGAGGTGTGGTACACAGCCAGCGTCCCGATCATCCGATCCTCGAACACGAGAGGGCACACCAGCGCCGACTGCAACGTCGTCGGAAGGGAGGAGCCCGCCGCTTCCAGGTCCGAGCTCGGGCGGGCATTGACCAGCGAGCGCCGATTGCGCGCCACCCAGCCCGTCAACCCTTGCCCATTCTTGAGCGCCAGTTGCTGCATCAACTCGAAGTCCGTGCCCGTGGCAAATTGGCAGCGCAGCGTATCGGTGGCCTCGTCGTAGAGGAACAGCGTGCAGGCGGAGAACGGCACCAGGCCGGTCAGCTTCGAGGCGATGAGCGCCATCGAGTCCGACACGCCAAGGCTCGTGCCCATCGTTTGCGCGATCTCATAAAGGCCGTAGATTTCGCCGTGGGCGACGGCGATGTCATCGAACACCGTGGACTTCGTCTTCCGTTGTCCCGGCGATGCGCCCGGCCCGCTCCGCACTTGTACCGGCCCGGACCGTTCCGCGCCAGCCGCCTCCGCTTCCTCTCGCACGCGCGGCAGGATGCGGAGAAAGGCCTCGACCGCGCGCGGGTCGAGCGCTTTGCCGGCTTCCTGCTCGATCAGCGTCACCGCCGCATCGATGGCCATCGGCTCGTGATATGGGCGGTCAGACGTCAGCGCGCCGAAGTAGTCGACGAGACAGAGGATCCGCGCGCCCAGCGGGATGTTGTCGCCCTTGAGGCCCGACGGATAGCCGCGCCCGTCCCAGCGCTCGTGATGACTCAGGATGAGCGGTGCGACAGGATAGGGAAATGGCACCGTCGCGATGATGTCCGCACCAACCTGCGGATGGGCCTGCACCTTCTGGAACTCTTCCGGCGTGAGGGGCCCCGGCTTCGCGAGGATGTGGTCCGGCACGGCGAGCTTGCCGATGTCGTGGAGGAGCGCGGCCGTCTTCACGGCCTGTACTTCCTCCTCGCTCATGCCCATTTCACGCGCGACGGCGGTCGCGTAGATCTGGACGCGGCGGATGTGGTTCTCGGCCGTGCCGTCCTTGGCATCGATCGCGCGCGCGAGCGCCTCGATCGTCGCGAGGTGCAGCTCCGAGATTTGCTGGACGTTCCGGCGCTCGTGATCGAACCGCGCCAGAAGTACAAAGTACGCGCGCAGTCCTAGGTACAAGACCACCGGGACCAGCAGCAAGCTGGCAACGGGCCAGTATGGCAGCTGGTTCATCCCGAGGCCCCCCCTAGTACTGTGTGACTGGCAGCCAGATGATAGTAACGCGGGTTCTCATGTCTTTTCCTCAGTTTGCGGGCCAGAGCACTTGCTGAACTGTTCCGGTACTCCACACGATGTTGCTGTCATCACCACCGGTGCTCCAGACGATGTTGCTGTCGTCACCGTTGGTGCTCCACACGATGTTGCTGTCGTCTGCCCCAGTGCTCCAGACGATGTTGCTGTCGTCGTCGCCCGCGGTGCTCCAGACGATGTTGCTGTCGTCGCCGGCCGCGGTGCTCCACACGATGTTCTGGTCGGGATCGGCCGTGCCCCACACGGTTCCGCCCTTGTGTGAGCCCCACACGACCTTCTGGCAGTTCTTGCCGCCGCAGTCGGTGCCCCAGACCACGTTGTTGACCGTGGCCGTGCTCCACACGATGTTGCTGTCGTCGCCCGCGGTGCTCCAGACGATGTTGTTGTCGTCGGCGCCGGTGCTCCAGACGATGTTGCTGTCGTCGCCTGCGGTGCTCCACACGATGTTGCTGTCGTCAGCGCCGGCCGTGCTCCAGACGATGTTGCTGTCGTCGCTCGCGGTGCTCCAGACGATGTTGTTGTCGTCGTCGCCGGCAGTGCTCCAGACGATGTTCTGGTCGTCATGGGCGCCCCACACGACGGGCTTGCCGGTCTGCGTCTTCAACAGGCCCCACGTCTGGTTGATCGCCCATGCGTTGCTGCCGGGCAGCGGCACTCCGCCGGTGACGCGGTAATTGCCCCAGATGATGTGACGCGACCAGGCGACGCGCTCGCCCTCGATCGAATCGCGCATGTAACCGATGCCGGCTTGTGGAGCGGCGAAGAAGCGCGCGAGGCGCACGGCGCCTTTCGCGTTCAGGAATCCGCCTCCCTGCGCGAGGACGTCCTGACCCGACTTGGCTTGCGCGGTGTATTGAAGGATGGCCTTCACGGCGTTCGGCGTCAGCCTCGGGTTCGCTTCGAGCATCAGCGCGACCGTGCCCGAAACCACGGGAGCCGCCATGCTCGTCCCGCTCAGGCTCAGGTACGGCTTGTACCCGACCGCGATCGTGCCGCCGAGAAGATACGGCCTCAGCAGGCCATACAAAGTGCTGCGCGGATCCGACAGCGACTCGATGCCGACGCCGGGTGCGATGATGTCGGGCTTGGCTGCAAAGTCGATCCAGGTCGGGCCGCGTGAGCTGAAGTCGCCGATCGCGTCATCGCTGCGCCGGCCCGTGCCCTGGTGATTCGAGGCGCCGACGGTGAGCACCCACGGCGCGTTGCCCGGCGACGTGATGCCGCCCGACTGCGCGTTGCCATGTGCATCGCGCCCGAGGTTGCCGGCCGCGGCGACGACGATGATGCCGGCATTGGCCGCGCGGCGGGCCGCCTGCGTCAGCGGATCGAGCCAGTACGACTCGAACACACCCGAGGCGACCGAGAGGTTGATGACGCGGATGTTGTAGGCGGCCTTGACGGAGACCGCGTAGTCGATCGCGGCGATCACATCGCTGACATAGCCGTTGCCGTCGCCGTCGAGCACCTTCAGGCCCACGAGCTTCGCGCCCGGCGCCACGCCCGTGCGGCGGCCGTTGGAATCGAACCCGCTGCCGGCGATGATGCCCGCGACGTGCGTGCCGTGGCCGTAGTCGTCCGACGGGACATCGTTGAACCAGAGGTTCGGGCTGATGTCGCGCGTGAAGTCCCTGAAATGAACCACGCGGCGTGACGCCGCGCCGCTGCGCGAGCGATTGAGGTCGTCGTGCCAGCTGGTGACCCCCGAGTCGATGATGGCCACGCCGACGCCCCTGCCGGTCACGCCGAACTGCTCCCGGGCGAGGGTCGCGCCAATGGCCACGCCCGTCCGCTCCATCGTCGCGAACGCGGGCCGATCGATCATCACGCGTTCGACCCGCGAGTCTGACGCGACGGTCGCGATGACGCGATTGTCGACCTCTCCCACCTGGGCGCCGCGTGCGAGACGCCGCCCCGCGACGCCGCGTCCGAAGACACGCACATCGGCGTCGCCCTTGAACTGCACGATGATTCTCGAGCGTCCAGTCAGTTGCCGTGCCCGGTGGCGAAGCACTGAATCCATCTTGTCGCCGCGATCCGACTGAGCCTCAGCGGCGGACACAGAAAGCGCCATCAGAGCCACGGCAAGCAGCCCAGACGTCACAGAACGAGTCACACGACGGAGAGTGGGGGTAGTCGTCATAGTCGAGGTGAACCTGAAGGGCAAAAGGTCTGCCGTGACTGGTCCGTGCGCGTCAGGCAATTGTTAACCTCCTTTTCCGTAGATACTTACGGCCGTATGCGTGGGCTTATGGATGAAGCCGTGGACGGGGGCATGTGTGCAGAACCTGCACACGCTCTTGCAGGCTTGATCTGCGTAAACTGCTGTTGGGATAGGAGAAAGGGCCCGAACGACCTGTGTGCCAGATCGTTACTCAGGTCGCAGCGTGAAAATGCTCGGAGTTTGGCGGGAGTTGCTTAGCGGGTTGCCCTGTTTCGGGACATCCGCGTATTCGGCTCGAGGCCGTACTCGACGATCTTCCGGTAGAGCGTGCCTCGGCTGATCGCGAGCAGGCGAGCTGCTTCCTTCTTGTTCCAGGCTGCCGCATCGAGCACACGAGTGATGTGCGCGCGCTCCGCCTCGGCCAGCGTCGGCAGTCTTGTGGGTGCCTCGGAAGACGGTGCCGCCACCGGATGCAGGAACTCAATGTCAGAGTCGCGGATGACTCGTCCTGGAGCCGAAAGCGCCGCGCGGGAGACCGTGCTCTCCAGCTCGCGGATGTTCCCCGGCCAGGGATACGTGTGGAGCCGCGCCAGCGCCTCGGGCGCAAAGACCTTGGCATCCAGAGGCAGGCCATTGGCGGCGCAGTACCGGGCCACGAAACGGTTGGCGAGCACGCCGATGTCCGCGGGCCGCTCGCGCAGCGATGGCAGACGGATCGAGAACGCGTTCACGCGGTAATAGAGGTCCTCGCGGAAGCGGCTGTCGCGTACGAACTGATCGAGCGGCCGGTTCGTCGCCGAGATCAGGCGGAAATCAACGTGGACGGACTTCTGTCCCCCGAGCCGCTCGAACCGTTTGTCCTCGAGGACCCGCAGCAGCTTGGCCTGCGCCATGAGTGACAGATCGCCGATCTCGTCGAGAAACAGGGTGCCGTGGTCGGCGAGCTCGACTCGCCCGGGCTTGCGATCGTGCGCGCCGGTGAAGGCGCCCTTTTCGTAGCCGAAGATTTCGGATTCGAAGAGCGTGTCAGGCAGCGCCGCGCAGTTGACCGCCTGGAAGTTGTCCCCTCCACGCCGACTGAGCTCGTGAATCATCCGCGCGACGACTTCCTTGCCCGAGCCCGTGGGTCCGAGGATGAGCACCGAGATGTCCGACTTGGCGGCCGTGCGGATCCACTCGAAGACGATCAGCATTTTCTCGTCGCGGCCGATCATTTCGCGGAACCGCTGGACGGAAGGTGCCTGGTCTTCCGTGCTGATGTCGGCGCGACGCTCCAGAAAGGCGTCGAGTAGCCGCCCGATCGTTTCACCCTCGGGCCGGAAGGCGGCAAACTGCGCCGGCGGTCCAGGCAGGCGGCGGACGATGCCGAACTCGACGAGCTCGTTGAGACAGTTGTCGACGTCCAGGCGCATGCGCCCGAACGTGGCCATGAGGGATTCGACCTCGAAGGATTCCTCGGGGCGAGCGCTCAGGAAGCGCAGTAAGCCGGCCCGGAGGGGCGACTGCACGATCGTACGGAAGCGGCTTTCGATGTCGCCCGTCGAATCCGATCTCGGACCGCTACGGTTGGTGGCCACGCTCATAATCGTCTGCGCAAGGGCGTTTCAGGGGGGCTCGCTTGCTTATCGGCCGAAGGCCGGTACACCGACAGCACGAGGGCCGAGGCCCGGTGATGTGGAGGTGCTAAAGTAAACCGCTGATGCCCCATCGCGCGCCTGGAGCTTCGCAAAAACCGCGACATAACCACCTGAGCGGCAAGCCCATCAAGTACTACCGGCCTCGGGGAAGCGCCGACGTCAGGACGCTCATCGACGAGGGATTTCAGGCATTCAATGCCGCCCGCCTCGGCGAAGCCTGCCGCATCTTCACCGACAAGATGCTGCTGCCGGAGTACGACACCACAATCGGGCTCACGGTGGCCGGCGCACTCACTCCGGCCGGGCTTGGCGGCTGCATCGTCGAGCTCATGGAGCGCGGCCTGGTCGACTTCGTCATCAGCACCGGCGCCAACCTCTATCACGATCTCCACTATGCATTGAACTTCACGCTGCACAGGGGATCGCCGTTTGTCGATGACGTCGAGTTGTACGAAGACGGCGTTATTCGCATCTACGACGTGCTGTTTCCGGCGACGGTGCTGCTCGAGACCGACGCATATATTCGTGACTTCCTCGTGCGATCCGGCATGAACGAACCGGTCTCGACCGCCGAACTGCACTATGCCCTGGGTCGCGATCTGATGACGCAGAAGCCGGGGTGCGAGCAGTACTCGGTGGTCGCCGCCGCGGCCGCCGCCGGCGTACCAATCTACACCTCGTCACCGGGCGACAGCTCCATCGGCATGAACATCGCCTACCACGAGCTGATGAACGACAGCCGGTTGATGATCGATCCCAACAAGGACGTCAACGAGGTCTGCGCCTTCATCCTCGCTGGCGAGAAGAACGGCTGCGTCATCCTCGGCGGCGGCTCGCCGAAGAATTTCTATCTGCAGGGGCAGCCGACCCTCTGGGAGGTCTATGGCATTCCCAAGGGTGGCAACGACTACTTCATTCAGATCACGACTGATTCTGTCGTCTGGGGCGGCTTGTCCGGAGCGACTCCTGCCGAAGCGGTCAGTTGGGGCAAGGTGAACCCCGGCGTGCTTCCCGACACCGCGGTGGCGTACATCGACTCGACCGTCGCCTTCCCCCTCTTCTGCGAGTACGTGGTTGGCTCCACTCACAGCCGGCGGCCCCGCAAGGAACTGATGCACAAGCGAGACGAGCTCGTCGCGGTGCTCAAGCGAGAAGCCAAGGCGGCCGGCAAATAGTTTTGCATTTTGAATTTGGCATATCCGATGGGCACCTTGGCATCCGAGCTTGGCGGGCACGCGCAGCATTTGTCCGGGCAGCCTCGGGTCTACGTCGACGCCAACGTGCCCGCCGGCCTCGTCGGCTACATGCGGAGGTCGCTCACCTGGGACGTCCTGTTCGTCCTCGAGTACGACGATCTCCGGCGCGCGCGTGATGGCGAGCACTATCGTCTCGCGCGACAGCTTCGTCGCACGCTGATTACCCTCGACCGGGACTATCTCGACGATCGCAAGTTCCCTCCCGCGTTGAGCGGCGGCGTGTTGGTGCTCGCCGCTCCCACCGAAGGCGGATTCATCGGGTTGCTGAAGCGTCTCGACAAAGGGCTACTGCGGCCGACTCCGCCGCAAGCTGAGAGCATGGCTGTAGACGCGCCCGTCGAGTGGCTGCCGCTCGAAGGCCGCAAGCTCCACGTGCACGTTGACTGGGACGGCCAGTGATCGTCCTTGCGGGCGGCGACGTCATCCTCCCGGACCGTGTGCTCACGCAGGGCGCGGTGCTGATCGACGCCGGCCGCATCGTCGCCGTCGAGACCAGGCCCGTTGACCTGGTCCACGCCACCACGATTGATGCGACGGACTGTTACGTCGTGCCCGGCTTCGTCGACGTGCACGTCCACGGCGTCGACGGACACGACACGCTCGACGGTGGCGATGCCGTGTCAGAGATCGCCCGGCGGCTCACCCGGTACGGCGTCACTGCGTTCTGCCCGACCACGGTCGCGTGTGCCGCCGAGGATCTTCGCGCGTTCCTCCAGCGGGTGCGGCAATCGCGCGTCGACCCCGTGTCTGGCGGTGCGCGTGTCCTCCCTGCGCATCTAGAGAGCAACTTCATCAACCCGGATTACCGCGGTGCACAACCGGCGTCGTGTCTGCGGACACCTTGGGTTCGGGTCCACGACGGCGATTTTTCGAGCCAGGATGTGCTCGATGCGATCGCGGCGTCGCGGCCCGACGTCGGAATCGTGACGCTCGCCCCGGAGTTGCCGGGCGGGATCGATCTGATCAGGGCGCTCGTCGCGGCGGGTCACCGTGTCTCACTCGGACATTCGGGCGCGGATTTCGAGACAGCTGTTGCCGCCATCGAGGCCGGGGCGCGTCACGCGACGCACCTGTTCAACCGGATGACGGCGATCACGCATCGCGCGCCGGGCCTTGCCGGCGCGGTGCTCTCGCGCGAAGAGGTTGCGGCAGAGCTCATCTGCGACGGCTTCCACGTGCATCCGGCGATGTGTCGCGTCGCGATCGCCGCCAAGGGTGCGAATGGCGTGATGGCGATCACCGATGGGACCGCCGGATCGGGGCTGGCGGTTGGCTCCTCCACACGCCTCGGGGGACAAACGATTCACGTGCGCGGCGATGCCGCGTTCCTTGACGACGGAACCCTTGCCGGCAGCACGCTGACCATGGATCGAGCGTTCCGGACGATCGTCACGAAGTTCGGCGGATCCCTCGTGGAGGCGGCTACCATGTGCTCGACGACCCCGGCCCGCGAGCTCGGCCTCACCGGGTTTGGCGTCATCGCTGAAGGGGCGGTCGCCGACCTTGTCGTCCTCGACCGCGGATTTCGCGCCGTCCGGACGTTCATCGGCGGCGAAGAGGTCTGGGGTCAGAGTGGGGTCTGACCCCTTTCTGAACTCTGTTGCCGACGGCCCCGTCTAAGCCGGCTGAGAGAGGACCTTATGCGCAACTTCCAGACTGTCGGCATGCTCGCGTCCGTCCTGGCCCTTGGATCTGCCGCGTGCAGCGTCGACGTTCGGGGCGAAGGCAGCGTGGCGCGGGAGGAAAAGCGGTTCACGGTGGGCGCCGTTCCCGAGCTGAGCGTTCGCACGTTCGACGGCGCCGTACGGGTGAAGTCATGGGACCGGAACGAAGTGCTGCTCGAGATCGAGCGGCGCGGACCGGACACGCAGACGGCCGAAGCGCTGGTGGTCAATGCCACTCAGGAAGGAAACCGCATCGTCATCGAGGCACCGTCGCCCGAGGGGCAGCGCCACGTGATTCACTTCGGTTCCTGGCAGTCCCCGTCTGTGGCCCTCACCGTGACGGTCCCACGACGCGTCACGATCGAGGCTCGCACCGGCGACGGGTCGATCACGGTCGACGATCTCGCGGGCGCTGTCGGACTGGACAGCGGGGACGGCAGCATCCGTGCGTCGCGCATCGAAGGGCGCATCCGCGCTCACACCGGCGACGGTTCGATCACCATCTCCGACGGAGTGGGTCAGGTCGAGGCTGATTCCGGTGACGGATCCATCGAGCTCGACGGCCGGTTCGAGCTGGTTGACGTCCGGACAGGCGACGGCTCCGTCCGCGCGGACGTCCGCGATGGCAGCGTCATGAAGAGCGATTGGACCATCAACACGGGCGATGGCGCCATCGCGCTTCGGGTGCCCGGGAACCTCGATGCCGAGATTGACGCGCATTCCGGCGACGGCCGAGTGCACGCCGACGGCATCGCTCAAGCGGAGCGAAGCCCGGACGACGATGACAGCGGCACGCTGCGAGGACGCTTTGGCAAGGGCGGCCGCACACTGCGACTTCGAAGCGGAGACGGGTCGATCGAGATCTCACGAAGGTAGTTCAGAATTCGGGTATGCTTCCCGCCCGGGAGGCACTCGATGAAACGCTTGATGGTTGCCGCCGTGCTGGCGCTGGTGTGGGCCGGCACGCTTCTCACCGCTCAAACCCAGGTGTCGTTCAAGCTGGGCACGTTCCAGCGGCAGGGCCGCACCTTCGTCGGTATCGTTCTGCGTGACCTGGTCGTTGACCTGGCCGCCGCCGACGCCGCGGTGCCGGGCGACGGCAAGGTCGCACCGCCCTCAGACATGAAAGATCTCATCGCGCGCTACGACGCCGGCGTGCGCGACCGGATCGCCGCCATCGTGAAGGTCGCGAGCTCAGCGACCGCGAGGCCGGCCTACGTCTACGAGCTGTCCGCGCTCAAGACGATGCCGCCGATCATGTATCCGATGACGATGCTCAATGCGGCGGTGAATTACCGCGAGCATGGGGTGGAGATGGCCGGACGTCTGGGCGAGCCGGTGGCGGGTGCGGGGCCACCTCCCGGTACTGCGCCACCGGGCACGACGAGCGCACCCGGCATCTGGGACCGCAAGGCCGGCGACATGCGATGGAACCCGTACGCGTTCCTCAAGTCCCCGTCCGCGATCGTCGCGGAGGGCGAGGCGATCAGGATTCCGAAGGGACGCACGCAGATCGACTGGGAATGCGAGCTCGGCGTCGTGATTGGCCGCACCGCCAGCTACGTCAGCGCGGCGCAGGCGACCGGCTACATCTTTGGCTATACGAACCAGATGGACGTGTCCGATCGCCAAGGCCGCGGTGACACGCGGTACGGCAGCGACTGGCTGATCGGAAAGTCCCACGACACGTTCGCGCCCATGGGACCGTTCATCACGCCGAAGGAGTTCGTGCCCAATCCGCAGAAGCTGCCCGTGCGATTCACGTTGAACGGCAAGGTGATGCAGGATGCGGATACGTCGCTGATGATCCACGACGTCTTCGAGCTGGTTGCGTATGGATCGAGCATTCTCACGCTGCGCCCGGGCGACGTGATCGCGACCGGGACTCCCGCCGGAGTTGGTTCAGCCCGCAAGCCGCCGATTTATCTCAAGGCTGGCGATCGAACGGTGTGCACATACGAAGGCGTTGGTACGCTCAGCAACCCCGTCGAAGCCGCGCGCTAGACGAAACTCCCAACTTCCAATTCCCAACACCCAAGTTCGGAGTTGGTTCTTTGGGAGTTGGGCGTTGGGAGTTGATCTCCGAACTCACCGTAAGGGTGGCGACGCGTAGAGCGTGGGGTCGGGGACACCTGCCTCGTGAAACGCATCGCGCCGCTCGCGGCATTTGCTGCACTGCCCGCAATGGCGCCCACCGCTCGGGTTCATGCACGACAGGGTCATCTCGAGCGGCACTCCCAGCTCCACGCCGAGCCGAATCACCTCGCTCTTGTCCATCGTGACAAACGGGGCGTCGATTGTGATCTCCTGCGCAAGTCCAAGAGAGACCGCCCGCGCCATCGTCTGAAAAAAGTCCGCCGTCGCATCCGGAAACGGGTTGCCCGCGAGCGGTCCGATCGCGATGCGCGGAATCTTGTGCTGCGCGCAGTAGATCGCCGTCTTGCTCAACAGGATGACGTTCCGGCCGGTCAGGTACACGTCCTCATCCGGGGTGTCGAACGCCGGCGGTGTGCCGCGCAGCGCCCAGTGCGTGGGCGGATACAGATCCTCGACGGTGAAGGTCAGCCGCGCCACCGGCATCAGGTCCGTGTAGACGGCTGCCGCGAGCAGACGATCCACGGCGGCACGCTCCTCGTGCTCCCAGGCGAGGCCTGTGCTGATGTAGATCGGATGCACGTGGGACGTTCGTGCTTCGGCGGCGGCGAGCACCGCGCTGTCGAGCCCGGACGAGAAGAGCACCGCTGTTGAGGGACGGGAGGCCATCGGGAGTTGGAAGTTGGGAGTTGGGAGTTGTCACCGATAAGATTACAGGTCTATGTACTCGGTCACCAAGCGCATCGACTTCTGCTACGGCCATCGTCTGCTCGACTACGACGGCATCTGCAAGCATCCGCACGGCCACAATGCCATCGCCGAGATCGAGATCCGGACCGATGCGCTCGACACGCGCAACATGGTCGCCGACTTCGGTGACATCAAGCGGATCGTGAAGAACTGGGTTGACCGCGAGCTCGATCACAAGATGATCCTTCGTCACGACGATCCGCTGGTGACGCTGCTGCAAGGCATCGGTGAGCCGATGTACCTCGTCGACAGCAATCCCACCGTGGAGAGGATTGCGCGCCTCATCTACGACATCTCCCGCGAGCAGGGCCTCCCGGTCTTCCGCGTCACGGTCTGGGAGACGCCGACCTCGTGGGCCACCTACACCGCCTGATCGCGTTCGATCTCGACGGGACGCTCGTCGACTCGCGGCGCGATCTTGCCGATTCCGCCAACCAGCTGATCGAGGAGCTCGGCGGGCTCGCCTTGTCGGAGGAGGCGATTGGCCGCATGGTGGGTGAAGGGGCGGCGCTGCTCGTGAGGCGCGCCCTCGATGCCGCCGGTCTCGGCGAGCACCCGGAGTCATTGGCCCGGTTTCTCGACATCTACGACACGCGGTTGCTGAATCACACCCGGCTGTACGACGGCATCGCGGATGTGGTCCGGCGCGCGCAGCCGCACGCGCGTCTCACCGTGTTGACGAACAAGCCGGGAGGTCCGAGCGAGCGCATCCTCGAAGCGCTCGGTCTGCGTGATCTGTTCCACGAGGTGGTCGGCGGCGACGGCCCCTATCCGCGCAAGCCCGATCCCGCCGGGTTGCTCGCCATGATGGCGTCAGCCGGCACAACTGCCGACCAGACATTGCTCGTCGGCGATTCACCGATTGACCTGGAGACCGCACGGCGAGCCGCCGCCAGATGCTGCCTCGTCTCGTACGGCTTCGGATTCCGGGACTCCAGCAGTGCCGGGCTTGGTTCACATGAGTGCGTGGTCGCGGATGCTCCAGCGTTGACCAGGGTCATCGAAGGATTCATCGGCCCGGCCTGAGGTTGGTGCCCGGCCATTCTTTCGCGGGCCTATCGCGCGACGCAGTTCTGCTTCAGCCGATCCGTGACGGTCGGTGTTCCAGGCGGCGTCGGTGTGGCAATCGCCATCCGCCGGATTCGCATCTCGACGTACGCCGGCTCGGCGCACCGCGGGTAGGTGAGCGGCGAGAACGACAACGACGCCGGTGGGCCCAGGTAGAGCATCGCGTCGTAGTGGTCCCCGAGCCGCGAGTGCGCCTGCCAGTACGGACCGGGCGGCATCGGTCCAAAGAAGAACTCGTAGGGCAGCGCGCCGATCGCCGTGCCGCGACGCAGGGCGAGGCGTGGTGTCGTCCATGCGGTCACGTCAGGTTGCGCGTGCGTCAGGCGTGGCGATCGCGCTGCATCGCCCAGGTACGGTAGTCCGCTGGCGAGGTGACCCGCTCCCAGTCGATCGGCGGGTCTCCACGCAACACGCGGATGCGACGCGACTCGGGCAACGGCCGGTTGATGTCGCGGACCGCGCCGAAGAACTCTTCGTAAATCGGCCTATCCCATGCGGGATTGGGTCCAGTCGTGTCTTCCCAGACGTGGCGAAGCTCCTCGAGCGGAACCCTCTCACCGCGCGTGAAGCGATCCATCACGTCCTGATAGCGGGCGCTGCCGAACTCGACGACGATGTCGTTCACCGTCGCGGCAAACCGCGGGTCGCGCAGCAGGGTCAGTCTGAACGCATGGCCGCGTTCGTTGCCGTGGGCACCTTCGCCCAGCGCGACGACCTGATGGGTGCGGAAGGCGTCGAGAATCGCGCCAATCGGTTCGAGCGGAACCGCCGCCGTGGGACCGGCCTGGGCCCGAAGGGCCAGCGCCGATACGGCCATGGCCGCGATGAGTGTGAGGCGCGTCGCGCTGTGGTGCATTGTGCTATGTAAATAGCACGGTTATAAAAATAACACAACGACGCGACCTGGAGGCCGCGCGCCTCTCTCAGAGCGACTTGAGGAAGGCGATGAGAGAGGCGCTCTCCGAGTCCGTTGCCTGTTCGACACTTCGGCGCGCAAGCTCTGCCTCGCCGGCATGCCGGCCAATCGCCTGTTCGATGGTCGCGGCCGATCCATCGTGCAGAAGCGGCCGCCTCAGGCGCAGTCCCCAAAGGGCCGGCGTGCGGATCTCTTCAGGCGCGCCCGATTCCTGCTGAATGCCGTCGCCGGTTCCGACATCGTGCAGCAGCAGATCGGAGAACAACGGAACCTCACGACGGTCGAACAGGGGATTCGCGCTGGGCCCGGTCACCAGTGTCGGCGTGTGGCATGCCGCGCAGCCCATGGCGCCGAAGCTCCGCTCTCCGTTCCTCACCGTCTCGTCGATGGGACCGCGAGCGACCGGGGCGAGGAACTTCATGAAGCTGGCGAAGTTGTCGATGCCCCGCCGGCCGGTTCTCGGATCCCTGATGTCCTCCGGGTCCGGAATGGGATCGCAGACTCGCATCCGCTCGTTCGAGACGCCGACGGCCAGTTCCTGCGCGAACAGGTCGTTGGTGATCCCCATCTCGTTGCGGTAGGCGTCGGCGCTGAACGCGAGCAGCGTCGCGTGCTGCGCTTTCCAGCCGAAACGGCCAACCCGCCGCTCGCCCGATGCCCGATCGATGACCATCGCCGCACGGCCGCTCACACCGTCGCGGTTGCGGTCGGACGGATCCTCGAGTGCCAGCAGCGTCTCATCCGGGATCGCTTCGACCAGACCCGCACCAAACACCGGAATCGGCACTCTGCGGACGATGATCGTGGCGTCGTCGGGGATGAGCGGCTGACACGCATGACTTGGCACCGAGAACAGGTGGAACAGCGATTCGCCCGAGGCATCGAGCGCGATGAACTCGCCGCGCGGGCCACGCTTACCCGCTCGGACCTCGGCGATGGTGCTTGTGCCCCCCACGGCCGGCACGCTGTGACAGACGGCGCAGCTCGCGCCGTTGAAGGCCGGGCCAAGTCCTTCCTCGGCGGTCTCCACTTCGAGGAAGTCATCGAGGCCCAGTCGAAACTCTTCGAACTCGACCGGCGTGACGCCGGCCAGCGGATCGCCGGGCACCACCACGCGTGTCTGTGCAAACAACAAGCCTCCGACGCAGACGAGCAGGCCGGCGACGACCGTGAGCCGGGTCTTGCGGACCGGGCGGAGTCTGAAAAAGAAGCGTGGCACGGCGTCCTGTCTATTCGGTGGCGATGATGACGCCACGCATGTACTCGTGACCGGCGCCACACAATTTCGAGCACTCGAACGTGTAACGACCGGCCTGAGGCTGGAACATCGCGGTGGCGATCCCGCGCCCGCGTTTCGGAAGCTCGATGTCGACGTCGGTGCCGATGATGTGGAACCCGTGCGCGGTGTCGTCGCTCTGCAGGCGGATCTCGAGACGAGTGCCCGCCTTCACCCGAATCTCCGAGGGCGTGAAGGTGAAGCGCTCCGCCGTGATCTCGATAACCTGAGCCTCCTGTGCCGCCGCGGCGCTCGGAAGCCAGGCCGGAGCGCCGGCGAGCAGCGCGGCAATGAACAGAGCGCAGACAGGCAGGCCGATTCGGTACCGCATCAGAACCACCATCCAAGGCCGACGTTGAACGAATTGGGCGCCCGGATCACGGCGCTCTGACTGCGGACGACGGAATAGTCCACTTTCACGGCCACGTCCGGATCCGGCCAGTAGTTGGCGCCGATCACCCAGGCATCCCGGTCGAACTGAGGGAGCCCGACGTAGCCGGCGGGCATCCGGAACTGCGTGTCGAAGTTCTCGTAGCGGGCGAACGCGCCGACGTCGCCAAAAGACGCCCCGGAGATGATGCGATAGCCGCTCTCGAGAGAGAAGCCGCGAAGGACACGTCCGATGTTGGGATCGACGCCAACGCGGAACGCGAGCGCCTGGTTGAGGAGGTCGGCATTGTCGATCCAGACCTGCGCGAACTGACCGCGCAGCTCGAGCCGCCGGCGCGAATAGCGCGCATCGGTTTCAACCACGGAAACCGGAACGTCGAACCGTGGGCGGAACTCGAATCCCGAGCGGCCGGACCACGCGCTCGCGCCAACTGTCAGGCCGCGATATCCCACGTACTCCAGACGGCCGGTCACCGCTGGACGCCCGACGTTGGCCTCGGCGCCCTTCTGCCGGCCGTTACGCACACCCTCTTCGGCGCTGAACTCGGCGGCGTTGAGCGGCGCCGTCACGAAACCGCGATATCGCCACCCTCGACCGATCTCCCCATGCACACCGGCGCCGACCTCGAACCATGTGGACGGAATGATCACCGTATCGAGGAAGGGGCGTTCGACACCGTAGTAGGTTGGTGGCTCGTGCCGCTCGTTGATGATCCCGAACGGCATCAGCATCATCCCGGCGCGGACGTTGAAGGCTCGGGTCAGCAGGAAATCGACATAGGCCTGCTCGAGCTCGAGCTCACCAGCGTCTTCGAGCCCCTCGACGAAGGCGTGCTCCAGTTCCAGCTCGCCGACGAAGCGGATGCGATCGGAGAAGCTGTGCGTGACCAGCAGTACGAAACGATGAAAATCGAGACGGCCGTCTTCGAATTCCGGCTTGTTGAAGTGAAAGTCCATGTAGCCGGACAGGTTCGTGCGCGGCGCCTGCGGCTTGGGCGCAGGGGCTGCGGTCTGCGCCAGCACGGGAGCCGCGAGCAGGCATAACAGCAGCGCCTGCGCCACCTGCACGAGCAGCTTGGACGCCGCTCGCGTTCCGATCGTGAGGCGCTGGTCGTTCTTGCCACGGACGCGAACGCTGTCGGCGGCAGCGTCTCGCGCTTCGACTTCGATCGCCTCTCCCGGCTTCAAATTGTGCTGCTCGATGAAGCGGAGGAACTCTTTGTCCTGATCGATCACGCGTGTCACGGTGACCGTGGTGTCGAGCGGGCACGACAGCAGCGTTTGTGCCTCTTGAGGTTTCACTAGACCGTCGGCGTTCGGAATCGGGTCACCGTGGGGATCGGTTTCAGGCCATCCGAGCATCTCGTCCATCCGATCGACCAGTCGATCGGTGACCACATGCTCCAAGTGTTCGGCTTCGTCGTGAACCTCGTCCCACGAATAACCCATCACGCGGACCAGGAAGAGCTCGATCAGCCGATGACGCCGCAGGACGAGGGCGGCCAGTTTCTGCCCCGCCGGCGTCAGCGCCACGCCGGCGTACGGCTCGTACTCGACCAACCCAGATTCGGCCAGCGTCTTCACCATGGTCGTGGCCGTACCGGGGGCGACGCCAACCGCCGAGGCGAGCTGCCCCATCGGCAACAGCCGCTCGCCGCCTTCGAGGCGCGCGGCACCGTGGTAGATGGCCTTCAGGTAGTTTTCAACTGTGCTGGATGCAGGCATGTCCAGGGGTGTCTGAATAATTTGAGTGCTAAAAGTATTTGTATGCTAGCATCGTTATTATAATTTTGAAAGGTCAAAATTCCCTCTGTATCAATGGGTTCCGAATCTGACGTCCCGGCACCACCTCTGATTCCGCAACGCGGCTGGCGCACTACCCCGAGCGCACCCAGCTTGCGCGAGGTTCACGGATCGATCCTCGTCCCACATGACGCCGGGTTCTGGCGCAAGCTCTTCGCGTTTGCCGGCCCTGGCTACCTCGTCGCAGTCGGCTACATGGACCCGGGCAACTGGGCCACTGATCTGGCAGGTGGCGCGCGGTACGGCTACACGCTCCTCAGCGTGATCCTCATCTCGAACCTGATGGCGATCCTGCTGCAGGCACTGGCGGTCAGGCTCGGGATCGCCAGCGGCCGCGATCTCGCCCAGGCGTGCCGCGACAGCTACTCGAAGCCCGTCACGATCGTGCTGTGGGTGCTGTGTGAGATTGCGATCGCTGCCTGCGATCTCGCTGAGGTCATCGGTGCGGCCATCGCCCTCAACCTGCTGTTCGGCCTTCCGCTCATCTGGGGCGTGTCGCTCACTGCGCTCGACGTGCTGATCGTCCTGTTCCTGCAGCACCGCGGCTTCCGCTACGTGGAAGCCCTCGTCGTGGCGTTGATCGTTCTGATCGCGGCCTCGTTCGCCGTCGAGATCTGGTGGGCGGCGCCGGACATGGGCGAGGTCGCGGCCGGGTTCGTCCCCCGCACGCAGATCCTGTCGGATCCGGCGATGCTCTACATCGCCATCGGCATCCTCGGTGCGACGGTCATGCCGCACAACCTGTATCTGCACTCCTCGATTGTGCAGACACGCCGCTATCTCGACACCCTCGCGAGCAAGGCTGAAGCGATCCGCTTTGCGACGATCGATTCATCGGTGGCGCTCATGTCCGCGCTCTTCATCAATGCCGCAATCCTGATCGTGGCCGCGGCCGCCTTCCACGGGACGGAATACGAGTCGGTCGCGGATATCGGCGACGCCTACAAACTGCTGTCGCCCCTGTTCGGCACCACGGCTGCCGGAGTGCTCTTCGCCGTCGCGCTCCTCTGTTCGGGACAGAACGCCACGCTGACCGGCACGCTCGCCGGGCAGATCGTGATGGAAGGGTTCGTGAACATCCGGCTCCGCCCCTGGCTCCGCCGTCTGATCACGCGCCTGGTAGCCATCGTCCCGGCGATCATCGTGGTCAGTCTGTACGGGGAGCGCGGAACCGGCGCCCTGCTCATTCTCAGCCAGGTGATTCTGAGCCTGCAGCTTCCGTTCGCGGTGTTTCCGCTGGTCAGCTTTACGAGCGATCGCCACAAAATGGGTGAGCTGGTGTCGCCGCGATGGGTGCGGGTTCTGGCGTGGGTGGTCGCGGTTATCATTGGCGCGCTGAATATCTACCTCCTGTACCAGACGTTCGCCGGCTAGCCATGTATCGAACGATTCTCGTGGCCGTCGAGAACTCATCGGCCGATCGCACGATCCTCGCGCACGTGCGCGAGTTGGCCCGGCTGACGGGTGCCTCCCTCCTGCTCGTCCACGTGGCCGACGGGTGGGCCGCACGCAACTTCGATCAGCTGAAGCTCCGCGAGTCGGAGGAGATGAAGGCGGACCGGGCCTACCTCGATCGCCTGGCATCTGAAATGACGGCCGCGTCGCTGACGGTCTCGACCGAACTGGCGATGGGCGACCCGGCGAACGAGCTGATCCGGCTCGCCGAGGAACGCCAGGTCGACCTCATCGCGATGTCCACGCACGGCCATCGATTCATCAACGACCTGCTGCGCGGGACGACCGTGAACAAGGTCCGGCACGTCGTCAAGATCCCCGTCCTGCTGCTGCGCGCGCAGTGACGCTGCGCGCGACGATTGCCACTCCCGAGGGGAAGCGACGCTATGTGCGGCGGCTCTTTGCCACCATCGCGGATCGCTACGACTTCATCACCGGCTTCCTCTCCTACGGGCAGGACAGACGATGGAAGCGGCGGCTCATCGCCCTTGCCGATCTCCAGGCATCAGATCGGGTTCTCGACCTCGCCTGCGGGACGGGCGACCTGTTGTTTGCCGCGATTCCACCGGCGAGGTCAGGCGTCGGCCTCGACGTGACGTTCCGGATGGTGCAGCTCGCGCGACAGCGCCGCGCCGATCCGCGCGCCGCGGTCATCACGGGTGACATGCTCGAGCTGCCCTTGCGCGACGGCGACTTCACGGTCGTGACGACCGGCTATGGGTTGAGGAACGTGCCCGACCTCGATCAGGCTCTCGGCGAGATCCAGCGTGTGCTGGCGCCGGGTGGCAGGCTGCTGTCGCTCGACTTCAACCGGCCGGACAACGGGATCGTGCGGCGCGCGTATCTGGTGTATCTGACCATCGTCGGGTCACTGCTCGGCATCGTCCTGCACGGCGATCCCGACACCTACCGCTACATTCCAGAGTCGATCAGGAACTACCCCGGTGCAAAGGCGGTCGGTCGCATGATGGAGCAGCATGGCTTCATCGGCGTGGGAGTCACCCAGGTGCTAGGCGGATTAATGGCCATTCATGTGGCGCGGAAGCCCACTGCCACAGAGAACACGGAGCCGGTGGGCCACAAAGGTCACAAAGAGCACGAAGGTTAGCGTAGCCGCCTAGTCCCCTGGAATCGTGATGACTTGCACAAGTCCCGGAGCGCGGCGCCCGGCTGGCAAGGCGCGAAGAGCGAGCATATTGGGCATATGTGAGCGATGAGCAACGCCGCCAGACGGGATGCCCCGCCCGGGAATTGTGTG
>DATDOE010000137.1:0-20881 GCA_035293405.1 Vicinamibacterales bacterium | reverse complement strand
CCCCGCCCAGCCGCGGTCCCGATTGATCTCGCTCTTGTATTTCTTGGACGTGCCCTTCGGGTAGGCGAACCACACCACGGCGTCTCCCTTGGCCTTCTTCGCCACGGATTTGCCAAGCGTATCGACGTCCTTCTGGGTGATGACGAAGGCCAGCGAGAACGCGATCTCACTGGCATCATTGACCGCCCGCCGCACGGTCACGCCGCGCAGCGTGGCCAGCTCAGGTTCGAAGCTCGCCGGCGCGTTGAGGACGAGAATCTCCGTCTGGTCTTTCAGATTGAGCTTGCCGAAGGTCGGCGACACGCTAGGCCTCGAGCTTGGCGTCCATCGTGATGGTCGCGTTGAGCAGCCTGGAGACCGGGCAGCCCGCCTTGGCGTTGTTGGCGGCGGTTTCGAACTTGGCGCGATCCGCACCGGGGATCTTGGCGGTGACATCAAGATGCACGGCGGTGATCGTGAATCCGGCGTCGGTTTTCTCGAGATTGACGCTGGCCCTCGTCTGGATGCTCTCGGCCGTCATCCCCGCGCTTCCGAGCTGGCCCGAGAGCGCCATCGAGAAGCAGCCCGCATGCGCGGCGGCAATCAGCTCCTCGGGGTTGGTGCCTTTGCCGTCCTCGAAGCGCGTGCTGAAGGAGTACTGCGTGTTCGACAGCACACCGCTGTCGGTTGACACCGTCCCCTTGCCGTCCTTGAGACCGCCCGTCCACACTGCCGAACCGTTTCGTTTCATACGTTCTCCTCGTTGTCCGATCGAAGTCTATGGCAAAGACGCGTACGCGGCTACGGCCGCGCGGCCTTCTGCATCGCGATCTGTGCCCGGAGCATCGCTTCCTGGATCTCGGCCTCACGCCAGCAATTGGCCGCATCGACGAATGGGTTCGGCGCGCCGGGTTTCAGCCTGGCGTGCTTGGCCGCCATGTTGTACTGCGCCGGGTGATCGCCGAGCGGCACGTCGCAGGGCAACGTGCGCAACACCTTGAAGGTGCGATCGAATTCGCTTTCGATGTCGGGCGTCACGTTTCCTGGCGCCCGATAACTGCACGCGAACACCACGTTGAAGGTCTTCCCGTTCTCCTGCGCGGTCATCGTCCAGGTGGTGCAGCCGCGCGTGTGGCCGGCCGTCAGGTGCGCGACGAGCGTGGTGCCCCCACGCGTCACCTCTACGCCATCGCGCAAGGTTCGATCGATCGGGTGCGGCTTCCCGCCCGGCTTGATCAGTTCCAGGGCCGGCACGTCCTCGCGCATGGCCATCACCTGTGCGCCGGTCAGCTCCTTGACCAACGCATCGCCTTCCTGATGGTCACCGTGCGCGTGCGTCCCAAGCAGAATCCGCACGTCCGCGAACCTGAACCCGAGCTGCGTCACCGACTTCTCGATCGTGCGCACGTTCCTCTCGTAGGTGCTGTTGAGAAGAATGTGTCCCTCCGGAGTGGTGATCAGGTAGGAGCTGAGCGTCCTCGTGCCTACGTAATAGATGTTGCCGATTACCTTGTGCGGCGGAAACGCCGTCGTCTGATCCTCGTCAGTGCCCATGTTTCGCGCCAGGATCGACCGGGGCGTATACGTCTGCCCGCGCACGGTCACTGCCGGAACATCAGGCGGTCCGCCGCCCTGCGCCCAGGCTGCATACGCGCCCGTGCCAACAAGTGTGACACTCAACAACACGAGCCACACGCGGCGCCTCGTCCTGGAAAGATCCTTCCGTTGTATGCCCACTCGATTCTTCCTCAGTGTGCCCAACAGCCCGCTATCGAAAGAAGAATAGATCGATCGGCTCGACCACCGGCTGTCCCGACGATTCAGTGTCATACCGACGTACAGCTTCAAGTCCGCCGGCCAGTTCATCCTCCGTCAGTCGTGCGAGCACGGAATCTCCTCCGGCCGAGAGCTTGTCTGCGTACGCGACCCAGGTCGGCGCGATTGTCTGTGTGACGATCAGCGATTCAACGCCGCGAAATCCGGCGGTCTCGAACACCGTGCACACCCGGTCGCGATCCGGCAGGAGATCCTCGAGCATCGAGCGCGTACTCGGAAAGAACGGCACATACGGGTACGACGGAATCCGTTCACGGGTCCCGGTCCTGACCACCACGTTCCCATCCGCGCGCAGCACTCTGCGGCACTCCCATGCAGCCTGCCGGGGATCGTGGAAATGGTGAAAACTCATCGACATGAAGATCATGTCGACGGCTCCGTCAACGAGCGGAATCGCTTCTGCAGTGCCCCGTTCGTAGTGAATACCGTTCCCTTGCCGCTTCCGACGGGCCTGTTCCAGCATCTTCTCTGAGGGATCGACACCCACGACACGGGCACCGAATCGATTTGCCAAGCCTTCAGAGAACCGCCCGGTCCCGCAGCCCAAGTCGAGGATCGTGCTGATGGACCCAGCGTCGACATGGGAGTCGATAACGCTCATCCAAAGGTTGAGGACCGCTGGGCCGTGATCGCGCCCGCGATCGTAGACGGCTGGAATAGCGGTCAGGTCGTAGTCCACCTTCAGAGACCGGAACGAGTTGAAACACCGCCCATTCGTGTCTTCCTCCCTGCTATTCAGGCTCGCGGTTCTGCAGCAAGGTTAGCCTGCGTTGGTTTGCCAGCCAAACGGCCGCCAATAGTTGCCGCTGGCACGACGGCTATCATCGACACGATGTTGAACCACATTGGTGCCTCTGGGTCAGGCGCCAGGACCTCAATGACGATGCTGAGCGCGAGAATTGCGAGGCCAACGCACAATCCGTGCACTGTGGATCTGACTCCGGCCATACGACCAGCAACGTACCCTCCAGCCACGACGAACAGCAGCCCAAACACCGAGGTGACCATGTAGTCGGTCGTCGTCAGCGCGATTTGGTCGGTGATGTCTCCGCCCGCGCCAGCGTCCATTCCCACCTTCACAATGGAGTAGCCGACGCCGAGTAAGAGTGACCCGACAAGGTCGACCAACAGACCAGCCATGATTGGCCACGGCCGCAAGGTCCTGGTCATCCTCCTACTGGACCTTGTTCGAGATCCGGTACAGCTTCGACGCCGTTCTGATGATCACGCTGCCCCGCGAGACGGCCGGTGTGGCCAGCGTCATCTCGTTCAGCGAGTTCTTACCCAGGACCTCGAACTCGGGCCCCGCCTGGATCACGTAGGTGTCGCCTTCCTCGCTGATGGCGAAGATCTTTCCGTTGTAGGCCCACGGCGACGCCGTGAAGCCGCTGGCTTCGGCGGTGATCCGCTGCCGCCCGTAGAGCTCCTTGCCGGTCCGCGCCTCGTGGTTCGTGAAGAAGCCGCGATCGAACAGGGTGTAGTACGAGTCGCCGTAGACGACCGGCGTCGGGTTGTACGGTGCAGCGGTCGGCGACGACCACTCGATGAACTCACCCTTGGTCTCGCCCGGCTTCAGCGAGATGTCTCCCGACGCCCCGGGGCGAATCGCATACGACGGGCGACGCGGGTCTGCGATGTAGCCCGAGCTGATGTAGAGAAGCCCGAACCGCGCGAACGGCGTCGGGATGCTGATCGTAGACATCCCCGACAGCTCCCACAGCAGCTTCCCCGAGAGATCGTAGGCGCGCACGCGATCGGATCCCGACGTCACGATCTCGGTCCGCAGCGCGTTCTCCCAGACGAACGGCGACGACCAGTTCGTCCCTTCCGCCCGATTCACACGCCAGGCTTCAACGCCCGTCCGTTTGTCGTACGCGGCCAGGAACGACTGCTCGTCGTTGTCGTTGACGATGTAGATGCGATCGCCGTGGATGACGGGCGACGCACCGGTGCCCCAGTTGTTGCGGGTCTTGAACGGGCCGATGCGCTTCGACCATACCGGCTTGCCGCTCATCTCGAAGGCGAACAGGCCGGAATTGGCAAAGTAGAAATAGACGCGCTCGCCGTCGGTGACCGCGGTTTCCGACGCGTAGCTGTTCTTGAGGTGCTTGGCCTTGCCTGGCGGCGCGCTGTCGACTTCCCTCTCCCAGCGCACCTTGCCGGTCTTGAAGTCGATGTCGTACACCATCCAGCGGTGCGGCGCACTCGACGCCGGCCAGTCGCCGAGATAGAACCCCGGCTTGGGCGGCTCCTGCTGCGTCGTGTTGACCACCGTGGTGATGAACACGTGATCGCCCCACACCACGGGTGAGCTCCAGCCGATACCGGGGATCGAGGCGGCCCACACGACGTTCTCCGTCTGCGACCAGCGATCGGGCAGCGACGGGTCGTCGGGCGCCACGCCGGCCTCGTTTCCCCGGAAGCGCGGCCACTCCTGCGCCTGGGCGGTGACCGGCGCCACGACCAGCGCGCCGAGCGCGGCGAGAGAGAGAAACAGCGTCCGCATCACTTCGCCACCGTCAACTTCTGGATCTGTTCCACGCCGTCCGCAATCTTGTAGCCGAGAAACAGGCGACCCATCTCGCTCGTCGCGAGCGACGGATTCCCGTTCGTGCCCGTTGTGCTCTCCGGTCCCGCGGCGCTCACTGGGAACTTGTCCTTCCGGATCAACCGCTGCGACTGATCGAGGAACATCACCTGCGCTGTTTCCGCGACGCCGGCGTGACCACCGCCCGCGACTTTGTGCTCGGTGAAGTACGCGGTGACCTGCTGGGCCGCTTTCGTATTCGTCAGGTAGTACACATGAACGCCCTTGGCCCGCCAGTCCGCATCGAGCGTCTCGGCCGCCAGCTTCAACTCGGCCTGTCCACCGCCGTGGTCTCCCGTGACGAAGACGTTCTTGAACCCCGCCGAGATTGCACTCAAAGCGACCCCGCGAATGACGCCGAGGAACACCTCGGACGGGAGACTCACCGTTCCTGGTAGCCGCATGTGTCCCGTCTTCTCGATGGGATCCCCTGCCATCGAGAACGGGACGACGGGGTAGACGATGAGGCTGTTGAGGCGTTCGGCGATCTGCCCGGCCACGTGACGTGCGATCACGTTGTGCTTGGCGAGCGCCATGTGCGGTCCGTTCTGCTCGATGCCGCCCGCGAAGATCAGCGCCGAGGTCTTCCCCGCCGCCTGCGCCTCGCGAATCTCCGGCCAGGTCAGCTCGTCGATGAAGACGGATCTGGTCTGTGCCGAGGCCGTGGAGGCGACCAGGAGCACGGCCAAGGCAATCAAAGTGCGCATGAAGAGACCTCCCAAGGTCCGGCTGAAGCCGGACGCTACGTACCGACGGACTAGCCGACGCGTTGTGGCGAGATGCTAGCACGGCCCCCGGCGGTTCCTGGAAAGACCCACTGCAAGGCCGGCGTCGTTGCCATCGTGGTGACGAGCGCCATGATGACCAGCATGGTGAACAGGGTGGGTGAAATCACACCGAGGTCCAGGCCAACGTTGAGCACGATCAGCTCCATGAGCCCCCGCGTATTCATCAGCACGCCAAGCCCGGTGGCGTAGCGCCAATCCAGTCCCGTCACCCGCGCGCCCAGCACAGCTCCGCCGAACTTGCCGGCCGTGGCCACGACGATGATTACGACGCAGGTGATCCACTCATTCCACCCGGAGAGGAGGCCGATCTGCGTCCGCATCCCCGCAAATGCGAAGAACGCCGGCAGCAGGAGGATCGTGACCAGGTTCTCGATGCGCTGGTCGAGCACGCGAGCGAGCCGGCTGTCGTGCGGGATCACGGCGCCCAGCAGGAACGCGCCGAAGATCGCGTGAACGCCGATGGCTTCAGTGATGAGGGCCGAGCACATCATCGCGACGAGCGCAAACGCGATGACGTTCCGATCGGGATCCTCGCGCTCCCACCGTCGTGACAGCTTGACGACCAGGGGCTGGACGACAACGAACAGAAAGGCGATGAAGGCCACCGTGACGACGAACGTCAGCAGCGCGTTGCCCTCACTGCTCTTCACCACGCCGACGACAAACGCGAGCAGACACCAGGCCGTGACATCGCCCACCGCGGCGCAACTCAACGCGAGCTGTCCGAGATCCGTTCGCGTGAGCTGGCGATCGGCCAGGATGCGAGCAAGCACCGGAAACGCCGTGATCGACATCGCCACGCCCATGAAGATCGCGAAATGCAGGAAGGGCACGCCGTCTGGCGCAAGCCTCGAGTACAGGGCGCTGGCGAGCCACAGGCCCAGGGCGAAGGGCACCACGATGCTGGTCAGCGAGATCCCGACCGTCGAGCGAAGCCGCCCTTTGAGACCGTCAGTGTCGAGCTCGATGCCCACCAGAAACATGTAGAGCACGACGCCGAGCTGAGACAGGAGCCCGAGGGAGGGTGCCACTGATGGTGGAAGCAGAAAGGCGTAGGCGCCGGGAGATACGCTGCCCAGCAGCGACGGACCGAGCAGGATCCCCGCCACCACTTCCCCGATGACGGGAGGCTGGCCGATGTAGCGGAAGAGTGCGCCGAGTAGACGGCCGACGACCACCACGGCCGTCAACGCCAGCAGCAGGTGCCAGAAGAGATCGGTCGTGCCGCCGGCCGGGGTCATTCAGCTGATCGTCACTCGACGATCGTCACTTGAGAGGCCTGCACTTCAAACGGTTTGAATTCTCCGGTGCGTCCGTATTTATCCGTGGCCGTCACGGTAAACCGGACGATCCCCACCGGCGTCTCAGGCGGGACGATCCATTTGGCGACCCAGAATTCGCGCTCGGGCTGCGTCGCCGTCGCGCGATAGCGCATCGGGACGTCCACCGTCCTGCCGCCCACGCTGACGTGCACGATCAGTTGCGCAGAGTCCTCGCGCTTGCCCGTGGACGGATCGGCAACAAACATCCGGAAACCGACGGGATCACCGCGCTTGAAGCGGTTCCGCAGAATGCAGTTCTCCGGATGGCCTGGAGGCTGGAAGAGCGCGATGTCTCCGTAGACGATCAGGCGTCCTTGCCCCGTGGCGGGCGGCGTCGGCGCCGACTGCGACGGCGTGCTCGAGCCAGTGTCGGCTCCGACAAGGACGATGACTATCGCAAGTACGCCGAGGAGTCCTGTTGATCGCATGTACGGCCTCACATCGAAGAGTTCAACATGGCGCATTGTAGCAGCCCCGCCTTCGCCTGACGGCTTCGGCGGGCAAGCCTGAGTACTACCGCTTGCGTCCGTCAGGCAGCGTCAACTCGGTGACCTTGTCGGGCGCCTCGCCTGACGGTGTGCCGGCATCCCACGTCGGGATCGGCGCCTTGTCGGGCGGGTAGAGAGACTCGAGCGGCGCCCACACCTTGTCCACGCGGTCGTGAAACAGATCGCCGATCAGAAGGTCGGTCAACGTGCCCCTCAGCTCCGGGTACACCCGAATCATGTTCCCGAAGCTGAACCCTTCGTAGTACTCGCAGACCAGGCGGCGCATGCGATCGACACCTTCGTTGAAGACCCGGCCCCACTTGCCGAGCTGGGCGGCCGACGTATCGCACTTGGCCAGACCCTCGACAATGGCGTCCGCCGCCATCTCGCCTGACTTCAACGCCAGGAGCACGCCCGATGAGTACAGAGGATCGAGGAAGCCGAACGCATCGCCCACCAGCACCCAGCCGTTGCCCGACACCTGCGTCGATCGGTACGAATAGTCCTTGGTCGCGAAATAGCCGGTGACCCGCGTCGCCTTCGACACGCGCTCTTTCACCCCCGGGCACAGCTCGACTTCCTCATCGTAGACCTGGGGGTAGCTTCCCCGTCCTTTGAACAGGTAGTCGAACGGCGCCACCACGCCGATGCTCACGATGTTGTCGTGCTGAGGGATGTACCAGAACCAGCCCTGCTTGTTGCCGTTCTGGATCACGAGGGTCGCGCCTTCATCCCGTCCGTTGTCCCGATAGGCGCCTTCCCAATACGTCCAGATCGCGCCCTTGTTCAGGATCGGATCCCACAGCCGCAGGCGCAGGCGATTCATGATCAGCCCGTTCTGCCCGGTGGCGTCGACCACCACCTTCGCGTGGACATCGCGAAACGATCCATCGTCATCCTTGATCCGCACGCCGATCGCCGTGTCGCCGTCGAACAGCACATCGTGGACGCGCACGCCCTCGAACGCCTCAACGCCGTGCTCGCGCGCGTTCTCCAGCATCATCTGGTCGAACTCGCTGCGGACCACCTGCCACGTCTGCGAGCACTCGTGGGGCTTGTTGTCCCAGAAGTAGAAGGGCGCCGACTCCTTGCCCGCCGCGTTCACGAACTGCACGCTGTATTTCTTGACGAAATGGCTCTGCTGCATCTTCGGCAGCATGTCGAGCCGCTTCAGGACCCAGTAGGTTTCCGGAATCAGCGACTCGCCGATGTGGAACCTCGGGAAGCGCTCACGCTCGAAGAGCTGCACGCGCACGCCCTGCTGCGCGAGCACCGTCGACACGGTGGACCCCGCGGGACCGCCACCGATGACGATGACGTCGGGATTCGGGACTCGGGACTCGGGATTCGCTGCCATGTCCGTGATCATGCCTCGACGATGAACCGGCTTGCCTTCATCTCAAACCTGGGAAGGGTACCACCGGGAACCACATTGACCGCTACCGTCAGACCGAGCGCCTCCCGAAGTTGATACGCCACCCGCGACGCGACCGCCGAGCTGTCGTCCACGTGCGGGGCCACTTCGATCTCGAGCCTCAGGGAGCGCATCGCCTCCACGGGAGAGACGATCGACCGGAACTCCACGACTTCCGCGAATCGCCGCACCACGGATTCAATGCCCACCGGGTACACGTTCACGCCTTTGATGTTCACCATGTCGTCGGCGCGCCCGAGGATGCCGCCCTCGAGCCTGGCCCAAGTCCGGCCGCATGGGCAGGGCGTCAGCCGTCTCACGACGATGTCGCCAGTACGGTACCGGATGATCGGACTCGCCGTCCTCCCGAGGTTCGTGACCACGAGCTCGCCGGGCTGCCCGTCGGCGACCTCGCGGCCGGTGGCCAGGTCGAGCACTTCGGCGATGTATTCACTCTCGTTGATGTGCAGGAAGCCTGGCGCTTCCCAGCACTCGAAGCTGACCGGACCCACTTCGGTCAGGCCGTGGTGATCGATGACCCGCGCACCCCAGCTGCGCTCGATCCGTTCGCGGGTTGCGGGGATGCTGCCTCCCGGCTCACCGGCGACGATCAACACGCGCACCGTGCTCTCAGACAGGGGCCGATGCGGCCGCTCGTGTGCGGCGATCTCGGCCAGCCGCAACGCGTAGGTCGGCGTGCAGCACACCACGGTCGCGCCCACCGACTCGATGATCGCGAGGCGGATCTGACTCGACATGCCGCCGCCAGGGATGCAGTGCAGGCCCACCTGGCAGCCGGCCTCGAAGCCGGCCCAGAACCCGAGGAACGGTCCAAACGAGAACGGGAAGAACACCCGGTCGCCGGCGCCGACACGGGCCCCGCGATAGACGGCCTTCCAGCACTCGAGCATCCACTGCCAGCTCTCCTGGGTGTCGATCCAGCGCAGCGGGCGTCCAGTGGTGGACGAGGTCTGGCAGTAGCGGGTGTAGCGGTCGAGCGGCTCGGTGAGCGCGGTGCCCCACGGCGGATTCGCTTCCTGATCCGCGTTCAGCTCGCCCTTCGTCGTGAGCGGGAGCTTCGCGATGTCGTCGGGAAAGTGCAGGCGCTCGATCTGAATGCCCGCCTCGTCCAGCTTCCGCGTGTAGAACCCGTTGCGGCCGTAGATCGCCGTCAGCAGCTGCGACAGCCGGCGGCCCTGGGCCGCAGCCAGCGCGTCCCGATCCAGTCGCTCAGCCGCGATCATCTAGTGGACACTACGCGTCCGCCGCAACCTCGAACCTGGCGGCAATGTCGGTGGGGAACGGGATGGCCTTCATCTCGTCCCCCTGCTTGGTGACGCACACGATCGTGCACGCGCCAGTGGCGATCCTCTCGCCGCCCCTGGTGAGCGTGCAGGCGTACTTCATGCTCTTCTCGCCGATCGCCACGATGCGAATCCGGGTGTCGAACTCGTCCTCGAAGCGCAGCGGCCGGTGGTACTCGAATCCTGCCGACACGCGCGGAAAGCCGACGCCGGCACTCGACGGTGCGATGCTCAAGCCGGCCTCGCGCCAGAGCGCGTGCTCGGCTTCTTCCATGTAGCGAAAGTAGTTGCTGAAATGGACGATGCCGGCCGAGTCGACCTCGTAGAAGAGGACGCGCCGCCGGAGCGTGTACTCAGAGCGTGGAGAACCTGATGAGGCCATCGATCAGGTGTAGCGGATCCCCGCGTGCTCGGGCAGAAAGAAACGCGTGAGGAGCGAATCCACGCGGAGCAGCCCATCGCGGGTCAACGACACGACGTCCTCACCCACTGCCTGCAGATAGCCGCCGGCAGCGAGCGAGTCGAGCTGGTCGCGGAACCGCTCGAGCACGTTCACGTGGTACTTCTCCCGGAAGTACGCGGGACGGATCGATCCGAGCTTGAGCTGCAGGATGAACTCGCGGATGAACCGTTCCTGATCGGTCGGCCGATACGCGCGGTTGAGTGGAATCTCGCCGCGGTTGACGGCGGCAGAGTAGGTTTCCCAGGTATCGAAGTTCTGGATGTGCACGCCGTTGATGTGGCCGAACGATGCCACGCCGAGCCCGACCATGTCCGCGCCCTGCCAGAGCCGATCGCGATAGACGAAGTTGGTGCGCGACTTGTCCTTCACCGCGGTATACGCGCTGCCGACGTGATAGCCGGCCCGCTCGAGCGCCTCGAAGGCTTCGTGCACCCATCGCCGCTTGGTTGGCCAGTCGGCCGGCGGGGTGAACGCGCCGGTCCCCTTCAGCAGGTTGCCGCTGATCGTCGTGTTGTACGGCAGCTCCATCTGATAGATGGTCACGCTGTCGGGCTCGAGCGCGAGCGTCTTCTCGACGCACGACCGCCAGTTCTCGTCGGTCTCGCCGAGCATGCCGGCAATCAGGTCGATGTTGATCTGCGGGAAGCCCAGCGATCGGGCGAACGCATAGGCGCGGCCGATCTCCGGTGACCGATGCGCCCGGCCATTCAGCTCGAGGATGTCGTCGCTGAAGTTCTCGACCCCCAGGCTCAGGCGCGTGACGCCGATGTTGCGTATCGCCGCCAACTTCGCTTCGGTCAGCGTGCCGGGCTCGCACTCGAAGGTGACTTCCTCCGCGTCCTTCCAGGGCGTGAGCGCGGACAGGCGTCCGACCAGCCCCTCGAGCTGCTTGGTGGACAGGAACGACGGCGTGCCGCCGCCGAAGTAGACGAAGTTGAGCGGCCGTCCCACGACGGCGGGCTTCTGCGAGCAGAGCTCCCACTCGCGTGCGAGCGTGTCCAGGTACTCGCCCACTTCCTGCGAGTTCTTGTCGGTGTAGACGCGGAAATAGCAGAAGTGGCACCGCTTCCGGCAGAACGGAATGTGCAGGTACAGACCGAGCGGGACCCCTGGGACCGGAGGAGTTTCGAGCGCCACCCTCCCGTCGCGCTCGACGGCCGCCGTCGTCCAGGTCGAGAACGGCGGATAGGTGGCGACGAAATAGCTCCCGACCTCGGTCTGCTCCTCGAGGGTCGATGACGTCGGATCTGCCACTCAGTCCACTATATACTGCTCCTTCCGTTCCGACATTTCACATGACTGAACTCCCGAGGACGAAGCGAATGGGCTGGATCATTTTCGTGGCGGGCGCCGTCCTGTCCTGGGGCGCCTACGGCGCGCTGCTGCATCTGGGCCAGACGCAGCTTGGCAATCCCCTCAAGGCGCTGCTGTGTGTGGGCGCTGCCTACTTCCTGATTGGCGTGATCGTTCCCGTCTTCGCGCTCAGCTCTCAAGGCGCCCTCTCGAATTTCAACACCTCGGGCCTCATCACCGCCACCATCGCCGGGGCGCTCGGCGCCGGCGGCGCGGCGTGCATCATCTGGGCGTTCAGAACCGGAGGGCTTCCGGTCTACGTGATGCCGCTCGTCTTCGGCGGCGCGCCGATCGTCAACGTGCTCGTCTCGATGGTGATCCATCCGCCGAAGGCGGCCATCAATCCGCTGATGTACGCCGGCTTCGTGCTCGTCTCGGTCGGTGCAGGGATGGTCCTGTACTTCCGGCCGACGGCGTGAGCCTCGGCTCGCCGCCGCACTCCGACTGCCTCGTCATCGGTGCCAGCTTTGCTGGCCTGGCCTGCGCCACCGCGCTGGCGGGGGCGGGCATGCGCGTCACGGTGCTCGAGCGCAAGGCCGACGCCGGCGAGAAGCTCCACACCACCGGCATCATCGTCAAAGACGCGATCGACCAGATCGCACTGCTCGACGGCCTGCCGTCAGAGCTGGTGCGGAGAATCGACGGCGTGCGCCTTTACGCGCCGAGCCTGCGGACTGTCGATCTCGCGGCGCCTGGCTACTACTTCCTGGCGACCGACACTCCTCACGTGATGCGATGGCTGGCCGGGCGCGCCGAACACGCCGGTGTCCGCCTCGCCTATCAGACGTCGTTCACCACCGCGCAACGCACGCAGGGCGGCTTCGATCTGGGTGACGCCGGCACCACGCGTTTCCTCGTCGGTGCCGACGGCCCATCGTCGCGAGTGGCCAAGGTGTTTGGTCTGGGGCTCAACACGAAGTTCCTGTTCGGCGTCGAGCATGAGTACGCGGGCGTGGAGCTCGAGGCGCCGGATCGGCTGCACTGCTTCCTCGACAGCCGCCTGGCTCCCGGCTATATCGGGTGGGTCGTCGCCGGTGTGGGCATCGTGCAGGTGGGTCTGGCCGGACGGGTTCAGGCGGGCCGGCTCACGGCCACCGAGGCCATGGCGCCCTTCCTCGAGAAGATCGCACCGATCGTCGACGTCCGGCGCTGCACGCCGGTCTCGATTCGCGCCGGCATGATTCCGTGCGGCGGTGTGGTGGATCCTGTGGCGGCGCAGCGCGTGATGCTCGTCGGTGATGCCGCAGGGATGGTTTCACCAGTGACCGCCGGCGGCATTCACACGGCGCTCAAACACGGCCTGGCCGCCGGTCACGCGATCGCGGGCTTCCTCGACGGGAAAAGCGGGGATCCCAGCGAGGCGTTCGTGCAGTCGTACCCGCGTTTTCGAGCCAAGCGCATCCTGCGGTTTCTCTTCGATCACTTTCAAAGCGACGCGGTGTTCAACCTGCTGCTGGGCACGCGGCCGATGCGGGCCGCCGCCAGCATCGTGTACTTCCATCGGAAGGGCGCATTCGATCGCCACGGTACGTAGTGTCCGGCTTCCCGCCTACGCCGAAGGCTCCGGCGAGGCTCGCCGAAGCGCGCGTTGCGCGCGGAGGCGGCGGCCGGACCGTGGGTCGCATGGCTGTAGACAATCTACAGCCATGGATGTAGACTGGCTACAGCCATGGAACAAAAGCCGCCAGCCGACCGTCTGGACCTTCTGCAAGGCACGCTCGACATGCTCATCCTGCAGACGCTTCAGTGGGGACCCCAGCACGGCTACGCGATCAGCCAGACGATTCGCGCGCAGTCCTCTGAGGCGCTCCAGGTGGAAACCGGCTCCCTATATCCCGCGCTGCATCGTCTCCAGAAACAGAAATGGGTGAAGTCGGAGTGGCGGCTGACGGAGACGAATCAGCGCGCCAAGTTCTACAAGCTCACCCCGACCGGCAAGCGGCAGCTGCTGCGCGAGCGCGACCGCTGGGCGCAGCTGGTCGCCGCCATTGGCGGCATCCTGAACCCGAACCCGGCGAAAGGCTGACGCTATGAAACTCCTGGACTGGTTCCTGCGGCGCCATCGGGACGAAGACCTGCAGGATGAGATCCGCAGCCACCTCTCGATGGCGGCCCGAGACCGCGTCAATGGCGGCGATGACGCGCGAACGGCCCGGCTCGCATCGTTGAAGGAGTTCGGCAACATCACGCTCACCCGCGAAGCCACGCGCCTCAGTTGGGGCAGCGTCTGGAGAGAGCGCGCCGCCGACCTCGTCCAGGACGTCCGATACGCGGTGCGTGTGCTCGGCCGAAGCCCCGGCTACTCCCTGGTGGTCATCGCCGTGCTCGCGCTCGGCATCGGGGCGAATGTCTCGGTCTTCACCCTCTTCAAGGCGCTCGCACTCAAACCGGTTCCCGTCGTTGAAGGCTCGGCCAGCCTGGGTGTTCTCGTCGCGCGAACCGACGCCGGACGAATCCTTCCGCTTTCTCATCCTGACTTTCGAGATCTGCGCGCTGCCGGGCGGGCCTTCACCGGGCTCGCCGGCACGTCGATGGACGGCTACAGCCTCGGTCTCGGCACACACGGTGAGCGTGTCTTCGGTGAAATGGTCACCGGGAACTACTTCTCGGTCCTCGGCGTTCGCGCGAGCCTGGGCCGCACGCTGCAGCCGTCGGACGATGTCGCGCCCGGCAGGCATCCGGTCGTGGTGATTTCAGATGGGCTCTGGAAGCGCTCCTTCGGGTCAGATCCGGCGATCGTCGGCAAGACCATTCAAGTCAATGCCTATCCCATGACGATCGTCGGCGTGACCGAACCAGGGTTTCACGGTACGGTCGTCAGCCTCGCGCTCGACCTGTTCATTCCGGTGATGATGCAGCCACAGCTGCGCGGAGTGGACCTGCTGTCCGCGCGGCAATCGCCAATGCTCTGGGGCCTCGGACGCCTGCAGCCAGACGCCTCCATCGACACCGCGGCCGCGGAGGCCGATCTCGTCTCTGCACGACTCGATGCGCAGCAACCGGCCAGACGTGTCGGCCAGCGTGCGACGGTGATTCCCATGTGGCGCTCTCCGTTCGGCGCCCAAACCTACATGCTGCCGGCGATCCTGCTGTTGAGCGTGATGGGCGCGCTCCTGCTCCTGATCGTCTGCGCGAACGTGTCGAACCTCGTGCTCGTGCGAGCGGTCAGCCGCCGGGGCGAGATCGCCGCGCGCGTGGCGCTCGGCGCCAGTCGCGCCCGCATCATGCGATTGCTGTTCGTCGAAAGCATCGTGCTGTCGCTCCCTGGCGCCGGGTTGGGAATACTGACCGCGCGCGGGATCGGCCTCCTGCTCGCCAGCAGCAGCATGTCATCGGCTGCACCGGTCCCCATTTTCATGGACACGTCGCTCGACTGGACCGTCGTCGCCTTCGCGCTGCTCCTCTCGTGCGCGAGCGCGTTGGTCTTCGGCTTCATTCCCGCGGTTCGCAGCTCCACAGTCGACCTTGCCGGAATCATGAAGGACGACCTGTCTCCGCGCGGAGGATCGCGCGGCCGGTTGCGAAACGTCTTGGTCGTGTCGCAGGTCGCCGTCTCGCTGCTGCTTCTGGTCGGCGCCGCCCTGGTCATGCGAAGTCTCGAGGCGGCGAGGACGGCGAACACCGGGTTCGATTCACGCGAGGTGGCATCCGTATCGCTTGACCTGAAGCTCAGTAGCTACGACCAGACGCGCGGACGCATTTTCTATCAGGCCTTGCTCGACACGATCAGGGCGAAACCGGGCGTCGAATCGGCCTCGCTCGCCGCGGCCCTGCCCCTGACTCTCGTGGACAATATTTCGGTGGACACGTCCATCGAAGGCCAGAGTCCCCGCAAAGGCGAGGACATGCGATTTCTCGTGAACTACGTCTCTCCTGACTATCTGAAAACACTCCGCATTGCGCTCCTCTCGGGCCGGGACTTCGCGCGCACGGATGATCCGGCCAGCCAGCCGATCGCGATCGTGAACGAGACGATGGCCCGCCGTTTCTGGGGCACGCCCGCGGCGGCGCTCGGTAATCGCGTGCAGCTCGGCGGCGGCAAGTGGCGGAGCATCGTCGGCGTTGCGCGTGACATCAAATACGCGCGCGTCACGGAAGATCCGCGCCCGCATGTCTATGTGCCCGTCGACCAGGCCTATCAGGCGAGCATGACCCTGCATGTCCGTTCTCGAGAGGCCGAGCCAGTGCTTCTGTCCAGCATTCGCACGACCATACGAGCACTCGACCCGAATCTCCCCATCCTGAACGCGCGGATGCTGACCGAGCAGACCCGTGCGGCGCTGTCGGTGTTCTCGATGGCCGCGGGCGTCCTGATGACCTTCGGCGCAATCGCGATGATTCTCACCGCCCTGGGAACCTACGGCCTGGTGTCGTACGCCGCGAAGCAGAGCACACACGAGATCGGCATCCGCCTCGCCATCGGCGCAAATCGATCTGACGTGTTGCGTCGATTCCTTGGCCGCGGCCTCCGGCTCGGCGCCACAGGCGCCGTGTGCGGCCTGGTCGCGTCGGTCCTCATCACGCGACTGCTCGCAAGCCTGCTGTACGGCGTGAGCCCGACCGATGCCGCATCGTTCACCGGCGCATCGGCCATGGTGATGGCGATCGTCCTCGGCGCCTCCCTGATTCCGGCCTGGCGCGCGTCGCGAATCGATCCGATCGCGGCCCTTCGTCATAGGTAGGTCGCGATCTATTACTTCCCGATTGCGAACAGGTTTCGATCGGTTCGGAAGTACCAGCGGCCGCCGACGAGCGCGGGTGTCGCCAGCGTGCTCTCGCCAAGCGTGTTCACGTGCAGCAACTGGAATGTCGGGCCAGCCTTCAGCACGAACGTTTCCCCCTCGTCGTTGGTGAAGAAGACCTTGCCGTCAACAGCCACCGGTGACGCGGAGAACCCTTCACGCCTGGCGACGCCCAGCCGGCCCTGCCACATCACCTTCCCCGTCGTCGCCTGGAAAGTGGTGACGATGCTGGCCATGTCGTTGACCATGTAGAGGTATTCCCCGTAGAGAATCGGCGACGGCACGAAGGGAGATCCGCGGGGACTCGTCCACGACACGTGGGTTTTGGTGACGTCCCCCTTGCCGCCCGGACGAATGGCCAGCGTCGGGCCGGCGCGGCCGGACGAACAGAACACCATCCCGTAGCCGACGACCGGCGTCGGAATCACCTCGTAGCCGATGCCTCCACAGCTCCACAACTCCGCGCCGGTGTCCGGGTTGTAGGCCTTCACCTGGAGCTGACTGTTCACGATGATCTCGTCGTGCTCGGCGACGCGCACGGCGATGGGCGTGCCCCACCCGACGTTGGCGTCGCGGCGCGTCCGCCACATCTCCTTGCCGGTACGGGTATCGAAGGCTGCAATGAAAGAACCGGCAAACTGGTCTTGATACAGGATCACTCGATCCTTGTAGAGCAGCGGGGATCCTGCCGTCCCGTGATAGGCCTGCATCGGGCCGAGGTCGCGGTGCCAGACGAGCTTTCCGTCGAGATCGAATGCGACGAGACCGCGCGCGCCGAACGAGGCGTAGATGCGCTGGCCATCGGTCGCCGGCGTCGCCGACGCGTGACCGTTCTTGTAGTGATTGCCCTGGCCCGAGCGGCCGTCCGGCGCAAAGCCTTCCCAGAGCTTCGTCCCGTCAGTGCGGCGAAACGCCACCACCGACAGCCGCCTGCCGCTGTCATACGCCGTGGTCACGAAGATCCGATCGCCCCAGACGATGGGCGACGAGTTGCCTTCGCCAGGAACGGCCGTCTTCCAGAGCACATTCTGCGTCGCCGACCACGAGTCGGTGTAGCCGCTGCCGCTGGCCAGTCCCTGGCCGGACGGACCCCGCCAACGCGGCCAGTGCCTGGCGCCTTCTCCTTCATCCGCGACCATGCGGACCGCGGCGGGCGGCTCCTGTCCTGAGATCGTGCCCACCGGCCCGAGCGCGGACAGGCTCGCGCCAACGAGGGCCAGTGCTCGAATGCGATTCATCGCGCCACCCGCAGGTCGAAGGCCGCCATCTCCGCGAGGTTGCGGACGAGCAGATATCCGTCCGCAATCGCCGGCACGTTCCACGTCTTGCCGTCCAGCACATGGAACCGCGCGAGCTCTTCGTGACGAGCGGGCGTCGCCCGCACGAGCGCCAGATCCCCGTCCTCGGTCAGGACGATGAGATGCCCGTCGGCGAGCAGCACTTGCCCGTAGCCGTAGCGGCCCCCTTTCCACTTGAGGTCACCGGTCTTCGCATCGATGGCCGCAAGGATCGACTCGTCGAGGCCGTAGATGATCCCCTCATGGAGCACGGAGCTGGCAAAGCGGTTCTTCATGCGGTTGTTACGCCAGACTTCGCGAACCTTGAAGCCCGTGGTGCCGCCCGTCACCTCGATCACCGCCGCACTGCCTGCGTAACTCGACGAGAGGAATATGTGGCCGCCTCCGAGCACAAGAGGCTGCGCGGCGTTGATGCCGTACTCGGAGCGCCACGGATACTCCCACAACGGGTCACCGCCCCTTATGGGGATCCCCATGAGACGAGAGGCGCTGAACACCAGAATCTGCTGAACGCCGTTCAGCGTGACCAGCATCGGTGACACGTACGCCTGTGGGTCTCCCAGGGCCGACCATGAGCGCTTGCCCGAGTGACGGTCATACGCGACGATCGACCGGCCGTTGGGCCCACCTGGAAGAACGACGAGGGTGCCGCCGACCACGAGCGGAGCCGCCGACATGCCCCAATCGAGGTTCGTGGCGCCGCTGTCGGTCAGAACATTGGTCCGCCACAGGACGCGGCCCGAGGCGTCGTCGAGAGCACGCAGCTCCCCGGTGGCGCCCAACGCGTACACGACGCTGTCGGCCCAGGTTGGCGTCGCACGAGGACCGTCACCGCCCATCGACTCCCGGAACTCCGCGGCCCACGCATTGGTCCACTGCTCACGGCCGGTGACGACGTCGTACGCGGCCACGACCTCTTCGCGTCCCCGCTGCTCGATCGTGAATGCCCGCCCACGGGCGATGGCGAACGACGCGTATCCACCGCCGACCGGTTGTTTCCAGAGTGGCGTCAGCCCGCCCGCCGGCCATGTCGTGAGAATCGGCCGCTCGCGGTAGTGGCCATCGCGGAGGGGACCTCGAAAGTCCGTCCAATACGGCGCGGGCGGGCGCGTCTCTTCCAGGCGGGTCTGACCACCTCCGCCAAGGCTACGGTGGTCCGCCGAAGCCCCTGGCGAAGGCGGAAGACCCGCCTCTCCATTCGGAGCCTGAGGACGCGGCTCAACGTTTGGAGCACGTTGCTCTTGTGCCGCTCGCGCAGGCTGCTCTTGTGCCGCAGGCTGCGCCCGCTGAGCCTCACGATGCAGCCGAATCCGTTCGGCCTGTGCTTCGGGGGATTCGGTGAACCGCAGGCCTGGCAGACGGCCGCCGTCCTGCACGAGCCGCAGACCGAAGAACTGGTACAGCACGCCCCCACCGACAATCAGTGCCAGCGCGCCGGCCGCCGCGATCTTGAGGAGTGCGCGCAACATCGTGCTCAGTCCCCCGAGTCTACCAGTTGTAGCCGTTGTGTCGTCGCGGCGAGTCGTCCTGATCAGTCTGGTGTGAAGCCCTGTGCTAGTGTTACGACCCGATGTGGCAGTCCTGCTTACTCGCGTTCATCAGCAGTGCGTGCGTGCTCATCATCGAACTGATCGCCGGTCGCATCATGGCGCCGTATATTGGCGTCTCGCTCTACACGTGGACGAGCGTCATCGGCGTCGTGCTGGCGGGCATGGCGGCGGGAAACTACCTGGGCGGCGTCGTTGCCGATCGATTTGCCTCCCGTCGCACGTTGGGGTTGATCTTCGTCGCGGCCAGCGTGACCAGCATCGGCATCCTGGTCGTGACGGACGCGATCGTCAGCTCGACGTTCAGCCTGTCGTTCCTGCCGCGGATCGTCCTCTACACGACGGCCATCTTTCTCCCGCCCAGCCTCGTGCTCGGTATGGTGTCGCCGCTGGTCGTCAAGCGTGCGCTCGCCAGCCTCGAGCGCACGGGCAACACGGTTGGGACGATCTACGCCTTCTCCACTGCCGGTTCGATCGTCGGGACCTTCCTCACCGGGTTCTGGCTGATCTCGTGGCTGGGCACTCGACAGATCGTCTGGCTCGTCGCCGGCATTCTGTTCCTGACCGGTCTTGCCGTCGGACAGTTTCACCGATCGCTGAAAGCGTTTGCCGTCCCGGCTCTGGCGATTCTTCCCTTTGCAGTCGTCGGCCAGGGCTGGAACGCCGGCCAGTATCGCGCTCCTTGTGACGTGGAGTCGAACTACTACTGCATCCGCATTCTCGAGTCGACCGAGAACGGGCACGCGGCACGGGCCCTGATGCTGGACCACCTGATTCACAGCTATGTCGTGCTCGATGAGCCCACGTCGCTCGACTACGGCTACGAGCGGGCGTACGCGGATCTGACACGCATCCACGCGACCGGTCGGCCCAACATGAACACGCTGTTCATCGGAGGCGGCGGTTACACGTTTCCGCGGTACATCGGGGCCGTCTACCCTGACGCCACCGTGGACGTGATCGAGATCGATCCCGCGGTAACCGCGACCGCGTATGAACGGCTCGGCCTTCCGCGAGCGTCTCGCATCCGCTCTTTCAACGAAGATGCACGAACGTTCCTCATGGAGTGGACCGATCCCCAGCAGTACGATGTCGTCTTCGGCGACGCGTTCAACGATCTGTCGGTGCCGTACCACCTGACGACCGCGGAGTTCAACCGGATCATCGCCGGGCGATTGAAGCCCGACGGCATCTATCTCGTGAACGTCATCGACAAGTTCGAAGACGGCGAGTTTCTCAAGGCGTACGCGAACGCCTTGCGGACCGCGTTCCCACACGTCTACCTCTTCGGTCGCGGCGCCGCCTTTCAGCCATTCGATCGCAACACCTACGTGCTGATGGCGAGCCGGCAGCCCCTCGACCGAGCCGCACTCGACGCGGAGACAGCGGATGACGACGCGTTCTCGCGGACCATCCCGCTCGGGGAGGATCGGCTGATCGCCTATCTGGGATCGGGCCGCGCGCTCACGCTGACCGACGACTTTGCACCCGTGGATCAGTTGCTGGCCAGGTTGTTCGTCGAGCGCGGGCGCTAGAGCCAACCTCAGACTCGCGCGGCGGTTCGTCCTGTGCTCCCGGCGCCGGGCATCTCACTTCCGCCTCCGCGCATCAAACGAGCGCGCTACGGCGGGACCACGCCGAAGCGGCATCGCCGCGAAGGCGGGCCGCGAAGCTCTCGCCACGCTGGAAAGCACTCGGACGGCTACCCAAGACCGCCAGACGCTCGGGTCGCGTCTGTGTAGCGGCGGGTCTTAAGACCC
>DATDOE010000136.1:0-2803 GCA_035293405.1 Vicinamibacterales bacterium | reverse complement strand
AGGGTATGGACGCCATGGAAAACGGCAAAGGACGCCGTTTCCCACCGCGCCCACACCCGTCGGTGTTCTCTGACAATAGGGAACGAAGAACGACTCAAACAGCGTAGTTAACCTGTCCACCGAATCGGATCAGGGTCACTTCGGACACCTGCCGGCGCAGAGTCATTCGATCGCTTACGGACGCCGATCCACACGTCCATACAGCGTGCGCAAGCCTCGAGTGAGTGCAGTCGGGACGACAGAGGTGTGCGTCTCATCAGGGAATACTTGCAGCTGGACTTCGAGGCCCGGGGCAGATCGCGTCTGTAACCGTTGCGCCAGAGCCCGAGCGTTGCTCACCAACCTGAAACCATCGACCTGTGGAACACCGGCGCCTTCCTCCAGAGCACCGACGGCGATGAACACTCGAGCAGGGGCATCGCCGCGCGATAACGGACGTTGACTCGCCGTGCGGACAAGCAGGTGATCGTCCCACCAGAGCGCCGGGCTCGCGATGATGTACCGCTCAAAGGATTCCGGCCGTTCGAGCGCCGCAAAACTCGCGAACAATCCGCCCATGGATGAACCAAACAGCGTCGATGGTCCGGTCGCCTGCGGATAACGTTCCGCGATCAGCAGCTTGACCTCGTCGCGAAGAAACTCGAAAAAGTGAGACGCCCCGCCGGAGAGCGCCGCACGCGCGTCGGCGGTGGGTGTGAAATCGCGATTCCGCCGATCATTGATGACGCCGCCATCCACCGTACCGTAGCCAATCCCGACGACGAGGATCGGCGGCAGTTCCCCGAAGAGCCGGTGCATCAACCGCGTCATGTCCGTCGCCACACCAAAGAAGAAATCCCCATCGAGCACGTACAGCACGTCGTAATTCGAGGGACTTCCGCCGATGAACGGCGGCAACGGCCGGGCCACGCGGATTTCGAACTCTGCGCCGACTCGGCGCGACTTGATACGGTAGGTATCGGTTTCGGGGATCACCGCTGGCCCGCCTGGCTGCGCGATCTGTGGACTAGACATTTGCCCTCTGATCGAAACAACGTTGATGACGATGAGCAGCGTGGTCACGTGTCGGGTCAAGAACGGTATGCCCATGGCTGCGCGCCCCTACGACGCACGATAGGGCCTCACGCAACGTGAGGGTCAAGTGAATTGTGCCGTCACAAGATTCTCTTGACCCTCTCGTGGCGTCAGGACGCACACTCTTGTGGTGACTCGATCGCGCACGTTTCAGGTCAAAGACGTGGCTCGACTTGCCGGCGTTTCCGTCCGGACTCTGCATCACTACGATTCCATCGGACTGCTGGTGCCAGAGATCAGGACCGCCGCCGGCTACCGCGTGTACACCGACGCAGACCTGCTTCGACTGCAGCAGATTCTCATCGGCCGAGAGCTCGGCCTGTCGCTCGAAGAGATCCGGCGATTGCTCGATGACCCTGGCTTCGACCGGGTGGCCGCGTTACTCGACCAGCGGGAGCGCTTGCGAGAGCGCGTGCAGCAGACCGAGGCCATGATCCGCGCTGTCGATGCGGCGCTGGCTGGACTTGACGGCGATCAAAAGGACGCAGAGATGAACATGGAGAACCTGTTTCAGGGTTTCGACCCTTCACGGTACGAGGACGAAACGCGTCGTCAGTGGGGCACGTCAGACGCGTTCGTCGAAGCAGACAAGCGGACCAAGCGCTACTCGCCTGATGACTGGAAGGCTCTCACGGCCGAACAGACGGCGATTTACGATAATGCGTACGCCGCCCTGCAGGCCGGCAACACTCCCACTGACGAAGCCGTGATGGACATCGCCGAACGACACCGGCTGTCCATCGACCGGTGGTTCTACCCCTGCAGCCATCGGATGCATCGCGGGCTCGCCTCAATGTACGAAGGCGATGATCGGTTCAGGCAACGCATCGACACGCACGGAGAAGGGTTGACGACGTTTCTGGCTGAGGCGATTCGCGCAAACGCGGCACGCCACCAAGACTGAGCGGTTACGAATCCGCCGGTTGTTACGCGTCGGTGCGGAGAGGCGACGCTCGGCAGCACACGGAACTGGCCCCCGCACCTCAGTCGGCCGATTTCCGCCCGTGTGTGGAGGTCCCCTCAAACCGCGACGAACATGGAGGCTTATCGACGCCCACAGAGAAACATGGGCGCAAGTGAAACTGAAAACTGTGTAAGAACTGTGTAAGGCGGGGTCAAAAGCGGTGACGAACACCGACGTTTACGGCTTCACATCTTGGAGCATCTTTGGTGCGTAAATCGTTGAACCGCTTGCGCAACGAGATGTTTCGGTGTCACTTGGTGAGCGTGGCCCGTTTCGCTTTCCAAGCGTGCGCCTTCAACCGCTCGGCCATCTCTCCGTTCAAGTGGAATTAACAGTTTACCGGACGGCGGAGACCCGCTCAACAGCAGACTGTGACGTGACTGTGACGTGAGGTCGTCGGCGACCTCGACGATCGTAGCGATTTCGTTGTCGTTGGCGGGTTTTCCATTGCCGTTTGACTCCGCCCGCCGCACGTCGTCCAGCGCATCCAGCCCCTGGCGCTTCGCGTCGATCCGGATGTGCGAGTAGTGCTCCAGCATCCGGCGCGACAGGTGGCCGCTGATCGATTCGAGCACGTGATCGGCCATGCCCATCTCGGCAAGCTCGGTGATGATCGTGTGCCGGAGATCGTGGAAGCGCAGGCCGTGCAGGCCGGCCTCGTCACGCAACGCTCGCCAGGCTGTGTCCCACTTCAGCATCGGCTTCGTGGCATCGTACCGTCCCCACTGACACGCCGGCCAAAGATAGTGCTCCGGCTCCGTGTGC
>DATDOE010000135.1:0-58331 GCA_035293405.1 Vicinamibacterales bacterium | reverse complement strand
CCCCGCCGCTACGGTGCACGCTCAACCTCGCTGAGGCCCCCGGCCGCCTCGCGCTTTCACCCCTAACGCGTGTCGGCATGGCTCGAACGCTTCGCTCCGTGAGACCCGGCGCCCGTCGCACTCGAGTAGTAGGCCGTTGCGCCGTCATTCGAGTCCAACGCCGGCAAGGGGGATACGTACTGGAGCGCGGCGTGTCGCCAGCCCGCGCGTGCGTCAGATGGCCAACGCCGGGGTCCCCGCCGCGCACGCCTGCGCGGTGGGGTGGAGCGGCCTCGCCGGCGATGCGAGCCGCGGAGGAGCGATAGCGTCAGGCCCTCGCGACGGCGGAGCGGCGACGGACCGGAAGACGAGCGCCGGAGAGACCGTTGGCCGGGCGCAGCGACCCGCCACGCGAAGGACGTATCCCCCCGGCCGAGTTGCCGACCCTGTGTCGGCTATTTCCGGCGCTGGCCGATCGCGTACAGGAACGACGCGGTGCGGAGGAAGATCTGACCTTCGGAGACCGCGGGCGAGCTCAGCGTGTAGTCACCCAGATCGTTTTCCGCCAGCAGCGCGAACTTGGGACCAGTCTGCATCACGCTCGTCACCCCGTCTTCATCGGTGATGTAGATCCTGCCGTCGGCGAGGATCGTGGAGCCGCTGTAGGTCGCGTTTCTCAGTCGCTGGGGACCGTACACCGTCTGGCCGGTCTTCGCATCCAGACAGTACATGATGCCGCGGTCGTTGATCGAATAGAGATAGGTCCCGTCGCTGACCGGCGACGGGACGTCCGGACCGTTATTGAACGACCAGAGCACGTGTGAGCTGGTCACGTTTCCCCGTCCGCCCGGCTTGAGCGCGAGGAGCGGCCGCTCGCGCGACGGCGCGAAGATCATGTCGCCGAGCACCACGGGCGAGGCGACGATCCGATAGTCTCCGTTGTTGCGCGGGTTCAGGCCATCGGCTCGCCAGATCTCCTTCCCCGTGGCCAGCTCATGGCCCGTGATCACATCCCCGCCAGTGATGACGACTTCCGTGATGGTCCCATAGCGCAACAGCGCTGGCGTGGTGTAGGCGTCGGGTGACTCGAAGCGGGCGCTGGTCGGGCGCTCGACTCGCCACAGCGTCTTGCCCGAGGCCTTGTCGATCCGTAGCAGGTACGACGGAGCGTCGGTGTGCATGCCGTGCAGGACCTGCACGTACAGCGAGTCTTCATGCAGCAGCGGGGATGACGCATAGCCCCACTGGAGGCCGAAGCGTCCATACTCCTTTTGGATGTCGCGGCCCCAGAGTTCCTTGCCGTCGAAGTCGAATGCCTTGAGCACACCGGTGCCGGTCATGATCCACACGGCCCGGCCGTCGGTCACCGGAGACGGCGACGACATCTGCTGCTTCATCATCCGGCGGTTGCCGCCGCCAAGTGGTCGCTTCCACCGCACGACGCCGCGGCCGCGATCGACCGCCCACAGCGACAGTTCGCTCCCCTCGCCGACGTTCAGGAACAGGTGCTCGCCCCAGACGATCGGTGTCGAGCCCGAACGTTCAGGCACCGCCAGTTTCCAGGCGACGTTCTCGGACGTCGACCACTTGACTGGGAGGTTCTTCTCGCTGCTGATGCCGTTGAGCATGGGCCCGCGCCACTGCGGCCAGTACTCGGCGGACACCGGCGCCACGATGACGACGAAGAAGAGTGCGAGAGCGGCCGGTAACAGACGGTCGGTCATGGAACTATTCCGATTGAAGATCTATTCCGATTGAAGGGACGCGAGCAGCGGCGCGCGCGTCGCCGCGCGCAGCGCCACCACCGAGGACAGCAGACCGGTCACGAACACCCCGAAGAGCAGCAAGGCGCCGCCACTCGTCAGCGGCAGGCGGCCGCCACGCTCAATCACGGCCGGAGCGATCGCAATCCCGGCACAAATTGCCCCGGTCACGAGCCCTCCGCCGAGGAGCAGAGCATTCTCGGCAACCACCATCGTGAGCACATGCCCGGGCCGGAAGCCGATGGCTCCGAGGAGCGCCAGCTCGCGGCGCCGCTCGAGCACATTGCGAAGGAGCACGGTGGCCAGGCCAATCGTGCCGAGCAGCAGACCCAGGCCGCCGAGCGTCTGGAAGGTTGACAGGTACGTGTTCTCGACGCGGTGAAACTGTGCCAGGCGCTGCGCCGTGCCAATCGCATCCGCGCCGAGGTCGGCGAGGACGTCCTCGAGCCTGGCGGTGACCGCGGCGCTCTGGCCGGGCGGTGTTTGCACCAGCATCACCCGATACCCTTCCTGATCCGGAAACAGGCGGATGAAGTTGGCCTGCGACATCAGCAGCTCGCCCTGAAAGATGCTGTCGCGCAAGGCGGCGACGAACCGCAGCCGCACGTCACGGCCACCACGCGAAATCACGATCTCCTCGCCCAGCTGGCGATGCAGCACGTAGGTCATCGAATTGGCATCGGCGATCACCGGAATCGCGCCATCCTCTTCCTCGCGCCGCAGCAGCATCCAGGGGTCGGCCCGCTCGGCATCGGTCGATGCGAGCGAGCCTTGAAACGCAAAGCGGCCCCTGGTCAGGAATGCGTCTGTGGGCGCCAGGATGCGCGGGTTCTTTGGCTCGTACAGATTCAGGCAGCTCGCATCGTCTCCAGGGAGCAACCGGAACGGCTCGAAGCTCACAGACGCATCGAGATCGGAGAGCCCAAGTGCATCTCGTCCGGTTCGACTGTTGGCATCCTGGACAATCGGCACGAGCGTCTCGACGAACACCGAGTAGCCGCCGACGCCTGACTGCTCGCCGGCATCCTCCAGGCCTTCGCCACGGCGAAACGCATCCACCGAGATCAGGATGAATGTTGCCGACGCAATCACGGCAATCGACAGCACGCTGCGGCCGGGACGATACGTGGCGTTGCGAAAGCCAAGGCGCGACACTGGCTGCCACCCATGTCCGTCGAGCGCGCTTCGGCCACGGCGGCGGAAGATCAGGGAGAACAGGCAGAGCGACGCGCCCAACAGTGCCGTGCCGGCACCAAAGAACGCGCCCGCCGGCGCGGCCCACCCTGCGGCACCAGCCGCAACCAGAGCGGCTCCGATACCCACCAGTGCCGACGCGACGAGCTGCAGCCGTCTGCTTGGGACAACGTAGGGCCGGGTCTTCAGACCCGGCGACCCGTCAGGCGAAGCATCCAGTTGTCCCGCCAGCAGGCTTCGCTCGGAGATACGGCTCAGAGAGCGCAGCGTCCACCAGATGCAGACGATCGCAGCCACCACGCCACTCAGCGCGCCGATGGCCAGCGACGTGATCGACACATGCAGTGCGAGCTGCGTCGTGCCGACCGCATCCACCCACCACGACCGCAGCCCAAACATGATCGCCCAGGCGTACCCAAGCGCGGCGATCACGCCAATCGCGCTGCCGGCCACTGACAACACGAGCGCTTCGCCGAGAAAGAACCGCCTGACCTGCGCCGGGCCGAATCCCACTGCGCGAAGCAGACCGACCTCTCGCGCTCGCTGCTCCACACCGAGCTTGAAGAAGAGCGCCGCCAGCAGCAGCGCCGACACGACCAGGAAGAAGCTGAAGTAGACGAAGTACTCGCCGAAGTCTGTGGCACCGCGTGACGCGTCGAGACTTTCCCCGCGCACGTTCCGCACCGACAGCCCAAACGCCAAGGGGTCGACGGCGGCGCGCAATCGCTCCGTGAAGCTCCGACGTGCCTCGTCCAGCGATCGATCCTCAGACACCGGGATGCGAATCGACGTCACCGCGCCATATCGCGAGCGCCACAGACGTTGGCCCGCCTCGAGTGTGACAAACGCCTTCGGCGTGGTCCGGTATTGCTCCCAATACTGTTCGTCGATCGGACGGATGCGGCGTAGGTCAACCGGGAAGGGCGGGTTCCACGAGCCCAGCGTCGGTGAATCTGTGATGCCTGGATAGGCTGGAGCCATGTCCCTGTCACCGGCCTCGATCGGCACGACGGCGCTCACCGTGAACGTCGCGATGCGTGTGACGAGCTGGCCCGGCTCCTCGAACAGGTAGTAGTCCATCGTCAGAGGGTCACCCACCCGCGCGTTGAGCTCCTTCGCCGCCCACTCGTTCAGCACGATCGCGTCGGCCCGTCCATTCGGGGCGTCCGGATCGTTCATCGCCGTCACGAGGGAATAGGGCACTTCGCGATCGCCGACCCGCATGCTGTTGGCGAGGTAGGTGAACATCGGCTGCGCCTGCGTGTCGGTACCCAGCACTGCAGCCACAAGAGCATCGTCCAGTACACCCGCGTCGGCGCTCACCTCCAACGCGTGCCTCGCGTCCAGCGGCTTCACATTGAGACCGAGATCTTCGACTTGGGCGTAACGCCTCACTCTGGCGCCCAGTTGACCGGCGCCCCCGTCGGCGGCGGCGTCACCTGCGGACACGAGCCACGTATTGACCCGCTGCGGCGTTTCCAGATCCTGCTGCAGACGCGACAGCGGCACGAACACCGCACGGACCTCACCCTGCTGTGCCTCGAGGGAGAAGTCGCCGAGGAGAGAAGACGGCAACACCCGTCGCACCGTGAGCCGCATGGTGCGTCCCACGTCATCTCTGCGGCCGTGCAACGACTCGAGTGGAATCTCGGTCGGACGCTGCACGCGAACAAGGATGGCGGTGCCATCGACGGCGCCAATCTGTTCCGCGAGGGCGGGGCTGATGAACGCGTCGCGGTTCACGGGCCCGGTCACGCCCTGCACGCCGTGGAAGCGCCAGAAGCGATCGTCAACCCCGTATACGCGCACTTGCCCGGCCCGCCGTCCGCTCTCCTGCCCCGTGACCATGCCGCGCAGCACAACGAGTGGCGCCGCTCCCGTGGAGACCTCCGTGAGCTCGGGCTGCGCCTGGATGTCAGCGCCGAGCTGTTCCCGGAAGAAGCCAGACGAGGTCAGGATGACGTCGGTGTTTCCGAGCCGGCCGAGCACGAGATCGCGCAGGCTCCCGCGCACGGAATCGCCGACGAGCAAGGCGCCGGCAAGAACGGCCACGGCCGTCGCCACGCCCCCAACGACGGCCAGATGTGTGCGCCAGTAGTACGTCAGCCCTCGGAGAATCAGACCAGGCATGCGTCAGTTACCCGCCTGATACCCGGCGCGCGATTTCACGGTCGCCCGCCGGCCCTTGATGCGCACATCCAGACGATGCCATCCGTCTTTCGAAACGCCAGCCGGCGAATAGCTGATCAGGTACCGCTGTCGAAACTCCTCGAGGATGCGCAGGAACGTGGCCGATAGATTCTTCGTGGACTCGATCTTGACGACCGCTCCACCGGTCAAGTCGCCGAGATCTTCGAGGAACTTCGAATCCTCGAGGCCGCGCGTCGCCACCCCGTAGACGACAATGTCCGAGCGCCTGGCCGCGTCCAGCACGCGTTCCGGCGTCAGCCAGCTCGCAGTGTCGAGGCCGTCGCTGAAGACGAGCAAGAGACTGCGCCCGCCATCCGATGCGTCCAGCATCATCGCGCTGTAGCTGCCGTCCACGAGTGCGGTGTCGCCGATCGGCTGGACCTCACGAAGCGCCTCTCGGACACGTGCGATGTCCCCTGTCAGCCCCTGTCGCAATGCGACCGCATGGCTGAATGTGAGGAGCGCGGACCGATCGTCTTTGGTGAGATGTTCCAGCAATGTGCGGCCGGCGTCCTGGAGATGCCCGAGCCGCTCACCGGAGACGCTGGCGCTCACGTCGAAGGCGAGGATCACGTTGAGCGGGATCTGCTGGAAGCTGACCAGGTCGACCGTCTGGAGTACTCCGTTGTCGCGAACCTCGAAATCCTCCCGCCGCAGACCAGGCAGGACCTGGCCGCGATCCGTCACGAGGACATCGACACGAACGGCCTCGAGCTTGGAGGAGAACGTCGGTCCCTGAGCGCCGTGCATCGTCGCGCTGCTCAGCAGCAGAATGGCGCACACGATGGCCGGACTCGTCCTCATACCTGTGGCTCTCAAAACGTCTGGTGCAGCTTCGCGAGCAGCATCTCGGTGTTCCGCGCCGGGATACTCTCGTAGCTCCACCACGGGTCGGCGGCCTCGTCTCCGTCCGACGACAGCTTCAACATCCGCTGAATCGCGTCTCTTGCCGCGTCCCGATTCCCAGACTGCATAGCCAGCCGGCTGAGCCCGAGGAGCGGCGACTGCGCCTCGGGATAGAGCCCCGCCGCCCGTTCATACGACGCTCGCGCCTCAACTTCATTACCGAGTGCGTCGGCCTCAGCGCCCAGAAAGAGCGCGGCATAGTACTGAAGCACGGATTCCGTGACCTCCGATCCCGCCTTTCGCAACTCAGTCGCCGCCTCTTCGTGACGCCCCCGCTGCCCGAGCACGCGTCCCAGCCGGATGCGGGCCTCACTCATCTTCGGATTGATCTCGAGCGCCCGCCGGTAGAGTCCTTCGGCCCGCCGCAGCTCCGCAGATGCGGACTGGACGTTCAAGGTGACATCCCGCGGTAACCTCGCGTTCCTGACCGCCACCTGACGTCGCACGCCGGCCAGCGTCTCGTGGAGCGCGCCGGCGAAGAACTGCACATCGGGATCCTCTGAGCACAATTCCAGCGCTCGATCCATATGCCTCACGTCAAGCCACATGGTGCCCTGCATGTGTGCACCGGTCGCCAGGTACCAGCGGCAGACGGTCACATCGCCACGCGGGTCGGCCACGACCGTGTTGGGGAGTGTCCTTCCCTCGGCTCTCACCCTGTCGAGCAGGCGGCGCCCCATCTCGTAATGACTGACCTCTTCTTCGAAGCGAACCGGCTGTCCGTCCTTCATGTACAAGGTCGCGCCCTGAATTCCGTCGGCACCGGACGCGCCCTTCCGACGCGCAGCGACCGGCACCCACATCGCGATGTCCGCGTGCAGCATGGCGCCGCGTTTGAGTACGCGATTCTCGACACCTGCTCCGCCACTTGTCACGAGTGCCCGCGCGAGAGCCTTGAGACGTCTGAGCTCGGCAACGCCGTACACCACCGGCTTCGAGCGTCCGAAGGGCACGGGTAGCGGCGAACCCGGCGAACCCGGCGGTGCCAGTCGCTCTCTGGAGCGATTGGGACTCATGGGGTCGGAGATGTAGAACACGCTCACATCCGGCTCTCGCACCAACGACACCAGTGACGTGATGTCGACCCAGATCAATCGCAGGCTGTCTGCGCTCCACTCACTGATCTCCGTGAGGTCATCGTCGACCTCGCCAGGCCGGTGACGCTCCACGCCTTGCAGCCACTGCTCGAGTCTCTCGATTCGTGGTGAGGGTGCCGGGCCCACCACCTGCGCCAGCGGCGCCACGGCGCTCATCAGCATCGCCAGCGCAATCACTCCGGCGTTCAGCGACTGCCTACGCTCGCTCTTCACGACAGCCTGCACGCCGCCATTGTGAGAAATGGCCTGAGAGATACACGACTCGTGTGAAGCCGCGCCGGCGCAGCAGCGCACCCGCCATGAGCGCCCGCGGACCGTGCCCGCAATACACCACCAACTCCGCGCCCGGAGGCGACGCAATCTGATCGACGCGCTTCGACAGCTGCCAGAAGGGGATGTGGATCGCGCCCGGCACATGTCCGTGCGCGAACTCCAGCCGGGAGCGCACGTCGAGAATCGCCGGCGCGCGGCCGGACTCGATGCGCGCTGCGAGCGCCGACGGACCGATGCGGCCGGTCACGCCGTCCTTGCACCGGCTGGAACCGGCACCGTCATCGCCGCGATCGCCAGTGCGACAACGAGAACCGCCAGCACATAGAAGGCCACGGCATACGAGCCGGTGGCATCGCTCCACAGCGCGAGGAACAACGGGCCGACAGCGGAGGCGATGACGGTCAGTATCTGTGCCGCGCCCTGAATGCGTCCCAGATGCGCGCGTCCGTAGGCACGCCCCCAGAAGCTGAAGAACACCACCATGATGAAGCCGCCGGCGACTCCCATCGCCACGGCCTGTGCCATGACGTGGGCGGGTGTCGACACATGCGCCAATGCCGCGAGCCCGGCGGCCAGCACGAGCAGCGCGGTGACCAGGATCGATCGAAGGGAGATGCGCCCGGCGACCGCTCCCGCGGCGAAGTTGCCGATCAGACCCGTGATCGCCGTAACGGCCAGCGCGCGGTAGTACACATCCGGAGTGAACCCGCGCTCGGCGAGGATCGACTCGTTCAGCAGGCCGATGCCCGAGGCGACCAGCCCATAGACCGAGCTGGCCAGCGCGAAGACCCAGAACGCCGGAGACCGCAGGGCCCCACCGAGCGTCGCATGAACACCCGACTCTGATGTCTGCGCCTCCGGCTCATCTCCCCCATCGACCTCTACACCGATGGCTTCCGGCGATGACCGATCGAAGAGCCAGGCCAGTGGAGCCAGCCCGAATACGAGGCACACCCCGATCGTCGCCCATGCCGTGCGCCAACCCGACGCCTGCACGAGCGCACCGACGAGCGGAAACGCCGCCATGAAGCCGATGCTCATCACCAGCGCATAGATGGCCATCGCGCGCGTGAGCCGGCGTCGAAACCACTTCCCAACCATGGCGAGGCTGATGACCGACAGCGCGCTCTGGCCGAAGCCGCGCGTCAGCGTGACGAAGACGAGGATCGCGATCGCACCGGCCGACTGACTCATGGCCATCACCGTGAGGCCCAGTGCCAGCGCGGTGGCCGTGAGGACGATGCGGCTGCCGGCGCGGTCGATGAGCTTGCCAATGCCGATGCAGAAGAGCGCACCGATCAAGGTGGCGACGAGATTGATCTGGGCGAACGCGACGCGACCGATGTTCAAGTCACGCAGCAGCGGTTCCGTGATGAGACCAAGGCCCTGCGTCCGCCCGGGCAGCGTGCCGATCATCGCCGCCGCGGCCACGCCGAGCACGACCCAGCCGTAGTAGAACCGTTCGCGCACGCGCGGCGCGAGGTCGACGCGAACACCAGCTTGAGTCATCGGGTCAACGATACCAGACGATGGTTACCGGTTCTTGGTTCGTGGTTCTTGGTTCTTGGTGGGTCGGAGACCGCCAAACCATTAGCGACCATGAACCACGAACCATGAACCGATTACCCCCGCCGGCGCACCTGTCCATCCGCGATTTCAAAGCGGATCGGGAACTGTGCGGCGAGCCGTTCGCTGTGTGTCACCACGATCAGAATGTTTTTCTGGAGCCGGTGTAAATCGAGCAGCAGGGAGCCAACCGTCGAGGCCGATAGCTGGTCGAGGTTGCCGGTCGGCTCATCGCACAGCACCAGACGCGGCCGCCTGATGAGAGCCCGCGCGATCGCCACACGCTGCTTTTCACCGCCCGAGAGCTCGCCCGGCCGATGATCGAGCCGCTCGGCAAGACCCACCTGGCCGAGCAGCGTGTGCGCCAGCCGCGTCTCGTCACCGTTCTCCCCGCCGCTCCGGGCCACCAGCGTCGGGACCAGCACATTCTCGAGGACCGTGCACTGCGGCAGCAGACAGTGGTCCTGAAACACAAACCCGATCTCGGCGTTGCGGAAGTCGGCGAGGGCGTTCGCGGTCAGCGCGAACGGGTTCCGGCCGCCAAGGAGGATCTCGCCGCTCGAGGGAGGCTCGAGCGCACCGAGCATGTAGAGCAAGGAGCTCTTGCCGCTGCCCGAAGGCCCCGTGATCGCCGCCGCGTCTCCGGGCGCCAGCGAAAAGCTCACTGCCGATAGCACGGTCAGCGGGCCGCGCGGCGTCGGGTAGTGTTTGCTGACGTTGGAGACCTCAAGCACGGCATCTCGAGTAGCCATCATGTGTGGACCAGCACTTGACCGCGCGTCACGGCGCCGTACACGTCGAGGAGCCGGTCGGTGGACCGGGCAATCGTATAGTGCGCTCGCACCCCGTCGAACGCCGCGCTCGCCAGACGCGCCTGACGCTCCCGATCACTCCAGAGCGCATACAACCCGTCGGCCAGCGCTTCGGGGTTGTCCGGCTCCACCAGAATGCCACCACCGGTCTTCTCGACGACCTCGGTGAACGCCCCGCGCCGCGGCTGCACCACCGGGACGCCGCTCGCCATCGCTTCGAGGAGGAACATCCCCTTGGGCTCGTCGTAGGTCGCCGGCACAGAGAGCACGTCCAGATGACGGAGGAACGCGAGCTTTCCTGCCCGATCGAGGGCGCCGCGATACACCATCTCGCGCGACAGACCGGCGCGCTCGAGCACCGCACGCGCATCCTCGAGATACCCGCGATGGTTCGGCGCCATGTAACCGGCCACCTCGAGGCTCGCGTGGGCGCTGCCAATCCGGCGGCGGAACCGCACGTAGGCCTCGACGAGCACGTGGAGTCCCTTCTCGGGCGCGACGCGCGCGAAGTAGCCGACACGAAAGTCGCCGTTCGACCTGGCCGGCCGCTCGTAGCCCGTCATGTTGATGCCGAGCGGGACGACCGCCATCCGGTCGCGAGGGATGCCGAGGAAGTCCGTCATGAACTCGCCGCAATACTCGCTGACGGCGATGAAGCGATCGACCTGATCGACCTGCGCGCGAATCATGTCGATCGCCCGGCCTCGATACGGAGCGGTCAACCCGTTCAGAAACAGCTCCTCGCCCTGCAGGGTGACGCAGACCGGCCGGTTCAGTGCCCGCTTGAGCGGCGCGGCCAATGAGATCAGCAGCGAGTTTGGCAGATTGATGACGTCGGGAAGCGGCTCGTCCCGAGTCCACTCGATCAGCTTGTCGAATTCTTTTCTGAGGAGCCCGCTCTCACCCTCGAGCATCGAGATCGTCAGGTCGCCGAGCAGCCGTGCGTCGGACGACACCGCGCGGCCGGCAAAGGCGCCAATCACCCACGGCGAGTCCCAGAGACGATCGATGATGCGTGGCATCCTGCGGAAGACGGCCGAGTGCTGCTGCAGATAGACGCTGATGCCGCCAAACAGCACATCGCGCCGGCTGGCGTTGTCCTCGTCGGTGCGTGTGGGCGTGTAGACGGGCACGAGCGTGACGTCGTGGCCACGTGCGATCAACTCCACCGCCAGCGCGTTGTCGCGGAAGCAGCTCCCGCAGTACATCCCCGCCGCCCCGGCTGTGATCGACAGGATCCTCATCGGGACCTTGGAACTGCTTACACTGCCGCGCTCTGAAAGGCCCGTGCGCGGAACAGGAATTCCACGATATTGCCTTCGTGAGGCTGGCGCCAGTTGAGTTGTGTGGTCGGCACCGGGCCGAGGTTCAGGCGATCGATGTGCACGGCATCGAGCAGCCGGGAACGGAACGACTCGTTGCACGTGATGGCGGTGCACACGAGGGTCGGGCCGATGGCCTCGATCATTTTCGATTCCGGGCACTCGACCACCGTCACGAACGGAAACATGTACTCCTTCCGGACAATCGCCGGCTCCGGCGAGCTGACGTGCGCGACAGTCGGCAGCAGGTAATCCGACCGTCCGTTCCTGACCAGACGTTCGGTGTCGCGGTACTTCGCCGTCATGTCGGTGACGCCCTGGCCCTCGAGGTCGGCATCGATCGACTGTGAAATCGCCTCGGCCACACCTGGCACCGTGAACGCCGCCAACGAGGCGTCCGCATGCTCAGGCGGCAACGGCCTGATGGCGGCCAGACGCTGCGCGACGGCGTCCGCGATCTCTCGCGTATGCCGGCTGGCCCAGATGCCCGAGCAGTTGATGCAGCTCCGGCCGCTGTTGACGAACACACTCTCGACCATCAGATCGAGATACTGCTCCCACCGATCGACCTGATCGTCGCCGATGAGGATCTTCGAGAAGCCAGGACCGTGCGCCTGCACCTTCGGGTTGCCACGGTAGCGATCGACGGTTGGCGTGCCCCCGAAGACCAGGCTCCGTGGGCAGGCATCGAGCACCGCCGCGCCCACGTCTGCGCCGCCCGGGTAGATGGAAATCGCCGCGCGGGGGATGCCCGCTTCGAAAAACGCGGCGGCCATCCGATACGGCGTCCAGGGCTCCTGCGGACCCGGCTTGAGCACGAGGCCCACCTGCATCGGGATGATCGGCAGCCACAGCGTGTGCACCCCCGGCGAGTTCGACGGCAGGACCAGCCCGAGCACCGGGCTCTGCGCCTGATAGCTGATCGGGACGCCGCGCTCCTCGCCCTTGCCCGTGGACAGGACGTCGAGCGACAGGCCACGGGTGAGCGACTCGAGGATGCTCCGCATCTCGCCGAGCACGAACGCGTTCTTCTTCATGTTCGCGCGGCACATCCGCTCCGGAAGACCGGTGGACGCCGACTGCGCATGGACGAACTCGTCGGCCGTCTGCGTGCCGTCGCCCATCGGCAACGTGGCACCCATGTACAGCTCGCCGGCGCGGCCAACCCTGGCGATCAAGTCGTCGATGGGAAGCTCTCGCAGCGCGTCCCGCGCGCGCTGGGCTTTCCGTGCGTCACGCTGGATGAGCCCACCATTGGCCCGGCTGACCTTCGCAATCGGCTCGCCGGTCGAGAAGTGGACGACTTCGTCGACCTCCATGCTCGTATACGGCTCGCCCCAACGCATGACGGGTAGATGCAAACTCAACTCCCAACTCCCAATCCGAACCTGGATCCAACTCCCGAACGTTCAGGCATCAATAGACGCCGACCGTTGTGGAGGAAGCGAAGCCTCGATATGGCCGCACTCCACTGACACCGTCCCACGGATAGCGCTCGTCGGGCGGCTCACGCTCCCCTTCGTCGCGCTCCAGGAAGCCCGGCATGAAGAATTCTTTCGTCAGCGTCGTCAGCTTCACGCGCCCCGTCTGCCCGTACTCGACGAGCGTGTTCTCATCATCGAAGTCCACGACCTCGACGACGGCCCGGGGTTGGGGGGCGTAATAGGAGATCTTGTAGTTGTTGTGCGGCCCCGACGGGGCGCTCGCCGCGAGGCCCATCAGCGTGTTGCCGTAGGTCGGCGTCATGAAGGCGCCGTCGAGGAGCTCCTCATGCGCGAAGCGGTTCCACTGCGGCGTGAACTCGGTGCCGCCCGAGAAGATGCCGGTAATCCCCGCCTTCCGGATCGACGTGCCCATGGACTCGAGACGCAACGCGAGCGACTCGAGCAGCTTGGGCGTGGTGAACATGCACTTGACGTCGTGGTTGGCCTGCAGGATGGTCACGGCCTGATCGATCACATGGTCCTTGTAGGCTTGCAAGTGATCGCTCCACCCCTTCTTGATCAACTTGATGACCCATCGCGGATCGAGATCGACGCAGAAGGAGATGCCGCCGCGAAACTGCGCGAGGTGCTCGACCGCCAGCCGCAGCCGGCGAGGGCCCGAAGGGCCGAGCATCAACCAGTTCGACCCCTTCGGGAAGTGCTCGTCGGGCAGGGTGGCGCTGAACAGCTCGTAGTCGGTCCTGAAGTCTTCGCAGTTGATGCGCGTCTTCGGAACACCTGTCGTGCCGCCGGTCTCGAACACGAAGACCGGCTTGCCGGCGAGTCCTTTGGGCACCCATCGCTGCACCGGTCCGCCGCGCAGCCACTCGTCCTCGAAGCCGCCAAACAGATGGAGATCGGTAAACCCCGAGATCTTGTCCCGTGGATCCCACCCGAGCGTCCGCGCGCGATCGAGCCAGAACGGGCTGCCCGTGGCCGGATCGAAATGCCACTGCACCACCTCGCGAACCCAGGCGTCGAGCGCCTCACGCGTCTGGTGCGCGTGCGGTGGGTGGGATGTAACCGGACCAGGCTGAGATCCCTGCATAAGCTTCGAAGTATAGCGGCGTGGACGCGTCCTGTGGTAATACCTCGGGCCGACTATCGGCGATACGAAGCGTAACGCTGTGTCGTAGAAAGGCTGTGATGGCAACGACCGGTTCGGGCACGACCCCGCGACTCACGCCGCTGCAGTGGCTCATTTGCGGGATCGCCGCGCTCGGCTTCGCCTTCGACAGCTACGAGCTGTTGATGCTGCCGCTGATCGTCAGGCCGGCACTCGCGGAGCTGCTCGGTGCAGCCCCGAACAGCCTGGCGGTGAACGACTGGGTCGGCACGATGCAGTATGTGCCGGCAGTGGCCGGCGGCATCTTCGGCCTGCTCGGCGGCTACCTCACCGACCTTCTTGGCCGGCGGCGCGTGCTCGTCTGGAGCATCGTCCTCTACGGCTTCTCAGCGCTTGCCGCCGGCTTCGCCACCTCCGTCGAATGGCTCCTCTTCTTCCGCTGCTGCACCTTCGTCGGGGTGTGCGTCGAATTCGTCGCGGCCGTGGCATGGCTGGCGGAGCTCTTCACCGAGCCCGCACAGCGCGAGCGCGTCATCGGATACACGCAGGCGTTCGGCTCGTTCGGCGGGCTCATGGCCACGGGTGCGTACTACTGGTTTGTCACGCACGGCCAGTCGCTGCCGGAAATCTACGGCGGCCATGAGGCGTGGCGCTACACGCTGATGTCCGGTCTGGCGCCGGCTATTCCCTTGATGGTGATTCGCCCTTTTCTGCCCGAGTCGCCGCTCTGGCAGGAGCGCAAGCGCACCGGAACACTCAAACGTCCCAGCTTCGCGCTGCTCTTCACGCCGCAGTTCAGGCGCACGACCATCGTGACCACGGTGATGATGGCGGCGGTCTACGGCGCCGCCTTCGGCGCCATTCAGCAGATGCCTCGCGTGGTGCCCGGCCTCGAAGAGGTGCGATCGCTGCCGCGCACTGCCCAGGAACAGACGATCAGCGTCGTTCAGTCGTTTCAGGAGTTTGGCGGACTCACCGGACGTATCGTGCTCGCGGCACTGGCCGGGGTGATCGTCGGCCGCAGGCGCCTGCTCGCTCTATTCCAGGTTCCAGGTATGTTCCTGCTGCCGTTGGTGTTCTTCTTTGCGCCGGTCGAAGGACTTCAGTGGGCCCAATGGGGCATCTTCGTGGTCGGCGTCTTCACGATTGCCCAGATGAGTTTCTGGGGCAACTACCTGCCCCGCGTGTACCCGACGTATTTGCGCGGAACGGGTGAGAGCTTCGCCGCCAACGTTGGCGGCCGCATGATCGGAACGTTCGGAGCGCTCCTTACAACCTCGCTGGTCAGCGAGATGCCAGGGGCCTCAGTGCCGATGAAACTCGCCTACGCGGCCACGATCGTCGGGACGGGCGCGTACCTGATCGGGTTCGTCGCCAGCTTCTGGCTGCCCGAACCTCAGAAGGCAGACTTGCCCGACTGACGCTGGCTCGTGGTTCGTGGTTCGTGGTTCTTGGTAGTGCCGCAGCAGCTCAGAAATTGACCCCGCCCACGCCGGGCACAGAACCCACGAACATCATCGTGGTCAGCGATCCCACGACCAGACTGATGACGATGACGCAGACAATGACGACTCCGGTGTAGCCGAGGGCCTTGTCCTGCGGACATTTCATCAGGCGCGGCAGACCGAGATACAACAGGTAGATGCAGTAGAGCGCGCCGACGATCGCGAGGACACCAAGCACCGGCAGGATCTGAAGCACGCCCGCGACCCAGGCCGGCGTGGCCGAATACGCCGCGACCTTGATTGCCTGGCTGCTGTTCTTCTGGGCGCCGAAGGTCGGCGCCAACGCATCGATGATCATCGAGAGCAGGAAGATACCGATGGCCGCCATCACGACGCTGACCACCGCCTGACCGAGTCCCGAGGCCACTGGGACACGGTAGTTGCCGAGCAGCGGCACGCTCTGACCGACCAGAGATCGGCCGATGAATGCGGCAACGGCGCTGACGCCGGCCAGCGGCAGCACATAGCCGGTCATCAGTGTCGCCGGCGGCGTGCTCTCGCCCGCGATCACGCTCCACTCGGCGTCGGGCGTAAGCAGGATCTTCTTGACGCGGTCTAGTATGTCCATGCGGACCTCACTATACTTCGCCCGGGTGAGGTGTTGAGCAAGTTATGACCTGGGTGACGGCGGCGCTGGGCGGCTCGCTGGCGATTGCCGCGGTGAGCACACTCGGGGATTTTATCTGGGCCACGTGGATCCCTCGCCATCGGGCGATCTACGGGATGACCCACGGCACGCTCCTCTTTCTGGCCATCGGGTTCTATCTTGGCGTGCTCGCTCGCCAGCCGGCGGCCGGCATTGTCGCCGGCGCCGTCGTGGGGTTCGTGGCGGCTGGCTCCTTCTATCTGCTCGCGCCAGTGGCTGGTAGCAGTCGTTCATTGTCCACGCAGGATCCGGCCGGAGGCGTACGCCAGTGAAGAAGCACTCACGCACAGATCAAGGGCCATCGCGGCGAGCGTTCATCGGCACGGCGGCCGGTGCCGGCCTGGCCCTCGCCGCAGGCGCCCCCGACGTGCTGCTCTCCGCTCAGGCGACGCCTGGCGCACCGGCGCCTGGTGCAGCGGCTCAGGATCTGACGCTCGTCAACGGCAGGATTCACACGCTCGACGCCCGCAACACGGTAGTGAGCGCGGTGTCGATCAGGAACGGTCGCGTCGCCCTCGTCAGCAACACGGCGCCGCCGCGCACCCCGAATACGCGCGTCATCGATCTCCGCGGCCGCACGGTCGTACCGGGACTCATCGAGGCCCACGTCCACATCGTGAGCCTCGCCAACCGTCCTGGCTACCACACGATTCTCGAGAACACGGCGTCGGTGCGCGAGATCCAGCAAGCACTGGCGGCACGGCGAAAGAACGTTCCCGAGGGCCAGTGGATCACTTCGATGGGCGGGTGGCACCCGAATCAGTGGGCCGAACACCGCCATCCGACCCTGAAGGAGCTCGATGAGGCCGTTCCGGATCGGCCGGTGCTCCTCTACGAGCGGTTCACGGGACCGTGCGTGACCAACAGCCTCGGCAAGAAGTTCTTCGACGCCGTTGACGCGGCCGCGCCCGTGCATCCCGAGATCAAGAAAGTTGCCGTTGCCGACAACGGCGTGATTGCGGCGGCGGGGTTCGCCGGCGGCGGGCCCTCGGCGAGCGCGCTCTTCCACCTGCGGCGGCTGCAGACCTTCGACGACAAGAAGCGCAGCACGCTCGACGCGATGGCGTACTCGGCCAGCGTCGGGCTGACCGCGCACCTCGATCAGGTGCTCTTCCCCACTCCGGGACCACTGCACCCGAATCAGATCCTCTCGAATCTCGATCAGTACCGGATGTACGACGCGTGGCTCGCCCTCCATCGCGAGGGCCGATCGTCGGTTCGTCTTCAGATGAACTTCCTGCAGAACCAGAACGACCCGGCGCTGCCGGAGCTGAAGGAACGCCTGAGAAATCAGTTCCAGTTCTTCGGCGACGACATGATGATGACGGGCTCGATCGGCGAGTGGGCGGCTCCCCTCGCGAGCGGCGCCGTCTGGCGGGAGGCGCAGCGGCTGGTCGCGCAAGCGGGATGGCGCAACGAGAACAGCGTGCAAAACCTTGCCGGTCTCACGCAGGTCGTCGAGGCCTATGAGGCGGTGAACAAGGAGTTCGACATCACGCGCCTTCGCTGGATGGTCCACCACGTGCCCGAGGTCAACGCCGATCTGCTCAACCGTCTTCGAGCGCTCGGCTGCGGCGTGCAGATGGCCGCGTTTCGCTGGGTCACGTCAACCGATCCGAACGTCGTGGTGGGTCCTCCGTTCCGCACCATCGCCGATCACGGCATCCAGGCCGGCATCCACGGCGACGGCGTCCACATCGCACCGCTCAATCCGTGGCTGCACATCTACTTCGCCACGACCGGCGTGAACTCCTTCGGCGCCAAGGTCAACGGCAACCAGCAGCTCACCCGCGAGGAGGCGCTCCGCCTGTTCACGCGCGGCAACAGCTGGTTCCTGCGGATGGAAGAGCGCATCGGATCGATCGAGCCGGGCAGGCTTGCCGACCTCGTCGTGCTGGACAGGGACTACTTCAGCGTGCCCGACGTGCAGATCAAGCAGATCCGATCGGTCCTCACGGTGGTCGACGGCAAGATCGTGCACGACGCCGGCATCGGGCTGTCATGAAAGGGCTGTCGGGATTGGGACGGGGCCGCACTGCTGATTCGATCGTTTCGATTGCCGCGATCACGTCTCTCGCGCTTGGCATCGGCGCCGCCACCGCCATCTTTACTCTCGTCAACAGCCTGATCCTCCGCCCGATTCCTGTCGCGAACCCCGAACGACTCGTCACCATCACGACCGCCGAAGCGACGCCGCGTGGGCATACGGAGCAGTACCGCTACGTCACGTTCGATGCGATCCGCCGCCGGGTCGAAAAACCCTTGGCGACTTATCGTCACGTGTCCGTCACGGCGAGGCTTGATGTGGCACAGGGTGACTCTGGGGCCCGCTGACATCGTCGGGGCGTCGCTCGCGAGGGCGTCCCCGAAGGAACACCCTCGCCACTCCGTCAGTGCGCCGCCGGCTTCGAGTGCTTGGCGAAGAATGCGTAGATGTCGGCCATCGAGCCCGCGATGATTGGCCCGTGTGTCACCCCGGGATACTCCTTGTACTCGTAGTTCATCTGGAGTTCTTTCATGGTGTCCACCCACATCCGCACGTTGGCCACTGGAACGGCCTCGTCGGCATCGCCCATGCTCACGAGCATCGGGACCCGGGCGGCCTTGATGGCCTGGAGCACGTCGGTCCTGTTGTTCGTCATTCCCATTGCCGCGGGAGCGATGGGCGCGAGGGCGGCCCAGATGTCTCCGTACTTCGAGCCCAGGTAGTAGGTGCCGGCGCCTCCCATCGAATGTCCCATCAGATAGGTGCGGCGCTCATCGACACTGAATTCCTTGCGAACCATGTCGAGCACGGTCATGACATCTTCCGCACTGGCCTCGCGCACCTTCGCGGCGTCAGTGATGGCCGTTCCGCCGATCACGGGGCGTGGCGTGCCGCCGCCACGTCCAGCTGCATTCGCCGGGCGCGGCGGACCCGGAGGGATGCCGTACCAGCCGGCCGAGTTGTAGCCCATCGGAGCCACTAGGATGTAGCCACCCCGCTCGGCCAACTCCACGGAACGGAGGCTCTCCCGCACCATGGTGTTCTGATCGCCGCCGAGGCCATGCAGCGACACGATGAGGGGGTTCTTCTTGTCCCTGGTGACTTTGGAAGACACGAACAGGGCGTAGGGCATCTGTTCGTTGGTGTCGGCAAACGTATACGTCCGCTGCTGGACACGCGGATCCACGGGGCCGCGGCCACCGCCGCGGCCGGCCTGTGGCGCGCCGGTCGCGGGCGCCCCTTGTGAGGCCGCCTGTTGCGCGAAAGAAATCTGACCCTGTGCGAGCTGGACGCTGACGAGCAGTCCCGCCGCGAGAATGCCCCGCACGACGTTTCTCGATCTCATGGTTGCTCCGTTCAATGAGCAGCGAAGTGTGTTGGATCCACTCGAACAATCCGCCGCGAGCACGATGCCGATGCTACGCGGACGACGTGACCACCGCAGCGACGACCGCGATGATGGCTCCGAGGTGCGCGGGTGTCAATTGAGCGAGAACGTATTACGAAAAGACATACCAGATATTCCCGTGCGGGGCGCGGCGATGATCCTGCTGAAGGCCGTCGGCGTCGATCCCGTGCCGAACTACACGCGAGACATCAAGCAAGGCATTGCCCGCTGGGACGCGTATCTTCACGTCCCGGATCCCGACGCACTGGCAGTAGAATTCGCGTCGCGCAATGTCGAGTTCTTTCAACCGCTCACGGACAACGATGACGGCTCGAGAGGCTGCGAGGTCAAGGACGCGGACGGCTATATGCTGTTCTTCGGCCGTCCTCGCTCGGCCGCCTTCAACTGCGGTGAACCCCTGTGTCGGAGGACCTGTCATGAGACTCCTCTCGTACTGTGCCGCCTGCCTGGTGTTCTCGGCACCCGGCCTTCAGGCCGCCGATCTGGTGTCAGGAACGTGGACAACGGGTGAGGGCGCGGCGACCCGCGTCTACGTCTTCAAGGTCGTCGAAGACCGCGTGACGGGAATCGTGTGCGGACCCTGCGACGACCCGGCCGGCGTGTTCCGAATCGAGGACGGCCGGATTTTGGACGGGGACCGTGCCACGTTCTTCATTCGTTACGAGACCGGCGGACCCGCGTTTCAACGCTACGGGCCCTATCGTGAGCGCGTCGAGGCCTCCCTTACCCGAAACCTTCTGAAGCTGTCGGCGCGGCCGGAGGCCGATGCCAGCGCCACCGCCACATCGCTCTCCCTGACTCGCGTGGTCGAGAACTTCGAGCTGAATCCACGGCCGCTCCCGCCGACTCCGGCCAGTTCGTCGAGAGCGCCAGCGGCGCCCGTCCAGGGGCGCTGGGTGTCGGTGGGGCGCACGGCACAGCAGAACTGGATCCTCAACGTCCGAGGCAACGAGGTCTGGGGGCTGGTGTGCGGGCCGTGCACACCGGCGGTGGTCGCCATGATCGACGGGCGCATCGACGGCGATTCCATCCTGTTCTACATCAACCACATCGACACGCCTCCCAACTCCACTCGCAAGGGCATCCAGCGCAACGTCATGACCGGCACTATGACCGGCGGGGACAACGCCAACATCATGAAGTTCACCTGGGTCAGCGAAGGATCGACCAACAAAGGCGAGATCACGATGATCGGCCCGATTCGGTAGAACAAGCCATGACGCCTCGACTACCTCGGTTCCGCACGTCGATCACGGTGCTCGCACGACTCAGGCCGGACGTGACGCCCGAGCGCGCGAGGCTGATGCTGGAGTCCCAGTGGCAGGAGATCACGACACTGCCGCCCGGCTTCCGTGAGGAATGGCGCGTGCGGCCGCTGCACGACCGGCGCGTCGGCGATGCCCCGCGCGTCGCCATACGCGCGGCCCTGGAGCGGCGTAACCGACAGAGTCACGAAAGACCTAAGCGCCGTTACTTGCTCCCGGTCGCCTCGGCGGCGCGCGACGCGCTCAGCATGTTGCGCATCGCGTAGTTGCCTTCATGGCACGCGTACTCGAACATCCCGTAGACCGGCTCGCGCTTCCACGGAAACGACAGCGTCCACGGGCGCGTCCACGTCCCAGGGTCGTCAATCGTGGCCGTGTACTGGAGCGTGTCCGCGTCCAGCATCGTGAACCGCTCGACGATCGTGAGCCGGCTGCTCGTACGCCCACCGCCGTTCCCACCGATACCCGTCATCCCGTTCAGGTTCCTGGTCACGACGACCAGCGTGTTCCCTTCCCAGTGACCACGCGAGTCACCCATGTAGGACGCCAGGCCCGCAGGGACGTGGGCACGGCCGTCGAGCGCGACGAGGCGCGCCTCGTGAATCATCTCGTTGCGGATCACGACATAGCCGGGCGCCTGCACGATCTCGTTGCCGTTGTTGTAGATGGTGGGCAGGAGCGAGCCCATGACACCGCGCGTGATGCAACGATCGTAGAGGCTCCGATCGAGATGGCTGTCCGCCTCGCGCCCCTGGAGTCGCTCACGCCGCACCTTGGCCTCCGCCTGCTGCTGTGCCTGACGCGCCTGTCCCTCTGGCGACAACGGCGGCTGCCGGCCGTCGGGCGGGTCGATGATGAGCGATGCCTGGCGCGACGGCTTGCCGGTCTCCTGCCAGTGCGGCGTCGGCGAGGTCGGGCAACGGATGGCGCACGGAGTGGTCACGTCGGCGGTGAACACGTCGATCTCGGCGAGGAGCGACTCCTCCTCGGTCTTGATCTCGCGGGCGCGCCGCTCGAACTCTTCTTCCGTGAGGACGTTGCGCGTGCCGAACCGCGCCGGCCGTTGCAGCGGCACGCCCACCATCTCGACACCCGGCCAGAACCCCTGGAGATCGGGATCGCCCCACGGGGTCATCGGCTGGACGAATCCCGGCGCAGGTCGGGGCGTCGGCAGCGTGCCGGCACCGGTGCCGGTTGGCGCCGTATCGGTCGCCGGCCGCTGTTGGGCCACAGCGCCAACCGAGCTCAGGGCGAATCCAACGAGGATGGCAAAAAGCTGTGTTTTCATGGTCCGCTCCACAGGCCTGCGAATCATAGCGCGCTTCCCTGACTGCGACATGCCGACACGCAGCGGACCTATTCCAGTCTGACTTCTTCCACCAATTGCGCCAAGGTCCGGCTCTCTCTGAACACGACGTGCAGCCGCCCACGCGAGGGCCGGCCGTCCGGGAACACTGAGCGGAACTCCTCGACTGCGCTCTCCAAGACGCACTGAAGAGACCGGCCTTTCCACTCGAACGACAGCACAGGCGGCGCGTGCGTGTCCCGATCCACGTTCATGAACCCCGTCACGTCCCTCATCAACTGACGCACATCGGTGTCCGTTGAACGCCCGTCAAAGGACAGAACGGCCGATAGCGTGCGCGAGCGTCCGCGAATGAACTGGAGGGGCTCGCCGTTCAGCCCCGGGATATTCTGAGCAGCAAACTCGTTCTTCTTCGCGACCGTGAACGTCTTCACGACGAAGCTCACGCTCACCGTCCTGCCGGCGTCGGACGACGAAAGCACGCGTATCTCGGCCTCACCGAGCACGCTCGGGAACAGGACGTCCCACCATCCCATGCGATTCCTCCTTGTTACCCGGGCGCGTGTCGGCCGATTCTAGAACCCATCTCATAACCCGCCGGCATTCGGGCGCCGCGCCGCCCTCGGTGCTGCGCCGGGCCTATGAGATGGATTCTAGTCTCCGTCGCTGGTGATCGCTCGATGGGTTGTGTCGTCCGCCGCATGCCCACCACATACGCCGTTGCGCACACGACCCACACGAGCAGACCGCTCTACCACTGTGAGCAGCGCCCCGACGAAGAGCACGATCGCCAGTGCGTCGGTGTACCAGCGCGGTTCTCGCGTTGAGCGCACGATTGGCCGCCGCCACGCAATAGATGGCCACGGTCAGGAACGAATTGATCGGGAACGCCTCCCGCACGGTTGAGTACGCGGGCCGCGCGTCCTGACGGCGCGTGATGCGCCCCCGTCCGGGAGGAACGGCCGCAGCAGTCCACCATCGATACGCATCACGTAATCGGGCGACAGGTGCCGTGGGACTTCCACGACGGTCACCACCGAGTCCGCCCCCGTCTCGCGAAGCCGCGTCACCACGTCGCGAATGTGCGACGGACGGCGCAGGGGCGACGTGGGCTGCAACAGGACGATCACGCCCGCGACTCAGCCCTCGGAGGCCAGCGCCTCGATCGCGTGCTGCAGGATGGGCAGCATCGGCGTGTCGTCCTGTGCCGGCGACGCGGGGCGCACAAACGGCACCTCGAGCCCCGCCCCTCGTCCGATGTCCGCGATCTCCGGAGAGTCGGTGGAGAGGATCGTCCGATCGAGCACGCCCGACTCGAGCACGGCGCGCGCGGTGTAGTCGATCAAGGGCCGTCCGGCGAGCAGGCGCACGTTCTTTCCGGGCACGCCCTTCGACGCGCCCCTGCGGGCACGATGCCGATCACGCGACTCACCGGTAGCAGGGCCACCCGGTCGACCCGTCGCGCCCGATCGCGAGCCGCGGATCGAATCCAACGCGGATCCGCAGACCGTCTCCCCCGTCCAGCGCCGTTACCTCTGTAAACCGGTCGTGGACGTAGCGCCCGAGCTCCCCGAATTGCATCGTCACATCGTCGGCGAATCGGTTGAGCACGACCACCGGCACGCGCTGCGCGGGCAGCCGATCCATCACCAACTGACGATCGTGCTGATTCGCCCAGACACCAGTCTGGAAGAAGACCTGGCCACCGGCGAACGGGCGGCGCGACCAGACGATCACTTCCGGAAGGAACGCCGGCGTCAGGATGTGATCGCGTGGCCCGAGACAGCGGTCGGCGTATGCGAAGAACGGCAGCAGCGTGTGCGCGGCCCGAGACGGGATCTGGTCCGGCGACAACCGCGCGCGGAACTGCGCCGTGCGGTCGTGGAATTGCTTCTGCAACCGGCCGAAGCCGTCGAGCATCTCAGCCCGCTCCAACTGCTCCTTGGTCGTGCCGACGACCGTCACGCTCGCCGCCGTGACCACGACGACCACCGCAACGGCGGCCCACGCCAGAATCCCCGTCGGCGACGGCCGCAGGCGGGGCGCGCGCGCGACGAGCCAGACGAGCAGGAGACACGCCGGCACGATGGCGTCCGGGATCCGGGCCGACAGCGTCTCTCGAATCAACCCCACGTTGGCGAGGACCGCGACGACGGCGAGCGGCACGACCATCGCCAGCTCGCGACGATCGGGCGACCTTCGCCAGCGTTGGTACGCCACGAGCGCGGCGGCGAACGGCAGCAGGTGAAACAGATAGTACAGCCACGGAACGGCGTTCATCTCGAGGAGGTTCAGAGCGAAGCCGAAATCCGGGAGGCGCCTGCCGCGCGAGTCCTCGATGATGCGCAGCTCATTCCCCCGCAGGACGTGATGCCAGAGGCCGTCGTAGACCTGCACCCACACCAGGTACGGGAGGAGGAGCGCGATGACGACGACAGCAAAGATGACCGACTGACGGCCGCTCTCCCGTGCTCCCCGGTTCGACGAAGCGATGATGACCGTCGCAAGCGCGCCGACCCCCAGATAGAGACCGTGGTCGTACCGCAGCAGAAACGAGAGCACGATGACGAGCGCCATCTGCGCCAGCCGAAGGACGGACGGCCGGCCGACGTAGCGCCACATCGCGACGAAGCCGGCCGCATAGGCCAGCACCTTCGGGTAGCTGTAGCTTCTTGGAAAGATGGCGATCTCCAACCCGACTGCCAGCAGCGCGAGCCATACCGAGCCCGTGAGCCGGCGACCGCCATCGAGCGTGAGCACGGCCGCGAGGCCGAACATCACCGCAACGAGCACGGCCTCGCCGAGCATCGGCGCCTGCGGCACGGTCCAGAGGGCCAGCGCCGACAGCGCGACCATCAGCGGCATCCCGATGTCCACGAAGTCGCGCGACGGCCATTCGCCGAACGTCATCTGCTGCGCCGCAGCGAGATGCATGTAATGGTCATTCGAGAACCCGGCCACGCTGAGAAACCTCAGGGCCCAGACGAGGAGCGCCAGCACGAGGGCCAGCGTGACCCAGACGGCTCGCTCGCTCATGAGGGTCGTGGCGCGTTCTGCACGTAGCGGATCTCGCGAAACAACTCTGCGACCGCCGCCGGATCGGGCAGCGCCCCAGGGGACGGGTCCACCGGACGGCACAGGTAGCTGACATGCGGGTGATCGGCCGCACAATCCGCGCGGACGATCTCGAGCCCGACCTGCCGCAGGTACGCGCCCATCGTCTCCTGCGTCAGGTAGTAGGGATGATCGACCTTCGTCGCGTCCTCGACCGACCAGTTGCGCAGGTACGCGGTGCGGAGATCCACGATGTCGATGAAGAGCCGCCCCTCGGGCGCGAGTAGCGCGCGCACGCGCGTCAACGTGCCGACAACGTCCAGCGCATGGTCGACCGTCTGACAGATCAACACGACGTCGAATCGACGGTCGCCGAAGTCGTGCTCTTCGACCAGCCCGCGATCGTCTCGAGGCCGAAGGTGCGCGCCTGCTCCACTTGGAGTGGCGCCGGGTCGATGAGCGTCCCCGCCAACCCGAACGTCTGCGCGAAGTGGGCGGCCACGACACCCGTCGATCCACCGATGTCCTGCATGGTCCTCGGCCCTGCTCCGTCGATGAACGGTCGCACGAACGCCGTACGATCGGCCGCGTACTCACGCTGCTCGGCCTGAATCGTCCGGGCGTCGATCAGCCGGCCGTGAAAGGCGCTGACGAGCGGCCGGCAGACGCCGTCGTAGAAACGGCCATAGGCCTTCGCCGTCATGCGGGGATTCAGGAACACGAGACCGCAGCGCGTGCACGCGCTCGCCTGCGCCGGGAAGCCGTACCAGTCGCGGTGGGTCAGCGCGACGAGCACGTCCCCGCCACACAGGCCGCGTTCGCGCCCCTGCTGTCGCGACCCGATGTTCACGGCCGGCACGCCCGGGTACGAGCACTCCCGGATGGCCACACTCAAGTTGCCGACAATCGCCGTCGAGTGCACCAGCGGCCGGAGGAAATCCTCCGGGAAGCGGAGATGGTCCTTCCTTAGAACGACACATCCAGGCGGTGAGGACCGAGGGCACTCAGGTCGGGCACTGTGGAGAAGTGCCCCTAATCTGCGCGCAGCGCCTGGACCGGACTCACGCGCGCCGCACGGCGCGCCGGCAACCAGCAGGCGAGGACGGCCACGCCGAACAGCGTGACCGCAGCCGCGGCGAAGACGGCCGGATCACGCGGGCTGACATCGTAGAGCAGCGATGCGATCAACCGGCCACCGACGAGGGCCGCCGCGAGGCCCGCAAGGACACCGCCAAGGGCAACGACCCCACCCTGACGCACAATCATCGCCGCCACGTTGCCTGGCTCGGCACCCAGCGCCAGGCGCACGCCGATCTCGCCGGTCCGCTGACTGACGACATACGATACGACGCCGTAAATGCCGACCACACCGAGCAGTAGTGCCACGCCGGCGGCGAGGGCGAGCAGCACCGTCGTGAACGCCGCCTGCTCGGCTGCCCTGTTGACGGCGTCTTGCAGCGTTTCGATCCGCGCCATGGCGACGGTGGCATCGACCTCATCGATGGTGCGCCGCACGGCGGCCGCCAACCCGAGCGGCGGCGTCGACGACCGGACGACGTAGCTCATGACCGAGATGTCGGGCCCCAGCAGTCCGCTCGCGGGACGGTCAGGGCTGCTCGACGTCGACATCGGCAGATACAGCTTTGCGATGGGATTGAGTTCCGCCAGGCCGATCGTCACGGTGTTCTCGACGACGCCGACGATGGTGCGCCACGGGCCATTGCTGCTCTGGTAGCCAAACGCGATCCGCCGGCCAATCGGATCCTCGCCCGGGAAGTACGCATCGACCATCGCCTCGTCCACGACGACGACCGGCTCGCGCCGGTCGACGTCGGCCCGATCGAGTCCCCGGCCGCGAACCAAGCGCATGCCCATCGCCTCGAAGTAGCCGCCGGCCACGGCGCGCTGCGCGACAGCCCTCGGAATCCGGCCGGGCTGTCTCGGCCGGCCTTCCACGGCCAACGTGTTGCCGGAGCAGAACCCCCTGCTAGAGAGGGGGAGGCACGTGGAGACGGAGGTAGCTGTCACTCCTGGCAGCGCCGCGATACGATCCAGCACGGCGTGGTGAAAGGCCACGACGCGTTCACGATCCGGATACTGCGCGGGCGGAAGCCCCACTTGAAGCGTCAGCGTTGATCCCGGATCGAAGCCGGGATCGACGGCCAGCAGGCGCAGAAAGCTGCGCACGAGTAGTCCCGAGGCTACGAGCAGCACGAGGGCTAGCGCAACTTGACTCCCCATCAACGCATGGCGCGTGCGGTGGCTTCTTCGACTCCCAGTATTGGCGCGCCCTCCTTCCTGGAGCAATGGCGCGATCCAGACACCGCGCAGCAGTGGCAACACACCCAAGGCCAGCCCCGTCACTGCCGTCAGCGCTCCAGCGAACATGAGACTGACTGCGTCCAAGCGTACGTTCTCGAGCCGCGGAAGGCTGGCCGGGCCGAAGGCGACCAGCAGACGCGTCGCCGTCGCGGCGAGCGCCAGCCCTGCGGCGCCTCCGACGATGGACAGGAGCGCGCTCTCGGCGAGGAAGAGTCGGGCAACGCCACCACGGCCGGCGCCGAGGGCGCGCCGCACGGCGACTTCCCTTTGCCGGGCCTCGGTCCGTACAAGAAATAGATTCCCAACGTTGGCGCAGGCCACGAGCCACAGCAGCCCGACCGATGCGAGCAGGATCCACAACATCGTCGACACCCGCCCGACCGTGCCTTCGATCAGCGTGAGTGCCGTCGAGACGAACGCACGGTACCCGTTACCCGGGTACGCCGCTTCAAGGTCGTTCGTCAGTCGGGTCAGCTCAACGCGCGCGCCTTGGATCGTGGCGCCGTCGCGTAGTCGCGCGACACCTGTGAAGGAGTAGCCTGGCGAAGCGGTCGCCCGCGTCAACGCGAGGGGCACCCAGACATCGGTCCCCGGTTCCGGGAACGCGTGCGACCGCGGCATCACGCCGACGACCTCCGCTGGCACGCCGTCCAGATCGACGGACTGCCCCACGATGGTGCGATCCCCCCCATACCGGGAAATCCAGAGCGCGTCGGAGAGAATCGCGACTGGCCGCGCGCCAGGGACGCCTTCGTCCTCCGTGAACCAGCGACCCACGGCCGGCCGGACGCCGAGAACCGAACCGAGCGACGGCGTCACGCGCGACACTCTGATGCGCTCGGGTGCACCCCGCCCGGAAATGGTCAGATCGCCCGGCTGATACACGGCCAGGCTGCTCAGCGTGCGCGCCCCGTCGAGGTACTGGAAGTACTGCTGCGACGAAATCGACCTGAAACCTGACGGCAGATTCGCCGCGGTGTTGCCGAAGTCGAGCACGAGAATTCGTGCCGACTCTGAGTACGGCAACGGGTTCAGCAGGACGCGGTACGTCACGGTGAAGATCGCCGTGCTGGCGCCGATCGCCAGCGCCAGCGTGGCGGAGGCCGCGAGTGTAAAGCCCGGCACGCGGAGGAGGCTCCGCAGTGCATACCGCGCCTCCTTCAGGACGATTTCGAGGCTAAAGAACGGATCGGCTTCGCGGGCGCGCTCCCTGACGCGCGTTGCGTTTCCGAATCGGCGCTGCGCTGCCGCGCGCGCTTGCTCGGGAGAAAAGCCGCGATCGAGGTTGGCCTGGATCTCCATTTCCAGATGCGCCTGGATCTCCTCGCGCAGTTCGGCGTCCGAGCGCCAGCGCAGCCACCTCGGGACCTTCATTGCGCCTCCCGTGGTTTCAGCACGCGGGAGATGACGCGGACCATCGTCTCCCACCTGCGAGTTTCAGTGACAAGACGCCGGCGGCCGGTACGCGTCAGGGTGTAGTAGCGCGCTCGGCGGTTGTTCTCCGATGTGCCCTCTTCGGAGGAGATGAGGCCGGCCCGTTCCAGCCGTTGCAGGGCGGGATAGAGCGATCCGTGATCGATCAAGATCTCATCATCAGCCGAACGCTGGATGCTGGTCGCGATGCCGTGCCCGTGCTGACGACCGAAGACGAGGGTTTGGAGCAAGAGCAGGTCAAGCGTGCCTTGCAGCAGTTGGAGGCGGTCTTTGTTCGACATTCTGGTGGACACTCTACCAGAGGCTCCGGGAGATTGTCTACTAGTGGACCTCCAACGATTCGCCAGCTGCTAAAGTAGCGTCGCGGGAACAATCGATGGACCTTGTCTCGCGAGTCCCCCGGCCATCTGAGGAAACCGAGTTTCTTCGCGCCCACCGCGCCACCACGGCTAGTCCTCCTCTAAGACCTGCCCATTCCGTTGACGATCTTCTCGGCGTTGGCCTTTGTGTACTCACCGCTGATCACGGCCGACGTGCTGATAGGTGACCTCAGCACCGGGGCGCTGACTACCTGTCCGTCAAGGAGGATCGCCACGGGCTTGCCGACGTGGTTCGCCGTCGCCTGGCGCATCTTTTCAGTGCCGGCCGCAGTGAACTGCACGGCGATGCTGAAGCGTGACGGCAATGCGCCCGGGACGACACTGCTTTGCGCGATATCACTGTTGGTGACGATGATGTCCTGGTGAAGGAATAGATCGACCGGTCCGAACCAGCCAGCGACTCGCGCCTTACTGAGACCAGCAGCCGGGTGATCTTCCGCGAGCCTGACTTCAAATCGAACCGCCGCCTGCAGCGTCGCGCCTCCTTGTGACCAGATCTGAAAACCAACCGCCACGATGCCGACGACGATCAAGGTGACCGTCGCCAGGACGGCCAGCGGTGAGCGAAACCGCGCAGTCGAACGCGCCGTGACGTCAGCGACCGCCGCGACGACCGATTGACGCAGCCGAACGCGCTCCCTCTCGAGGCGATCTGGTTCGTGGCGAAGCGGATCTGCGTCGCGCAGCATGTCTCTAACGATGTTCATTGCGCTCTCCCATCTGAGGTCTGAGGGTGCGGGCCAGATCGCGCCGGCCGATGGACAGATGCCACCGAACCGTGATGGCGCTGATACCCAGAAGCAAGGCGATCGCCGGGACGGTCAACCCTTCGAGCTCGTGCATGACCACCACCGCACGCCGGCGCGGCGTCAACGAGTCGAGGGCACGCCACACGGTGGCGCGTGCCATCAAGGCGGCTTCCTGGCCGTTGTCGACGCCGTCGGAGTGGCCCATTTCCCGGTCGTGCCGCCTGCGAACGGATGCCTTGCGCCACTGATCGCGACGGATGTTGACGAGCATACGAACGAGCCAGGCTTCCTCGCTCGTCACTCCGAGTGGCACCGACGTTGAGGAGCGGGCGGCCTTGAGAAACGTCTCCTGCACGAGGTCCAGTGCGTCATCGGCGTTCGGAGCCAGGCGGCGGGCCAGGCGGTACAGCCGGTCGTGATGCGTATCGAACAAGGCCGAGAGCCGCTCGGCCGGGTTGCCCAGCAGCGCGACTGGGACGGCCGCGGTCATTGGCAGCCCGCTCATATCTCACTAAACGGCCGGCGACCGGTTTTTGTTGGTGCCGCGTCACGTCCCCCCAGCACCATCCTCAGCCGCACTCGGCTACGATATCCACCAGGTTCGGCGTGCGCCGTGAAGGAGACCATTGATGAGGAGAGACGACATGAGGAATGTATTCAGGACGACCATGGCCTGCGCCGGGTTTGCGATGTGCATGGCTGGCACCGCCACCGCGCAGGCGCCGACGCCCGCGCCGCTGCAGACGCCGAACCCGACCTACACCTCGATTCCGATGGAGATCGTCGTCAATCGTCCCGCCGCCGACCTGTGGAAGCGCATCGGCAAGTACTGCGACATCGGCGAGTGGTTCCAGATCCCCTGCACGATCACGGCGGGGAAAGACGGCGAGTTTGGCGCGGTCCGCTCGGTGGCCAACGAGGTGCTGGTTGGAAAGACCGAGCTCTCGTACACCTACACGCAGCCAGTCCGGGAAGGCCGGCCCTACAACCTGTATCACGGCACCCTCGAGGCGCGTCCGTTGACTGCGACCACTTCGAAGCTGGTGTACACGCTGGTGTTCGACAACTCGATGCTCGCCGACGATGCCGCGCGCGAGCGAGACAAGGCCCAGCGAACCACGCAGTTCACGCGCGCGCTTCAGAACATGAAGACCATCGCTGAAGGCGGCACGCTGCCTCCGGCTCCGCCACGCCGCGGCGGCCCTGTCGCCCCTGCTGCCCCCGGGGGACGCGGCAACTGACGTGCACATGAAACCGTTTCGAATCGCACTCGCGAACCTCCCGTTCCCGGCGACTCCCGCGGAGTCCGTCAGACAGGCCGAGCAGGCCATCGCGCAGGCGGCCATCGAGCGCGCCGGGATCATCTGCTTTCCGGAATGCTTCGTGCCCGGCTATCGGGGCCTGGGAAAAGTGGTGCCGCCTCCCGACGCGGCGTTTCTCGAACGTGCCTGGTCCGCCATTGCCGCGGCTGCGGCACGGGCGGACGTCGCGGTCGTGCTCGGCACCGAGCGCCTCGTCAACGACGCGCTGCTCATCAGCGCCCTGGTCATCAATCGAGACGGGACGATCGCCGGGTTCCAGGACAAGGTTCAGCTCGACCCCTCCGAAGACGTTCTCTATTCACCGGGATCTGGACGACGGGTCTTTCAAACCGGTTCACTGGTCTTCGGAGTCGCCATCTGCCATGAGGGCTGGCGCTATCCGGAGACGGTCCGCTGGGCCGTCCGGCACGGCGCACACATCGTGTTTCACCCGCATCTCCATGAAGCCGAGCCCGGCAGCTACCGGCCCGTGAGCTTCGCCGATCCTGCGAACTCGTTCCATGAAAAGGCCGCCCTCTGTCGCGCCGCCGAGAACACCTGCTATTTCGCGATGGTCAACTGCGCCAGCGAGGGTTCGGGGACCACATCGGCGGTCGTGCGTCCCGACGGAACGCTGCTCACGTATCAGCCTTACGGTCAGCCAGGATTGCTCATCGCGGACATCGACATCGATGCGGCGACGGGTCTGCTGGCGTCGCGTCTCAAGTCCGCCTAGACATGCCATGAAATAGTCCCGGCTGCAAGATTCCTGGCCTCCCCCGTTCTAAGGGCAGGAGGACGTATGAACCGTTATTTCGCCTATTTGCTGGTCGCCGGCCTTGGGCTCGCCGCCGGTCCACACGCTGTGCTGTCAGCATCGCCCACTCCGTACCCGGCCAGGGACGTCGACATCCTTGTCAACGGCACCCCTCAACGACACTACGCGCACGACGGCCGCTGGTATGTCGAGGCCTTCAAAGGGCGGGAGTATGCCATTCGGCTGCGCAACCCTTACGGCGTTCGCGTGGCCGTGGCGCTGTCGGTGGACGGCCTCAACACGATCGATGCGCGTCAGACGACCGCTGCCGATGCACGCAAGTGGGTGCTCGACCCCTACGAGACGGTCACGATCAGCGGGTGGCAGACCAGCCAGAATGACGCCCGCCGGTTCGAGTTCACGACCGAGGCGCGCTCGTACGGTCAGGCACTGGGCAAGACCGCCAACCTTGGCGTGATCAGCGCTGTCTTCTTCAAGGAGCGCGTGCCCACCGTCATTTCCAGGGCGGACGAATTCGCGGGCGTTGGCACGGCGGGGCGGTCGTCCTCAGCGCAGGCCGAGCGGGAGTCCGCTGCTACGGCCCCGAGCGCTGCTGCGCCCCCGAGCGCCAACGCGAGGGCGAAGGACGAATACGCCGCCACAGGCATGGGCCGCCGGACCGAGCACGCTGTCACGCAGGTGTGGCTGGATCTCGAGGACTCACCCGCGAACGTGGTGAGCATCCGCTACGAGTTCCGTCCGCAGCTCGTCAGGCTGGGCATCCTGCCGTCCACTCCCGTTGCGGATCCTCTGCAGCGGCGTGAGCGCGCGCGTGGCTTCGAGCCGGGGTTCTCTCCCGAACCGCGGTAGTACGTACTCGACTACCAGGTGTTCAGGTCTCGTATGGTGCCCGTCGAGACCAGATAGATGTAGAAATCGGTGAACGCCACCCACACGAGGCTGAACCAGGCGAACGCCATATGCCGCCCGTTCAGCCACGACGCGCCCTTCCAGAAACTGAAGCGCGGCGAGACTGCCTCATCACACGAGAAGCAGTCGAGCCGCCCTCCGATCAGGTGACGCCACGAGTGGCAGCCGAAGGTGTACCCCGTCAGCAGCGACGCGTTGATCAGCATGACCACGGTGCCGACGCCGATGCCGAACCGGCCGCCGCGGAAGAAGGCGGCCAGGCCTTCCCACCAGAGAAAGACGAGCAGCAGCAGCGCGCCGTAGAGGGTGTATCGGTGCAGGTTCTGAAACAGCCACAGGCCCTTCTCCCCGCGATACGGCAGCGGCGTCCCGCCCACCGCGCAGGACGGTGGCCTCGAGAAGAAGGCCTTGTAGTACGCGCCGCGGTAGTAGTAGCAGGTGATGCGGAACGCGATGGCGAGCCCGGGCAGGAAGAACGCAGGCGACTGCGGGATGAACGACGGCCACCACGCCGGGAACGCCCCGAACCAGGCATGGTCCACGGGCACGGCCCCCGGATAGCCGGAGGCCGGCGTGAAGACCGGCGGCGCCACCGTCGGACTGATGTACGGGTCGTACCAGACGTAGGTGGCGTTGAAGGCACGGAACGTCAGATAACCGAAGAACAGTACCAGGCCGATCGCCGTCGCCGCTGGTCCGATCCACCACAGGTCAACGCGCTGCGTGCTCGCGAAGCCGCCGCGTCGCCCGGCGATCTGAATGGTCTGCATACCCGCATCTGAGCACGAGCAGCGCACCGATTCAAGCGTGCCGCCTTCGCGCTTCGCGCTACGGCGAGCCAAGCCGTAGCCTTGGCGGAGGCGGGAGGCCCGCGCTCTACGGGCGTCGCGAGCCGATGGCGAACACGTGATCGTCGGTGCGGATGAAGATCTGCCCGTTGGAGATTGCCGGCGACGCGATCTGCCGCTCGCCCAGATCGTTGCGTGCCAGCACCGTCGGCGTTCGGCCCGCCTGCATCACGACGGTCTCCCCGTTCTCGCTGACGAAGTAGATCTTCCCGTCGGCCGCAACCGGCGATGCCGAGAACACGCCCTCGATGCGCTGCTGCGAGACGCGTTGGCCGCTGGCGGCGTCCACAACCGTCACGGCGCCAACGTCGGTGGCCATGTAGATCAGCCCGTCGTGATACACGAGCGACGAGATATACGGCGCCCCGGTCGCCGATTCCCAGACCACATGCGACTTCGAGACGTCTCCGCGGCCGCCAGGCTTGATCGCCATGTACGGGCTGCTGCGATACCCGCGGCTCATGTAGATCGTGCCGTTGTGGAAAACGGGCATCGGAATTGGAAACCGGTTCGTGCCACCTGTGAACCAGAGGAGCGAGCCAGTGCGCGGATCGTAGGCGTCGACGCGCTCACTCGAATTGACGATCAGCTCGGGGCCGGTCGGTGTATCGACGAGGAGCGGCGTGCTGTAGGACATGCGGCCCTTGCCGCGATCGGCCTTCCAGCGCTCCTTTCCGCTACGCTTGTCCACCGCCAGCAGATACGAGGCCGGCTCGTGGTCGCAGAGCAGCACGAGCAGATCGCCGACGAGCATCGGTGAGCTGCTATGTCCCCAAATCACATCGAACGGCGAGATCTCCTTCCCGAGGTGACGCTGCCACGCCACCTTGCCGCTCATGTCGAGGGCGACGATCTGCCCCGTCGCAAACCAGGCGTAGACCATCTGGCCGTCGCTGACCGGGCTCGGCGACGCCATGTTGTGCTTGTCGTGCACGCTGGGAAGCCCGCCCTCCGTATTCATGCGGTACTGCCAGAGTCGCTTTCCGTCCGCACGGTTGAATGCCTCGACGAGGAACACCGTGCGATCCTCTGCGCTGGCCGACGCACGCGAGGCGCCCAGCGCACGTTCGCCGGCGGCCGCCGCATCGCCGCCTTGCACCAGGCGCGGGTGGTTCCCCGCCTGCCGGATGCCAGTGCCAAGCTGCGACGTCACGAACACCCGATCGCCGACGACGATCGGCGTTGAGACGCCGAGACCACCAACGGGAGCCTTCCATGCCACGTTCTCCGTGGCACTCCAGCGCACCGGCAAACCCGTTTCGCTCGTGGCGCCGGTCCCGTTCGGTCCGCGCCAGTGCGGCCAGTCGGCCGCGTCCATCGATCCGCCAGCGAGGTAAACCAATATGAGTGCGAGTCGTATGTGTCGTGTCATGAGGTGCTCTCCGAGACCCCGACTATACTGCGACCGGGAGGTCTTCCCGGTGAAACGTCGGTCGTGGATTCTCGCACTCGCCCTGCTTCTCCCGCTCAGTTCATCTCCGCACGCGCAGGACTCAGCCGCTGCGGCTCGCTACTGGGCACAGTGGCGCGGTCCCCACGCAACGGGTGTGTCCAGCACGGCCAATCCACCGACCGAGTGGAGCGAAACCCGGAACGTGCGCTGGAAGGTCGAGATACCGGGCCGAGGATCCGCGTCGCCAGTGGTCTGGGGCGATCGCCTCTTCGTCCTCACCGCAGTGCCCGTTGGTACGACAGGCGACGCGCAACACGCGCCGCGCGGAAGCGTCACGCCCCGCGGGATACATCGTTTTGTCGTGATGGCCCTCGATCGAAAGACGGGCCGCACGGTGTGGGAACGTGTCGCGCGCGAGCAGGAGCCGCACGAGGCCTCACACGTCGACAACGGCACCTGGGCATCGGGCTCGCCGATTACTGACGGGGAGCGCGTCTACGCCTACTTCGAATCGTTCGGGCTCTACGCCTACGACATGGACGGAAAGCTGTTGTGGGAGAAGGATCTCGGCGACAAGAAGATGCGCAACGAGTTCGGCGAGGGCTCGACCCCTGTCCTCCACGGCAACACCCTCGTCATCGTCTGGGATCACCTTGGCGGCGAGTCGTTCGTCGTGGCCCTCGACAAGCGCGATGGCAAGGAGCTGTGGCGGGTGCCGCGCAAGGAGATCGATACCTGGGCGACGCCGCTCGTCCTCGAGGTGAACGGCCGCACCCAGGTCATCGTCCCGGCGATGGAGCGTGTGCGCAGCTACGACCTCGAGACGGGCAAGGTCGTCTGGGAGAGCGACGGCCTGACGATGAACCCGATTCCCTCACCGGTGCACGGGGACGGTCTCGTGTTCCTGATGAGCGGCTTCCGCGGCAACGACCTGAAGGCGATCCGCGTCGCTGATGCGCAGGGCAACATCGACGGCACCGCCGCGATCGTCTGGACGCTCGACCGCGACACACCCTATGTGCCGTCTCCGGTCCTGGTCGATGGCGTCCTCTATTTTCTCAAGACCAACTCCGGCATCCTGACGGCTGTGGACGCGAAGACCGGAAAGGCCCACTACCAGAACCAGCGACTCGATGGCGTCCCGAACATGTTCGCCTCGCCAGTCGCGGCGCGCGGCCGCGTGTACTTCCCAGGGCGCGAAGGCACCACGCTGGTGATTCGCTCGGGTCCCACCTTTGAGGTCCTGGCGAAGAACGTCCTGGACGATGGCTTCGACGCGTCGCCGGCGCTCGCGGACAACGAGATCTTCCTGCGCGGCTACAAGTATCTCTACGCCATCGCCCAGCAGTAGCGCCTGATCGTCATCGCCACCAACGCGGCGCCGGGTGCGCATGGCCGGGTCGCGGCCACGGGCGCTCATGCCGGGAAACCGGCCTTCGCTCGTGCTCTGCCGCTCCTTGCGCGTCTAGTACCGGATTCGAAACGACTTATGTCACGCGGCTCGAAACGCCTGCGCTGACTCGATACAACGAGAACGCGTGGACGGAAGACGCGCAGACGAATCGCTTCGCCCGGTTTCCGGCTTCGCCGCGCGCTCGGCATGGCTTACGCGGCCGCCACCCGGCCATGCACACCCGGCTGAGACCGTCCACACGAGGGCAGAAACCGTTACGTCAGGGCTCATCGATCGCCAGACAGTGCCTTCCTCAGTTCCTTCATGAGATGCTCCATCTTGGTGCGGTTACCGCAAATGAGTTGTTCTCCTCTCGCGTGGCTGACTCGCCATCGAGCAAGTTCTCCGCGTTACTGCGTCGCTTGGTGAGCGTGTCCAAGGCGGAGATCGACGCGCAGGAACAGCAGTTCAAGAAAGCTCGCAGGAAGGGCGCTCCACCCGCGAAGCATCGTGAGATTGTCCGCCCATAAAGCGCAAGACCGGAACCTAACCGTACAGGGCTTTGCCCTAACTGCTTTCAAATTGATCTGTTGCCAGCGGGACTGCTACGCTCTGAGCCGCGCTTTTCTCTTTGAGCTTAGCGAAGGTTGGGACCGTGGTGCTTCTAACACCACGGCCCCCTGGGGTGTTCACCGACCCTTGGGGGATCGAGAACGGCCACCAAGCTGTCTAGACCCTGCTTTCGTTGGTGCCACAACGAAAGGAGGGGCCATGCGTACCAAGAGGCGTTGTTACGCCGTGCGGCGTGTGTTCCCGACGAGGACTAGGTACACCGACCGCCGCTAAAACCCGCTGATGGCATCCGGCTCGTCGCGCCCCAAACGCGGCGGGCCGGTTGTCGTACCTGTCAAGTTCGGGAACTCCGAAATCGACACACTGTTAGGTTCGGTAAACCCAAACCGCTGTTGCTTGCCAGGCAAGCTAATTGTCACGTAGGAAATTATTCCTACAGGAAATCCCGAACTTTTCCCCAGAAAACTTCAGCAAAACGTCAATTTACTTGCATAAAAAACAATTGACACGAGTGACAACAAACGCCGATTTAGGTGCGTTTAGGCTCACTGGGGTTCCCTTAGAGCACTTTCAGCACTTGACGGACTCGACAACTTGTCAATTTCCACACGCGCCAGTTCCGTTGATAAGGCAAGTCCATTTACACCTTTGCCAGCTTGCGCCAAGGTCCTGACGCTCGCCGCATCTGGACGTACGTTCCGAACGCCTCGCGAAACAGTCACGGGAGTTGAGAGTCCGCCCCGATTTCGTTCGTGCGATAGCGCGAGCGCACCGTTTGTGTGACCACGCGTCGAGCCACTTTGCCTTCCAAATCGACCATCTCCAGCACGGGCACGGAGGCTGAGGAGCCGCCAGCGAAGGTACAGAGGCCTGCGACATCGAGCGCAATCTCCATCAATTCTGCTGCTGTCCAATGCTCACTGTCGGCACTATCGGATGAGCCAATAGTTCGCGCTACCTCAGTGCGCTCGTCGAGCGTCCCTGGCAACTAGGCCACGCTGGAGTTTCGCATCACGTGCGGGAACGCACCCCGACAGAATGTCGGCTGGCGGCAGGTCGGTCGGTTTCGGAGCTCGGAATCCTCCTAGATATCGTAGGGATCAAGGCCCGTCGGTTTTCTTACAAAGTTCGAAGCGATTCGGTGTCACTTTGAGCTCCGTGTCTCCGTGTCTCCGCGTCTCCGTGGCTCGTATTCGGGTACAAGCACCTAAGGCCGCGGGCCGTAGTGCGGCGGGGGCTGCCCCACTTCGAGCGCGCCGAGGTCGGGCGCTCGTCCCACGAAGCCATCGGTGACACCCGGCAGCGCGATCCCGCGATCGACGGCGGCCGAGCCCGGCTTCAGGCGGAAGTCAGAGTCGGTCGCTTTGTACAGCTTCTGCACGCTGGCCGAGTCTTGCGCGTCGAGCCGCCGCACGTTCACGAACACGTCGTAGTCCACGAGCACGCTGTGCGCGTCCTGTCCGGTCGCTTTGCTGTACTCCGCGAGCGCGGGAAACGCGCGCGTCTCCAGTCGGGCATTGTGTTCGGGCGAAGTGAAGTCGGCCGCGACCGTCGCGGGCGGTGAGCTCCACTGAAATGAATTCTCCGCTCCAGGGTTCTGGCGGAAGCCGTTGTAGTCGGACGAGGTGTAGTTGGTGAAGGTGTTGACGCTGAAGATCACCGGCGCCGAGTTCTGCCCGAGCATCAGGTTGTTGCGCCAGTGAATATTCGACGCGCCCTGCACCGTCGTCTCCGAGAGAATCGTGTTGTTGTAGAAGATCGCGCCGGCGGCGCCGTTGGTCAGTCGAACCGCCCCGCCCGGCAGGTTGTAGGCGATGTTCCGTATCCAGTAGACCGGGCCGCCCAGTGTCGGCTGGTTGCAGAACGCATGCGACGGGTGGTTGATGAGCATGTTCCGCATGATGCGGATGTTGTGCATGCTGCCGTCGGCCTCGATCGGGTTGTCGTGCGAGTTGGTGATGTAGTTGTTGTAGAAATCGATCGCGACCGGCCGGCGGCTCCAGTATTCGCGCGTCGGATATTTCGGACCGTCAACGATGCCGGGGCCGCTGGCATACGAGCCGTCGGGGTTCCCGTAGGTCTCGACGTTGATCCCGTCGTGGAAGTCGGCGATGTAGTTGAAGGCGACGACGTGGCCGGGACCATACAGCTTGATCGCCACATACGACGCCATCTTCGGCGGGAAGATCTGGCCGTCAACGCCGGAGAACTTGGTCCAGAAGGCGCCATTCCATCCGATCAGGTGATTCGGGTCGTTGCGGCCGGCGAACGTGTTGTCGGCGATGTAGAAGTTGCTGGAGCCGGCGAAGTTGGTGAACACACCCGCGCCGACATTCTCGAAGCGGCTCTTCTTGACCGTCAGTCCCTTGGCCCCGGCGATGAACTGCGTCCCAGCCTGAATGGCGATCTCGGCGTTCCGGAAGGTGATCCCCTCGATGTAGGTGTAGTCGGCGGCCCGCACGTCAAACAGCGCGAAGTTACCGTTGCCATCGAAGACGACCTCGCCGTCGCCGGCCGCCTTGATGGCAATCGGCATCTCCTCGGTGCCGTCGGCGGTCAGGTAGTAGGTGCCGTCGAGCGGCACAGTGCGATTGACCGTGGCGTCGTTGGTGTACTCGAACCGGTTGTACTTATAGATGCCGGCATGCACCAGGATGGTGTCGCCGGGCGTGACCCGCGGCCGTCCCGACGTCGCCCAGTCAGTCCCCGCGCACCAGAAGTTGTACGCGCACATCAGGCCTTCGAACGACGGCTCGATCTTGGTCCCCTTGAACGCGGGCGGATACACGTGGAAGACGCGGCCGCCCTGATAGGCCTGCGGCTCGGCCCGCGTTCTGACGGTCACGACCTTGCTCCGATCGCCCTGCACGCCATCCGGATCGGACATCACGAGGCGAACCTCGTAAGCGGCATCAGGCTCGAGGTCGAGCACACTTCCGGCGAACATGTTCGGCGTGACGAGATCGATTCGCGATTCGGCGTAGATACGCTCGCCTTGCAATCGCAGAAGAGGCAGTGCCGGCCGCCAGGCCTCGGTCCCCTTCCTGCGGAATGACACGTCCACGGCCCCGTTCCGATTGGCGTCGCCCTGGATGAACCACTCGAAGCCCAGGTTGATCAACGTCGGCGGTTCGATCACCAGCTCGCCGGCGACGAGGACATTTGGAGACAGGCGGGCGGACTGGACGGCGGGCGCCTGTGCCCACGACGGGGCGGCGGCGAGCGCGCATGCTAGTGCAGTGGTGCAGGTCCATCGAGTCACGGCGTGTTCTCCTTTGCCTTATCCAGCAGCCGGTCGGTGAGGGTGCGGCGCGCTGGCGAAAACTGACCGATGGCCGCTCGCACATACGGCTGCAGCTGTCGGCGCGTGAATGCCACGTATCCCACCTGGCGTACTTCGTCGAGGGTGGTTCGATAGTGATCGAGCAGCGCGGCGGCGAAGATCTGTCCAGTCCGCGTGGCGCCGACCTTCGCCGATGCTGAAAGCCATCGGGCACCGTCGGGCAAGCCTCTGACCGCGGAAACGGCCAGCATCGACGAGGTCTCGAAGATCGAGCGGTCCTGCCGTGTCGCTTCCGTGCGCAACTGACTCCACAGGCTGACGAGCGTCTCACGCGACGGCAGACGCTCCGGCTTGAGACGTCTGGCCTCGTCGCGAATCTCCTGCCACTCCTGTCTGAGCGAGGGCACGTCGAGTGGTGGCGTATTGATCGTCCCGGCCAGCTTCGCTGACGTCCGCTCCAGACCGTCGAGCATCTGATCGACGCTCGTGAACTGCGTCTCCTTCTCCAGCAGACCCTGCTCCTTGAGGGCGTCGGCAATTTCCGGGATCAGACTTCGGCCGACACCGCAGACGTCCGAGAGCGCAGCCAGCACCCAGACCGGCGAGGCGCGAAACGCGACGACGCCGAGCGCTTCGATGGCGTTGCCGGCCGTACGCCTCTTGAGGAAGTCGTCGGCGAGCTGTTCTTCTGGGCCGAAGACGCCCTCGGCGCCGCCCACCTGCTCGATGAGAAAACGCAGCGTCGAGTCGACGAGGTTGCGATAGAGCTGGCTGTGCCGAACGCCATCGGGGAGCGCAACCTCTCCGACTTCTCGGGCGACGCCCGCACTCAGCCCCAATGCGGACCGCACCAGCCGCTCCGGCAGCGACAGCAGGTACGACTTGATCGCCATTGCGACGTATCTTCGCACGTCACTCTGCTTCGAAGAATCTGCGGTAAAGTCATCGCATGTCCCGCCTGTCAGCCACCGTCGTGGCCATCGCGCTTGCGGCTGTGGTGCCGGTGATCGCCGTCGACTGGCCGCAGTACCTGGGACCGGATCGCAATGGCACCTACTCCGGACCGCCCCTGGCCGAGTCCTGGGGCTCGACAGGCCCCAAGGTCGTCTGGCGCAAACAGATCGGACAAGGCTTTGCCGGGCCGGCAGTCGTCCAGAATCGGGTGATCCTGTTTCACCGCGTCGGCAACGAAGAGGTCCTCGAGTCGCTCGACGCGAAGACCGGCGCCTCGACCTGGCGGTACGCCTATCCAACCAACTATCGCGATGACTTCGGCTTCGACGAAGGTCCGCGCGCCGTCCCCGTCGTCGCCGACGGCGTGATCTACACGTTCGGCGCCCAGGGCCAGCTGCACGCGGTCGATCTCGCGCGCGGCACGCGGATCTGGAGCGAAGACACGATGAAGCGCTTCAGCGTGCCGAAGGCGTATTTCGGCGCCGGCGGCTCGCCGCTGGTCGACGGCGGGCGCGTGATTGCAAATGTCGGAGGCGAGAAGGCCGGCATCGTGGCCTTCGATGCCAAGACCGGCAAGGTGGTCTGGACGGCCACCGACGATGACGCGAGCTATTCGTCGGGCGTGAGCGCCACGATCGGCGGACGACGATCGACGATCTTCCTGACGCGCGACAACCTGATCGGACTCGATCCAGCGACCGGGATGGTACAGTTCCAACGCCGCTGGCGCGCGCGCATCGCCGCCTCGGTGAACGCCGCCACGCCGTTGGTCATGGGCGATCTGATCTTTGTATCCGCGGAGTACGGACCCGGCGCCGGCGTCCTGCGTGTCGAGGGATCGAAGCTCGTGGACCTCTGGACATCGGATGAGGCACTGTCCAATCACTACGCCACCAGCGTGCACCGCGACGGCTACCTGTACGGCTTTCACGGTCGTCAGGAGTTTGGACCCAGCTTCCGCGCCGTCGAGCTGCGCACGGGAATGGTCAAATGGAGTCAGGATCAGTTCCGTGCGGGCAGCGTCACGCTCGTGGGCGACAAGCTGTTGATCCTGAGAGAGTCCGGTGAGCTCGTCCTGGCGCCCGCGTCACCACAGGGATTCCGCCCGATTGCGCGGGCACAGGTACTCCAGGGCGTGCTGCGGCCGTATCCTGCCATCGCCGACGGTTTCCTCTACGTGCGGAACGAGAACACGATGCTCTGTCTGGATCTTCGCCGCTGATATGCCTGCCCTCACACGACGTCTGATCGCACTTACTGGCGCCCTGCTCCTGGTGAGCACGGCGGCGGCACAGCAGTCCGGTGAGAATCCACGCGCCATCCTCGACCGCGCGATTGGTGATTTCCTCGCGGGCCGCGTCGCCCAGTCTGTGGTGGGGTTCGATCAGGTCGTGAAGCTCGCGCCGGAAGCGGCGCCACAACTCTGGCAGCGTGGGATCGCGCTCTACTACGTCGGCCGCTATCGGGACTGCCGTGCCCAGTTCGAGTCACACCGCACGGTCAACCCCAACGATGTGGAGAATCCGGCGTGGCACTTCCTCTGCGTCGCGCGCGCCGAATCATCAGAGAAGGCACGGGCGGCGCTACTTCCTGTCGGACCCGATCAGCGATCGCCGATGCGGGAGATCTATCAGATGTTTCGCGGCAGCCTGTCGCCAGAGGCGGTCCTGGCTGCGGGCGGCGACAGCCAGTCGGGCCGCTTCTATGCGGAGTTGTACGTGGGGCTCTACTACGAAGCGACCGGCAACGACCAGAAAGCCCTCGAGCACCTCCGCGCCGCCGCATCCGATCGCTACGCGAGTGCTGGCGGATACATGCACACCGTCGCCAAACTGCATCCGCGGCTACGACCGAAATAGCCAGCAGCGCGTACGTAGTGTCCGGCTTCAGGCGGACCTTGAGCATTCTTCCTTCAACTGAATCTGCAGTGATTGGTATGCCGGCCGGCAGCCACGGGCGCTGCGGCCGGGAAAGCCGCCTACGCTCCTGCTCTGACGCTCCCCGTGCGTCTAGTTGCTGAGTCGCTACGACATCCGTCACACGGCTCAAAGCGTCAGTCGTGCCTCGTTGCAACGAGAACGTGTGGACGGAAGACGCACGGATGAATCGCTTCGCCGGCTTTCCGGCTTCGCATTGAGTTCGGCCTGGCGCACGTGGCTGCCAGCCGGCATACCAATCACTGCAGGGAGTTCACTTCACGATCCACCGGCGGGACGCTACGGGCTCATTCCGCTCGCAAAGCGACCAGCGGATTCACGCGCGATGCCCTCAATGCTGGTCCACACACCGCTATGATGGCGACCACGGAAACGATTGAGACGATTGAGGCGTACGTCGCAATGTCGAGCGGGCTTACTCCGAAGAGGTAGGCGCGACCGCCTGCCGCCACAAAGCCACCCAACAGGCACCCAGTCCCGACGCCAACAAGCGTCAGGACCAGACCCTCCGCAAGAACCAATCGAAGAAGGCCGGCGCGAGAGGCGCCGACCGCCTGGCGCACCCCGAATTCTCGCGTCCGCTGCTTCACGCTGAACGAGATCAGACCGTGCAAGCCGATCGCGCCAATCAGAAGCGAGGCGGCTGCGAAGATGATTGCCATCCTCACGATCATCCGCTGCGGAGCGGTCAGCGTACTGATCGCATCTGTCATGCTGGTAATCGAGACAACGGGCACCCGCTGATCGATCTCCGCCATGCTCGCGCGGACTGCCGAGGCCACTACCTGATCAGTGCTCCGATGCCGGATATAGAATGTGGCCGTTCCGAGACCGCGCTCTGAGGGTGCTTGCGGGACGAACACGAATGCCGGCGTTGATTGGCCACGCGGGCCGGTGAAGAGGGCGTCTGGCACCACCGCTACGAGTTGGACCGGTCGCTCGATGTCTTCGCGCAGAACCAACAACTGTCCAATGACATTCGGCATTCCTGGCCACAGCCGATCGGCGAGACTGCGGTTGACGATCGCCATGGGCAGCCCGCGAGCCTCGTCGTCGGGCGAAAACTCGCGGCCCTGCCGCGGGACAAGGCCGAGCACTCGGAAGAATTCTGGTCCGATTGCCATCCGTTCCGCCGACACTGGCAGCGCGCGCGACGTCGCGCTGACGCTGGTCCTTCGTCCGCGCACCGCCGGGGTCGTATTCGCATACGAGACAGCCTCGATGACGGCGAGGCCTTGAAGGGATTGGCGGATGCGCTCACGCGCCACACCAGACTGCCCCTCGCCGACGTGGGCATCGGTCGTATCGACGCGTACCAACAGCAGCCGGCCGGGGTCGAATCCCAAGTCGGCAGCCTGCGTTGCGAGGACGGTGCGATAGGCCAGGCCCGCGATGACGAGCAGGACGACGCTGAATGCGAGTTGCGCCACGATCAGGACCCTGGACACCCCCGACCGTCGCCGCGTCTGGTCAGTTTTTCCGACGATGGCGTTCAGATCAGCACGAACCGGGCGCACACGTGGCCCGATCGAACACACGGCCACGCTGGAGAACGTCAACAGTGCCGCGTAGACAAGCACAGAGGCGTCCGGGCTGAAATCGACAACGGCCAGCGCCCCGCCTGCCTGCGTCTCCGCGAGACGAACGATCAATCGAACCGCAGCCCAGGCAAACACGCTCGCCGCTGCCCACGCAAGCGCACCGAGCAGGAGTGCCTCCGCAGCCGCCCCGCGAAGGATATGCCACCTGGTCGCGCCCACCGCTACGCGAAGAGCCATTTCCTGCTGTCGCGAGATCGCTCGAGACCACACGAGGTTGGCAATGTTCGCACACACAATCACCAGGGTCAGTGCGGTGACCGCCGAGAAGAGAACGAGAAAGCGTGGCGCAACCTGTGCGATCAAGCTGTCGCTGGCAGTGGTCATCGAGTAGCGCACGACGGCAGCGCTCGGCCTCGACTCGCGCGGTGCATCACGATGGGATCTGTCCATCAACGATGAGATCTCAGCCTGGGCGTTGCTCAACGATCGACCGTCAACGAGCTGGCCGAACACTTGGACCGAGGGACGCGGCTCGAGGAGGGCCCCCTCCCCGTCCGTCAACCGTGCGAAGGCTCGAAGCGGTACCCATACATCGGTGAGTTCACCAAGCGTCGCGCCGCGGAACACCGCTGGCACAACGCCGGTCACCGTCGCGGCCTGACCGTCGACGAACACCGGCTGGCCGACAATATCTGAACGGCTATCGAAGCGGGTCCGCCATAGTTGTTCGCTGATGACGACGACAAGTGCGGCATCGTCTAGCGACTCCTCGCGTTCCGTGAACCCGCGACCACGCAAGAATCTGATGCCGAAGAGCTCGAAGTAGTTGACGCTAACCGACGCTCCGCGAACCGCGTCAGTCAAGGGCCCGACGCGGAGCGTCAGCGGCTCCAGACGAACCGCGGTGATGCGGTGCAACGTGCTGGCTGAGTCGCTGAATACGTCGAAATCCGAGTATTGATGCAGAGTGGGAGCTGGTTCACCCGGATCGAAGCGCTGTACGGTGACCAGTTGCTGTGCGACGACACCGCGCGCCGGCTTCGTGAGAACCGCATGCACGAGTCCGTAGACCGTTGTATTGCCGCCAACCACCAAGGCGACGAGGCAGACGATCGTGGCACTCATCACCGGCGCCGCACGGAGCGCCCGGAACGCGTCACGAAGATCCCGACGCAGCGAGTCCAGGATCATGGCCACGGTGACTCACGCCGGAATGTCACGGCGGTCAGCGGCGCCAGCACGCCCTGACTATCGAGAGTCACGCGAATGCGCTCACCCTGGAGGTATCGTCCTGAAAAGCCCTCCATCCGGCGGCCGAGCCTGGCGGTAAACGACAGTCCATCGGCCGTGATGACGCCCTCCGTAAACGGCGAAGGTCGCCGATTCCGTGTCACGATTCCACTCAGATTGGGCCCATCGGCTTTCAACTCCAGCGCGATCTGCAGTCCGGTCAGTGTGCGACCAGTCCACCGCCCGGTCACGTCGAAGGGCTGTCCCGGCAGAGTGTTCCACGCCATGTACAGCACCACGAGACCTGCGAGAGCTCCAATCAGCCGCTTCCGCGTCACCCTGAGGCTCACGGCGTGAGCGTGACGACGACCTGACCAGCCAACGAACGCACTCCCCGCCATCAAGATCGACACCGCCGCCGTCTGCGGACCGAATCCGGTAACCGTCGCGTGCACGACGAGCGCACCAGCCATCGACGCGACCGCGAGCATTGCCCCTGCCGTCGACCACGTCGGGAACAGCATCAGAGCCCCGGCGAGGATTTCCACACCCGCGGTGACGAATCGGAACCACTGTCCAAGGCCAATCTGATCGAACAATCGGATCCACATCCCTCCGCCGGGCAAGAGCTTGATCGTTCCGACGTAGATGAAGACAACAGCCAGAAGCACCCGAACAACTCGAGCGATCGCGCTGGACCGGCCGGTCGGGACCGTCTGCTCGCGCATTTCCACCTCAGTCATGGACATACCTCCGATACGCAAGGGCAATCGACACGACGAGCGCGATCGCAGCCACGCTGATACCAGGACCGATCAAGTCCCCATGCAGCGACAGGCCGGCCACACAGGTGATGCAACCCAGAGCGACAGCACCATGTCCCGCCCTGCGATGCACGCGAGACCACAAGCACGTATCGTCAAGGCTCTTCGTTGTTCGAATACCGAGCGCCAGGTTCGGACGAAGACGCGGCAGCGCGTTACCAATCGCCACGATGACGGCGCCGAGTAGCACCACCGCCGCGCGCGGTCCCAAGGCGCGCGCCCACGCGACACCGGCCAGATTGCATACTGTCAGCACATGGACACCGACGATGAAGGCGACGACATGGCTGCCAATGAGCGCGATCGGTCCTTGCACGTGCCGTGGCGCCGACCGCTTGCCCACTGTGCGCAGCAGCGCATAGACGATGGCGGCCGTTGCCGGGAGCAACAGGGCCACCGCCACGGGATACACGGTGATTCGGCGAAAGAACATGACACTTGCCAGGCCGCCCGCTGCAATGAGACCGCTCACCACGTAGTCATCGACTCGTCTCATGTTTCCTTCTGTCTCGTCGACTGGCGCCTCAACACGTGGCGACGCGGCCGAGACGCCGCCATGTCGAGCACGTGCTGGACGAACTCCTGAAACACCGTCATGTTCAACTCGTACACGATCGCCTGCCCGCGTCGCTCGCTGACGACAAGCTCGGCCTGTCGCAGGACCGCGAGGTGACGGGATATCGTCGGCCAGCTCGAATCGAAGAGATCGGCCAACTCGCCAGAGGTCTTCGGACCGTCCGTCAGCGCCGTCAGAATGGCGCGACGGGTCTCATCAGCCAGCGCGCGAAATACAGATTGCATTATTAGCTCATTAGCTAATCATATCTGTCACCTGCGAATCAAGCGACAGCACAGGGCCGCGGGGCACTGCCGGACTGTGACCGTCGTTCCTTCAACTGAATCTGCAGTGATTGGTATGCCGGCTGGCAGCCACGTGCGCCAGGCCGAGCTCAATGCGAAGCGGGAAAGCCGGCGATGCGATTCATCCGTGCGTCTTCCGTCCACACGTTCTCGTTGCAACGAGGTACCACGAAGGCTTTGAGCCGTGTGACGGATGTCGCAGCGAATCAGCAATTAGACGCACGGGGAGCGTCAGAGAACGAGCGCAGGCGGCTTTCCCGGCCGCAGTGCCCGCGGCCGCGGGCCAGCATGTGTATCCGGCGACGATCCATCAACGTCCGGCTGAAGCCGGACACTACGTACTAACGCCCTCTACCGCGAATCGGCCACGCGATAGAGGTGGCTATGCGAGCGGATGAAGATGGAGCGGTTCGCAACCGCCATCGACGCGAGCGTGGCGCCGTCGAGACGGTTCACGGCCAGCTTTCGGAACTCCCTGCCTGGCGCGATCACGGTGGCCACGCCTTCCTCGCTCAGGAAATAGATCCGCCCGTCCGCGAAGATCGGCGACGCCGAGTAGTTCCCACCGAGCCGCTGCTGCCACACGGTCTCTCCGGACGCGGCATTGGCCAGCGTCAGCACCCCGGTGTCGCTCACGTAGTAGAAGTCGTCGCCGACGAGCAACGGTGACGGCGTGTACGGCGCGCCGCGGCTGATCGTCCACGCGACGTGCGTGCGCGTGACGTCGCCGCGACCGTCAGGGCGAACGGCGATGAGCGTCGGCGTCTGGAATCCCGTGGCGATGTAGACCAACCCGTGACCAAACACCGGCCGCGGGACGTTGGAGAAGCCGTCGCCGTAGCTCACCCGCCAGATCTCCTGGCCGGTCAACGGGTCGTACGCCGCCGCGCGGTAGGCGCCAACGGAGACGAGTTGATCGCGGTCGGCCACGGTGATCACCAGTGGCGTCGTATACGCCTGGTCGGCGGGCCGCCGGCGAGGTGTCTTCCATCGCGTCTTCCCGGTCTGCGTGTCGATAGCCGCGACGTAGGCCTCACCGCCGTTGCCATCGCAGTTCACGATCAGCAGATCGCGATAGAGCACCGGGGACCCACCGTTGCCGTGCTGTGATTCGTAGTTGAGACGTGCGGTCCAGAGAATCTGGCCAGACGAGCTCAAGGCCGCCGTCCCGTCGGCGCCGAAGTGGACGTAGACGCGCTCGCCGTCGACGATGGGGGTGGGCGAGGCGCGGCTGTTCTTCGGGTTGATGACGCCGACGTCGTTGATATGGAAGACCTCGACGTTGACCAGCTCGCGGCCGGTCGCCTCGTCGAACGCGAACGCGCGAAGCGACACCGCAACGCGATCGCGGCGTGCGTCCTTCGTTTCCACCACCGACGTGAGCCACACGCGGCCGCCCGCGACAACTGGCGACGACCAGCCGAAGCCGGGCACCGGCGTTTTCCAGACGATGTTCTTCGATTCGCTCCACTCGAGCGGCAGGCCCCGCTCGGCGGCGTGGCCCTGACCGGTGGGGCCGCGAAACTGGGGCCAGTCCTCCCCCCGGGCCGGACTGTCGAAGCCGGCAACCAGGAGGAGGACGAGCCCGACGACGGTCCCGCGAAACACTAGCCGCGCTTCTGGACTTCGAAGCCGTCGACCATCACTTCAAGCATGTGGTTCACGCGTACGCCGACGAGGCCATCGGTCTTCGCCGTCATCCCGCTCTTCGGCGTGGTGTGGACGACGGTCCCGTTCACGACGTACGAGATCGTGTTGCCCGCGACCCGGACCTCGAGCACATTGGTGGACTTCCCGGTGCCATCCGGCTGCTTGATCGCGGCGCTGGGCGTCGGTGCCTGAACGTCCCGCACGTTTTCGCCGGTCCGGTTCTTGATCAGGAACGTCCCGTTCTGCGCCACCACGAAATACGTGTAGGCCTGATTGCCGCTGTCGAGCGCGTCACCGCCGAACACGAGGCCGTAGTAGTTCGTGTGATTGCTCGGCTTCACGAGGTTGAAGGTCGCCTTGGCCGTGAAGTCTCCGGTGGCCGTGTTCGCCGCACTCCAGAACACACCCGCGGGCCCTCCCGACACGTGGAATCCCTTGCCCATCGACTTGAACGTGATGTCCTTGCGGTCGTCGGGATCCTGTGCGTTCTGGCTGCGGTCGATGCGCACTTTCCAATCCGCAGGTGCCTGCGCAGCGAGCGGGGCCGCGAGACACGCGGTCAGGGCGATGAGTAGGATGCGATGCATCATGGAAGCTCTCCTTGTTTATGAACGGTATGAACGTGACTCAGATGCGCAATGTCGTGTGACTGGTCTCGTTGGACGAGGCCGCTTTCTGCTGCCGCCGCTTGTAGACCAGCATCGAGCCTGCGACCACGAGACTCCCAATCAGCGCGGCCAGCAGAAAGATCCCGGCCATCGCAAACATGCCGACGACGAAATCGATGCTGATGTCAGGCGTGGCCTCGGGTGGTTTGCCGACCTCGATAATGATCGGCGTCTGCTGCAGAAGAGCCAGGACGAACATCAACTCTTCAGATTCTGCCCGCTCCACGCCGCCGCGTCCAGCGCCAGTTCAACCAGCGTTCGCACGGCCACGCCGGTCGCACCTTTCGGCTGGTAGGGCCTGGCCTCCTCTGCCCACGCCGTGCCGGCGATGTCGATATGGACCCACGGAAGATCGGCGGTGAACTCCTTGATGAACAGCGCGGCCGTAATCGCCCCGGCCGGTCGGCCGCCGGTATTGGTGAAGTCCGCGATGTCGCTCTTCAATTGATCCTTGTAGTCATCGAAGATCGGCATCGGCCATGAGCGGTCGCCGGCGCGCGTGCTCGCCCGGTGAACCGCCTCGACCCAGGCGGCCGGCGTGCCAAACAGTCCGCTCGTCGTCTTGCCGAGCGCCACGACGCAGGCACCGGTGAGCGTGGCGACGTCCACCAGATGTGTGGCGCCGAGCTCGCGCGCGTACCAGAGGCCGTCTCCGAGCACGAGCCGGCCCTCGGCGTCGGTGTTGATGATCTCCACGGTCTTGCCGGACGCGGCGGTCAGCACGTCGCCGGGCTTCACGGCATTGCCGCCGGGCATGTTCTCCGTCATCGGGACGATCGCGATGCAGCGCACCGGCACCTTCAGCCGCGCGATGGCCGACATCGCGCAGATGACGGCGGCGCCGCCCGACATGTCGTCCTTCATCTTGTCCATGTTGTCGGCCGGCTTGATCGAGATGCCGCCGGTGTCGAACGTGATGCCCTTGCCGACCAGCCCGAGGACAACGCCGGGAGCGGCGTCTGGCGGGTCGTGACGCAGCACCACGAGCCGGGGCGGCTCCGCGCTGCCACGCGCCACACCCAGCAGGAGGCCCATCTCGAGCTGCGCGATCCGCTGCTCGTCCAGAATCTCGCACGCCAGACCGGCGGCCGTCGAGATCGCGGCGGCGCGCTCCGCGAAGATTCGCGGCGTCAACTCGTTGCCCGGCTCGTTGGCGAGCGCGCGCGTCTGATTGCTGTACTCACCGAGGATGGCGCCACGCTCGAGGGCGTCGTTCACTCCCGCGCCGCTCTCGGAGATCCGTACTTCCGCCGCTTCGATCCAGGACTTCGGCTGGCCGGTGGTCCTGTAGGCGGCGCCATCGAAATTTGCGAGATGAAGACCTTCGGCCATGACCTGCGCCGCCACGATCGGACTCACCGACGTGCCTCGCCGATCCAGGACCGCCACTCGCGTCAGACGCCGTTGCCGGGCCCCAAGCCCGCCGACGATGGCAATCCGCCGCAGATGGTCGGCGCGGAAGTCCTTCCGGCTACCCGCACCGACGAGGACCGCCCGCGGCGTCTTCCAGTCCGATGACGAGGTGGCGATGACGAGCACTTCGAACAGTTTTCCCGTCAATTCGCCGCGTTCGCGGGCCCGCGTCACTTCCCCGCCGGCGGCCGTGTCCAGACCGGGTTCGTCCGCCAGGTCGTCGTCGGTGAAGACAGGAATCACAAGGAGGTCAGCCTGGAGGTCTCCGGACGGCCGCGCCGTCGCGGTGAGAACCGGTGACCTGTAAGCGGTGTGCATCGTGCCTTGCTCTCCGTGCGGACACACGCGGGAACATCCCGCACGTCCGGCTTTCCTTGTCCAGCCGTACGTTCGGGCTTAGAATCAGACGAGCCTGCCCCAGGGATTGACGATGACTCACCCACGCCGCGCATCGCGCGCGCTCTTCGTCCTGCTTGCCGTCGCGCTCGCATCTGGCGGCGCGTCGAGCGCGCAGCGAGGCGACGACAAGAAGCCCAGTCTATCACTCAGGGCGACGCCGCCGGTCGGCTTCTCCCCGCTGAAAGTCCGCTTCGTGGTCGATGTGCGCGGCGGGTCCGACGACTATGCCGAATTCTACTGTCCGGCCGTCGAGTGGGATTGGGGCGACGGCACCGTGTCCGGGAACTCCGAGGACTGCGACCCGTACGAGGCCGGCAAGAGCAGCATCCGTCGCCGCTATTCGATTGAACATGTGTTCCGGCAGCCCGGCACGTTCCAGGTCTTCTTCCGCCTGAAGCAGCGCGACCGCGTGATTGCGGGCAGCAGCGGCAACGTGCAGGTGCGGCCCGGCGTACGCGACGACCTTGGCGGGTGAAGTCTCGGTCGATGCCGTGATGGCGGAGCTGCACACCGACGTGCGCAGGAGGCTCCGCGAACGCCTGGTGCTCCACGGCGCGTCAACCGCATTCGTAGATGGTGCGTTGTTCGCCGACGTCGAGCGGCTGCTTCAGTCAGCCGCCAATACCAGCGATCCCAACGCCATCCTGCTTCCGGAGTTCCTCGGCGACCCCGAGACGTGGCGTCTGCAGACGTCGATGCAGTACCGGTCGCATCGCGCTTCCAGCATCGCGTCGGTGGTGATCTTCGTCAAGCGACACGTGATCATGCCGGTCCTGCGCTGGCTCTTCGAGTACAGCCGCGACAACTTCGAGCGCCAGCGCCGCGTCAATCAGGTCCTGTTCGTGTGCGTCCAGGAGCTGGCGATCGAGAATGCACGCCTCCGCCGGGACGTGCGTGCGCTGGCCGAGGGGGCGACTCCGCCGCAGGAACGACCTGAGGTCTCCGAGCGGCGGTGAAGCTCGCCTTCGTCGTCCAGCGGTACGGCGCCGACATTGCCGGCGGCTCGGAGTCGCATTGCCGCGAGCTGGCGGCCCGCCTCGCGCGAACGCACGACATTACCGTCCTGACGTCGTGCGCACGCGACTACGTGACGTGGCAGAACGAGTACCCGGCCGGCCCGACTCGTGACGGCGCCGTTCAGGTCATTCGCTTCTCCGTTGAACGGCCACGCCACCTTCACGCGTTTGGCACGCTCAGTGACGAGGTCTTCGATGGCGGCGTGCCTCACGAGCAGCAGGAGGCGTGGTTCCGCGAGAACGGCCCGCAGGTGCCCGAGCTCCTCGATCATCTGAGCGAGCACGGTCGTACCTACGACCTGGTCCTGTTCTGGACCTTCCGCTACTTCCCCTCTTTTTTTGGCGTCCCCTTGGTACGAGATCGGGCGGTGCTCGTGCCGACCGCGGAAGAGGATCAGGTGGTCTTCCTCGACATCATGCAGGACTACTTCAACCTCCCTGCCGGCTACCTCTTTCTGACACCTGAGGAACAGGAGCTCGTCTCCGCACGAGCAGGCCGGCCACTCCATCCGTCGGCGGTCATCGGCATGGGGCTCGATCCGGCAAGCGCGCCGCCCGGCCGGGGCCTGTTGTCCGCGCACGGCGTACCGGACAACTACGTGCTGTATTTAGGGAGAGTGGATCGCAACAAGGGTTGCCACACGCTGCTCGATTACTTCCAGGAGTACGTCTCGGGATCGGAGGCCACGACGCTGGTGCTGGCGGGACCGGCAAAGATGCAGATCCCCGAGCACCCGAGAATTCGACCGCTCGGCTATGTGTCGGACGACCTGCGTCACGCACTCCTTGCCCACGCGCGCGCGCTCGTCGTGCCTTCCCGCTACGAGAGCCTCAGCATCGTCCTGCTCGAGGCCTGGAACTACGGAACGCCGGCGCTCGTGAATGCCGCATGCAAACCGCTGCTGGGACAGGTTCGCAGAGCCAATGGCGGGTTGTACTACTGGTCGTTCAGCGAGTTCTCCGCAGCGATGGATTACCTGCTCTCGCACCCCGAGGAGCGGAGTACCCTCGGGGCGCAGGGCCTCGCGTTCGTCGAGCGCGAGTATCGATGGCCCACGGTGCTCGCGCGCGTGGAGAAGTTGCTGGCTAAGACGCGAGCGGCGCGGGAACGCGCGGTGGCATCACCGGCCGTCTGACCGCGAGGCTCGACAACGCAGCGCCGAGTCCGATCGTCCATGCGACGTACTCGATCGCTACTCCGGCCGCCCCAACGATCCAACCCATCGGGCCCGTCCAGCCGGGCCCGATCGACATGAAGTGCGCGATCATCGTGAAGGACGTGAGCGCGACGAAACCGATCATGAGATCGGCCACCGGCGATGACGACGTGCTGACGCTCCCGCCCCGCAGTCGCGCTCCGAGGCAGACTGCAACGGCCGCAAACCCACCCACCCAGACGAGAGCGCCGGCGGCGAGCACGAACGGAATTGCCCCGAGCAGAGGAATGCCAACGATTGAAATCAGGAGTCCGACGACCACGGCCAGGAGCGCGGGCACGAACAGTACTTCCACCGCGGCGCCCAGCAGGCCCGCGCTCAGCACAGACGAGGCGCGCGCGGCCATCGATCGGATCCAGCCAGGGGCGACGACCGTCAGCAACAACGAGACGATCAGCACCAGCCCGAGCCTGAACAGCGTTGCGCCAAACACCGCGACGGGCCACCAGCCCTGCGTGTACCGCAGCCACCCGAAGTCCACGTCGAAGTCCGGCCACACGACGACGGCCTCGTCCACCTTGCCACGCACCTGGGCGCTGGGATCGATGATCGCTTCTCCACCGACGGTCACGACGTTGCCGCCGATCACCGCCTTCGGCCCCACACGTAATGTCCCGCCGATCACCACGACATCGTCATCGGTCGTGCCGTCGATGGTGGCGGAGCCTCCGATGATGACGATCGGCTCGGTTGCCGTGGCGCCGGCGCGCAGGTTGTAGTCGCGCAGCACTCGCAGGTGGACACCATCCCGGTCCCGGCCGTTGGACCAGCGCTCCCAGCGTCGCTCGAGCCGCTCGGCTCTGCGTCCTCGATAGGTCCCGTCATCCTCCGCCTGAGCAAATGCGGGTGCCGCGGCGAGAACCAGGCTCAAGGCGAGGATCAGTCGGGTCAATGCGGCTCCTCCACGGCGGTTGGGACGGAGACCCGAGGACGGAAGTTCCAGCCGGGGCCAGTGGCCGCGGCTACACCTTGATGACCATGGCGGTGCCCATGCCGCCGCCGATACAGAGCGACGCCACGCCTGTGCCTCCGCCCCGGGCCCGCAAGGCGTAGATCAGAGTGGTCAGGATCCTCGCCCCGCTCGCGCCGATGGGGTGCCCCAGCGCAATGGCACCGCCGCGCACGTTGACTTTCGCGGCATCGAGGCCAAGCTCACGCGCGACGGCGAGCGACTGCGACGCGAATGCCTCGTTGACCTCGAACAGATCGACGGCAGCCACCGCGAGCTCAGCTCGTTTCAATGCCTTCCTTACGGCCTCGACCGGTCCCATCCCCATGATCGCGGGATCGAGACCGGCGGTGGCATACGAGAGAATGTGGGCCAGTGGCGGCTGCCCCGCGCGTCTGGCACGCTCGGCGCCGGCCACGACAACGGCCGCCGCGCCATCGTTGATCCCGGAGGCATTGCCGGCGGTCACAGTGCCGTCGCGCGTGAATGCCGGCGTCAGCGCCGCCAGCGCACCGGCGGTGGTTCCGCGCCTGGGATGTTCATCGGTATCGACGCGGACCGTATCGCCCTTCCTCTGCGGCACGAGCACGGGAACGATCTCGTCCTTGAACCAGCCGCTGCGAATGGCGTGCTCCGCGCGCTGCTGGCTCTCCGCGGCGAAGGCGTCCTGGTCCTCCCGAGAGATGCCGAACCGATCGGCAATCGCTTCGGCCGTCATACCCATGTGACAGCCTTGCATGGCGCACGTCAGGCCTTCGGTGAGGATTGAGTCGTACGCCTCTCCATGACCTATGCGATAGCCCCATCGCGCCCCTTTGAGGAGGTATGGAGCGTTGGACATCGACTCGGTGCCGCCGGCGACCACCAGGTCGGTGTAGCCGACGCGCGTGCCTTCGACGGCGTGGACGACCGCCTGCAGCCCAGACCCGCACACGCGGTTGATCGTTTCGGCCGGCACTTCGATCGGCACGCCGGCTTTGAGCGCCGCCTGACGCGCGACGTTCATGCCCGCGCCGGCCTGCAGCACGCAGCCCATGATGACGTCGCCCACGTCGCCGCCGTCCACTGCGGCACGACGAATCGCTTCGCGAATGACGACCGCTCCAAGATCCGCGGCCGACACCTCCTTCAATGCACCTCCAAAGGATCCGATCGGCGTACGGCAGGCGCTCAGGATGACGGCGGGCTCGTACGAGGGCATGGCCCGATTACCTTAACTCAAAATGCAAACCTCAAAACGAACGCGCTTCGGTAGAAGGCTTCGGTAGAAGGCGGGTCTTAAGACCCGCCTCTACTGAAAGCTGACACGCTAGAATCGGTTGATGAGTGTCGATCGGTTCGAGTTCGGCGGTGAGGTCGCCTGGCGGCCGTCCCCGGAGTACATCGAACGCAGCAGGCTCACCGCTTTCATTCGGCAGCATGGGCTTCGCGACTACTCGGACCTCATGCAGCGATCGACCACCGACCTCGACTGGTTCTGGCGCGCGGTCCTCGATGACCTCGGCATCGAGTTCTACCAGCCTTACACCCGCGTCATCGATACGTCGCGCGGTGTCGCCAGAGCTCGATGGTGCGTCGGCGGCCGTATGAACATCGTGCACAACTGTCTCGAGAAGTGGATCGGGACACCCACCGAGACACAGGCCGCACTTCACTGGGAAGGTGAAGAGGGCACGACACGAACAGTGACGTATGGCGAGCTGTTGAAGGAGGTGAACCGATGCGCGAACGGGCTGCGCCGGCTCGGCGTCGGGCGTGGCGATCGCGTCGCGCTCTTCATGCCGATGTGCCCCGAGCTCATCGCCGCGTTCTTCGCGGTCATCAAGCTGGGGGGCATCATCCTGCCGCTCTTTTCCGGCTACGGCGCCGATGCGATCGGCACGCGGATTCAGGATGCCGGCGCCAGGGTCCTCATCACGGCGGACGGCTTCTGGCGCCGCGGACAGCCGGTCGCGATGAAGGCCGTCGCCGACGAGGCGCTTGCCAGTGCCCCTTCTGTTGCGCACGTCATCATCGTCCCGCGCCTCGGCATCGACGTTCCGATCAACGCCCGCGATCATCGCTGGGCGGATCTGCTCGGGAATCAGCCGGACACGTGTGTGACCGAGCAGACGGACGCGGACGAACCGTTGATGATCCTCTACACGTCCGGAACGACCGGCCGGCCGAAGGGGGCCGTGCACACGCACTGCGGCTTCCCCATCAAGACCGCGCAGGACATGGTGCACGCTTTCGACGTGCACGCCGGCGAGACGATGTACTGGGTCAGCGACATGGGCTGGATGATGGGCCCCTGGGAAGTGTTCGGCATGACGCTGCTCGGCGGCACCATGGTGCTGTACGACGGCGCCCTGGACTATCCCGGGCCCGATCGCCTGTGGGCGATCGTCGAGCGTCACCGCGTGAACATCCTGGGCGTCTCACCCACGCTCATTCGCTCATTGATGCGCCACGGGGAGGAGCCGGCGCGGCGACGCGATCTGTCCTCCCTGCGCATTCTCGGATCGACCGGCGAGCCCTGGAATCCCGAGCCGTGGCGCTGGTTCTTCGACGTGGTCGGAGGTGGCCGGCTGCCGATCATCAACTACTCCGGGGGCACGGAGGTATCGGGTGGTCTCGTCGCCGGCAACGTCATCACGCCACTCAAACCGGCGGCCTTCGCCGGCCCCCCGCCAGGCATCGCCGCCGACGTCGTTGACGATCACGGCCGGCCGGTACGCAACCAGGTTGGCGAGCTCGTGGTCCGCCAGCCGTGGATCGGCATGACCCGCGGCTTCTGGAAGGACGACGACCGGTACATCCAGACCTACTGGTCGCGCTTCCCCGACGTCTGGGTCCACGGCGACTGGGCCGCCATCGATGACGACGGCCTGTGGTACATCCTTGGCCGGTCGGACGACACGATCAAGATCGCCGGCAAGCGCCTCGGACCCGCGGAAGTGGAATCGGTGCTGGTGGCGGATCCCGCCGTTCTCGAGGCCGCGGCGATCGGAGTACCGGACGAGCTGAAAGGCCAGGCGCTCGTGTGCTTCTGCGTGCTGAGGCCCGGTGAGAAGGAGAGCGCTGTTCTCGTCGATCGGCTGAAAGCGCTGGTCGCCTCGCGGCTCGGTAAACCCTTGCGGCCGGAAACGATCGCCTTCGTGCGGGATCTGCCGAAGACGCGCAACGCGAAGGTCATGCGCCGCGTCATCCGCGCCGCCTATCTCGGCGATGAGCCAGGAGATCTCTCGTCGCTGGAGAATCCGGCCGCGGTGGAAGACATCCGCGCCTCTCGCGCGCCCCGTACGTAGTGTCCGCCTTTAGGCGGACCAGCCGGCGTAGACCCCATCTCATAAACTCCCACGTGGCGACAGGGAGGATGCGTCCTGGGAGCGCGGCGGGTCGCGGCGCCCGGCCAACGACCTCTCCGGCGCCCACCTTCCGGTCCTTCGCCGCTCCCTCGTCGCGAGGGCCTCACGTCATCGCTCCTCATCCGCGGCTCGCGTC
>DATDOE010000134.1:0-13116 GCA_035293405.1 Vicinamibacterales bacterium | reverse complement strand
CGGCCGGCGTCACCGTCACCGACGCGCAGATGGCCACCATCCGCTTGGAGCGCCATCGCTTTCACGGCGACTGGAATTACACCATTCATCCTGCGCCTATCACCGGCCAGTAGATCGATAATTCCCTGACAAGCCCTAACTCGCTCGGAACGTTTCTGGGAGTTCGACGTGCGCTGATGCCGGCGGCAGTCGAGGACTTGCCCGACCCCAAGCAAAAACTGGTCAGCGTCGCACGGGCATCCAAAAAAAGGGAGATCCTTGCGGACGTCGTTCCGAGGACTGGTAGCACAGCCGTCGTTGGGCGCAACTACAATGCCAGGCTTGTGCAGTACGTTCAAACCTCGTGGAACCCTCAAGTTGCGCGAGACAACTCGGATAGTCTCGATAGGGCAATTTCTGCGCTAACTGACTTTGAACCGTCTTGGACGTGAAGGAGCCGTGCAACAGGCCCAATCGATCGATACCAAGCCATCGAGTTTCTTCAAAATCGCCGATCTGTACCGACCAAGGCCTAACGAATTCCTTCGATTTTCGTCCGGGAGATGCTCGAGTCCTACCTCCAGCCACCTATTCTCTTGGTGACTCTGTGTCGATCTTGCTCCCCCCCATTCGACTATACATATAGGGGTGCCAATGAGCCTGATCACCGATTTCCGCTTTGCGTTGCGGTCGCTGTCCCGGGCCAAGGGACTGACCCTCACCGTGGTCCTGACCCTGGCGCTGGGGATTGGCGCCAACGCCGCGATCTTCAGCGTCGTCCGGGGTGTCCTGCTGCGGCCGCTCGTCAATCGGGACGAGGACCGGCTGATCTATATCCGCCAAAGTGCGCCCGGCATCGGCTCGGCCAATTCCGTGTTTTCCGTCCCGGAGATTCAGGACCTCCGCGCCCGTGTCAAGACGATCACCGCCTTCGGCGACTTCTCCACCATCGCCTTCACGATGGTCGGACTGGGCGAGCCACGCGTCGTGAGCGCCGGGGTCGTCGGCGGGTCGTACTTCGACGTGATGGGACTCTCCGGCCCGTGCTCGGCCGGCTGCTCACACCGGGCGACGATGGGCCGCAGGCGGCTGGGGCCGCGGTGCTGACGCATCGCTTCTGGACCACCGCGCTCAAGAGCGATCCGACAGTGATTGGCAAGACCGTCAGGCTCGACACGCGCACGGCAACCATCGTTGGTGTCCTCGAACCGTCAGTCCCGTACCCATCGGAGACCGAGATCATCGCCAACGTGGTCACGAGCCCCCATCATTTGTCGGCGACGATGGTGGATGGTCGAGTGCATCGGATGACCGAGCTCTTCGGTCGCCTGGCACCGGGCGCCGACCTCGACGCAGCACGCGCGGAGCTGCGCACCGCTCACAGCACGATGCTCACGGAACATCCCGAGTCCTATTCGCCGAAGGCTGGCTTCCGCATCGACGCCGTCCAGTTGCGCGACCAGATCGTGGCGCCGGCACGGACCGTTCTGCTGGTGCTCCTCGCGGCGTCGGCGCTGGTCTTCGTCATCGCCTGCTCGAATGTCGCGAACCTGATTCTTGCGCGATCGGTGCGGCGCGAAGGCGAGCTCGCCGTTCGCGCGGCACTTGGCGCGCGGGCGGGCGCGCTCCGGCGAACGCTGCTGGCCGAAGGTCTCGTGCTCTGTGGAGCCGGCGCGCTGCTGGGTGTGCTCATCGCACGCCCGATGGTGGCGATCCTCTCGCGCTACGCCGCGCGCTTCTCGGTGCGTGCCCTGGACGTGACGGTTGATGCGACCCTGCTGTGGGTTGGCGCCGGCCTGGCGATCGCGGCTGCCGTGCTGCTCGCCTTCGTGCCCAAGCTGCCGTCCGCGGATGCGGCGAGCGGCATCGGCCTCTCGAACGGCGGCGTACGGATCACCTCCGGTACGAATCGCCGCTTGCGCGCGTTCGCCGTCATGCAGATCGCGGCATCCTTCGTCCTCCTCGCTGGAGCGGGGATGCTGCTGACCGCACTCGTCGCGCTGCAGGCCACGCAGACCGGCTTCGACATGCGAAACGTGCTCGCCCTGCACGTGCCGGTGATGTCGTACGGCCGCACGCCGGATCAAATCACCGCGTTCTACAAGGAAGCGATGCGGCGCATCACCGAGCTGCCGGGCGTGGAGCGGGTCGCGGTGGGCACGATGGTGCCCTGGCGCGAGGCCGGCGCGTTCGGTCCCGGTTTTTCCTTCTCTGTCGAAGGCTATGCCAAGGCGGACGGCGAGGAGGATCCTCGGGCCCGGTTTCGCACGGTCTCACCCGGGTTCTTCGCATCGCTCGGTGTCCCGCTCGTGGCCGGCCGTGACTTCAATGACGCCGACCGCCGTGATGCGGAGCGCGTCGTGATCGTGAGCGAGAGCGTTGCGCGACGGATGTTCCCGAACCGGGACGGCGTGAACCGCGCTTTCATGTGGACCGATCCGGTGATGAAGTTCATCGATGTCGGGACCGGACCCCGGCGAATCGTCGGCATCGCCGCCGACGTGGACGATGAGAACGTGGTGCCTGGCCCGGCACTGACGGTCTACCACCCCTTCGAGCAGGAGATCGGCGGCGGCCGTCTCTTCGTGCATGCGCAAACGGATCCCTACGCGCTGGTGCCTCCCATCACCCGCATCATTCGCGAGCTCTCGGCGGAACAGCCCGTGGAGCAGGCCGCCACACTCGAGGACGTGCGAGCTGAAGTGCTCGCACCCAATCGGCTGAACGCGCTCGTGTTCGGCGGCTTTGCCGCGGTCGCGCTGATGATTGCGATTGTCGGTGTTGCTGGCGTGCTGGCGTTCTCGGTCAGCGCGCGGACGCGCGAATTCGGCATCCGACTCGCCATTGGCTCGGAGCCGAAGGAACTGCTGGCGCGGGTGCTCAAGGAAGGGGCGGCCATCGCGGGCGCCGGTATCGCCGCTGGCGCAATCGGCGGGTTCGTGCTGGCGCGGGTGATCGGCAGCTACGTTCAGGACGTCCGCATACCGGGGGCGGTGCCGATCATCGCCGCCGCAGCCGTTCTTGCCGTCGCGGCAGTCCTCGCGTCGCTCGTTCCGGCCGCGCGAGCGGCGCGTGTGGATGTCATCGACGCGCTCAGGCCTGAATGAGCAGGTCCGGCTGAAGCCGGACCACACGTACAACTCTACGCGGCGGATTCCACCGGCACGTTGTCCTTCCAGCGGAACTCCAGGACCAGGCCGCTCACGTTGAGGATGTCGCCTTCCTTCAAGTTGTGGCGTCTGGTGAGCGGCTCGTTGTTGACCAGCGTCCGGCCACCCATCAGCGTCGCCACGTAGCCGTCGCCGCCGCGCGCAATGGCAATCGCCACCGCGGGCTTGAACCAGCCTCGCAGACGGACGTGCGCCGTCTCCGATCGTCCGATCAGCGACGTGTTGGCATCCAGGTCGTACTCCGGCTGATCCGCCCGGCCGGCCACCACCTGCAGCACACCGATGCGGCGCGCCGCGGGCGCCTTCGGCGCCGGCCGCGCGCTCATCGCCTGGGCCCGGGCGTCTTCCAACGTCGCACGAAGCTCACGGTGTTGTTTCGTGTCGAGATACACCGTGTCGCCAAGGCTCGGAATCGCGGCCGGGGGCGCAGACATCTCCTCGGCCGTCCGGTTGAACACGAGCTGATGCTTGCCCACGAGCACGACGTCACCGTGATGCAAGGGATGGCGATTCGCCGCCCGTCCGTTGACGAAGGTCCCGTTGGTGCTCTTCAGATCCTCGAGAATCACGCCGTCGCCGTCGCGGAAGACGCGGGCGTGATGGCCCGACACGGCAGGATTGTCGATGATCACCGTGTTGTCCGGCAGCCGTCCGATGGTCATGCCCGGACCGACAACGTATTCCTTGAGAATCCGTCCCTCAAACTGCAGCGTTAGCTTCGGCATACTGCCCTCGTCTGTCTGACCGTTTCCGGCGGTGCAGGAGGCGACGCCACCAACTGCCCGCGACCTCCACGACCACGACCGTGATGTTGTCCGCACCGCCGTTGCGGTTGGCGGCGGCAATCAGGTGATCGCAGATCCGCTGCGGCTCCTGATGCAGAAGAAACGCGTCGGCCAGCACGTGCTCGGGGACCATCCGCGTCAGGCCATCACTGCACAGCAGGACGTAGTCGCCCGGCTGCACCGGCACTTCCTTCAGTTCCACGTCGACATCGGGCTCGCGTCCCAGCACGCGCACGAGCACGTTCTGATGCTCGGCCGACAGGCTCATGCTCGCGTCCAGCAGTCCCGCCGCGATCTGCGCCTCCACGAGCGAGTGATCGCGTGTCAGCGGCTCGAGGCGATCGTTGTGCCAGAGGTACGCGCGGCTGTCGCCGACGTGCGCCACACCGACAATGTGCTGACGAATCCACGCCCCGACCACCGTGGTTCCCATCCCCGCCTGCCGGGGATCCCTCTGTGCCTGGTCGTAGATGAACTCGTTCGACCGGCGAACCGCATTGGCCAGCCGGTTCGTGTGCGGCAGATACGCCTGCTGCTGGGCGGCGCCGTTCGCGCCGTTCTGCGCATCCCCACCCACCTGGCGCAAGATCGCATCCACGGCCATCTGGCTCGCCACTTCTCCGGCGGGCGCTCCGCCCATGCCGTCGCACACGACGAACAGGCCTTCGTCGGCGCGCATCATGTACGCGTCCTCGTTCAACGCACGGACACGTCCCGTATCGGTGCCAGCACCGACCCGCAGCCGCATGGTCAGTGCACTTTCAAGGACTGCGCCGCGGTGGGCAGGCGGCCGGAAGTCGTTTGTCTTTACCGAGATGCGGTTGAGGTTGGATGGCGGCCTGGCCCCGACGGGGCGATCAGGACTGGCGATTCTGGTGGTTCCGTTACAGAACCGGGATCGGGCTCGAACCTACTTTTTTTCCTTGTCGTCCTCGGGCATCGCCACGACTTCCGGGGTGTGACCGGTGCGTTCCTCGAGGGCCAGCAGTACCCGCTTGATCAGCACCGCGTCGAAGCGCATCGCCACGAACTGTTCTTCCGTGCTCGTGCGCAGCGCAATCCAGTCGCGAGACACCTGGATACCAAGCCTGCTGAGCGTCCCGCCAGCGCGAGCGACGGGCGCCGGCCCCTGCGGCGAGTTCCACAGCGGATCGCGACTCCGCGACACGCTGATCGAAATCACTCGATCGTACGGGAAGGAACACAACCGTGACGTCGGGTTGTCCTGCGGAATGATCGTGATCTTGCCTTCGCCGAGCACGAGCTGCGCACTCTGCTCCCTGGCCTTCCTCGTTCCCACGAGGGCCCTGGTCTCGAACACGAGCGAGGCTTCAGGTGCCGTCGTCGCACGCGACTCCACGCGTTCCGTCTTGGCAGTCTCGGCGCGCGGCCGGTTCGTGGGCGCAGTCGATACACGAGGAGGCGCGGCGGCGACCGCGGGCTCGGGAGACGGCGCCGTTGCGGCTTCGACGGTCGGTGTCGAGACGGGCGCCGGAGCGGCAGGCGTTTCCAGTCCCGGCGTCGTGGACCGAGACGCCGGGAGAGGTGTGGCCGGCGCGCTCGTGGAATCGGCCGGCGTCGCCTCTGAGGCTGGTGGCGTGGTCGCTTCAAGCGCCACTGCGGGCGCATAGGCCTGCAGCACAAGATAGCCAACGGAGACAACGGCAACCGCCATCGCCGCGAGGGTCGCGTACGCCCACGTCAACCGCGCGGGCGGGGTAACTCTCACAGGCGTGGCCGAAGCGGGTGCGGCGACGTTGACCGCGGCGTCATGGCGCGACAGATCGATCGTGTCAGTGGGACCCGGTGCGGCCACGCCGTCCTGTCCTGAGACGGCAAAGGTCTTCGCGAGATCGACCACGGGCAGCGGACCCGTGGCCCTGCCGAGCGCGTCGCGAAATTCTTCCGCGGACTGAAACCGATCGGCGGGTGCCTTCGCGAGCGCGCGCTGAACAATCTGGTCGCACCACTCGGGGAGGCTCGGGCGATGAACCTGCAGCGGCGTCGGCGTATCCCGAATCTGCCGCTGCAACATGCCAAGCGCTGTGTCGGCCGTGAACGGCAACGCGCCCGTCAGCAGGCGATAGAACAGCACGCCGACCGAATACAGATCGGAACGTCCGTCAACCTCCTCGCCCATGACCTGCTCGGGCGACATGTACGCCGGTGTGCCCATCAACCGGAAGTCCACGGTCTTCTGCTCGGCGCCCAGCACGCGGGCAATCCCGAAGTCCATGATCTTGACGTTGCCCTCGTCGCTGACCATCACGTTCGCCGGCTTCACGTCGCGGTGCACGATGCCGGCTCGATGCGCATGTTCGAGCGCCGTGAGAATGAGATCGATCAGATAGGCGGCGCGGTCGGGCGCGATCGGCCCCAGGCGCTCGCACAGCTTGTCGAGCGTCTCGCCGCGGACGAACTCCATGACCATCAGGAGGTCGGCCTCGGATCGAAACAGCTCGTAGATGGTGGCGATCTGCGGGTGATTCAGCCTGGCGAGGATCGTCGCTTCGGCGCGAAACCGGGTCATCACCTCGGTGTTGGCGAGGTCAGGATTCAGCGTCTTGACGGCGACGTCGCGGTTGAGCGTCTCGTCCACCGCCTTGTAGACGATGCCCGCGCCGCCCCGCCCGAGCTGCCCGACGATCCGGTATTTGCCGATGGTCCTGCCAATCATCACGGTCCTGGGGAGGGTGCAAACCGCTTCCCGCGCAGGAATGCGCACCAAGGCGCACGTCGGCGCAGCCGGTTTGTCTGAAAACCTCTTATGGGATTTCGGCGCGGCGAGCGTCATGCGATAGGCAGCTCGGCCTTGATCTCAGTCGATCGGGTCACCCGTCCACCAGCGGCGTGGCGCCTCGGTCGGCCGAGGGGGACGAAGATCGTGCCCCGAGGTCAGGGGATCTCCAAGGTCGGGACGATACGGCCGGGCTCGCAGGAGCACCGCCGCCAGGCCAAGAAGAATCGTCGAAAACGCGAGCACGGCGGCGCGACTCAATCGCGGATCCGAAGAGAACCGTGGGATCTCCAGAGGCTCGGACGGATTCAGCAGATACCAGATCCCCCACCCGGCGAAGATCGCACCAGTGCCAGCCGCGCCAAACCCTGCGATGCGCTGCAGGACGTTCAATGCCCGCCAGAGTCGGCGACCAGGAGGAGACATGCTTTCAGAACACGTAGTGTCCGGCTTCAGAGCCGGACCGAACGCCCATAGTGTAGACGGGTGAGCGATAATCCCCGCCACATGTCACCCCGTGCCGCATCCATGAGGAGAGGGTGCCTTGTCCTCTCAATGCTCGCGCTGGTTACGCTGAGTCCGATCGCGATCGCGCAGCGTGCTGCCGCGCCGCAAGGTGTCAGAGACGTCGTCGTGACTGCGATCCCAGGGGTGGTCTCCGCAGGCGCCAGATGGGAGCTGGCCTGGCAGGGCACCGACAATGCCGACGGCATCGTCGGCACGAGCGACGGTGGCCTGCTCTTCGCGCAGGAGCAACCGAACCGGATCAGCAAACTCGACAGAAACAACAAGGTGTCCGTGTTCCTCGAGGACACCCACGGCACGGGTGCGATCGCCATCGACAGCAAGGGCCGCATCCTGGCAGTGGAGAGAACGTGTACCGATCCTGGCGGACAACCGGCTCAGTGCACCGAGCCGACGGTGGTCGGGATTCTTGCTCCACAACGAACGGTGCTCGCCGACAGCGTCGCGGGCAAGCCGCTGGGGCGTCTCAACGATCTCGTCGTGGACAAGAAGGGTGGCGTCTTCTTCACCGTGGGCGGCGCCTACTACGTGAATGCCGCGGGCCGCGTCGCCAGCCTCGGCGACAACATCCGCGCGAACGGCATCATGCTGAGCCCCGACGAGATGGTTCTCTACGTGACCAACGGCGGCACGATCCTCGCCTTCGATATTCAGCCGGACGGCGGGTTCACGAACAGGCGCGACTTCGCGACGCTCGAGGCCGGTGGCAACGGCGACGGCATGGCGATCGATGCGGCGGGGCGTCTCTACGTGACGTCCGCTCCGGGTGTGCAGGTCTTCAGCCCGGACGGGAAGTATCTCGGCGTCATTCCCACACCCCGTCCGGTAATCAGCGTCGCCTTCGCCGGACCAGACAAGAAAACGCTCTACGTCGCCGGTAGCGGTGCATTGGGCCGCGACGGCAAGGAGCTCACGACACCCGAGGGCGTGAGGAACAACGCGAAAACGATCTACCGTCTTCCGGTGCTGGCGCAGGGATTCACGGGCCGTGCGAAGTAGATCGCCCCGGCGCCTGCTTCAGAAACGACGGCCGCGCATTCTACAATGCGGCATGCCCTTCCGTTCCGCCGCGTCGATCGCGGCCTGTGCTCTTGCGCTCCTCGTCTCCACCTCGTCGTGCGCCCGCACGCCGTCGGCTCCCACCCTCCCTAGAACCGCGGACGGCAAGCCAGACCTCCAGGGGATCTGGCAGGTCCGGAACACCGCCGCCTACGGGCTCGAGGATCATGTGGCGCGCGACGGGATGCCCGCCGGGCGAAGCGTGGTCGAGGGCGGCACGATCCCGTATCAGCCGTCGGCGGCCGCAAAGAGGATCGAAAACGCGGCCAACCAGAAGACCGCGGACCCGCTCGCGACCTGCTACATGCCCGGCGTGCCGCGCATCATGTACATGGACTTCCCCTTCCAGATCTTCCAGACCCCCGAGCACATCGCGATCACGTTCGAGTGGTCGCAGGTGCATCGCACGATCTACACGAATGGGGCGGCGGCTCCCGACGGCATCGATTTCTGGATGGGCGACTCCCGCGGACGCTGGGAGGGCGACACGCTCGTGGTCGACGTGAGGAACCACAACGATCGCACATGGTTCGACACGACTGGCACCTTCCATAGCGGCGCCCTCCACGTGGTGGAGCGCTACACGATGTCCGACGCGGACACCATCCAGTACGAGGCCACGATCGAGGACCCGCAGGTCTTCACACGACCGTGGAAGATCGCGATGCCGCTGTACCGGCACAAGAACCGCGATCGGATTCTCGAGTACCAGTGCCAGGCAGAGACCGAGGAAGCCAACAGGGCGTTCGAACGCGAGCCGCGCACGTGGTACCCAGGTCCGTCGGCGGCGCCGGTCGAGATTCCCAAGGACTGGGCGGCGATGAGTGCGCCGCCCTCGTTCGAGCTGCCAGCATCATCCGCACGAGCCACCCCAGGCCGGCCCGGGCAAGTGCAGCCCGAACCCGCCAAGCCCGCAGGAACACCTCCTCCAATTCGTCGCATGGCCGATGGGAAGCCCGATCTCCAGGGCTACTACATGGCCGATGGCGGCGGCGGCAACTACGGCCTCGGCAAGCACGCTGTCGACTTCCTCACCCCCCCTGGACGCGGCATCATCGTCGATCCGCCTGACGGAAACCTCCCGGTTCAGCCGTGGGCGAGGATCGAGATGGAGAGTCGTAAGCTCCCGGAGCGTGGATACGATGATCCGACCGCGCACTGCTTCGTCGCCGGCGTGCCGCGGTCGATGTACGTCCCGTCGCCGCTGCAGATTCTGCAGCCGCCGGGCCATCTCGTGGTGCTGCACGAACGCATGTCCTGGCGGACGATCGCGCTCGACGGCCGCCCGCCTCTCCCGGACACCATCCGGCTCTGGCAAGGCGACTCGGTGGGAAAATGGGACGGCGACACGCTCGTGGTCGAGACCACGAACTTGAACGGCAAGACGTGGCTGAACGAAGTGGGCGAGATCGTGAGCCACGCCCAGCGCGTGATCGAACGGTTCACGCCGGTCAACGGGGACCGAATCAACTATCAGGCCACGATCTCCGATCCGCTGGTGTACACGAGGCCGTGGACGATCGCTCTGCCGCTGAACCGGCAGAAGGACGAGCTCCTCGAGGTCGCGTGTCATGAAGACAACCAGGACCTGCAGCATCTGAAAGACATCAGGGACGAGGCTCGAGCCCGAGCGGGTCGGTCCAACTCTACGAGGTAGCAATGAGACGAGTGAGTGTGATTGGGGTAGCGGTGGCGCTCGTGATGATGGCGGTGCTGCCGGCAGGTGCGCATCATTCGTTCTCGGCCGAGTACGACGCGAACAAACCGCTCAAGTTGACCGGGACGCTCAGCGAGATGCGATGGTCCAACCCGCACGCGTGGATCTACATCGACGTCAAGAGCAAGGACGGCAAGGTCGTGAAGTGGGCCTGGGAAACCGGCGGGGCCAACGCGCTCTATCGACGCGGGTGGCGGAAGCAGGATCTCGTCGCCGGAACCGTTCTGGTCATCGACGGCTTCCAGGCGCGGAGCGGCACGCCGACGGCCAACGCCACGAGCATCACGTTCACGGACGGCAAGCGGCTGTTCGCGGGCTCCTCGAACGCGAACGCGCCAGGCAGCGCCAACTCCAAGTAACGTGTAGGGCAGCCGTAGGGGCCGCCTTCAGGCGGCCCGGTCAGTGTCAGGCCGCCTGAAGGCGGCCTCTACTTTCCGCTTTCCGCCCGCGTTTTCCCCGTCCGCCGGCGATATCAGGGCGACTATCTCCGATTTGAAGCCGACCGCATTCTGACGAAGAATTAACCAAGAGTTCAGATGAACGCTGCCCCGGCGTCGGCTATCGTTGAGAGTAGATGTGCTCGTCCGATATCCCTGTTTCGTTGAGAGGGTGAGTCGATGCGTAGCAGGACTCGTTGGCTTCTAACCGTGGGCGCGGGGCTGTTCGTGTTATCACTGCTCGTCACCGCCGCTTGTCAGACTCAAAGTCAGCCGAAGGCCGCGGCGGCACCTCCCGATTCACAGCCCGAATATTTCCCGACAGCGACTGTCAAAGACCTGATGGACTCGGTGGTGGATCCGTCCGCGGACGTGGTGTGGCTCGCGGTGACGACCGTCGAGAGCTCCAAGGGAACCGTCGAGACATTCCCGAAGACCGACGAGGAATGGACGACGGTACGCCGCGGCGCGGTCGCGCTGACCGAAGCGGCAAACCTGCTGATGGTGCCTGGCCGGCACGTGGCGCGGCCGGAAGAGAAATCGGAAACGCCGGGCGTCGAGCTCGAGCCCCAGGAAATGGAAGTGCTGATCAACAAGGACCTCACGGCCTGGCGCAAGCGAGTGAAGGCGCTCCACGATGCCGGCCTGGCTGAGATTCAAGCCATTGACGCCAGGGATGCGCAGAAGGTGTTCGAGGTCGGCGAGCTGGTCGAGCGCGCCTGTGAGAACTGCCACTCGCAGTACTGGTATCCGAACGAGAAGATTCCACCCGTGCCAGGATCCACGCAGTAGATCACCCGGGTCGGATCATTTTCTGAGAGAGGATCGTCATGCGCATGCGTCGAGGACGTGGAATCGCGGGAGCCAGCCTGCTGTTTGTCTGCGCTCTGGCCTCAGAGCAGTGCACGTCTGAACCGGCCGCGGCTCCGCCGGCCACTACGACCCCGGCGCCGGCGCCCCCGTCACTCGAATCGGCGCTGGTACCGACGCTGTCGGTCAAGGAACTGATGGAGCACATCATCGATCCGACGGCCGACTGGGTCTTCGACGCGGTGGGTGTGGAAGTCACCGCCACGGGCATCACTGAGACCAAACCGCTCACCGACGAGGACTGGCTGAAGGTGGAGCGCGGCGGGTGGATCCTCGCTGAATCCACCAACCTCCTCAAGATGCCGCGCCGCATGGTGCCGCCCGAGGAAGAAGGCAGACCGCATCAGCCAGGAGATCCGGAGCTTCCGCCGGATCAGATCAAGGCGAAAATCGATAACGACCCGGCGCTCTGGTACAAGTACGCGGACGATCTCAAGGCGGCTGCACTCGAATCGGTCAAGATCGCCAAGGCCCGCGACGTTGACGCGCTGTTCAAGGTGGGCAGCGACATCGACAAGGCCTGCGAGCAGTGCCATCTCGAGTACTGGTACCCGGGCGATCGCCCGGCCGTGCTCAAAGACCGGAACAGCGAAGTCACTTTCGACCCGCCCAAGAAGAAGTAGCCGGCGCCAGCGACGCCGGCACCGCCAGGAACTGACCGAGCCGCGCGACCGCGGATTCGAGCGCGCGTTTGTTTGCCGCCGTCGGCTGAGCCCACGTCGAAATCTCGACCTCCGCTGAACGCGCGCGCGCCGTTCGCTTCCAGCTCCCAGCCAGTCGCCCGTCAATGATGATGTGGTGCACGAACGGGTCTTTGATGCGCGTCACCGCAGCTCCCCCGTGGATGGCGATGTGGCCCCGGTCCTTGTAGGCAATCAGATACTCGTCGTAGTTCGGAAGGAGATAGGCCGTGGGCGACGGCGGCGCCGCGGGAGCACGGCCCTCGACGGACCAGTAGGTCAGGCCGTCCAGCTGCTCGCGCACGAGAGCGGGCGAGACCAGTTCGATGCCGGCCTTGGCATCGCGGACGGTCAGCCCCGACCACCACGCGAAGTCCCTCTGCGTGGCTGGACCATGACTGGTGAAGTAGCGCCGCGCAAGCTCCGCCAGCGCGGCCTCGCGGTCCAGCGTCTTCGCCGGCGGCACACGCCCATCGAGCAACACATACGTGAACTGCTTGGCGCGTCTCGCGCCGCTGCAGATGACGGCGTCGAGCTCGGCCCGCATCACCAGAAACGCGAGTCGAGGACCTTCCGCCGTAATGCGCGCGCGCCGAAGAGCGACACCGAGCTCTGTGCGCGTCAGCGGCGCCCCGTCCTGAAGCGCTCGCTCGAACACCGCACGACTGCGCGCGAAGATCGCGCTATCGAGCTCGAACTGGCGATAGTAGTACGCGTTGACGGCGTTGACGCGCGGCCCGCTCAGCGCCAGCATCCAGCGGAGGTCGGCGGCGGCCACGAAGTGCCATGTCTGACGCAGGATGTGAGTGCGGATGATCGAGCCCTCATCGAACGCGCGATCGACGTCCGCGTCGGTGACGGGCGCGCGCTGACCGATCGCCCACTTCGCGCCTGCATAGTCCTGCGACTGAACCGCGCCGAGCCAGGCGACGACATCCGCCGGCGTCCGACACGCGGAGCGCGTGAGCTTCTGGTTGGAGAGCCGCCGCGGGATGAGACCAGCCACGCCTTCTATGATCCAAGCATCCTCTATGAACTGGATCACCGGCAAACAGGTCATCGTCACTGGACCCACGTCTGGCATCGGCCGGCAGATCGCGCTGCAGCTCGGCGCGCTCGGCGCCGATCTTGTTCTGGCCTGTCGCGACGTGGTGAAG
>DATDOE010000133.1:0-106319 GCA_035293405.1 Vicinamibacterales bacterium | reverse complement strand
AGGCGAGTCTAAAGACTCGCCTCCGCCTGTCCCGCCGAAGCTGAGCGTAGGCGGACGCCTCAGTGTCGTCGTCAGGTGTAGATGCTTCGAAGCGCAGGTTCGAGCGTTGGGTGCGTGAACTCGAAGCCGAGCGCCTGGGCTTTCGCCGGCACGACTCGTTGCCCGCCTAGAATCAATCCATCCGCCATCTCGCCGAGCGCGAGTCTGAGCGCAAATGCCGGCGCTCGCATCACCGCCGGCCGGTGCAGAACTCCGCCAAGGACACGGGCAAACTCCGCGTTGGTCACGGGCGAGGGCGACGTCAGATTGAGTGGCCCTGAAACCGCGCTGGTCATGAGCGACCAGCGGACCATCCCGACCCAATCTGTGACGCTGATCCAGGACATGTACTGCCGTCCTGTTCCCACCGGACCGCCCGCGAAGAGCCTGAACGGCAATGCCAGTTGCGGGAGTGCGCCGCCCTCGCGCGCGAGGACGAGACCAGTGCGGAGGAGTACCACGCGCGACCTCGGCGCGGCTTCGAAGGCCAGCCTCTCCCACTCGAGGCACACGCTGGCGAGAAAGTCCGAGCCGGCGGGTGCCTGTTCGGTGACGGGTTGGTCATCCAGCGTTCCATAGATCCCGATCGCCGAACTGCTGATGAAGATCGGTGGGACGCGCGTGGCGCTGTTGATGGCCGACACAAGCGCACGTGTCGCGTGTGCCCGACTGGCGCGAATGGCGTGCTTGCGCGCCGGCGTCCATCGCTGCCCGGCAATCGACTCGCCAGCAAGGTTGATCACGGCATCGGCGCCGTCGAGCGCGCGGCTCCACTCAGCGGACGGGTCGTCCTGGGCCGGCCGTTCGGTTGGGGACCACGGGATCTCGTCTGATCCCCGGGGCCGCCGGGTCAGGATCACCACGCGATGACCATCAGCGCGGAGCCGCGTGCTGAGGGCGGTCCCGAGAAAGCCTGTTCCGCCGGCGATGAGGATGTTCATTTGGATGATTCAGTCTACGGGTTTCCTTCTGCGCGCTTGACAGATGGCGACCATTTCTATTAACTAACTAGTTAGTCAACACCGTGACTGCCAAGACCCGACGCGTCGCGCGCGATTCCCGCACCGCCCTCTTCCGCGCTGCCGCCCTCGAGTTTTCCGACCGCGGCTACGACGCCGCCGGCACCGACCGCATCGCCGCTCGTGCCCGCCTCAACAAGGCGATGCTCTACTACCACTTCGGCAGCAAACGCGACCTCTACCTCGAGGTCGTGCGCGACATGCTGCGCGCCGTCGGCGCCCGCGCCCGCGCCATTGCCGACGGCCCGGGCACCGCCGAGCAGAAGCTCGACGTCTGGATCGCGACCATCGTCGAGGAGGCGGCCGCCCGCCCGTGGTTCCCGCCGATCATGCTGCGCGAGCTGGCGTCCGGCGCGCCGCACTTCGACGCCGACACCTTTCAGATGATGAACGACGTCTTTGCCGCGGTGCGGGACGTGATTGCGCAAGGCCAGCGCGAAGGCACCTTTCGCGATGTCGATCCGTTGCTGACCCATCTCACGATCATGCCGCCGATCCTGATCTTCTTCGTGCGGGAGCGCGTCCTCGCCGCCGCCAAGTTGACGCAGGGCCTGGCGGAGCCGCGCCAGGTCGACCAGTTCGTGCGCCACATGCAGGCCTCGGTCAGAGGCATGCTCCGGAAGGCTTCATGAATCGACGGAACTACGTTCGCGCCCTCCTCGCCGCCCCGCTCATGCTCGCCGCGTGCGCGGCGGAACAGCCGTCGAATACGCTCCGCGTGTCCGGTCAAGTGGAGGCCACGGAAATCCAGGTGGGTGCCGAGGTCGGCGGCCGGATCCTCGAGCTCCGAGTGGCGGAAGGCGACCGTGTCAATCACGGCGACACCATCGCCAGGCTCGACACGCGCGACACTGAGCTCCAGATCCAGAGGTCCCGCGCGGATCGCGCGGCCGCGATCGCGCAGCTCCGTCTTCTCGAAGCGGGATCGCGGGCCGAGGACGTCCGCCAGGCGCAGGCGCAGGTCGACGCCGCCCAGGCGGATGTCACCGCGATCGAGTCGGAACTGAGGTCGGCGCAACTCGACCTCGATCGCTTCGAGTCGCTCCTCAAGGCCAACGCCGGGTCGGAGAAGCAGCGCGACGATGCCAAGGCGAGAGTGGACGTGGCGCGGGAGCGACAGCGCGGAGCGCAAGACCGCGTGCGCGCGGCCCGAGAAGTGGTCATACGCCTTCAGCGAGGCAGTCGTCCTGAAGAGATCGACGCGGCTCGCGCCAGAGTCGCGGCGGGCGATGCGCAAATCGCCATCCTCGACAAGTCCCTCGCCGACGCGCAGATCGTGGCGCCCGTCTCCGGTGTCGTGACGCAGAAGCTCGCCGACGTCGGCGAGATCATCGCCCGCGGTACGCCGGTCCTGGTCATCACCGATCTCGACAATGCCTGGGCCAATCTCTTCGTGCCTGAGCCCATGGTGCCGCGGGTCAAGCTCGGACAGCCGGCGACGGTCCGGACAGACGCGGGCGGTCAGGGCATCCCGGGCAAAGTGACGTTCATTTCGTCGAAGGCGGAGTTCACGCCGCGCAACGTGCAGACCGCTGAAGAGCGGTCAAAGCTCGTGTACCGCATCAAGGTCAGCGTCGACAACCGTGCCGGCGTCCTGAAGTCCGGCATGCCGGTCGATGCGGAGCTGGGCCTGCAATGAACGCCACGGATCTTCCGGCGGACGAATCGGGCCCGGCTATCACGATGACGCGCGTCGTGAAGCGGTACGGCGCGACGGTCGCGCTAGCCGGCCTCGACCTCCAGGTTCGACGCGGCGAGATGTTCGGGCTGATCGGTCCGGACGGCGCGGGCAAAACGACGGCGATCCGGCTGATGTGCGGTCTGCTCCACGCCGACCAAGGCGACGTGCGCGTGCTCGGTCTCGATCCGGTCCGATCGCATCGCCGGCTGACCGAGCGCGTCGGGTACCTGTCGCAGCGGTTCAGCCTGTACGGCGACCTCACCATCGACGAGAACATCTCCTTCTTCGCCGAGGTCCATGGCGTTCGCGACTATCAGCGGCGACGCGATCAGCTTCTCTCCATGACCCAGCTCACGCCGTTCCGTGGCCGCCTCGCGGATCGGCTCTCAGGCGGGATGAAGCAGAAGCTCGCGCTGGCCTGCACGCTCGTCCACGAGCCAGAGCTGATCCTGCTCGACGAGCCGACGACCGGTGTCGATCCCGTCTCCCGGCGCGAGTTCTGGAAGCTGCTCTCGGAGTTCCTCGCCGACGGCATCACGATTCTGATGTCGACGCCGTACCTCGACGAAGCGGAACGGTGCACGCGCGTGGCGCTCGTCCACGAAGGACGAGTGCTGGCGGCCGACGAGCCGGCGCGGCTGAGAGGACTGATTCCGGGCCGCATGCTCGAAGTGATCGCGCCGGGTGGCGTGGCGGCGGACATCATCCGCCGACTACCGGGTGTCGTCGACGCGCAGCTGTTTGGCGAACGGGTTCACGTGACCCTCGACGCTGACTCCGACGAGATCGAAGAGCGTTTCAAGGCCGCACTCAGCGCCACTCCTCTCGCCGGCGTGCCCGTGCGTCAGGTGCAGCCGTCTCTCGAAGACGTGTTCATCGCTCAGCTATCGGGCGCCCCGCCTTCGCCGCTGCGCGGCTTCGGCGAGGCAAGCAGGGAGAAGGTCAGTGGGTAATCGCGTTGCGCCGTTTGCTGTGTGCGTTGTTGTTCTTGCCCTTGCGTCGATCGCGGCGGCGCAAGAGGTGCCGGTATTCCGCTTGACGCTCGAGGAAGCGCAGGCACGTGCGCTGGCTGCCAGCCACCGGCTCGCTGAGGCGAAGGCCAGAGAATCCGTGGCCCTGGCCGTGGTCGGGACGCGCGAATCAGCGGACCGGCCGACGGTGACCGCGATCGCCGGCTACACGCGCACCAACCACGTGCTCGAATTCAGCGTGCCCGGTCCCACAGGGCCGCGGGTGCTCTATCCCGACGTGCCAGACAACTACCACACCCGCCTGGACCTCCAATGGCCCATCTACACAGGCGGCCGGACCGATGCCCTCGAACGTGCGGCTCGTGCAGAGGCGGCGGCGGTCACCGCGGAGACTCGCGTTGCGCAGGCCGATCTCCGCCTCGAGGTTGCGCGCGCGTTCTGGGCCGTCTCGACCGCGAGGGCCGCTGTCGACGTCCTGGAACAGGGTGTCAGGCGCTCGCAGGCGCATGCGGCGGAGGTCAGGCAGCGATTCGGCGTCGGGCTCGTGCCGCCAAACGAAATCGCCTCCGCTGATGCGCAGGAGTCCCGCGCGCGGATGCTGGCGATTGAAGCTCGCAACCAGCGCGACGTCTCGACCGCCGACCTCGCGCGCCTCGTTGGCCTCGAGCCGGGGCAGCCCGTTGAGCCGGCGGCAACGCTTGAGGGTCCGGGCACGCTGGTGCAGGGCATCGAGCCGCTAGTTGCCGATGCACGCGCCTCGCGCCAGGAGCGGACGGCCATGGAGCGTCGCATCGAGGCTGCGAATGAGCAGCGAGCCGCAGCCGCGGCGGGCCGTCTCCCGTCGATCGCTGTGGCCGGGGGCGTGGACTACGCGCGGCCGAATCCCCGCATCTTTCCCCGCGCGGATCGATGGGATGACTCCTGGGACGCCGGCATCAACGTCCGCTGGTCGCTGTGGGACGGCGGTCGAACGGCGGCCGATGTCGCACAGGCTGCAGGCCTGGCCGAAGCGGCGCGTCATCGGCTCGCGGAATTCGACTCGCTGCTCGCACTCGAGGTGCGACAGCGAGCCCTCGACATCGACTCGGGCCGCGCCGCAGTGGCTGCCGCGGCCGACGGCGTGCGCGCGGCCAGCGAAGCGCGCCGTGTGGTCGAGGAACGCTATCGGGCCGGCGTCATCGCGCAGATCGAGGTGACCGACGCGGAGTTTGCGCTGTTGCAGGCGGAGCTCGATCGTACCCGTGCGCTTGCGGGTGTGCGGCTATCCGAGGCACGGCTGGCCAGGGCGATCGGCCGATGAACGCGATCGAAGTCCGCAACCTGACGCGCCGCTTCGGCAGCTTCATCGCGGTGAACGACGTGTCCTTCGACGTCCGCGAGGGCGAGATCTTCGGGTTCCTCGGCAGCAACGGCGCCGGCAAGTCGACCACGATTCGCATGCTGTGTGGCCTGCTGCGGCCGACGTCGGGCACGGCAATGGTCGGCGGGCTCGACGTCAACCGCGATCCGGAGGGCGTCAAGCGCCGCATCGGCTACATGTCGCAACGCTTCTCGCTCTACGAGAAGCTCACCGTCGATCAGAACATCACCTTCTTCGGCGGCATCTACGGACTGGCGGCGGACCGCTTTGCCTCGCGACGGGAGTTCGTGCTCGAGATGGCCGGCCTCCGCGGCCGGGAGCGCACGCTGACCGGGGCGCTCTCCGGGGGATGGCGACAGCGGCTGGCACTCGGCTGCGCGATTCTCCACGAGCCACGCATCGTGTTCCTCGACGAGCCCACCGGCGGTGTCGATCCGCTCTCGCGTCGTCAGTTCTGGAAGCTGATCGAGGAGTTGGCCCGCGGTGGCGTCGCCGCGCTGGTGACGACCCACTACCTGGACGAGGCCGAGCACTGCCACCGCGTCGCGATCATTCAGGCCGGCCGCCTCGCGGCGCACGGAACCGTCAACGAGCTGAAGGCGATGTTTGCCTCGCGGCCGATCCTCGAGGTGCGCGCGCCTGAGGCGGTGATGGCGATGCGCGCGCTTGACGCCATGCCGGAGGTGGAGAAGACGAGCATCTTCGGAACGGCGGTCCACGCCGTGCTCCGATCGCGAGACACGACGCCAGCCATGATCGCGACACGGCTGCAAAGCGCCGGCATCCAGGTCACCTCGTGCGGCCTGGTGGAGCCATCGCTCGAGGATGTCTTCCTCGACGTGGCCGAGCGGAGCGCCGCATGACCGCCTGGTGGAAGACGCTGGCCGTGGCTCGCAAGGAGATGCGGCAGATCGCCCGCGACCGGCGGACGCTGCTCATTCTGCTCTTCGTGCCGGTCTTCTTCCTCCTCGTCTACGGCTATGCGCTCAACTTCGACATCCGCCACGTTCGCATCGCGGTCCAGGACAACGATCGCAGCACCGCCAGCCGCGATCTGATTGCCAACTTCGTCAACTCAGGCTATTTCGACCTGTACGGGGACGCGCCTACGGACACGGCGATCTCGCAGCTGGTTGACCGGAACGAGGTGCGCGGTGTCCTGGTCATACCAGCGCGCTTTGGCGTTGACGTGGCGAACGGGCGCCCGACCAGCGTGCAGTTCATCGTCAACGGCGACAACGCCAACACTGCCACCACGGTCGTGGGCTACGCCAGAGGCCTCATCAGCGCGACCTCTGCGCGGTACGAGATACAGGCGCGGCTGGGCGCTCCACAAGGCCCGCTCCTCACCGTCGAGCCGCGTGTCTTCTACAACCCCGAGCTGCGGAGCGCGCTGTTCCTGGTGCCTGGACTCATCGCCTACATCGCCATGCTCACAGCCGTCGTCTCGACCGCCTTATCGATCGTGAGAGAGAAAGAGGTTGGCACGATGGAGCAGGTGCGGATGTCGCCAATCGGGGCGGTGCCGTACATCCTCGGCAAGACGATGCCGTACTTTGTCGTGTCGTTGATTTCGTCGATGAGCATCCTGGCAGCTGCCATGGTTCTGTTCGACATGCCGATGCGCGGATCGTGGCTGGTGCTCGTGGGCGTGGTCTCTCTCTTTCTGGTCGGGGCGCTGGGATTTGGACTGCTGATCTCGAGCATCGCCGACACCCAGCAGGTCGCGTTTCAGATCGCGCTGCTGACGTCGTTCCTGCCGACGCTGATGCTCTCCGGCTTCATCTTTCCGATTTCGAGCATGCCGGCCTTCCTCCAGCTGGTGACGCGCATCGTCCCGGCAAGGTATTTCCTCGTCGCGCTTCGAGGGATCGTGCTGAAGGGTGTGGGTCCACAGGTGTTCTGGCAGGACCTGGTTGCGCTCGTCGTCTTCGCGGTGGTCATTCTCGGTCTGGCGTCGTTCAGGATGCGACGCCAATGGGCGTGACGGCATGACGCGACTCATGCACGTCATTCGCAAGGAGTTCCTGGAGCTGCGCCAGGATCCCCGGCTCTTCGGCATCGTCATCATGGCGCCGATCGTCCAGTTGACGATGCTCGGCTATGCGGCGACGACCGACGTGCGCAACGTGCCCATCGTCGTGGTGGACCGAGACGCATCAGCGGAGAGCCGCGATCTGGTCACCCGGTTCGAGGCGTCACAGAGCTTCGTGGTGATCGATCGGCTCTCAACGGCCACCGAGGTCGATGCGTATCTGGACGCCGGCCGTGCCTGGATGGCGCTGACAATACCTGCCGACTACGGTGAGCGGGTTCGCGCAGGGCAGCCAACGACGGTTCAGGTTGTGGCCGATGGGACCGACGCGAACTCGACGAACGTGGCGCTCGGATATGCAGGCACTCTCGTCGCCTCGTATGCGCGTGACCTCGCGGCCGCCTCTGGCCGTGGGGCCGAGACGCCGCTCATCTCGGCCGAGGTGCGTGTCTGGTTCAACCCGCAGCTCGAGAGCCGCGACTTCATGATTCCGGGCATCCTCGCCCTGCTGCTGCTGGTCGTGACGACCAACTTGTCGTCGATGGCGATCGTGCGCGAGCGGGAACTGGGCACGCTGGAGCAGTTGAACGTCACCCCGATTGCGCGCTGGGAGCTGATTCTCGGCAAGATGCTGCCGTACGCCCTGATTGGCGTGATCGACGTTCTGCTGGTCGTCGTCGTGGCGATCTTCTGGTTCGAGGTCCCTCTGCGCGGCAGCTTCCTGCTGCTGATGGCCATGTGCCTGGTGTATCTGCTGACGACGCTCGGCCTGGGCCTGTTCGTCTCGACCATCTCGAGCACGCAGCAGCAGGCGATGATGACCGCGTCGTTCTTCTTCCTGATCCCGATGGTGTTTCTCTCGGGCTTCGTGTTCCCGATCGAGAACATGCCCGCGGTCGTGCAGCCGGTGACGTATCTGATTCCGCTGCGCTACTTCCTGATCATCCTGCGCGGGATCTTCCTCAAGGGCGTGGGCCTCGAGACGTTCTGGCCCGAGGCGTTGTCGCTCCTTGCGTGGGGGATTGGGATTCTTGCCTTGGCGACTTTGCGTTCGAGCAAGAGGCTTGCGTAGGGGGATCGTAGTGTCCGCCTTCAGGCGGACCTTGCGTTGCGGCGAATCCTGCCCCGGTCCGGCTAAAGCCGGACACTACCTACTAGCTCGCCGGCACCAGCCGGAGGATCCGATCGTCAGACGAGGCCGGACTTCCTCGTCCGTCCCGGTTGTTCGTGCACAGATACAGGTAGCCGTCAGGCCCGGTGATGACGTCGCGGATGCGGCCGAACGTGCCGTCGAGCAGACGTTCCTGCGAGACGACGCGACGCGTTGACGGGTCCACGGTCAGACGCAGCAGATGCGTGCCTCGGAGCGTGGCGACGAAGAGATTGTTCGCGAACTGGGGGAATCGCTGGCCACGATAGAACGACGCCCCCGACGGCGCGATCGCGGGGTTGAAGAACGTCGCCGGCGTTTCCATCCCCGGCATCGTGGCCCCACCCTCGATGCGCGGCCAGCCGAAGTTGGCCCCGCTCTGAATCGCGTTGATCTCGTCGTTGCCGGAATTGCCATGCTCCGACGCCCACATATCACCCGTCGCAGGGTGCCAGTCGAACCCCTGCGGGTTGCGATGGCCGTAGGTGAAGACCGGTGAGCTGAAGCGGTTGTCTCGCGGCGTCGTCCCATCGCGATTGAGACGCAGGATCTTTCCCGAGAGGGATGCGACATCCTGTGCGAGGCTTGGGTTCGACGCGTCGCCAGCAGACGCGTAGAGCAACCCGTCAGGCCCGAACTTCAATCGGCCGCCGTCGTGTACCGGTGACGCGGGGATGTTGTCGAGCAGGACGACGCGCTCGGTCAGACGGGCGTTGACCTCCCGGTAACGTACGATTCGATTGACGCCTCCGCTGGGGACGGCGGCGGAGTGGTAGAGATACACGAAATGGTTCTGTGAGAAGTCCGGATCGAGAGCGAGTCCGAGCAATCCCGCTTCGCTCTGCGTGTACACCCCGTCGACGGTCAGTGCGAGCTCCGGTGTGGCATTCCCGAGCGTGACGATCCGCACGCGTCCTGGACGCTCGGTGATGAAGAGCCGCCCATCGGGCGCGAATGCCATGGCCCATGGCACCTCGAAGCCGGTCAGCACTGTCTCGACCCGAAAGCGAACGCCGTCGCGCGTGGTGAGGACGTCGGTCGTCGCGGGTGGCGGCGTGGATGAAGGGTTGTCGTCGGGACAGGCGCGGGTTTCGACGGCTTGCGTGGCGAGGACGAGGGCCAACGCGCCAGCGCTCAGGGCATGCCACATGGGCCGATCATGCCACGGTGAGCCGGTGAAACCGACTCAACCGTGAAACCGTGAACCGACGCCGCTAGAACGCGTACTCGAGGCCGACGAGCGGCGAGATCTTGTCGCGAAGGCCGACCGAATTGAGCCGCACGAGCAGGTTGAGATCGACGAGCAACCGGCCCACGACGTTGATCTTCAGTCCTGCCGCTGCACTCAGTTCGTTGAAGGAGCCCGACGTGAACGTGATGTTCGGCAACACTGACGCCCCGTCAAGTGCGTGGAAGTCCTCGCGCCGCACACGCGGTGAGTCGATGACGTAGCGTCCGAGCACGTCAACGGCCCCGGTCACTCGTGGATGGATCTCAACGACCGCGCCCGCGGAGTACACGGCGATATCGGGAAGATCCTCTGACAAGCCGGTGCCAGGATCACCGCCGAGGATGCTTTCTCCGTTCCACTGGTATCCGGCATTCAAGTGCGGCGACACCGCACCATAGTTTCCAGACCAGGCCATGAACGGCTGAACGCCCGGTGCACCGGTGCCGAGCAGATTCCGCTCGTCGCCCGTCGGGAGCCTCAGGTCGACGCCGAGCGCCGCTCCGGCCCTCGCACCCTTCTTGATGGTCTGCTTCATTCGCACAGTGATGTCACCCGGCCCCGACGCATGACCGAACGCGGTGAACAGCCGTCGCGTGCCGATGCTGTCGTCCATCGCGCGGAAGAAATGCGTTTCCGGATTGGTCGTGCCGATACGCCGAATCGTCGCATCGGAACTGACGACGATGTCGGCCGTCACGACAGGTACGACGATGGAAATATCGAGGCGATTGGTGACGCCGTAGCTGATGAACGCCGCCGACCGGCTCACCTCCGCCTCGATGGAGTTGATCGTCGTGACCACGTCCTCGCGTCCGCCGCGCAGCTCGGCGCTGTCGTGCGTGAACACCGCCGGGACCGCGTCGAGATCGATGCCCTCGACCGAATCGAACGACAGCCGTTGATACGCGAAGCCGATCGAGATGCGTCGAGCGCCGATGGTTTCAGCGCGTTCCGAGAGGACCGGGCCGAAGCTCGTGGTCGTGCGGGAGAACACCCCCAACGCGGGGTCGAATTGATACGTGAACCCCGAGGCGGGCGGCGGCAAGGGTAGCGACACGATCTGGCTCGTGAGTGCGGTGCCGAACTGAGAGAACTCGCTCTCGAATCCGCCGTTGAAGTGGCTGGAGTGCGTGGCGCCAGTCGGGAGTGGCGTCAAGCTGTTCACGACGAGTCCCTCCGGCCCGTACAGCTGTTTGAAGATCCGGGACAGCTCGGCGACCTGCACGGCGATATTGATCGGCTCCTGCGCCGACGCCGGCAGAGCGGTTCCCAGAAGTGCCACCAGGGCACTCACGACGACCACACGCATTGATCCCTCCAGTGGTGACTATCCGATCCCGGCAATGATCCAGCCCGCCGCGGTCTTTTCGAACCGAAGCGTCTGCCGGCTGTTCTGCGTCTGACGGCGTCCGCTGCTCATGAACGTATCGCGACGCGAGATCCGGACCGTGGCAGTCTTGCCCTCGATCCGAACATCTTCAATGGTGATGTCGACCTGCTGAGTGTCGACCTGACGAAAGCTGTCGCGGAGGCGAGCTTCCTCGGCGCCCGACAGGCCCGGTCGGACCGAACGGTAAAGATCGACACTCTTCGTCTCGATCGCTCGCTCGTAGGTCTGAATCACACGGCGAATGACCGCGTCGTCCGATTCGACGGGGGAGCTCGGGGGGATCGCGGCGGGTGTCGATGCGGCCGGCGTGTTGTTTCGCGGCGCGGGCGGCGTGGCAACTGGTTCAGGGGCGGGAGTAGCCGCAACTGGCGCGGGCGCCGGCGCACTTTCTCTCGCGTTCTCTTTCGCGCCCTCAATCGCCGGAGTGGGCGTCGAGACCGCCGGAGTGGACGGGAGTGCCGGTGCCGCGCTTGGTTGCGGCTCGGCCGTCGTTCGCTGCGGAGCCGTACTTGCTGTTTGCGGAGGCGGCGGACGCAGCTCCACCGGTGCTGGCTTCACGGGCGGAGGGAGCGGCGTTCCGCGGCCGGTCGGTGCTGCCGCCGATCCCTGCGCCTGGCCAGTTGGCGTCACCGGGCGCGGTGCGGCCTCGGGCACGGTTGGCGTTGCCGTCGCCGGGGTTGGCTGCGCTGGCGCGGTCTGCGCGGGCTCGGCGTTCGAGACCGGTTCGACAAGCCCGCTGTTGGATGCCTGGGAATCGGCGACGGGCGTGCCGCGAGGCCAGAAGTAGAAGCCGAGGGCGGCGACCACGATCAGCGCCAGCCCCGCGATGCGATATCGCCACGATGACGACTGATGCGCCTGCGGGGGCGGTGCTGGTGGCGCCGACCCGCTCGGCTGCCGTCCGTCCACGATTGCGGGTGCCACGGCGGTCCGGCTCTCGCCGACGCCTACGTGAGAACCGGACTCCAGATCGCGCCTGAGGCGTTTGAGCTCGGCCTCGAGGTCTGACGCGTGCTGATGCCGGAGCGCGCGATCTTTTTCGAGCGCGGTGGCGATCACCGCTTCGAGACGCGGCGGGATATGCGGGTTGAGGTGCGTGATCGGCCGAGGCGTGCGGTTCAGGATCGCGTCGAACACGACCGCCGCGGTGGTGCCGCCAAATGCCTGGACTCCGGTCGCCATCTCGTAGAGCACGACACCCAGCGAGAAGAGATCCGTGCGGGTGTCGACCTCGTCGCCGCGCGCCTGTTCCGGCGACATGTACGACACGGTGCCGAGCGCCGAGCCCGGCATCGTCAGATCGAGCTGTGTGCTGACATCGAGACGCCGCGTGGTGGTGCCGCTCGACGGTTGGGCGGGCTGCGAGAGCTTGGCCAGACCGAAATCGAGAATCTTCACGCGATTCTTGTCGCCCACGAAGATGTTCGACGGCTTGATGTCGCGGTGAATGATGCCCTGTGCATGGGCGGCGTCCAGCGCGTCGGCCAGCTGAATCGCGACGTCCAGAAGATCGGCCACCTTCACCGGGCCGCGATTGATGCGATCCCGCAGGCTCTCACCCTTGAGCGCCTCCATCACGATGTACGGCGCTCCGGATTCTTCGCCGATGTCGTAGATGGCACAGATGCCGGGATGGCTCAGGGAGCTGGCGGCACGGGCTTCGACACGGAAGCGATCGAGGGCCTGGCGGCTGCTCACCGATTCTGCGGGCAGGAACTTGAGCGCCACCTGGCGGCCCAGGCGTTCGTCTTCGGCCAGATACACCACTCCCATGCCGCCGGAGCCCAGCGTGGCGACCACCTTGTAGTGCGAGATGGCACGTCCGATCATCTCGGACATTCTGAGGGGGGAACCGTCAGCATGCGTTCAGACTTGGAGAATGGCGCAAACGCGCGGATGTGTCAAAGAGAAGGCAGGCGTCCCTGGGCCTCACCCGCGGCCACGTCAACCCGGGTCAGGACCAAGCCTCCGAGCACGAAAAAGACGATGACGGACAGTACGGCAGCTCTGCTGGACCCAAACAGGGTGATTGACGCGGCAAAGACGGCCGGGCCCGCGATGCCCGCGAACTTCTCGAACACCGCGAAGAAACCGAAGTACTCCGACGACTTGGCCTTCGGGATCATGCGGGCGAAGAGCGACCGGCTGAGCGCCTGGCTGCCGCCTTGGACCGTGCCCACGAGGAAGGCGAGTGCGAAGAACTGCCATTCGGTGGTCATGAAATACCCCAGCATGCTGATGCCGGCATAGACCGCCAGCGTGCCGAAGAGCGCGGTCTTCGCGCCGATGCGCCCGGCCACCGCGCCAAACAGGAACGCGCACGGCACGCCGACGAACTGCACCATGACGAACGCTGCAATCTGTGCGTTGCGGTCGATGCCGATCTCCGCACCGTAAATCGAGGACATTCGGATGATCGTCTGGATGCCGTCGTTGTAGATCAGGAACGCGATCAGCATCAGGAAGGCATTCCGGTTACGGCGAAGCTCCTGCAACGTCCGCCATGCGGCGACCACAGCTGCGCGAATCTGGCCGGCCCCGCCGCGCCCGCCGAGCTCGCCCAGTCCGGCGGCGGGTTCCGACACCGTCCGAAAGAGCGGGATCGAAAAGACCAGCCACCAGACGCCGACGCTGGCCAGCGAGAGCTTGAGTGCGGCGACCGTGTCGGCAAGCCCGAACGTCGAGGGGCTCAAAATCCACGCGAGGTTGATGAGCAGCAGCACGCCCCCGCCGATGAAGCCGATAGCGAAGCCCGCCGTCGAGACACGGTCCAGCTCCTCGGGTGCCGCGATGTGGGGAAGGAGCGAGTCGTAGAACACGAGAGTCGAGGCCACGCCGATATTGGCGACCATGAAGAGCACCAGGGCGTAGAACCAGTCGCCCCTGCCGATGGTGGCCATGAGCAGCGTTGCCGTCACGCCGATGAGCAGGAACACCGCAAGGAGTTTCTTCTTGAGCGCGCGGTGATCGGCGATCGCGCCGAGGACCGGGGCCATCACGGCGACGATCGTGACGGCAATCGTGGTGCCCCACGCAAACCTGGAAGTGGCTTCGATCGGCTGGAGGCCGGCCGCGGCGTACTCGCTGAAAAACGGTGGGAAGACCGCGACGATGACCGTGCACCAGAACGCCGAGTTCGCCCAGTCGTACATCGCCCACGCGCGAAGCTCGGGGCGGCCCAGGCCGATGCGTGCGAGCAGCGCGGTCATCTAGAAGGTTCTCCGGGCCACCCACTCGCGGAGCAGCGAATCGACGACGACGTATTTCGGTCCCTCCTTGAGGAGCAGGTCCTGCTTGCCGAGCGCGGTAAGCGACGTCTGAACGCTCGAGGGCCCGCCGAGCCGATGGCGCGCGCGTGTGTCGGCCGACAGCAGCTCGCGTCCATCCTGCAGCACGACGGCGCGCAGCACCCCCCGCTGCGCCAGCGTCAGCCGTTGCCACACGGCTTCGAACAGCGTCTCCTGCTCGGAGAGCAGCCGGACCAGCGTCGCGTGCAGCGTGTCGAGCGTGGCGCGGCGCCCACCCGCGCTCCTGACATCGTCCCAGGTCTCGTGCGCGAGCCGTTGCACGTCGTAGGGCAGGTTGCCGGCGAGGTCGACGATCGCCGCACCGAGTCCGGCCTCGGCGCGGATACCGCTCTTGGCGAACCGTGATTCGAGGAACGCCGCAAAGAGGTCGGCCGGAATCTTGTCGAGCCGCATGACCGGCCCCGCCTTGTAGAACGGCCGCCTCGGCCCGATCATCTTCTCCATCAGGCTCGGCTCGGAGCCCGCGAAGACGTATCCCACCTTGCGTTGATGCTGTGCCGCCGCCCGCAGCGCGTGCTCCACGCTGCCGCCGTTGAAGCCTTCGATCGCCTGAAACTCATCGAGGGCGACGACGATGTCCCGCTTCCGCTCCTTCGCGAGACGGCCGGGCAGCGCGAAGACCTCGTTCGCCAGACGACTCACGTCGCGCTCGTTCTTCACCAGGGGAAACGCCACCGCGAGGTGGCCGGACCCCGAGGCTTCGGCCTCGTATCGGACTTCGGGGCGAGTCGACGTGATCACATCGGTCAGCCAGCCACGGGCCCGGTCCCAGCGCGTCTCGACCGCGGCCAGCGCGCGCGCGTAGCCTTCGAGGAAGGAGAGGTAGGAGCTGTAGCTGCTGACGGTCACCTCGACGGTCAGGGCGCCCCGCCGCGCGAGCGTGGCCAGCGCCTGCCGGATCAGAGAGGACTTGCCATACCGCCGGGGCGAGATCAGGAAGACCTTCTGCCCGGCGGACAGGTCGCCGATCAGACGGTCCAGCTCCGCCTCGCGGTCGACGAACGCCTCGCCGGGCACGACCTCGCCGTAGACAAAGGGGTTCTGCACGTCGTTACGTTACCAGACGTAATGATTACGTTATGTGACGTAACAAGGTCAAATGGCAAATGTCAAAGGTCAGGTTCCCTGAGTACTTGACCTTTGCCCTTTGACGTTTGCCCTTTGACCTACGGATGGGCCAGCGGTAGCTGGCCCGTGTAGATGGCCATGCCGACGACGGCGTCAACGGCGGCGGCGTCGAGACGGTCGATCTCGTCCCACGTGGTGATGCCCCCGGCGGCGGTGACGCGCCGGGTGGTGGCGTGGCGGACGGCCATGATCGCCTCCATGTTGGTGCCCTGCATCAGGCCTTCGGTGTCGACGTGGGTGTACAGAAACTCCGAGCAGAAGGGCTCCAGCGCACGGACCGCCTCGACTGCGGTGATCGGCAGCGCCGTCTTCCATCCGTGAATCACGACCTGCCCGCCCCGGCTGTCGACCGCGGCGATGACGCGATCGGCGCCGACGTCCTCGGCGAGCGCGCGGGCGAATGTCACGTCAACCGCACCGTCGCGAAACAGGGCCGAGCTGGCGATGACCGCATGCGCCCCGCCGGCGAGCACGGCGCGCGCGCGTGCGACGCTGCGGATGCCTCCACCGACCCGGCAGGGGAGACGCCCGCAGATCTGGCTCACGATGGCGGCGTTGTCACCGCGGCCGCGCGCGGCATCGAGGTCGATCAGTTGCACGCGCGGGAAGGGCGAGAACCGCGCAATCCACGGCTCTGCGTCCGGAGCCTCGATGGCGAGCCGCTCTCCCTGGACCAACTGGACGACGTGACCGTTCTGCAAATCGATCGAGGGGATCAGCATGGTCAGAGCCGGACGGGGATGCCCTTCGCGCGCAGATGCCGTTTCAGATCGGTCACGCTGGACTCCGCGTAGTGAAAGATCGAGGCGGCGAGCGCAGCGTCGGCGTGGCCTTCCGTGAAGACGTCGGTGAAGTGATCGAACGTGCCGGCGCCGCCAGAGGCAATGACGGGAATGTCGACCGCGTCGGAGACGGCCGCGGTCATCTCGCAGTCGAAGCCGGCCTTCGTGCCGTCGCGATCCATCGACGTCAGCAGGATCTCTCCCGCGCCCCGCGCTTCTGCTTCCTGCGCCCAGGCCACGGCATCCTGTGCGGCATCGGTCGTGCCGCTGCGCACGTAGACGGCGAACGCGTTCTCACGCCGCTTCGCGTCGATGGCGACGATGACCGCCTGGCTGCCGTAGCGCCGTGCGAGCGTGGTGATCAGCTCCGGGCTGCGCAGCGCCGCCGTGTTGAGGCTCACCTTGTCGGCGCCGGCCTCGACCGCGGCTGCCGCATCCTCCTCGGATCTGATCCCGCCACCGACGGTGAGCGGGAGGAAGATCTCACGCGCGACGGCGTTGATCGTGCGGGCGAGCGCCTGGCGCCTCTCGAGTGTGGCCGTGATGTCGAGGATGACGACCTCATCGATGCCTTCGACGTTGTAGCGGCGTGCGAGCTCGCCCGGATCGCCGGCGTGACGGAGCTGTTGAAACTGGACGCCTTTGACCACCTGACCGTCACGGACGTCGAGGCACGCGATGATGCGCTTGGTCAGCATCAGCGGCAGATCTCGAGAAAGTTGCGGAGAATCTGCAACCCCGCGTCGCCGGACTTTTCCGGATGGAACTGCACGCCGAAGATGTTGTCGCGCTCGACGGCCGAGGCAAAGGTGTTCGCGTGGGTCGTGGCGGCCACGCACTCCGTGGTCACGGGCGCGGCAAAGGAGTGCGTGAAGTACACCTGCGCACCCGCGTCGAGCCCGCGCAGGAGGCGGGCCGTGCCCCTGAAGTCCAACGCGTTCCAGCCGACGTGCGGCACCTTGAGCCGCCGCGTCGAATCCCCATCCAGTCGCGCGATACGGCCCGGCATGACGCCGAGTCCCGCGACGCCCGGCGCTTCGTCGCTCCCCTCGAACAGCCACTGCATGCCGACGCAGATGCCGAACAGCGGCGTACCCTGACGCGCGGAGGCGCCGATGGCCTCACGCCATGATTGGTCGAGTGCCTCGGTGGCCGCGAAATGACCGACGCCAGGCACAATCAGACCGGCGGCGCCGCCGAGCTCGTCTGGAGACGTCGGCGTCGCGAACTCGGCGCCCAGCGCGGACAGCGCCTTCCGCACCGAGGTCAAGTTGCCCGCGCCGTAGTCGACGAGCGCAATCACAGCAGACCCTTCGTGCTCGGGAGCATCTCGGCCAGCCGCGCGTCCTTGGCGCACGCGACGCGAAGCGCCCTCGCGAATGCCTTGAACACCGCCTCGATGTGATGGTGGCTGGACCGGCCATACAGGACCTTGGCGTGCACGTTCGCCCGCGCACCAGCCGCAAAGCCGTCGAAGAAGTCGTGTACGAGCTCGCTCTGCAGGTCACCCACCATGCGGACACGTACCTTCAGATCAACGACCGCATGCGGGCGGCCGCTCAGATCGACCGCCACCACCGCGAGCGTTTCGTCCATCGGCATCACGAAGTAGCCCGCGCGATTGATGCCCTTGCGAGCGCCCAGCGCTTTCAGGACGGACTCGCCGAGCACGATGCCGACGTCTTCGACGGTGTGATGCTGATCGACGTCCAGATCCCCCGTCGCGCGCAGCGTCAGATCGAAGCCGCCATGACGCGTGAACAGCTCGAGCATGTGATCGAAGAACCGGATGCCCGTGCCGATGTCGTAGCGGCCCCGGCCGTCGATCGCCAGCCTGCCCGTGATCTGCGTCTCGGTGGTGTGACGGTCGAACGTGGTCGAGCGGCTCATCGCGCCTGCCTCCCGGCCACCACCGATTCGAGAGCCTCGATGGCGGCGTCCGTGTGGTCGAGCATCCCCGCCGTAATGCGGATGCACCCCGGCGTCGTCGAATCCTTCGAGCGGTCGCGCACGTGCACGCCGCGAGCCGCCAGCGCCTCGACAAACAGCGACACCGCATCGCCGACGCGCACGAGCACGAAATTGGCCGAACTGGTCCAGCACTCGAGACCGAGCGAGCGACAGGCGGCGTGGAGCCTGGTCCGTGATTCCACGACCTGCGCCGCATATCGCGGCAGGAACTCGCGGTCCTCGAGGGCGGCGAGCGTGGCGGCCATCGCGACGCCGTTGATGTTGAACGGGAGCGTGACGAGGCGGACGGCGTCGAGCGATTGCGGCTGGCCGATCAGAATGCCGACTCGCATCCCGGCCAGGCCATACGCTTTCGAGAACGTACGGCCGACGAGGACGTTCGGATAGTTCCGGAGCTCGGGCAGAAACGTCTCGCCGCCGAATTCGATGTAGGCCTCGTCGATGAGCACCACCGCGCCCGGCGCCGCGCCGGCGATCCGTTTCAAATCGGGAACGGTGATGAGCTGCCCGGTGGGATTGTTCGGCGTGTTGAGAAAGATCATCCGCGTCCGCGGCGTGATCGCCTGGATGACCTCGTCGGTCTGAAACGCGAAGCCAGGGCGCGGAGGGATTCGCACCGCGGTCGCGCCGACCGCGGCCGTCGAGTTCGGGTACGGATCGAACGCCGGCAATGGAATGATGGTCTCCGCGTCGAACGCGCGTGCGCGCGCGATGTGCCCGACGGCCGCCATCAGGATGCCCTCGTCGAGCCCGTTGGTCAGCAGCACCCAGTCCGGATCGACGCCGAAGTGCGCGGCGCACGCACGGACGAGAGCGGGGTATGAAGGATAGGTCGAGACGTCGGCCGTCTGGATGCGGCGAATCGCCTCGAGTACCCGCGGTGAGCAGCCGCCGGTGTTTTCGTTGAGGTGAAGGCGTAACCCGTCACCCGGATCTGGATAGCCTTGAATAGTCATGGTGTTTTCGGCGGGTCTGAAGACCCGCCGCTACGTCGTGGAGGGCGGGTCTTGTTTCCCCGTTGCGTAGGGCGGGTCTTGTTCTCGAGACCGGCCGATGCGTCGAGACGAACGGCAATCGACCCGGCGTGCGCCGTCAGTCCTTCGGCCGTCGCGAGATCGATGACGCTGCCGCCGATTCGCGTCAGCCCTGCCCGCGTGAGTCGCTGCACCGTGATCTGCCGGACGAAGTCAGCCGCCGAGAGGCCGCCACGTACGCGCGCCGCACCCGACGTCGGCAGAACGTGATTCGACCCGATGGCGTAGTCGCCGGCGACCTGCGCCGACCAGCTCCCCACAAACAGCGAGCCTGCGCACCGCACCTGTGCGGCCAACCGGTCATCGTCCACGACAAGATGCTCGGGCGCGGCAGCGTTCGCCAGCGCGATCGCTTCCACGATGGATCGGGTGATGACGATGGCGCCGTGAGCGCGGAGTGAGTCGCGCGCGGGACCGGTGGCAGGCATGCGAGCGGCCACTGCGGCAGCCACCTGCTTCGCCAATGCACGGTTGGGCGTGACCAGGACGGCTCGCGCGTCGGGATCGTGCTCGGCCTGAGCGATGAGGTCGGCGGCAATCCAGTCAGCCGGACCACGGCTCGCCACGATCAGGATCTCGGTCGGACCCGCGTAGAAATCGATGCCGCAGTCGCTGGCGACGAGGGCTTTCGCGGCGGCGACGTAGCGGTTGCCGGGCCCGACGATCTTGTCCACGCGTGGAACCGATGTGGTGCCGTAGGCCAGCGCTGCCACGGCATGGGCGCCGCCGATTCTGAACAGGCGCGACACGCCGGCCTCGAGCGCCGCGGCCATGACGACCGGCTCGGGGCGCGGACAGACGGCGACGACCTCGCGCACGCCCGCGGCCGCCGCCGGTATGGCGGTCATCAGCAGCGAGGAGGGCAGGGGATATCGTCCACCCGGCACGTAGCAGCCGACTCGGTCGAGTGGGATCACTCGCTGTTCGACGCTGACTCCAGGCGCCACGCGAACCCGCCAGCCGCGCGGCACCTGTCGTCTGGCCACCGTGCGGATGTTGCGGGCTGCCGCGTCGATCGCGCTTCGCACGGTCTTCGATACCGTCGCGGCCATATCACGCATCTCCTCGCGTGATACCTCGACCGGGCCCTTCAGCTTGTCGAGGCTGCGCGCGTACCGGAGCAGAGCCCGATCGCCGTCACGACGCACGTCGGCCACGATCCCCGCGACGCGGCGTTCGGTGGCCGCGTCCCGTGTGCGTTGCGGCGACAGCAGCGACTCCACGGCACGCCGATTGCTCGATTCAACGATCTTGATCATTGAGTGACTCGCCGGGGTCTACAGAGCCAGACCCGGCCTACGCCCACCACGAACCACGAACCACGAACCACGAACCACGAGCCAGCTCAGACCACGATCTTGTTCAGGGGATACTCCACGATCCCCTGTCCCCCGGCGGCCTTCAGTTTCGGAATCAGGTCGCGCACCGTCCGCTCTTCGATGATGGTGTTCACGGCCACCCACTCGCCCTCGCTCAGCGACGAGATCGTGGGACGCTGCAGCGCCGGCAGCAACGCCAGAATCTTCTGGAGATCCGCCCGCTGCACGTTCAGCATCAGCCCGACGCGGCCTTGCGCCTCGATCGCCGCGCGGAGCAGCAGCGCGATGTTTTCGATCTTGGTGCGCTTCCAGTCTTCGGCCAGCGCGCTCTCATTGACGATGAGCTGCGTGTTGGACTCCATGACGGTGTCGAGAATCCGCAGCCGGTTGGCGCGAAGCGTCGAGCCGGTTTCCGTGGCCTCGACGATGCCGTCGGCCAGCACGGGCGGCTTGACCTCGGTGGCGCCCCACGAGAATTCGACGCGCTTCACTTTCACACCGAGCTTGTCGAAGTAGTCGCGCGTCACCTGCACGAGCTCAGTGGCGATGACCGCGCCCGTGAAATCCTGAGGTGACTTGAACCGCGAGTCCTCGGGCGCGGCGAGCACCCAGCGGACTTTGCCAAAGCTTTGCTTCGAGTACACCAGGTCCGCCAGGCTCGTCACGCACGCGTGCGCGTCGCGGCCATGGCGGTGCTCGGCCACCCAGTCGAGCCCGGTGAGGCCGGCGTCGAGCACGCCTTCACACACGTAACGGGTCATTTCCTGGGCGCGAATCAGCATGCACTCGATCTCAGGGTCGTCGATCGAGGGAAAGTAGGACCGTGTGTTGACGTAGATGTTGAAGCCAGCGCGCGCGAACAGCTGAATCGTCGCGTCCTGCAGGGAGCCTTTCGGAAGACCGAGCTTGAGCTTCATGGAATGGTGATCCCTTCCGCGCGCTGAAAGAAGCAGGTGCGCTCGCCGGTGTGACACACGTTGCCGTCGCCGAGACGCTCGGCTTTGACCAGCACGGTGTCATCGTCGCAATCCACGAAGATGTCGCGGACCGCGAGCCGGTTGCCGGACGTCTCGCCCTTGGTCCAGAGCGTGTTCCGGGTCCGGCTGAAGAACGTCACGTACCCCGTGCGGCGCGTGATCTCCCAGGCCTCCGGATTCATGAAGCCGACCATCAGCACTTCACCGTTGGCGTGATCCTGCACGACCGCGGGAATGAGTCCATCGAGTTTCGAGAAGTCCATATCGCTGTTCCGGGTTCCAGGTTTCCGCCTCCGCCAAGGCTTCGGCCGTACAAGAAAAACCCCGCCTTTTCCGGCGGGGCTGCAGTAGTCGCGAAGTCGTTGATCGGGTTCAGTCCGTTCGCGCGCGCAGTCCTGCCGGCCGGCCAGCGTGGCCGTGGCGGTGATGATGCGCGTGGTGGAGGACGGCGACCATGTGAGGCACAGCGTACCTGAAGTCGCAGGGCCTCTGCAAGAGCCACCAAGACCACAAAGACGCTCCAGCCACGAAGGAGTCCTCTTTGTGGCTGGTCTCGGCGTGGCGGCAGGCACCCGCGTTGACACCGTTCGTCGCGTCAGTCACTCTCTGGAGCCTATGAGACTACGCACCGTGCACGTCCTGTTGCTGGCCGCGGCCGTGAGCCTCGCTGGCTGTCGTCAGGGAGACGGCGAGCCGCCGGCCAAGACCGGAGACGTGCCGAACCGACTCGCCGATCTGCGCCGCGACCTCGAGAGCGTAACCAGCGGAGACCCGCAGGCGTCGCAGGATCTGGCCGACGATCTGGTCGTGTTCACCGAAGAGCCCGAAGGCATCGCCGCCACACGCGCCCTGTCCACCACGATCAGCAGCATGCTGGCAACGCGATCGCTGAACGAGGAGGCCCTGACGCGCCTGGCGACGCTGCTGTGGACGGCGGCCGCGGCGCACGACCTGAGTGAGCGTCAGGTAGACGCGCTGAAGGACGACATGCGTGCATTGCTCACTTCGGTCGGCGTGTCACAACAGGACGCCAACCTTGCTGCCGGGCGTGTGGGGGATGTGCAGAAAGCGGTGACGCTGCGAAGCCGCCGCTGGTATGAGAGGTACTGACGCTCGAAGGGGGAAGGGGGCTAGGGGGAAGGGGGAAGAGAGGATCTAGCCCCGATCCTCTTCCCCCTGGCCACTTACTTAGCGACGGCTGCGGCCTTTTCGACCGCTTCCCACGGGAGGCCCGTGCGGCCGAAGTGACCGTAGTTGGTGGACTGCCGATAGATCGGTCGCAGCAGGTCCAGCTTCTCGATGATCGCGCGCGGGCGGAAGTCGAAGTTGTTCATCACGAACTCCGCCGCCGCTCGCTCGTCACCAGTGCCGAACGTATCGACCTTCACCGACACCGGCTTCGCCATGCCGATGGCGTAGCCGACCTGGATTTCCGCTTTCTTGGCAAAGCCCCCCGAGACCACCTGCTTGGCGACGTAGCGGCAGAAGTAGGCGCTGCTGCGGTCGACCTTTGAGGGGTCCTTGCCGCTGAACGCGCCGCCACCGTGACGGCCCCAGCCGCCGTAGCTGTCGACGATGATCTTGCGGCCAGTGACGCCGGCGTCGGCTGACGGTCCGCCGTGGATGAAGCTGCCGGTCGGGTTCACGAAGAGGGTCAGGCTCTTGTTCCACCACTTGCCAAGCGCCTTCGGACCGAGCTCCTCACGGACGTACTCGGTGATCTTCTTCTGATCGGCGGCGGGCGAGTGCTGTGTGGAGACGACGACCGCGGTGACGTCCAGCGGCTGGTTGCCGTCGTAGTTGAGCGAGACCTGCGATTTGCTGTCCGGACGCAGCCAGGTGTACTTGCCGGCGTGGCGATCGTCGGCCATCAGCTTCATCAGCTTGTGCGCCAGCAGGATCGGCAGCGGCATCATCTCGGGCGATTCGTCCGTCGCGTAGCCGAACATGATGCCCTGGTCGCCGGCACCCTGATCGCCGCTCTGGCTGGTGGCCTCGGTGACGCCCTGCGAGATCTCGTTGGACTGCTTCGTGATCAGCTGGATGATCTTCAGCGTCGTGTCGCAGAACGGCTCGGACGTATCCGTGTAGCCGATTTCCTTGACGGCCTGGCGGACGACCTTCTCGTAATCGAATTTGGCGTTGGTCGTGATCTCACCGGCGAGGACCACATGGTCGCTCTTGACCAGCGTTTCGCACGCCACGCGGCTCCTGGGGTCCTGCTCGAAACACGCGTCGAGGACCGAGTCGGAGATGTAGTCGCAAACCTTATCGGGATGCCCTTCGGAGACCGATTCTGACGTGAACGTAAAACGCGACATGTTGCTCCTCGAAAACAGAAAAGGCCCAACGACGTCGTCGCGGGCCTGGGGTTCGCGACTTAGATAGAGCGTGCCGGTATTACCGGCGGGCGCGGCCCATCAAGTCGGTGAAATCGCCGCACGCACGAAACGGATAAGTATAGATCACATCCTGGGACGCCGGTAAATCGCGTTCGGCACGCGAAAAACCTTCACCCCCCTCACCGTTTTGCCGGGTGCTCCTTGATATAGGTCACGGCAAATGCCGTCAGTTGCGGACTTGTGAGCCCGATGGCTTCGCCCTCCGCCTGCGCCCTCTCGACCGGCCATCCGTCCTGCAGCGCGCGTTTGATCATCCACACGGCGCCGACACGGTTCGCCGAGCCGCAATGGATGAAGACCGGCTGGTTGCTCTTGTCAGCCACGGCTCCGAGGAAATCAGAGACGACCTTCGAATCGGGCATCGCGGCGTTGAACGGCAGGTGAATGTACTTGAGTCCCGCGGATTGGGCGGCGGCGCGGCCGGCGTCGACATCGGCGCCGGGTTCGGTCGGCAGCCGAAGGTTGATGACCGACACGAAACCTTCCTTCTTCAAGGCGGCCATGGCGGTCGGATCGACCTGGCCCCCACAACCCACGGTCGCGTCGACGCGCGAGTAGTTGCGGATACCCGGCATTTCCGATTTCTTGACCTGCGCCCAGGCGGGCGCTGCGACGAGCGCTACGAGAGCGGCGACGACGAGGATGCGTGCGTGCATGTGGAGCCTCCAGCCCAGCATCTTACCCGTACATGGAAAGGGCCGGCGAAGCCGGCCCTTTTCCTGACCGGCCTGTCCCTTATCGTTCGACCGTGACGCTGACCGGCTCTTCCAGCCGGACGGTGAGTCGCGAGCCCGACGACAGCGTCGCGTTGTTGCGGCCGCCGGTCATCACGGCCGCGGTGCCGGCACCCGCACCGACCGTGCCACCAATGGCCGCGCCCTTGGCGCCGCCGAGGAGTCCACCGATGATCGCTCCGCCGATCGCTCCGCCGCCAATCTTGGCCGCGCTTTCGCGACTCGGCGCATCGCCTTCACGATAGACCGCTTCGGTTTGAATCGGCAGACGTGTGCCGTCCGCCAGGACGATCGAGGTGAAGCGCACGCCCAGCCGCGCACGATCGCGAACGCGGCCGCCCTTCTCGACGAGCGTGACTTCGCCGTGCGCGCGTGCGCCGGCCGGAATGGCCACGCGGTCGCCGACCTTGACGTCGCGACTCACGCGGGCGACGACTTCATCCTCCACACGCGCGCGCTCGCTCGTCACGGATGATTCCATCTGCAGTCCGATGACCGATTGGGCCGCGACGACCAGCTCGTCATAAGTCGGCCCCGCGGGTTCGACCGATCGCGACGCCTGATTGTCAGTGATGGACGGCGGCACGACTGCCACGGGCGGTTCTTCGCGCGGCGGCGCGGGCTCGGGTATGGTCGCGACCGGAGGAGCACTTGCACGTGGTGCTGGGGCCGTCGCCGGCTTCCGCGGGGGCGCGGCGGGCCTGGGTGCAACGGCGATTGGGGCCGGGGGTGCTGCCGGCACTGGAGCCTCGGCCTCGGCTACCACGCCTTCAGATTGCTCAACCGTGACCGGTGCGGCCGGTTCCGGAGTGACCGACACTCGAGGCGAGGACGATTGGCTGGCGTTCTTGACTGCCAGATATGTTCCACCGGCACCTGCTGCGATGCAGACCGCCGCCAGGAGTCCCGTTGCCGCCCTGCTGATCTCCATGTTTCAAGACCTCGTGCTCGTGGTCTGAGCAAGGGCTATGCCTGAGCCGATCGCCAAAACCCGTGTGATTTTGCCGATCGAGCTGAGCGCCACCGGCCTGTTTTTCGGACCTGTCCCCGGGCTTCCATAGTGGCGGGTCCTGTTCTTTGGACCGGCCTGTCCTGTCAGCCGACGAATTTATACCCGAGTCCGTGCACGGTAAGAATGTATTGCGGATGCCGGGGATTTTCTTCGACTTTCTGTCGGAGCCAGGCGACGTGGACATCGACGGTCCTGGTCGAGGGCATCGCGTTGTAACCCCAGACCTCGTTCAGGAGCTCGTCTCGGGACAAGGCCGCTCCGCGGTGCTCCACGAAATACTTGAGCAGCTTGAACTCGCGCGCCGAGAGCTCGAGCTGCAGCCCGGTCTTGCTCACTTCCGCCTTGCGGAAATCAATCGTCACTTCGCCGAAGCGGAAGGTTTCGCCGGTCACGCCCACCGCCGCCGCCTGGGTGGCGCCACGACGAATGAGCGCCTCGACGCGCGCGAGGAGCTCCGCCATCTCGAATGGCTTCACCAGGTAGTCGTCTGCGCCAAGCTTCAGACCGACGACGCGATCGACGACCTGGCCGCGTGCGGTCAGCATGAGGATTGGTGTCTGGATGCCGCGCTGTCTCAGCGTCCGGCACACGTCGAATCCGTTGCCGCCGGGCAGCATGACGTCGAGCAGGATCGCGTCGAAGGCCCCGGTGCTTGCGCGCGCGAGACCTTTGACGGCGTCGCCCTCGCTCGTCACCTCGTATCCTTCTGACACCAGCCGATCGGTGAGCGTCATGACCAGCCCGGGCTCGTCCTCGACCAGGAGTAGGCGCCGCGGCTGCATCAGCTGATTGTAGAGCCCAGGGATCAGAAGTGCGTGGTTTGTAGTTCGCTCGCAACGGCGCCCGTCCGTGCATCGTGCGCGGCCGCCGGTAGAGAGATCGTGAACGAGCTTCCCGCGCCCGCGCGTGTGGTGACGGTGACGCGTCCGTCATGGGCGTTGACGATCCGCTTCACGAGCGACAAGCCGAGTCCATTGCCGTGCACCTGGCGATCGACGGCATCGGCTCCCCGATAGAACGGGTCGAAGATGTGCGGAAGCTCCGACGCCGGAATGCCTGCGCCGTGATCGCTCACCGTGATGCGAACCTCGGATCGGCGCCGGTCGGTGGCGTGCTCGGCGCGGATCCCGACCCAGCGGTCCCGGCCGCCATACTTCACGGCGTTGGCGATGAGATTCTGCACCGCCGACCGAAGGGCCGCGGCATCGCCAAGCACCGGAGGCAGGCCGGTTGCAATCTCACGATGCACCTGGATCTCCGCGGTGTCGAGCAGCGGGACCGAGCTGTCGATGGCCCCGTCGATAATCTCCGAAGGTGACAGCGCGACACGCGCTCCGAAGCCGAGACCTGATTCGATGCCCGCGTACTGCAGCACGCGTTCGACCATCTCGCCGAGACGTTTGGCTTCGGTCTCGAGCAGCTGGCCGTAGCTCTTCACGCGATCGCCGCTCACGACGCCGTGCGAGAGGTTCTCGGCGGCGGATCGGATCACGGCAACCGGCGTGCGCAGCTCGTGCGAGACACCGGCGACGAACTCCATCTGCTGACGCGCCAGCCGGTGGGCGCGGCGCGACGTGGCGGCCAGCAGCGCGACGCTCACCGTCAGGAGCAAGAGCACCCCAAAGCTGATGCCCAGATTGCGTCGTCTCACGCTGGCGACGGCAGCCTCGAGCGATCCGCTCTGGTGCTGAATCAGAAGGAGCCAACGGCCAGACGCGTCTTCGGGCCGGCCACCTGACAGGTTCGGTCCGTCATTGCCTCCGCGGCGCCGGCTGCCTCCACGGTCCTGGTCTCGATCGCGGTCGCCATCGCCATCGCCAGGCGGGCGCGGCGGGCGCGCAAAGAAGAACGCAGGATCTGAACGGCCAAGCAGCGACGCGGTGGCGTCGGCCCGCGTGGGATCGACCGGCGCATCAGGATCAGAGCGGAACAAGACTCTCTTCGGATCGTCGGCGCTGGTCACCGCGACGCGATACACGTCGCCTTCGGCGTGCGTGAAGTGGCGCTGTGCGAGCTCGGGCAACATCTGCTCGCGGACGTACGGCACGTTGAGCTGAATGATCGTGAAGCCAAAGACCGGGGTGACGGTCTGCGGACCTGGAGCGGGCCGCGCGGGCACCACCAGATTGCGCAACGGCGTGACGATCAATGACTCTTCGTCGCGGAAGACGGGACGACGACTGAACGGACGTCCGGCCGTGAAGTCGGAAAGCTCCTGTTCAAAGTGGGGTCGCCCCTGCGTCAGCACGGCGGGCCACGGCGTCGAATCAAAGGTATGCGTCTCCGCGTCCCAGCGGCGAAGCCGCAACTGTCCGGCGTCAGCATCGAGCAACAGGACATCTGCGACGACCTGGGGGTGAGCCGCCGTATTCAGCCACGTGTCGTAGCGGTCGGTGTAGCGTTCGGACGCGCCTTCCCGTGCGGTCGCCGGACCGACCTGCAGGCTCAGCACGGCGCGGACGATCTCACCGTCGAAACCCTCGCGGAATAGTCCCGCCGCGGTGCGGAGGTTTCGCTGCATGCGCTCGCGCTCCGCGGTGCTCACCTGTCCGACCCAGCGATACTGGAGGACGGCGAGGGCCGGCAGCAGGACGAGCAACCCGAGCGTGACCAGCGTCGGTCCAGACGGCCTTCTGATCTTCACGACGCGAGTCTAACACCAACGAAATAGCCGTAACGCACTGATTTTGAAGGTTTTACATTCTTAACAAACTCTTTGCCCGTGCTTAACCATGCCCTGGGCGCGGGCCGGGATAATGGAAGGCTCATGCACATGCAGCGACTCGTGTCCTCATCCGTCGCCCTCGTAGCGGCGGCCGTCGCCTTACTTGCGTTCAGCACGCTGGCCGCCGGGCAGACGGAGGATCTGGCCAAAGGTGCGTTCCTGCTCGCCGAGGCGCGTAAAGCGATCGGCGGGGATGACAAGCTGGCGGAGATCAAGCGGCTGCAGGCCAAGGGCACGATGCGCCGCGGCCAGGGCAACCTCACGCTTGAAGGCGACACCGAGATCTTCTTCGAACTTCCCGACAAGTTCCGCCGCAACGAATCGCTCAGCCTCGGCCCTGGCGGCCCGGGCATCGACCGCGTCGAAGTGTTGAACGGCAACGACATCTGGGACGAGAACAGCGGTGGCGGCCGCGGCGGTTTCGGCCGCGGCGGTGATTTCGGTGGCGGCCGGGGTGGAGACTTCGGTGGCGGCGGCTTCGGCGGGCGGCAGGGCGGTGGCTTTGGCGGCGGTCAGGCCGGGGCCGGCGGTGATCCAGGCCGCGGTGCCGCGCAGATCGATCCCGAGCGTCTGAAGGAATTGCAGCGGCGCAACCGGCAAACCGAAGTGGCGCGGCTTCTCCTCGGCATCCTGCTCACGACCAATGCGCCCGTAGCCTGGATTGGAACCGCGCAGTCGCCTGACGGAACGGCGGATGTACTCGAAGTGAAGACACCCGATGGCGTCGCGACGCGGCTCTTTCTCGAGTCGATCTCGCATCTGCCGTTGATGCTCTCGTGGACGGGTGGCGGGCAGCGAGGCGGTCGGGGCGGACCGGCGCGTGGCGGTAATCAACCAGCCGCGGGCGATCCGGTCGCAGGCCCTCCGGCCGGCGCTCAGGATCCAGCACAAGGACGTCGCGGCCGCGGAGCGCAGGGTCCTCCGGCGACGCTCGAAATGCACCTGTCCGAATACAAGGTCGTCAACGGCATCAAGCTCCCGCACCTCATCACGCGCGGCACGAGCGGTGAGACGAGCGAGGAGTGGGCGATCAAGAGCTATCGGATCAACCCCAATTTCAAGGGAAGTACCTTTACCAAATGAAACGGCTCCCCTTCATCCTCATCGCCTTCCTCATCGCGGTTCCTGTTTACGCGCAGAACGCCAGTCAAACACAGCTCCGTCTCGTGGTCGTCGACGAAACGGGCGCGGGGATTCCCTCGGCGACGATCATCGTCACGCCCGCGACCGGCAACGCGGTGACGTTCACGACCGACGAGCGGGGAGTGGCGATGTCGCCCAACCTGCCGCCGGGTGCCGCGAAGCTGCACGTCGAGTTTCAGGGATTCGAGCCGTACGAGGGTCCGGTGACGCTGCGCCGCGGCGCGATGAATCACAACGTGACCTTGAAGATCGCAGGCGTGCAGGAAGAGGTCGTCGTCAACGACACGACGGCGCTCGACGACCGGCGAGGCAACTCGCAGAGCACGACCCTCGAGGAGTCGGAGATCGAGGAACTGCCGGAGGACCCGGAGGAGCTGGCCGCCGTGCTGGCGGCGATGGCCGGCGGTTCGGGCGCGGTATTCCAGGTGAACGGCTTCCGCGGCGGACGTCTGCCGTCGCGCGACGAGATCCAGCAGATCCGGTTCCGTACGAACTCGTTCTCGGCCGACAACCATGATGCCGGGCGGACGCAGATCGAGATCATCACGCGGCCGAACGTCCGTCAGTGGAACGGCAACGGCAGCTTCAACTTTCGCAGCGATTCGATGAACGCGCGCAACGCGTTCGCCAACGCGAAGACACCCGAGCAGAACCGGAACTTCAACTTCGGTGCGCGCGGACCGCTCGTCGCGGGGAAGACCTCGATTCGTCTCGGTGTGGACGGCCGCCGCGACTACCAGGCCGACACCATCGTGGCCGTCGATGAGCTCGGGAATCGCCTCGGCGAATACGTGCGACGGCCTACCGAATCGACGAATGTCACCGCCGGCCTCGAGCACGCGCTCACGAACAATCAGACGCTGCGCCTCGAATACCGGCGCGGCGAAAGTGCGACCCGCAACAGTGGTGTCGGCGGGTTCAACCTCGCCGATCGTGCGTTCGACGTCGGGAGCCACAACCAGCAGCTGCGCGCCCAGATGCAAGGCGTCGTCCGGAAGACGATGCTCCACGAGGTGCGGCTGCAGGTGTACGCGCAGGACAGCCATCAGACGTCCGCATCGAGCGCGCCGACGATCGTCGTCCTGGACGCGTTCACCAGGGGTGGTGCGGGCGTCTGGAGCGAGGGGTCCTCTCGAACCTTCGAGCTGGCCGACAACCTGGACTTCAACATCGGGCGCAAGCAGCAGATGCGTGTGGGCTTCCTGCTCGAGGGCGGACGCTACGACAACTTCGACGCGCGAAACGCCGCTGGGACGTTCACGTTCAGCAACATCGACGAGTATCGCGCCGGACACCCGATCATCTTCACGCAGCGTCTCGGACAGGTGAACACGTCGTTCTCGCAGTACAACCTGGGCTTCTACTGGTCCGACGACGTCCGTGTGAACAACAAGCTCTCGTTCGGCGTCGGCGTCCGCAATGAAATGCAATCGCATATCAATGACCGCGTGAACCTGATGCCGCGAGTTGGGTTCACGTGGACGCCGTGGGGAAACAGGACGAGCATCCGCGGCGGCTATGGCTTGTTCTACGACTGGTACGATTCGAGCCTCTACGACCAGACGCTGCGCGTGAACGGCATCGCCCAGCGCGACTTGACCATCTACGAGCCCGGGTTCCCCGATCCCTCGACTGGCAACCAGGCGGATCCTCAGCCCGGCGGTCGGGTACAGGCAAGCCCGGATCTCGAGATGCCGAAGGTGCACCAGGCGTCCATCGGTGTGGAACGACAGGTGACGCAGAACCTCTCGCTCCAGGCGAGCTATCAGATGTTGCGCGGCCGCAACCAGCTTCGCTCGATCAACATCAACGCGCCGAATGCGCTCGGCGAGCGTCCGGATGACACCATCGGCACCGTGTCTCAGATCGAATCGACGGGGCGCTCGACGAGCGATCGCCTGGAGCTCCGCGGGATCTACCGGTTCCCACGCCGCAACATCTTCATGAACGTGAACTACAGCCTGGGGCAGGTGAGGAACTACGCCGATAATGCGACGCAGCTTCCGGTCGATAGCCTGAATCCCGACGCTGAATGGGGACCCTCGAGACAGGACATCCGGCATCGTATTCAAGGCATGGTCAATGTGCCTCTTGTCTATGGCGTGCGCACCAGCATCAACGTGCAGGCGCAGTCGGCGCCGCCGTATACCATCACGACGGGACAGGACTTGAACCACGACGGCGTCATCGATCGGCCGGACGGCGTGGGTCGCAACACGGAGCGCGGCGCTTCCACGTGGACGCTCAATCTCAACCTCACGAAGCAGATCGCGCTCGGCGGCTCGCGTGGCCAGCAACCTGGTGGTCCCGGTGGTCCTGGCGGCCCCGGGGGTGGATTCCGCGGCGGCCCCGGCGGGCCAGGCGCTGGTGGAGCGACAGGCGGCGGTGGAAATCAGCAGGTGCAGTTTGCCCAAGGCCCCGGCGGCGGTCGTGGTGGACAGGGCGGGGGCCGTGGTGGCGGCGGCGACGCGCAGGCCTTCAACGCGCGCTACACCATGGAGTTCTTCGTCAGAGCCGACAACGTCCTGAACCATGTCAACTACGGCGGGTTCAGCGGCGTGATTGGATCGAGATTCTTCGGCCAGCCGACGAGCGCGCAACAGCCGCGACGACTCACGGTCGGCTCCGCGTTCCGGTTCTGATCGGGTTCGTGGTTCGTGGTTGGTGGTTCTTGGCGTAAGTGCTGCGAACTGCCAGCCAGCAATCGACCAAGAACCAGGAACCACGAACCAGGAACCAGAATCCCCAACCGACTAGAATCGTCCGTGTGAACGTCATCGTCGTCGGCGCGGGCGTCGTGGGCTGCGCCGTGGCCCACGAGCTTGCGTCCCGCGGCGCGCGGGTGCGTCTCGTCGATGTGCGGGGCGCGGGCCGCGGCGCCACTGGCGCCTCGGCCGGCATCCTCGCCCCATACATCGAGAGTCACGCCGCGTCTTTTCAGCAACTTGCACTGTGCAGTCTCGCGTCGTGGGATGACTTCATCCAGCGGGTGCGGACCGACTCCGGCCAGGCGGTGGAGTACGAGCGCAGCGGCACGTTGCAGGTCGCGCTCGATTCGGTTCAGGCATCCACGCTCGGCGACGCCTCTCGACTCCTGCAGGCCGCCGGCGTGACCCACGCGCTCTTCGATGCGCGTGAGGCCGCGGGGCTGGAACCGGGGTTGTCCGATCGGGTGACGTCAGCGTTGCTGCTGAGTGAGCACGGCTACGTGGCACCCTCACAACTGATCGCGGCGCTCGTGCAGGCGGCGACCAATCGCGGCGCGCGCCTGACGAGCGCGCGTGTGCTGCGCGTCGAGGCCGGCAGCCAGCACGCGACCGTGATCACCGCGGACGGCGGGATGGAGTCGGATGCCGTGGTTCTGGCGGCCGGGGCCTGGCCCATCGAGGTCGCGGGTCCGCCTCCGTCTCCAGCCGTGCGGCCGATTCGCGGGCAGCTCGTGCACCTCACCGTCGACGAGCGGCCGGCATCCCGGGTTGTGTGGGGCACCGACTGTTACATCGTGCCGTGGCGCGATGGGTCGGTACTCGTCGGCGCGACGGTTGAGGACGTGGGCTTCGACGAGCGCACCACTGCCGACGGCGTGCGCGGGTTGCTGAACGCGGCCGTTGATCTGATGCCCGCGCTGCGTCAGGCGCGGTTTCACGAGGCCCGAGCCGGCCTCCGTCCAAAGACCGCCGACGAGTTGCCCGTCATCGGGCGTTCGTCGACAATGCCACACGTGTTTCACGCAGCGGGCCACTACCGAAACGGCGTGCTCCTGGCGCCTCTGACGGCCGCACTCATCGCCGACCTCGTACTCGACGGGCGTGAGCGCCCCGAGCTCGCTCTGGTCCGGCCGGATCGATTTGGCCTGTGAGGCTCAAGAAGTTCTACTCGTCGCGAGAAGTGGCGGTGCTCACCGGCTTGAGTGCCCGGCAGCTTCAATGGTGGGACACGCGCCGCCTCTTCGTGTCCGCGATCGCCTCGCATCGGACGGAGGCCGGCGGCTTCACCGAGCGGCGGTACACGCCGATGGACGTTCTGGAGTTGCAGGTCCTCGCGGATCTTCGTCGCCGGGGCTTTTCGATCCCGCAGATGCGCCGGCTGCTGTCGACGCTGCGCGAGGTGTTCGGCATTCGCCTCTATGAAGCCATCGGCGACGGCGGCCCGCTGGCGCTGTTCATCGGTGGTGATCAGCTGTACGCCCGCACGGTGGACGGCCGCTTGTACAACATGGACCGCCCGACCGAACCGTTGTTGATGGTGGGAGAGGAGCTTCCGCTCAGGCCGTTGGCCGCCCGCGAGCGGCGGCGCCGGCGTCCTAGCGGATCGGAAAAACTTTCTCGAGGCCGTCGGCGGGACGCGCGATGACGTGGACGCCGATCAGCTCACCGACCCTGCGTGCGGCGGCGGCCCCGGCGTCGGTGGCCGCCTTGACCGAGCCAACGTCACCACGGATCAGCGCCGTGACCAGCCCGGCATCGACTTTCTGCCAGCTGACGAGCACGACGTTCGCCGTCTTGAGCATGGCGTCGGCCGCCTCGATCATGCCGATGAGGCCGCGCGTCTCGATCATTCCCAGCGCGTCGCCGATGTCCGGCTTGTCCTGTGCCACCTGAACGTCCTTCCGCACTGAGGCAGTGTCGATGCGGACGTCATCTTACCATCGCTCGCGCCGGCGCAGTTCGGTGATGTGCGCCAGATGATGGTGCGAGTGCCAGGCGTACATCTGGAGGTGCTGGTCCAGCGTCATCTCCGCGCCGACCTCGGGATGCACGAAGGAGCGTAAAAACTGGTCCGCCGCCATCGCCTGGTACACCGCGACCCAGCGTGTGTGAATGCCGTCCAGGAGACTCAGGGACACGGCGACGGGCAAACGCATGTCGGCGAGCGATGACCAGGCGTTCTCGTCGTATGGCTTGATCGTCGGCGTGTCCTCCGTCAGCGCGAGCTTGATTCGGATGTAGCCGTTCATGTGGCTGTCCGCCACGTGGTGAACCACCTGTCGCACCGTCCAGCCACCCGGGCGGTACGCGGTGTCGAGTTGTCCGTCGTTCAGGCCGGCCACGGCCTCCCGCATGCGTGCCGGAAGGCCGTCGATCGCGTTGATCGAAGCGCCGCGCAGCTCGTTGGTCACCGGCATGACGGCCTTGAAGCGTCCGATTGGATACCGTAGATCGTCGGAAGTGTTCGTCATGACCCTTTCTACATCAAAGTCGCCCATGAGTGGCACCGCTACAATCGATGCTCCACTCGCATGAACATGATCCTTGCTGAAGGCGCGCTTCTCGACCGCATCCTCGATCACACCTTTCAGATCTGGCACGAAGGCCTGTCGCGGGCCGCGTATGGGCGCTGGAATGCGGCGCAACTGCGTACACCGTGGGCGCGCGACCATCTGCGTCGCTATGCTCTGGTGGACGAGGCCGGGGAGCTGCTGGCGACCGCCAAGCAGTATCGCTTCGATGTCCGCCTCAACGACCGCGTCGGGTGGATGTGCGGCATCGGTGCGGTCTACACGCCGCCCGCGCAGCGCCGCCGTGGCCACGCGTCCGCGCTGGTCGAGCAGATGGTCGCGCAGGCACGCCGCGACGGTGCATGGCTCGCGTCGCTCTTCTCCGAGATCGGTCCGGAGTTCTATCGTCGCCTCGGATTCGAGCCCGTGCCGCTCGATGAGGTCACTGTGGACGTCTTGACTCGTCGCGGTGGCGCACCGGCGATGCTCGTGCGCGCCGGCGACGACCGCGATCTGCCGGCCCTCGCCGCGATGCACGACACGCGCTCGGCCGGTGTGCCGTTCGCGCTTCGACGCGACGCGTCGCTGATTCACTACGCGCTGTCCAAGAAGCGGCTCCTTGCCGGGCTCGGTCCCGTCGGGCTCAGGCAGGTCGAGTTCTTCGTCGCCGAAGAAGGTGCGTCAGCAGTCGCCTACGTCATCCTGCACCAGAATGCTCACGGGTGGACGCTCGAGGAGGCTGGTGATCGCGATCCCGCGGGCGCGCGACTGGGCGCGATACTGCAGGTGCTCGTCGCACGCGAGCCGAGTCAGCCACCGCCATTCATCCGTGCGTGGTGGCCGTCGGCGTTTCCCGTGCCGCCGCAGCTCCAGCTCAGGGATCGCTCGGACGCGCGCGACGTCTTCATGATCCGGCCGCTCGCCGACGTGCCGATGCCGGCAAAGGCCGAGGACGTCTTCTATTGGCGGGGGGACTATTTCTAGCTGGCAGCTGGCAGCTGGCAGCTGGCAGCTGGTAGCTGGTAGCCCGATAGCCTGAACGGCTACCGGCTACCGGCTACCGTGTCACGGCCTCGAGCTTGATCGACCGCTGCTCTCCGTCGCGGAGCGAGAATCTGGTGGCGCGACCGCGCAGCCGTTCGAGGAACTGCGGGTCCTGCTCATCGCCGTCTTCGAGGTAATCCACCGCGGCCACCATGTAACTGGTGGGCGGAAGCCCTTCGATCTGAAAGCGTCCACGGTTGTCCGCCCGCGCCGTCCGCACGTAGCGCGATGGATACGTCCACCTGGCGGCATCGTCTGGAAACACGACGATGCTGGGACTCGCGGCATCGCTCTGTTTTTGAACGACGCCGCTGACGGTGGTGACGCGATCGGAGAGCACGATCCGGACGGCCGCGTTCTGACCCTTCAAGTCGATCGCCTCGTCGATCATGTCCACGCCGTCGACCATGATCGCGTTGACGGTCCAGCCCTCAGGGAGTCCCTGGACGTCGATAAAGAACGGACCGGTCACGGTCACGGTGCCTATCCGGAACTCGTTCGAGTTGCCACCGCCCGTGAACATCGCGCCGCCCCGACTTTCGGAACGGACGCTCACCCGAATCCCGGACGGCAGCGGCCTCACCACGCCGGCATCGGCCACAAAGCGTCCGGTCAGCCGTCCTCCTGCCCGCGTGACGAGCGTGAGGTCGGCGACGTCATCGCCCGTGACGACGATCGGCATCGCGACGGTTTCGGGAAGGCGTTCCATCAGGTCGGCCATCGACCGGGATGTGGGAGCGCCGTCCCGTACGGCGAAGCCGTCAACGATTACAAGCGGCAACTGCGCTGTCAGGGTGTACGGCCCCGGCGGAACATTCTCGAGGGTGAACGTCCCGTTCGGCGCCGCGTCAGCATGCAGTGCGAACGAGGCCGGCCCTGACCCTTCGACCGTCGGTCCGGTGACAACCGCTTCCGATGTGAGATTCACCATGGCCGGCACGGGCACTCCCGCCGAGTTCAGCACGACGCCCGAGACGCGCGCGTTCCGCACCTGCACGAGTTGGAAATCCGCCGTCGCCTCGGTGCCCGCCGCGAGCGTGATCGGTTGTGCCTCGTTGAAGCTGGCTGTGCCGGGGTAGTAGATCGGCGGGTCTCGTTTGACGGTGTCCACCAGGCCGGTGCTCGCCGCGACGTAGTAGTCGCCGGGCGCAAGTCCGTATACGCGAAACGCGCCGGTGTCATCGGTCTGGTCGCCGCCGCCAACGCTCTGGAGTCGCCGCCGTCCTTGCACCATGCGCGAACGCAGCACCTGGACACGCGTGCCCGGCAGCGGATCGCCGAACTGGTCGTGCACGCGGCCATAAATCACACTGCCCTTCATCAGCGCAGCGTTCGCCGTGAACGTCTGGCCTTGGGCAAGAGCGATCGCCCGCGACGCCTCGAACGGACGACGCTGCCCGAACTGCAGGGAGATGAAGCCGGTTCGAGACACGGTCATCCTGTACTCGCCGGCCGGCAGGTCGCGCAATTCGAAGCGGCCGTCTCCGTTGGTGGTGACGAGCCGGCTGTATCGTCCGCTGCTCGACAGCCGTACCTCCGCTCCTCGGACTGGCGCCCCGGAGTCCACCGTGGTCACAGTTCCCCGAATACTTGCCGTGAGAGGGTCGACGCGCGCCGCGCGCTGGCGAGGCTGTTGCGCGGCCGCGTCTCCAGCCAGGATCGACACCGCAAGCATGACGAGCGTCGCGATGCGTGCCATGGTGTTCACCTTTCAGTGACCGTCAGATCGAGCGCCCGCTTCTCCGCCTCGTCCAGCGAAAACCGAACGGCCACTTCACGCATGCGGGTCAGAAACTCCGGGTCGTTGTGTTCACCGTCTTCGAGGTAGTCGGTGGCAAGAGCCAGGTAGCGTTGACCGGGAGGAAGCCCGGTGACGCGGAACCGCCCGCGCGCGTCGGCCTGGGCCACGCGCACGTACCGTGACGGGTAGGTCCACTTCGTCTCGTCCTCGGGAAACACGACGACATTGACGCTCTTTGATTTGGGCGATACCGGGACGGCGCCGCTCACCTCGGCCACGCGATCGGTGAGCACGATGCGCGCCTCGGACTCTTGTCCAGCGCCGAGCGCGATTCTGCCGTCCGAGACGTCGAGGCCGTTGACCAGGATGGCCTTGACCGACCAGCCTTCCGGCAAGTCGTCGACACGAAGGTGGAAGGGCTCGGAGAGCTCACCGAGTTCGAAGGGTGTTCCCGACGCGCTGTCCAGCGTTGTTCCACCGGCGCGCGCGGCGGTCGCGACAACGCTCAGACCCGCCGGCAACGCGCGGGCCACACTGGTATCGGTGACGAACCGGCCGCGCATCGTTGCTGGTCTGCCTGTCACGAGCGTGGCGCCCGCCACGTCCTCGGAGGCAACCGTGATCGGGATGTTTCCGGTCTCTGACGGTCCATCGCCGCGCAGCGAGGCATTGAGGACATAGCGTCCGGGCGGGACATCGGGCAGGGTGAACGTGCCGTCAGGTCTCGTCACCCCACCGATTCCCAACGGCACGCCAAGCTCCGCGGACTCCGATGTGAGGTTGAGGAATGCGTCTGCTGGCGCGCCGCTCGAGGTGATCACCGTCCCTGACACACGGACCTGTCGAACCGGCAGAAGGGGAAAGACAGCAGTCGCCTCCGCGCCAAGCCCAAGTCTGATGCGCTGTGCCTCGACGACATCTCCCGTGCCTGGGTAGTACGTGGGTGAATACGTTGTCTGGACGACCGAATCGGGCGGCGCGACGCGCAGGCTCGCGGCGACGTAGTAGTCACCCGGCGCCAATCCGTAGATGCGGTAGCTGCCCGTGTCGTCGGTTTGATCCGCCGCACCGACGGCTTCGAGCCGGCGGTATCCCCGGCTCATGCGTGCGCGGTACACACGCACTTGAAGGCCCGCCAGCGGCTCGCCCGCTTCGTCGAACACCCGTCCCAGAATCACCCCGCCCCGTGTCAGCGGGATCTCCGCCGTGAGTCGCTGCCGTGCCGCCAGGCTGGTCCGGGGCGGCGCTTCAAACGGTCGACGTTGTCCGAGCTCCCACGTGAAGTAGCCGCCCTTCGACACCGAGACTCGCCACTCGCCAGCAGACAGATTCAGAAGCTGGAACCGGCCCTCGTCGTCCGTCATGGCCCAGACGTTCCCGTTATCTCCGTCCGAGGCCTCCACCTGTGCGCGGCGGACCGGCGCGTTCGTGGTCGAGTCGAATACCCGGCCGACGATCGCGCTGCCCGCGGCTGTGGTCCTGGGTGCACCAACGGCGTCCCGTCGCCCGGTGCTGTCGTTACGCGGCTGGGCGCTCAGCACGTGCGGGCAGATCGCCACGATGAGGAGAAACGCCAGCCCGACGACAATCTTGTGCGTCATATCCGAGGGTTGGGAGGCCGCCGGTAAGTATCGCGCCATTATTCGGCGGCTTCAACGCTGCCGTCGCGACCGAAGCACATGGCGTGCCGCCAACCGCCCGCTCGCGCCCGTCATCAACCCACCCGGGTGCGTGCCTCCTCCGCAAAGGTGCAGACCTCGAATGGGCGTCTCATACTTCCCGAATCCGAGCAGGGGACGCATGGCATAGAGCTGGTCGAGCGCCAGCTCGCCGTGGAAGATGTGCCCGCCAGAGAAGCCGTAGTCCGCCTGCAGGTCGGCGGGCGTGATGACGCCGGCGGCGAGAACCGTCGCCCGCAGTCCGGGTGCACAGGTCTCGAGCGTGTCGAGGACCCGCGCCAGAAGCGCGTCCTTCGACGAGCGCCAGTCCGTGTGTCGCAGCGAATAGGGCGTGTAGTGCACGTAGACGGACGCGACGTGCGCGCCGGCCGGCGCAAGCTCGGGGTCCAGAACGGACGGAATCGTGATGTCGAGCCACGGTGCGGCGGAGAGCTCTCCGTACTTCACGTGATCGAAGGCCTTCTCGAGATAGTCGAGATCCGGCCCGATGTGGATCCGGCCCGACACCATCGACTCATCGGTCACACCACGGAAAGACGGCAACGCGGACAGCGCGAGGTTGACCTTCGAGATCGTGCCTGCCGCGCGGTAGTTGCGGATCTTCATCAGGAAGTCCGGAGCCAGATCCACGGGATCGAGCAGATCCAGAAACGTCGTCTTCGGATCCGCGCAGGAGATGACCGTCTCCGCATGGATCTCCCGCCCGCCGGCGAGCACACCGGTGATGCGTTCATCGGTGACCACGATTCGCTCCACGTGCACGCCCGTGCGAATCTCCGCGCCGGCGTTGACGGCGGCCGCCGCGAGCGCGCGGGTCAGCGCGCCTGGGCCTCCTCGCACCCGCACGTTCTGGTGACCGGCCAGACGACGATGGGCTTCGCGGAGCAGCATCACGAGCGCGCTGCCAGCCGACCGTGGCCCCAGCATCGTGCCCGAGACGCCTGGCCCCGCGATCGCAGCGCGGAGCAGGTCGCTCTCGAACCACTCGTGCGCGAGATCGGCCACCGGCATCGGCAGCCAGCGAAGCAGGCGGAACTCGTCGCGGCGGCCCAGCGCGCGAAAGGCACGTCCGGCTTTCAGCAGACGCCAGATGTCGCCCGCACTCGGGTCGTCGATGCTCGGCGGGGGAGAGCTGAAGGTTGTCGCAAGTACAGAGGCCACGCGGCCGATGGCCTCGCGGAATCGTGGATACGCGTCGGCATCTCGCGGACTGCGAGTCTTCATGGCCTCCACGGTTCTCGCCTCGTCTGCCCACAGCACGAGGGGCGCGCCGTCTGGTGAGATCGCGCAGACACGCGCGGGCGGCTCGAAGAAGGTCACGCCGTGCCGGTGAAGATCCATCTCTCGAGCGATGTGCTCGTGGAGCAGCACTTCGTGCGACAGCGTCGGGCATCTGAAGCCCGGATGCAGTTCAGTGGTGATGGCCCCCCCGCCCACCTGCTCGCTGCGCTCGAGGACGAGCGGCTTCAGACCCGCCTTCGCAAGATAGAACGCCGCCACAAGGCCGTTGTGGCCGCCGCCGATGATGACCACATCGCTCATGCGCGCGCGTCGCCGAGGATCTTCATGGCGGCGTTCCTGCCGGGCGCGCCCATGATGCCGCCTCCGGGATGAGTCGCGGAGCCGCACATGTACAGTCGCTCGATGGGCGTGCGGTATTGCGCCCAGCCCGGTGCCGGACGCAGGAAGAACAGCTGCTCGAGCGTCAACTCACCCTGAAAGATATTGCCCTCCGAGAGCCCCCATTCCCGCTCGATATCGAGCGGCGTCAGTACTTGGCGCTCGCGGACGATGCGGCGCAGGTTGGGCGCGTACTCGGCGAGCGTGTCGATCACCGCATCACCGAGGGCATCGCGCTGCTCGTCCCAGGTGCCGTCCTTCAAGTGATAGGGCGCGTACTGCACGAAGCACGACATGACGTGCTTGCCCGGCGGTGCGACGCTCGGATCGGTGAGCGACGGAATGACGACGTCGATGTACGGCTTCCGCGAGAACGTCCCGTATTTCGCATCGTCGTAGGCGCGCTCCATGTAATCGACGCTCGGCGAGATGGAGATCGCGCCGCGCAGGTGCGGGCCAGCGCCCGGCAGCGCCGTAAAGTCGGGAAGCGCGTCGAGCGCGAGGTTCACCTTGGCAGACGAGCCGCGGAACTTGTAGCGGCTGATGTCCTCGACGAATTCGTCCGGAAGAAGGCCTGGATCGAGAAAGCGCAGGAACGTGAGCCGTGGATCGACGCTCGAGACGACGACGCTGGCGCGAATCTCGTCACCGTTGTCCAGCACGACGCCCTCAGCGCGTCCGTGTCTGACGAGAATCCTGTGCACCGTGGCTTGTGAGCGGATCTCCACACCGGCCTGACGGGCCGCGGAGGCGATCGCCTGAGAGATCGATCCGGTCCCGCCACGTGCGAGGCCCCACGACCGGAAGGCGCCGTCGATCTCACCCATGTAGTGATGGAGGAGGACGTAGGCCGTGCCAGGAGAGCGCACGCCGAGAAACGTCCCGATGATGCCCGAGGCGGACATCGTCGCCTTGAGCACGTCGGTCTCGAACCACTGATCGAGAAAGTCCACCGCGCTCATCGTCATGAGCTGGATCTGGTTGTACTGGTCCTGCCTGGGGAGGCCACGGAATCGCTGGAGCAGGAACAGCAGTTGTTTCAGCCCGCGGGGATCGAGCGACGTCGGGTCCGGCGGCAGCATGCTCAGGATCGGTTTCACGAAGCGACCCATCTCGACCATGGCGCGGCCGTACTCATCGTAGGCCTCGGCGTCGAGTCGCGAATGACGCGCGATCTCGCGACGCGTCTTCGCATGATCGTTGACGCGCCAGAGATAGTCGCCGCTCGGCATCGGCGTAAACGTGCCGTCGAGCGGCAGGATCTCGAGGCCGTGCCGGGGCAGGTCGAGCTCGCGGATGATTTCAGGGCGCAGGAGGGAGACGACGTACGAGCACACCGAGAATTGGAAGCCCTTGAAGACCTCCTCGGTGACGGCGGCGCCGCCAAGGACGTGCCGGCGTTCGAGCACGAGTACGGACCGTCCGGCGCGCGCGAGGTAGGCGGCAGTGGTCAGACCGTTGTGGCCGCCGCCTATGACGACGACGTCGTAACGCGCGGCAGTCATTTCAGCGGATGGTAACATCCGCCTTCGCCATGATGTCTTTGAGCACGCTCCTCGTTGTCGCGCTTCTCAGCCAGGCGGCCAGCCGTGCCCCGCAGCCCGTCCCGGCACACAAGCTCGACCCGCTATCGGCCAGCGAGATCACCGAGGCGACTCAGGCGCTGACGAAGGCCGGCCGCATGCCGGCGTCGACACGGGTGGTGACGATCGAGCTGGCTGAGCCGGCGAAGTCTTCGAGTGCAGCGCCTCGTGTCGCGCGTGCGGTCTTGTACGACTGGGCCACCGGCATCACCACCGAGCTCACCATTGATCTCCAGAGCCGAGTTGTCAGCGCCCCGGCCACCGTCGCGACCGGTGACCCGCCCATCCGCCGTGTCGTGATCGATCGCGCAACAGAGATCGCGCTTGGCGATCGCCGCGTCGTGCAGGCGCTGACCCGGCGCGGCATCGCGCCCGATCGCGTCACGTTTCTCGGAGGGCTGTCGGAGGGAGGCCGTCTCACGAAGCGGGGCTCGACGGTGCCGCTCTTCGTGTCGCCGTTCGTGTGGGACGGCATCGGCAACGCCACCGACGTGGACGGACTGGATGTCCGTGTGGATCTCGCCGGCGGCGTGGTCGAAGAGCTGATTGACGCGCCACGTGGATCTCCTTTCAGGCCCGCGCCACGCAACCCAGAGCCGGCTCCCGCGCGTCCGCTTCAGCCGCTCGTCGTGTCGCAGCCGAACGGTCCCAGCTTTCGCATCCGCGGCACCGAGATCGAGTGGGATCGGTGGCGTCTCCATTTCGCGGTGCATCCGCGGCGCGGGCTCGAAGTCTTCGACGTGTCCATCGTCGATGGGACGCGGGCTCGTCCCGTGCTCTATCGTGGTGGACTGTCCGAGCTGATCACACCGTACGGCGACCCGGAATACGTCTCGTGGTTCCCGCGCGACGCGGGCGACTACGGGATGACCATCTACAGCGCGGCTCGGGCGAGCGCCATCGTCGGCGCCGACGCTCCGGCCAACGCTGTCTTTGCGCCGGTCGTCTTCTCCGACGGCCGCGGTCGCCCCGTCACCATTCCCCGTGCGGTTGCGATCTTCGAGCGCGACGGAGGCGTGCTGTGGCGCCACAGTGCCCGTGCCAGTCGCGCGCGTCAGCTCGTGTTGAGCGGATTCGCGACGGTGGACAACTACGACTATCTGTTCCACTGGGTGTTCAGTCAGGACGGCTCGATTGACGTGCAGGCGCAGTTGACCGGCGTGATGAACGTGAAGCCGGTGCCGGCGATGCGGGACGCCGCTCATGCGAACGACGACACGATGTTCACGCACCTGGTCGCCCCGGGCGTGAGCGCCCCGAACCATCAGCACTTCTTCAACTGGCGGCTCGACTTCGACGTCGACGGTGAGAGCAATCGCGTGATCGAGCTGAACACCACCAATGCGCAGCCCGCGCTTCGCGACCGCGTGGGCGAGTGGTTTGGCATGGGGCGCAGCACGCTCAAGAGCGAGTTGAGCGCACGGCGCGATCTCGATCTCGCGACGGCGCGCCGCTGGGTGGTCGAGAGCAGCGGGCGCACCAACGCGCTCGGACAGCAGACGGGATACGCCCTCGTGCCGGGAGAGAACGCGCCGTCGTTTCAGGCGCCGAATTCCGCACCGCGCCGCCGCGCCGCGTTCCTGGAGCATCAGTTGTGGGTCACGCTCTTCGACCCGCGTCAGATGTATGCCTCGGGTGAATGGGTGAACCTGATGCGCGAGCGCGAGGGCGTGGCCACGTGGAGCGCCGGCGACCGGTCGATCGTCGATCGCGACCTCGTGCTCTGGTACACGTTTTCCGTGCTGCATCTGCCGCGGCCGGAGGACTGGCCGGTGATGCCGGCCCACACCGCGGGATTCAGGCTGGTCCCGGTCGGCTTCTTCGCGTCGAACCCTACCGCTCCCGCGAAATGATCGGAACTCCATTTCACGAGCGCACTTTCGCGCTGTGCGAGTCGTTGAGCTATCGTGACTGGTCCGGTTACTACACCGTCAGCAGCTACGAAACCCACCACGAGCACGAGTACAACGCGATCCGGAGCGCGGCGGCGCTCATCGACATCTCTCCGCTGTTCAAGTACGTGGTGACCGGCCCTGATGCCTCACGACTCGTGGATCGTGTGATTACCCGCGACGTCCGCACCATGGCCGTGGGCCAGGTGCTCTACACAGCCTGGTGCGATGAACGGGGCGCCGTGATCGACGACGGGACGGTGGCCAGGCTGGATGAGGAGGTATTCAGGTGGACGGCCGCGGATCCGACACTTCGCTGGATCACGCAGAACGCCGCCGGCATGCGTGTCACCGTCGAGGATGTGTCGGAAGAGACCGCGGCGCTCGCGCTGCAGGGTCCGATGGCCGCGCGAGTGCTCAGGGCATGCGCGGAGGCCGACGTCGACGGGTTGAGATACTTCCGCATCACTCGAGGGCAGATTGGGGGCGTGCCGGTTGACATCTCACGTAATGGATACACGGGAGATCTGGGCTACGAGATCTGGATGCCTGCCGATCGCGCGGTCATCGTCTGGGACGCGTTGATGGCAGCCGGGGACGCATTCGAGATCAAGCCCGTGGGTATGCTCGCGCTCGACGTCGCGCGTGTCGAAGCCGGCCTACTGCTGATCGACGTGGACTTCATGTCCAGCCGCAAGGCGATGATTCCGTCGCAGCGATACACGCCGTTCGAGATGGGAATGGGACGCCTCGTGTCACTCGACAAAGGCCCGTTCGTGGGTCGGAGCGCTCTTGCGATCGAGCGCTCGCGCGGGCCGCGCCGGACGATCGTCGGCCTCGCGATCGAGTGGTCAGAGGTTGAAGCGGTGTACGACCGCGCCGGGTTGACTCCTGTTGCGCCGGCGGCCGCCTCCCGCATTCCGGTACCGGTCTTCAAGAACGGACGTCAGGTGGGTCGCGCGACTACTACCGCCTGGTCGCCGACCTTGAAGCAGTTGATCGCGCTGGCGACGATCGACGCACCGCATTTCGACGAGGGCACACGGCTGGAGTTCGAGATCACTGTCGAAGGCGCGCGACACTTCGTCGGCGCGACGGTCGTGCGCACGCCCTTCTTCAGCCCGAGCCGCAAGACCGCTACGCCACCAGCGTAGCTCCCACGTACTTGCCTGTTTACTTCACACTTTTCACTTTGAACTTCACACTTTGAGCGAGCGCCTCTTCTCCCTCGCCTGCGCGGCGATGTTCGTGTTCGGCATCGTGCTCGCGCTGCCCGGGACGGTGCTCGGCCTGCCCGATGCCGTGGCGGCGCTCGGCCTGACGCTGGCCGGCCGCGGCACGCTGATCTCGGCGCTCTTCGTCGGGCTGCTGCTCGGCAGCCTCGCCTCGGGGCCGCTCGTCGACAAGCTGGGTCATCGCGCCTCACTGGCGCTGTCGGCAGGACTGGTCGCGCTTTGCCTGCCACTGTTCGCGGCCGCTCCGACCGCGATCCTCGCGGGACTTGCTTTGGTGGCGCTTGGCCTCGCGGCGGCCGGCATGAACACGGCGTCGAATGCGTTGTCGTCGGACCTCTTCCCCACCGAGCGCGCGCGCCGGATGAACCTGCTCGGAATCCTGGCGGCGCTTGGAGGTCTCGCGCTGCCGATCACAACCGTCCTGGCGTCAGGAGCCGCGTCGTGGCGAGCCGTGGTCGTTGGTGGCGCCCTGCTCGCGGCCGTGGTTGCGGTTGCGTGTGCGCGCGTGCGTGTGTTGTCGCCGGTGCCGACCCTGCCTCACTCCGCGACCGATGCCTTCAAGCACTTTGCGCGCCGGCCCGGGTTCGCGCTGTTCGGGCTGCTGCTGATGCTCGGCGGCGGCAACGAGGCATCGATGGCCGGCTGGACCTCGACATACTTGAACGCGTCAGGATTCAGCGCCGCTGCGTCGACGTGGGCGCTGTCGGCGCACTGGCTGGGACTCATCCTCGCGCGTGTGCTGCTCTCGGCCCGGGCCGAGCATGCCAAGAGCGCGGCGATCACGCGTAGCGCGCTGTGCGGGGCGGCGTGCGTCTTGATCTTCGTCAGCGTGCGGGTGCCGGTCGTGCTCGCCGTGGGACCCTTTGCGATTGGCGTCGCGATCGCGCTGATTGTGCCGACCTCGCTCGCACTCGCCGGCGACCGCTACCCGGGGAACGCCGGGACGCTCTTTGGACTGCTGCTGACGCTGGCACAGGTCGGCGGCATCGCGCTGCCGGCGGCGATCGGGCTCGTGTCCGACCGCGCGGGTCTGCACGCCGGCCTGTCTCTCCTCGTCCTGAGCGGCCTCGGCGTCGCGCTGGTGATGCGGTCGATCGCGCGCCGCGCCGTTTGAAGTTGCCCGGAAGGACCCAAAGCCGGGTAGAATCCGGGTCCACGACCGAGGAGGATCATGATTTCAGAACGCTACGCTCCGATGACGTACGCGCTGTTCCGCATCGTGTTCGGGTTCCTGTTTCTGTGTTTCGGCCTCCAGAAAATGTTTGGGCTGTTTGGCGGGCAGGTCGCACCGCTCATGGGCGCGGACGGCGGCCTGAATCTGCAGGCCATCGCCGGCTACATCGAGACCATCTGCGGGCTGTTCATCATGGTCGGCCTGTTCACCAAGCCCGCCGCGTTCCTCGCGAGTGGTGAAATGGCCGTGGCGTATTTCTACATCCACTTGCGGCTCATGGGCGCCATGCCCCTCGTCAACATGGGCGAGCGATCGACGATGTTCTGCTTCGCGTTCCTCTACGTCGCCACGAGAGGTGCAGGGATCTGGAGTCTGGACAGCCTCATGAAGTCGAAGAAGTCGTAGCGAGTGCCCTCCCGGCTCTCCCCTGATACGCGTGCAGCGTTCGTCGCGGAGCTCACATCACTTCTCGGCGACCGCTGCACGATAGCCCCCGCGCAGATCGAGCAGCACAGTCACAGCGAGTCCTGGCACCCACCCGGCGAGCCGGATGTCGTTGTCTTCCCGCTCACCACCGACGAAGTCAGCAGTGTGATGCGCGCCGCTGCCAGCCATCGAGCAGCTGTCGTGCCCTTCGGCGCCGGCTCGTCACTCGAAGGACACGTGAACGCGCTGAGCGGAGGTGTCTCCATCGATCTGTCCCGCATGAATCGTGTCCTTCGCGTCAACGTCGAGGATCTCGATGTCACGGTGGAAGCCGGCGTCACCCACCGGCAGTTGAACAAGGCGCTGGCGAACACCGGCGTCGCCTTCTGGGTCGATCCGGGCGCCGACGCCACGATCGGCGGCATGGTGGCCACCGGGGCGTCAGGCACGACGACGGTGCGCTACGGCACGATGCGGGAAACCGTGCGCGGTCTGACGGTGGTGCTGGCTGACGGTCGCGTGATTCACACCGGCGGGCGCGCGCGGAAATCGTCGGCGGGATACGACCTCACCCGGCTGTTCGTGGGATCCGAAGGCACGCTCGGCGTCATCACCGCCGTCACCCTGCGCGTGCACGGACAGCCCGAAGCCGTGGCGGCGGCGGTGCGCCCCTTCGACTCGATGGAGGGCGCCGTGCGGACCGTGATCACGACCATGCAGCTCGGGATTCCGGTGGCGCGGATGGAGCTGCTCGATGAAGTGATGATCGATGCGGTCAACCGCTACTCGCACCTCTCGCATCCGGTCAAGCCGACGCTGTTCTTCGAGTTTCACGGCACGAGCCAGGCCGGGGTCGCCGAGCACGTCCTCGCGGTTCAACAGATTGCCGCCGAGCACGGCGCCGGCGAGTTCCAGTGGGCGACGACCACCGAAGACAGAGCCAGGCTCTGGCAGGCGAGGCACAACACGCTGTACGCGGCGCGTGCGATGCGGCCGGGCGGCAAGGTCTTCGTGACCGACGTCTGCGTGCCGATCTCGACGCTCGCCGAATGCATCCTCGAGACCAAGCGCGATCTGCAGACGTCGCAGGCGTTCGCGCCGCTCGTCGGCCATGCCGGCGACGGGAACTTCCATCTGGATTTCGTGTTCGACCCGGATGAACCGCGCGAGTTCGCTGAAGTCATGGCGCTGAACAGCCGCCTCGTTCACCGCGCGCTGGCCATGGGTGGCACGTGCACCGGCGAACACGGCGTGGGGATGGGGAAGATCGACTACCTGGTCGAGGAGCACGGAGAATCACTCGAGGTGATGAAGGCGATCAAGCGTGCGCTCGATCCGGAGAACCGGATGAACCCGGGGAAGCTATTTCGAAGTGAAAAGTGAAAAGTGGAAAGTGCGAAGTAAGTTGAAAGTGCACTTGCAGCACTGACTTCGAACTTTGCACTTTACACTTCACACTTAGAGCGGTGCGCGCAGCACCTCACCGAGCGCCGCGACAGCGTCCCGCAGCTGATCGTCTCCGAGATACGGCGCAGGTCCGAGGCGCAGATAGTCGCCGCGAGCGTCGGCCAGCACGCCCCGGTCGTGCAGACCGTGCGCCAGTTCCCGTGCGCCGGTCGCGCGAAGCGCCAGAAACCCGCCGCGCCGCTCATCGTCCATTGGTTCCACCTGCGCAGTCGAGGACGCGACGTCGAGCTGCTCGAACGCGGACTTCAGGAGGCCGATCTGGCGCCGGCTGATTCGCCGGAGCTCGATCGCCGTGAGTCCCTGGTCGCGATGGAAGTCGAAGACCGCGGCCGCCCGGTAGTGCGACGTGGGATCGTAGGTCGCGCCGGCAAAGGCCGCCGCGCCCTCGCCGTACTGCACGTCAGTGTGACCCGTCTCCTCGAGCGATTCGAACTCGGCGAACCAGCCGGTGAGGATGGGCCGCATGCGGCGTCCGTCGGGTACGCGCAGGAAGCAATTGCCCTCGCCGAGCTGGCAGTACTTGTAGCCGCCTCCCGTCACGAACGCGGCGGCGAGCCCCATCGACGAGAGATCGAACGGCAGCACGTTGAGATGATGATACGCATCGACCAGGAGCTCGACGCCGTGGCGGTCGCATGCGATGGCGACGCGGTCGAGCCCGGGCACAATCTCCGCGGTCTCAAACAGCACCGACGAGACCATCACGGCGAGCGTCCGATCGTCCACAACGGAGGCAAGTCGATCCGCCAGGGTCGCGGCCGGTCGAGCCGACAGCTTGGTGACCTCGACGCCCTCTTCCGCGAGCCGATCGAGTTGACGGCGGATGGTGTGGAACTCGCCGTCAGTGGTAATGAGCCGAGTGCGCCGGCGAAAAGACAGCGCCGACAGCCAGCGGGTGACCAATTCGTGTGTGTTCTGGCCAAGAGCGACGTTCGAGGCGGCGTCGCCCAGGAGGCGCGCAAACCCCGCGCGTACCGCGGCCGCCTGGGCAGCGGCCCGTTCCCACTTCTGGTCGAGGAGGTCGGCGGCGTCGAGCCATGCGCGCTGCTGCGCCTCGAATCCCACGTCCGGCCACGCCTGGTGCGAATGGCCGGTCAGGAGTAGACGTTCGGCCACGCGGAACCGGGAGTAATGAGGCGCAAGAGGTGTCATAGAGGAACGCTTGGCTTTGGGCTCTTGGGCTTTGGGCCCTCAACCCGACCCTATGCTACGCTGCTGCCCGCAAGGAGCTTTCATGATGGTCTTTTCCCGCATTCAGCGCGCAGTCTGGATCTCTCTCGCACTCTTCGGGTGCGCGGTCTCCGCGATGGCCCAGGTCCGCATCGTGCAGACCAACTCGGCCGGCGACAACATCCATCTCATCGACCCGGCCACCAACACGATCACCGGAGAGATCAAGGGCATCCCCATCAATCACGGCGCCGCCGCGACGCCCGATGGCAGCCAGTTCTATTTCAGCAGCGAAGCTGAACAGACGCTACACGTCGTTGACGGCAAGACGTTGCAGACGACCAGGAAGATTCCGCTGACCGGCCGGCCGAACAACATCTCGATCGCCAAGGACGGCAGCCGCGTCTACGTCGGGATCGTCTCCGCCCCGGGTGCGGTTGACGTCATCGACACCAGGACGCTCGAGAAGGTGAAGAGCATTCCAACCAAGGGCGGCATCCACAACGTGTACGTCACGCCCGACGGCCGGCACGTCGTCGCGGGCTCTATCGCCGGCCGAGTGATGACGGTGATCGACCAGAAGACGGACGAGCCCTTGTGGACGCTCTTCGATCAGGGTGTGCGACCGATGGCGTTCGAAACCAATCCGGATGGCTCGACGAAGCGGCTGTTCGTGCAGATCTCGGAGCTCCACGGCTTTGCCGTCGTCGATTTCCAGCAGCGCAAGGAAGTCGCCCGCGTCACGCTGCCCGATGACGTCCCGGCCGACAAAGTCGACAAGGGTCCGTTCAATGGCTCACCTTCGCACGGCATCGGCGTAGCGCCCGATGGGAAGACTCTGTGGGTGACGAGCAGACCGAACGCGCGCGTCTATACCTACTCGCTGCCCGACCTGAAGCTGCTTCCCGGGCCAGTCGATCTCGGCGGCCGGCCCGACTGGGTCACGTTCACGCCGGACAGCAAGCGCATCTACATCACGACCGAGAACACCGACCTGGTTCACGCGATCGACGTCGCGTCGCGAAAAGAAGTCGCGCAGATCAAAGTGGGAAGGGCGCCGAAGCGCAACATCACCGTGGTGCAGACCGGTAGCCGGTAGCCTGTAGGTGGTAGCCGGTAGCCGCTAGCCTCCTACTTCCTTCCAAGGTTCAGCGTGAGGTAGTCCACCAGCGTGTCGACCTCCGGCTTCTTCACGTCCGCGCCGTATTCGACCATCGTCACGACGATGTCGCGCCACTGCGCGCGTGTGTAGTAGCCGCGAAACTTCGTCACCTCGCTGAGGTCGTGGCAGGACGTGCACGCGGCGAGCAGGATCTTCTTGCCGTCGCCGTCTGGAAGCTCTTCTTCAGGCCCCGCGGCGCGCGAGGACACGGGCGCCCACATCAATGCTGCGATACACAGCGTCGCCGCAACTCGAAGCCACCATTTCACAAAAGTATTCTAGCTGGCGGTCCAAACTACCGGCTACCGGCTACCGGCTACCGGCTACCGGCTACCGGCTACCGGCTACCGGCTACCGGCTACCGGCTAGAGCCGAGCCCGGATTTCCCACAAGTCCGGAAACAGGTTCGTGCCGAGCGACGACCGCAGATACGCCGCGCCGGGTGAGCCGCCCGTGCCTGCCTTGGTGCCGATGGTCCGCTCCACCATCCGGACGTGGCGATAGCGCCACTCCTGGAAGCCTTCATCCAGATCCACCAGACGCTCGCAGATCTCCGCCGTCTTCGGGTCCTTTCGATAGACCTCCAGCAGGATCTCTTGAATTTCAGGAGTCGAGGCGATGCGCGTCGTCACGTCGCGCGAGAACTGAGAGGCGGGCACCGGATAGCGCTCTCGGTGGAGATAGTGGAGAAAGGCGTCCCAGAGCGTGGGCTCCCGATACCGGCGCTCGAGTGCCGCGCGTGCGCGGCTGCCGCCCGGAAAGCGCACCATGCCGGCCTCGTTCTTGACGCCGAGCACGAACTCGATTTGCCGGAACTGGTCGGACTGAAACCCACTCGCCGCTTCGAGTCGAGTGCGAAACGACAGGAACTCCAGCGGCGTCATCGTCTCGAGGATGTCGAGTTGGGCCACCAGCACTTTCAGGATGGTCAGGATCCGTTTGAGGGTGTGCTGCGCGCGGTGCGGCTCGTCTTCTCGCAGCAGGCGTGCGACGCGGTCGAGCTCGTGCAGCAGCTCCTTGAACCACAGCTCGTAGACCTGGTGAATGACGATGAACAGCGTCTCATCGTGTTCGGGGCCCTCCGAGCGAGGCTGCTGGAGCGAGAGGAGCTGATCCAGCTTGAGATAGTTCTCGTAGGTGACGGCGGGGTTCGTCGTGGCATCGCTCATAAGAAAGGCCTCTACGCTACGACTCGGGCACGTCGAGCCCGACCGCCCGCATCAGCGCGATGGCGTTGCTTCTGGTGACCGGGCCTGGCTTCATGCGGTAGTCGAATCGAATCTCTCCCTCGTCAAACCAGTCTTCGAAGTGCACGTTGACGGCTCGGGGAGCGAGCGCCCGGGCGATGGCCGTCAGCGCCAGATCGTGCGTCGTGATCAGACCGATGGCGCCGCAGTCCAGCAGACGGCGCAGCACGCCTGATGAGCCGATCAGCCGATCGTGCGAATTGGTGCCGTGGAACAGCTCGTCGAGCAGGAACAGCAGCGGCAGCGGACCGCGAGCGAGGTCGGTGATCTCGCGGATGCGGGTGATCTCCGCGTAAAAGCGGGAGCGACCTTCCTGCAGCGAATCCTGGATCCGGAGCGTGGCGCCGATGGCGAGCGGTGAGAGACGAAGCGACTGCGCACGGACAGGAGCACCCGCAAGCGCGAGCACGGCGTTGATGCCCACCGTTCGTAGCAGCGTGCTCTTGCCCGACATGTTTGAGCCGCTGACGACCAGCAGCTGCGTGGGGCCGGCCAGGGAGACGTCGTTGCGTACGGTGCGCGCGGCAGGCAGCAGCGGGTGACCCAGGCCGAGGCCGTCGTAGACCGCGACCGGAGCGGAGTCGGCCGTGGGCTCGAGAATCTCGGGAAACGGATCGTCGGGATGCTCGAACCGATAGGCCGAGAGCGATGAAAACGCTTCGAACTCCCCGATCGCGGCGAGCCACTGGCGAATGTGACGGCCGTGCGCACGACGCCAGTCCTCGATGGCCCACGCGAGATGCGTGCCCCACATGAACGGCATCGAGAGGATCAGGAAATAGAGATTGTGCTGCCAGTCGTGCCATTCCACGAACCGGTGAAGCGTGTGGATGGCCCCCGAGGCGACGGCAGGTCCGGTGACCAGGTCGTGCCGCAGCGCGGCCAGGCGAGATGACGAGAAGTGCTCGCGCTCGAGCCGCTCGAGCAGATGCCCGAGGACGTCGAGCTCGCGCGCCGCCTCGTCGGCGCCGTGCAGGGCACGTTCCACGCGCTTCTGTTGCGGCCAGGCAAACACGACCTGCACGGCCAAGGCGACCAGCATCGGGTTCGAGATCCCGGTGGTCAGCCACAGCGCGATCGTGCCGACCATGACCACTGTCATCGCGAGCGCGAGCCATCTGACCCAGGCGGGCGATAGAAGCTCGGGCGCCTCCGCCCATGTCAGCAAGCGGTCGCTTTTGACGGTGGCCGCTTCGGTGCCGACGATCGAAATCGCCTCACGAAGATCGAGGGCATTTGTGATCTCGGCCACCCCTTGCTGTCGCGCGACGATCTCGCTGCGCGCCGCTGGTGCCTTGAGCCAGGACGCGAGCGTGTCCTCGCCGGCGCGGGTGCGCGCAATTGACAGCAGCTCGAACAGCGATCCCGCTCCAAAGAGATCGAGGTCGTTGGCGTAGAGATGGCGATCGTCGACGTACCGCTCGCCGATCGCACCGGTGCCGGACCATCGGTCCTCGATACGAGCCAGTCCGCGCTCGTAGAAGGTCATGGCCCGGGCGGCGGCGTCACGGGCGCGCACGATCCGGTCATGACGCTGGACGAGCACACCGAGCGCGACGGCTGGAACGGCCAGTGACCAGAAGGGACTCGTGCCCCTCCAGCTCAAAACGGCGAGAAGGACGAGAAGGCTGAAGACGCCCAGGCGAGCGTGGCTGAAGCGGCGGTCGACGCGTGTCAGCTGCGCAAAGGTGGCCTGGCGCAACGCCAGGCGTGCACGGTACTCGTCGGCCGGCGGCTGAGACACGCCTAGATTGTGGCTCAGCCGCGCGCCCCCGGATCCCGACATGCCGCTGGCTTCGAAGGCCGCCGGCTCGTCAAGTATGTTACAGTACAAAAATCTAAACGTAGTGAAACATAATCAAATCAAGGGCTCCACCGCGGCAGAAATCGCTTCTTCCATTGAGCGCGTGCTTCACGCAGGGCCACAGGCCAGCGGGCAGCTGCCGACCATCCGGGAGCTGGCCGCCACGCTCCGCGTCAGTCCGGTTACCGTCGCGGCCGCCTATCGCCTGCTGCAGACGCGCGGTCTTGCGGTCGGGCATGGCCGGCGAGGAACGCGGCTCAGGCCACAGAGCGTGGCTCATGCCCATACCGCCCGTGCGGCCTCGATGGCCGATGGAGTCATCGACCTGGCGACGGGTAACCCTGATCCGGATCTTCTGCCGCCGATCGATGTGGCGCTGCGCACGGTGAGCGCTGCGCCGCATCTCTACGGCGAGCCGCTCGAGCTTCGGCCACTGATCGCCTTCGCGGCGGCTGAGTTCGAGGCCGACGGCGTTCCCTCCGGCGCAGTGACCGTGACCAGCGGTGCGCTCGATGCCGTCGAACGCGTGCTCCGCGAGCATCTGCGACCTGGAGATCGCGTGGTCGTGGAAGATCCCGCGCTGCCGGCGCTGCTCGATCTGCTTGGCTCGCTGGGCCTCACGCCTCAGCCGTCTGCGATCGACGACAACGGCGTGGAGCCGGGCGCGTTCGAACGGGCGTTGGGGCCCCAGGTGCGCGCGGTGATCGTCACGCCGCGGGCGCAGAATCCAACCGGCGCGGCGATGACCACTCGTCGGGCGGCGGACCTCTCACGGGCCCTTCGACGCCGGCCGCAGGTGGTGTTGATCGAGATCGATCCGGCCGGTCCCGTATCGGGGGCGTCGGCCGTGACGCTCGTGGATCCGTCACGCGAGCACTGGGCCGTGGTGAAGTCGACCTCGAAGTTCCTGGGTCCCGATCTGCGCGTGGCGCTCATGGCCGGCGACGCGCTGACTGTCGCACGCGTCCAGCGACGACAGGCACTCGGCGTCCGGTGGGTGAGCCATCTGCTCCAGCGTTTGACGCTGGCGTTGTGGTCGGATCCGTCGAACGGGCGGCGGCTCGCGCGCGCGGCTGACGTGTACGCGCAGCGGCGGAGCGCGTTGAGCGATGCCCTGGCCGCCCACGGCATTGCCGCACACGCGCGGTCGGGCTTCAACGTGTGGATCCCGGTTGGAGAAGAGACCGCGACCGTTCAGTCGTTGGCCGAACGCGGCTGGGCGGTTGCGCCCGGAGAGCGCTTTCGCATTCGGAGCGCGCCCGCGATTCGCGTCACCACATCGGCTCTGGCGCCTGATGAGGCGCGACGGTTTGCCGCCGACCTCGCAGCGGTTCTCGAGTCGCGAGGATCGGCGCTTGCGTGAGCCGCGGCTCGATCGCGTCGTTGAGAAACCGCACGAGCGGGGCCACGCCCTTGAAGACCTTCAGGAGCTCGCGATAGAAGCGCGGGCTCGTGGCGAGCGAAGCCTCGTACTCGCAGGCCCCGAGAAACTGCTTGAACTGCAGGTAATTCGCCGCCGGGTGATCCTTGGCATATCCGAGAGGCACACGGGTCAGCCGATCGCCGGTGAGCTCGCCGACCGAACGCGTGAACGCCGGCGCGGTCACCAGCCTGTGCAGGCGCGGGTGCGTCGAGGCGATCTGCGCCCTGATGTCGTGAAGGTCGGCGGTCGTTGGCATGTACATGCCGCCACCCATCCAGACCCAACCGGGCGCGATTTCCAGATAGAGCCCCGCCGCTTCGCCTCGAGGCACTCCCCGCAGCGGAAACCGCGCCGCCACCTGCGTCTTGTACGGCGTCTTGTCGCTGCTGAACCGTGTGTCCCGATAGATGCGGAACAGCGAGACCTTCGGCTCGGAGATGAGCTCCGGCGCGAACGTGCGCATGTCCACCGCGAGCCGCTCCAGCAGCGCAACCATCGGCGCCTGCACGTGCTGCTCGTACTGTTCCTTGCGTGGCTGGAACCACTCGCGTCTGTTGTTGCGCTTCAAGGCACGAAGGAACGAGAGCGTCTTGGACGTAAACGGCGAGGTCACGTTTCGGATCATACAATTCGCCGGTAAGATGTTTCGCTGAATGGCCCAGCGCAAGCCTCGTCGATCAAATCCTTCGCTCTTCGATCTCGAGGAGACAGCGCCTCCGCCTCCGACCGGAGGATCAACTGACGGCGTTCCGCTGCACGAGGCGGCGCAGAGCCGCTACCTGAACTACGCGCTGTCGGTGATTACGTCGCGGGCGCTGCCGGATGTCCGCGACGGGCTCAAGCCCGTCCAGCGCCGCATCCTCTACACGATGTGGCAGCAGAACCTCACCGCGGACGTCAAGCACCGCAAGTGCGCGAAGGTCGTGGGCGACGTCATGGGGAGCTATCACCCGCACGGCGACGCGGCGCTCTACGAGACCCTCGTCCGCATGGCGCAGTCCTTCTCCCTGCGTTACCCGCTCATCGACGGCTCCGGCAACTTCGGGTCGCTCGACGGCGACAGCGCGGCGGCGATGCGCTACACCGAGTGCCGTCTCGCCCGCATCTCCGACGAGATGCTGAGCGAAATCGATCAGCACACGGTGCATTTCCGTCCGAACTACGACGGCACGAAGACCGAGCCGGTGGTGCTCCCCGCTCGCCTTCCCAACCTGCTGATCAACGGCACGACGGGGATTGCGGTGGGCATGGCCACCAATGTCCCGCCTCACAATCTCGCCGAAGTCTGCACCGCGCTCATCAGGCTGCTCGACAACCCCGACCTGACCAGCCTCCAGTTGTGCCGCTGGGTCAAGGGTCCCGACTTTCCGACCGGCGGCCAGATTCTGAACTCCGCGGATGAACTCAAGGAGATCTACCGAACGGGATCCGGTACGGTTCGCCTCCGCTCCACCTGGGAGGAAGGTCCCGAAACACGCGGCAGCCAGACGCTCTACATCACCAGCATTCCCTACTCGGTCAACAAATCCGCGCTCGTGGAACGGATTGCCGAGGTGGTGATCGCGCGAAAGCTGCCGCCGCTGCTCGATGTCAAGGACGTCTCGACCGACGATGTGCGGATCGCGCTCGAGTTGAAGAAGGACGCGGATCCCAAGATGGTGATGGCGTATCTCTTCAAGAACACGCCGCTCCAGACGAATGTCATCGTCAACATGACGTGTCTGATTCCGACCGAGAACGCCGACGTCGGCAGACCGGAGCGGCTCGATCTGAAACAGATCCTGTGGCACTTCCTGCATTTCCGGCTGGAGGTTGTCACCAACCGGCTCGAGCACGAGCTCGAGTCGCTCCGTAAACGGATTCACGTCCTCGAAGGCTTCGAGAAGGTCTTCGACGCGCTCGACGAGATCATCAAGATCATCCGCAAGTCCGACGGCAAGGCGGACTCCGCGACGAAGATCATGGCCCGCTTCGAGCTCGATGCCGAGCAGGCAGATGCGATCCTCGAGCTCAAGCTCTATCGTCTCGCCCGGCTCGAGATCCTGGTGATTCAGACCGAGCTGGCGGACAAGCGGAAGCGATCCCGCCAGATTTCCAGTCTGCTCAAGGACGAGGACGGCCGCTGGAAGGTCGTCCGCGACGAGATCGACGAGATACAAACGACGTACGCGAAGGGCGACAAGCGGCGCACGATCATCGAATCCGTCGAGGAGGTCGCCTTCACCGAAGACGACTTCATCGTCGAGGAAGACAACGTCGTGATCGTGTCGCGCGACGGCTGGGTGAAGCGCCAGAAGGAAGTGCGCGATCTGTCGACGACGCGTCTGCGTGAAGGGGACGCGGTGCTGGCGGTGCTGCCGGGGAGCACGCGCGCCACGGTGGCCTTCTTGACCAACTTCGGGGCCGCCTATACCTCGCGGATCATCGACGTGCCGGCGTCCACCGGATACGGCGAGCCGGTACAGAAGCTCTTCAAGCTGCGCGACGGCGAGCGAGTGATCGCCGCGTTCAGTCTGGATGAACGCGTCGTCGGCGAGATCGAGACGAAGAAGGAGGGCAAGGCGCCTCGCGTCCATGCGCTGGCGGTGACGAGTGATGGCTACAGCCTCCGGTTCAGCCTCGAGTCGTTCGTGGAGCCGAGCACGCGCTCAGGGCGGCGATACGCGCGTCCGTCCGACGGCGTCGAGGTCGTGGGTGTCGCGAAAATCAGCGGCGACGAAGTGGTGATTGCGGCGACGGCGCAGGCGCGCGCGATCCTCTGCCGCGCCGACGAGGTCAACTACCTGTCAGGACCCGGCAAGGGGGTCATCCTCATCAAGCTCTCGGACGAGGACCACGTCCTCGGCTTCCTGGCCTCGACCGGTGACCGCGACATCATGCGCGTGGAAACCACGCGCGGCGCCGAGCAGACGATCAGCACGACGAAGTACGAGGTCACCAGTCGCGGTGGGAAGGGTCGCGAGCTGCTGCAGCGCGGTCAGTTTACGAGGGTCGTGCCGCCAGGCGTCGAGAACCCGCCACCACTATCCGAGTAGAGGCAGCGTACGTAGTGTCCGGCTTCAGCCGGACCTTCTTCATCCTTTTGGTTTCCAGTTCAGGATGAGCGTGACCGGGGTGGTCACGGTGTCTTCGGCCTGGACGTTGACGAGGAACTGCCGGCCATCGGTGGAGACGGCATATTGCTGCCTGTTCACGCCTCGAACCGCACCGCCGGCGATGCGCGGGCGGAACAGGGGAACCGGAGTGCCGGCGTCGACCGATCGGTTCTTCGAATCAAGACGGATCGGAACCGCCATCAATCGTCCATCGAGCGCGAGAAAGAAGAGCTCGCTCGCGTCCCCGCACCAGCGGACCTGCGCGCCGCCGCTGGTCGAGATCCGCCACTTGTCGAGGGGCTTCGGAAACGACTGCACATAGATCTCGAAGCGGCCGGACTCGTTCGACTGATACGCAATCCACTGTCCATCAGGTGAGAACTGTGCGTCGCGCTCTTCCGCGTTTGTCTGAACGACCGGAAACGGCTTCGTCTTGCGATCCATGGGAAGCGCCCACACGTCGTACCCGGTCTCCGGGCTCGTCATGCGGAAGAGGAGGAATTGTCCGTCTCGGGACCAGTCCGTCGGACTCTTGTAGTTCGGCGTCGCGAACAGCAGCTCCTCGGCGCCGTCGCCGACGGTCGGCTTTCGATAGAGATTGAATGCGCCGCTCCGGTTCGACTGAAAGGCGATGAAGCGTGCGTCAGGCGACCACACCGGGTAGTCGTCGGTGCCTGCATCAAAGGTGAACGGATTCAGGATGCCGCGAGCGGTCTCGAGCAACCAGATATCCTGATTACCATTCACGCGCCGTTGGACGGCGATCTGCCGACCGTCGGGCGAGAGCTCGGGGTGGAAAGGTGTGGCGGTATCCACACTGCCGATTCTCCGAATCTCTGCACCAGACCGCTCGACCCAGACCATCTGCCGCTCCGTGTCGGTGGATTGGGTTCGATACGCGATCGCACCGGCACCTGACACCGACAGGGCAGGGCCAAGGCCGTTGCTGTCTATGGCGACGTGCTCCGCGACAGGGAACGCGCTTCCGGCCAGTTCCAGTCGCCCGACATCGAACGATTGTGCGAAGAGCGTGCCTTGCCGGACGAAGAACACGTAGCCGGATGCGAACGCCGCGGCGGCATCGGCCTCGAGCAGCCGTCGCACCGCCGATCCGTCCAGCGCTCCGACGTGCACGCCCTGCACACCGGGCGCACCGCGAACGTAGAAGAGGAAATGCGATCCGTCGGGCAGAAAGTGAGGAAACCGGTGGTTCGATTGCTGGGGCGCCTCCACGCGTGTCACGACCATGGTTTCGCCGCCCTGATCGGGCACGCGGCGAAGAGGACCGTCGGTCGGGGCATACAGGATGACACCCTGCTGACTCCACGTGCCGCCGCGGCCGGGTGGCGTGTCCGTCAGAGTCTGAGGTGGTCCGCCTCCCACATCGACCCGTTTGAGCTTGTTGTCGGCGAAGAACGCGATCGCGCTGCTGTCTGGCGACCAGAACGGATACGACGCTCCGGCAGTTCCGTCCAGCGGGCGCGCCGAGACCGAGTCCAGCGAGCGCAGCCAGAGCCGCGGCTCGCCATCGATGGTTGCAACAAAGGCGAGCGTCCGTCCGTCCGGTGACAGGGCAAACGAGAGTTCGTCCGCAGTTGGTGGAGTGCTGATGTCGAGTCTGATCTCGGGTGCCGGTGCGGCCGGTCGGAACGCAAGCCCCAGCGCGCCGACAGCCACGACACCCAGGACAGCAGCGACAGCCCATGGCCATCGTCCGGTTCGAGCCGCCGCGACTTCCTTCGTGGCGGAGTCGCCAGCTATCTCGCGCAGCTCGATCAGCACGGCCCCGGCATCGCGCAATCGACGACGGCGGTCCTTTTCGAGACAGCGTCGAAGGAGGCGCGTCAGAGAGGGAGGCACGTCAGCCGGCAGGGCTTCCCATTCCGGATCGGCGCGCAGGATCGCGGCGCATATTTCGGCCGCCGTGTCTCCCGCGAAGGGCCGCCGGCCGGCGAGCATCTCGTACACAACGCAGGCCAGGGCCCACACGTCGGCCGCACGGTCCACCGTCTGGCCGCGCGCCTGCTCCGGCGACATGTACGGCGCCGTGCCCATGATGGTGCCGGGCATCGTCGCGCCGATTGACGTTGGCGAGCTGGTGGCGCCCGAGGTGAAGGCCAACGCCGGTTCCCAGATCTTGGCCAATCCAAAATCGAGCACCTTGACGGTTCCCTCAGGAGCGATCTTGATATTCGCGGGCTTCAGGTCGCGATGAACGATGCCGCTGTCGTGCGCGGCTTCCAGCGCTTCGGCGACTTGGGCGGCGATGATGATCGACTCCCGCCAGGGCAGCTGCCGGCCTGCGATCCGATTCGCAAGCGTCTCACCCTCGACGAGCTCCAGGACCAGGAATCGCGACTCATTCGTTTCAACCAGGTCATGAATCCCGGCGATGTTGACGTGCCTGAGCGCCGCGAGAGCCTGCGCTTCCCGGCGGAACCGCTCGATGCGGTCGGAGTCGTTCGCGAAGGCCTCGGGCAGCAGCTTGATCGCGACGTCCCGGCGCAGGCGGGTGTCACGTGCACGAAAGACACGTCCCATGCCGCCTTCGCCGATGAACGACGTGATCTCGTACGAACCGAGGCGAGTCCCGACGTCGATTGCCACTACTTCGGAATCGACATCCCTTTGAACGTCAGCTTTTGCATGCCGGCAGCTGTCCCCGCGATGTAGAGATTGCCTTTGGAATCGGTCGCGATCTGGTGGCCTCCGCCGATCATGCCCGGGACTTTGATCGTGCCGACGATCTCGAGCGACCGGCGATCGACGATGGCGATCTCCTGACCGTTGCCGACGTACAGAAACTCCTGCACGGGATCCGCCGACAGCGCCAGGTTCCGCGCGAACGGCGTGTCGGTCTTGATCAGCTGTTGCATGAACGTCCCGTTCGGCGTGAACGACTGGACGCGTCGGTTCTCACGGTCGGCGACGTAGATCATCCCGTCCTTCGCGACCCGCACGGCGTGGACGATGCTGAAACTGGCCGGACCCTTGCCGGGAGGAAAGCTCGTCGGCGCCACGACCTCGCAGTGATCGTCATCGACCGGCTTGTTTCCGAAGGCGCCCCACATCCGCTTGAACGCGCCGGTCTCGGCTTCGAACACGATGATGCGGTGGTTGCCGTAGCCGTCGGCCACGTACAACTCGTTGGTCGCCGGATGCACCCAGACGTCGGCGGCGCGGTGAACGTTGCGCGTATCCGCGTTTCCCCGGCTCTCGTTGCTCTGGCCGATCCGCATGACGAGCGTGCCATCACCGGTGAGTTTGAGGATCTGATCGTCGTTGACCTTTTTCAGTCCGGCCACGCCATTGGTGGGGCAATTGTTTCCGGTGATCCAGACAAAGCCCTTGGCATCGACGTGGATGCCGTGCTCGCGTTCAGGCCACTGCGAGCTCAAGCTGGCGCCGCCCCACGCCTTGACGAACGCCCCGGCAGAGTCGAACACGACTACGGGTGGAGCCGCCTTGGCAGCATCCTCCGGCTTGGTGAGCGTTCGTGGACGGTGAAGAACCCAGACGTTGTCCTTGTCATCGACGGCGAAGCTCGACGGATCGCCAACCTTCCACTTCTCCGGCACTTTGGGCCAGGCCTTCTCCACTTCGAACTCGGGAAGGCTGCGCACCCTCGACGGCGCCGTTGGTACGGCAAGTGGCGCGTTTTTGGACGCCGGAATCGGACTGCCGACCTGTGCCTGTGTCGAGGCGACGGCCCAGAGAATGCCGACGACGGGCAGGATTAAGAGGTTTCTGTTCATGAATGCGTCCTTTCGTCCCCAGCAGATTCTAGTCAACTCTCCCTGTATACTGTGTGCAACCACACGCGCGCGCCCACGGGCCCGCGCCTGCGGTCCCTAACAAATCCGGGAATGCTGTAAGTCGACACTCTTTCGACAGCCTTCCGGACCCCTCAGGCGGCGCCCAGCGCCGCGGAATACGAATGAACGTTACCAACGTCACAGACACACGCAGTACCCGCATCGCGGTCTTCATCGACTTCGATAACGTCGAAATCGGCGTCAAGTCCACCATCGGCGGGCAGTTCGACATCGGCCTCGTCCTCGAGGCGATCAAAGAGCGCGGCGAGATCGTCACCAAGATCGCCTACAGCGACTGGAAGCGCGTCGGCGACTACAGCCGGCTGCTCACCCAGCACGCCATCCGGATGGTACAGCGCAACATGACACCCGGCGGCGACAAGAACGGCGCCGACATCACGATGGCGCTCGACGCCCTCGAAATGTGCTTCACCCACGACCACATCAACGCCTTCGTCATCGTCGGCGGCGACAGCGACTTCATCTCGCTCGTCGAAAAGCTCAAACAGTATGGCCGCAAGGTGATTGTCGTCGGCGGGCGTCAGTTCACCAGCGTGACGATGCAGCGGAACTGCCATGAGTTCATCGCCTACGAGAACCTCGTCGGCAGCAGCAGCAGCCGCGGACGGCCGGCGGAACGCGGCGGTCGAGCGGCGGGGTCGAGCGACGTGGCCAAGGCGCTGCCGATCGTGAAGCGTGCGCTGAAAGTGCTGTCAGAGCGCGAGGTGACGCCGCAGCTCGGGCTGCTCAAGAGCACGCTGCTGCAGCTCGACTCGACGTTCTCGGAGCGTGAGTACGGCGCGAGCAGCTTCAGGGACTTCATGGAGAAGGTCGCGCAGACCGGTGCCGTCGCCTTGAAGCAGGCCGGGCGCAGCATGCTGGTCGAGTCGCTTGACGGGGGTCCCGCCGACGTTGAAGAGGTGGTGGGCGCGCATCCCGCCGAGAAGCCGATCGAGGCGCCCGCGATCGCGCATGTCGCTGCCGCTCTCCACGTCGTCCCGGAAACCGACGAGGACGAAGAGACGATGCCCGCGTCGCCGATGAGCATGCAGGACGGCATCCGCGCGGTGCAGAACGCCATCAACCAGGCCGCGGCGCCACCGCGCTGGCCGATGTACGTGCGACAGGCCAAGCAGTTCCTGCGCGCGTCGGTCGAGGGCTTTGACGAGCGCAAGTACGGGTTCGCGTCGGTGGTCGATCTGTTGCGCGCCGCCGGCAAAGAAGGAGTGCTGCGCATCGAGCGCGACCGGCAGGGAGCCGTCCGCGTGTTCCCGGGTCCCAATCTCGCATCGAAACCGGCGCGCACGGCTGAACCCGCGCTCGATATCGACGAGACCGTGGACGTCGAGGTGCCCGCCGAGTCGGTGTTCGTCCTTGCCGAGGCCGTCGTGACCGAGGTGCCGGTGGTCATGGATGCCGAAGTGATTGCCAGTGCGGTGGAGGCCGAGGAGCCGAACGGAAACGTGGCTCCAGGGGCCAGAGCCAGGCGGCCCACGCGGGCGCGAAAGCCCGCCGCTCCGCGCGTGCCCCGTGTCGCGAAGCCGCGTGCCCGCAAGCGGACCGCGACCGTGGCTGATTAGCGACCAATCACCAATTCCGCGAAGCCTCCGGTGGGCGTCCACTGCACACGGCGTTCGGCGCGTGCCTTCCGGTCGGACGTGGCTCGGAAGTAGATCAGAATCTCGTCGTACTCCAGCGGTCGAACTGGATCCACGATCAGCGGGGCGATCGCGCGAGCCTGTTCGGGATGGTGCGTTTCGACGTCCACGACCATCACGCGATTGAACGAGACAGCGTGGGCGACAGTCCACCGCCGATCGGCCGGCCGCGCCGTGTTCAACCGTTCGACGAGCGTGAGCGTTTGGTAGTGTCCGGGAGGACCACGGTGGGGACTGCCTGACCAGATCAATCCCGCCGCGAAGAGGCTCATCGCACCGAGGCCCGCGACGCCGCCGACGATCTCTCGGCCGATCACATCAGCTGTCCAGGGAGATGCTACCTTATGTAGTAAGCGGTAGGCAGTAAGCGGTAGGCAGTAAGCGGTAGGCAGTTAGGACGATCCCACTGCCCACTGCCCACTGCCCACTGCCCACTGCCCACTGCCTACTGCCTACTGCTTTAATGTCCAACTACACAGCAAAAGACATCACTGTTCTCGAGGGGCTGGACCCGGTTCGCAAGCGGCCCGGCATGTATATCGGCGGCGTCGGGACCACCGGGCTCCACCACCTCGTCTGGGAGATCCTCGACAACGCGGTCGACGAGGCGATGAATGGCTTCGCCACGTCAATCGTCGTCTCACTCCACAAGGACGGCAGCTCGATCACGATTGCCGACGATGGCCGAGGCATTCCGGTGGACAAGCACGCCGCGACGAAGAAGAGCGCGCTCGAAGTGATCTTCACCGTGCTCCACGCCGGCGGCAAGTTCGAGCAGGGCAACTACAAGACCGCCGGCGGCCTCCACGGCGTCGGGGCCAGTGTCGTCAACGCGCTGTCCACCGAGTTGCGCGCGACGGTGAAGCGCGACGGCTCGATGTGGGAGATGTCGTTCAAGCGAGGGAAGCCGACCGGTCCGCTGAAGAAGGTGGGACCGGCGCGCGGCTCCGGCACGAGCGTGTACTTCCACCCCGATTCGACGATCTTCCCGAAAGTGGAATTCGATCCCGCGCTCATCCGCGACCGGCTCGAGGTGGTCAGCTATCTCCACAAGGGCGTCCGCGTCACGTTCGAGAACGAGGCCGACGGAGCGAAAGAGGTCTTTCAGCACGAGGAGGGGCTGCCGGACTTTCTGCGGACCATCGTGACCGCGCGCGGCGCGAAGCCCGTGCACGACGTGCCGTTCCTGCTGGAGCGTGAGAGCGGTCCACGGCTCGACCTCGTTCTGCAGTGGACCGAGGCGACCGACGAGCACGTGCGCAGCTACGTCAACGGCATTCCAACCGCCTCGGGCGGCACACACGACAACGGCCTGCGCGCCGGTCTCGGCAAGGCGGTGCGCAACTACATCGACACGCACAACCTCTCGCCGAAAGGCGTGACGCTCATCGCCGAGGACATTCGCGAGGGGCTCACCGGCGTGCTCAGCCTGTTCATCGAGGAGCCGCAGTTCCAGGGGCAGACCAAGGATCGCCTGAACAACCCCGAGATCCTCTCGGTGGTGGATTCGGCGGTGCGCCCGGCGCTCGAGCACTGGCTCAATCACAACCGCAGCATCGCGGAACAGATCGTCGGACGCATTGTCCTCTCGGCGCGCGCGCGCGAGGCGAGCCGCGCCGCCCAGGCTGAAGTCACACGGAAGACGGCGACCACCGGCCGCCTCAATCTTCCGGGCAAGCTCAGTGACTGCACGAGCGCCAATCGCGAGGAAAGCGAGCTGTTCGTCGTCGAAGGCGATTCAGCCGGCGGCTCCGCCAAGCAGGGCCGCGATCGCGGGAAGCAGGCGATCCTGCCGCTGCGCGGAAAGGTCATGAACACCGAGGGGATGACGCTGGCCAAGGTTCTCGAGAACAAGGAGCTGGCCGACCTGGTGACCGCGCTGGGTTGCGGGATGGGCAAGAACTTCGAGCTTTCGCGCCTGCGCTACGGCAAGGTCATCATCCTGGCAGACGCCGACTCGGATGGCCACCACATCGCGACGCTCCTGCTCACGTTCCTCTATCGACACCTTCCGCAGCTCATCACGAACGGCAAGGTCTATCTGGCGCAGCCGCCGCTCTATCGGATCGACATCGGCAAGGAGACGTTCTGGGCCCTGGACGACGCGCATCGCGATCGGCTGTTGAAGCAGCACACCAACGGCCGCGGCAGCCCTGAGATCACACGCTTCAAAGGTCTCGGCGAGATGATGCCGAAAGTCTTGTGGGAGACGACGCTCAGCCCGAGAAGCCGCCGTCTCCTCAGAGTGGAGATCTCCGATCAGCTGGTGACCGATCGGGTGATCAACGAACTGATGGGGAAGGACGCGTCAGCCCGCTTCCGCTTCATCATGGACCGCGCTGAAGAGGCGCAGGAGCTCGACGTCTAATCGCCAATTGAGGATTTCGCGATCTTCGATAAGTGATTCGTTGGCGATTTTTGAGTACTGATTCGCGATCTATCTGCTGAATCTGCCCTATTGCTAGTGATTCGCGATTGGCCCCCGCCATGCTGCACTTTGCGCCATGACGCCAGAGCAGCTTCGGGCACGAACCAAGAAATTCGCCGTCGACGTGATCCGCTTTGCGAAGGGCATTCCCAAAGATCACATCAACGACGAGATGGCCTCACAACTGACGGACGCAGCCACATCCACCGCCGCCCACTATCGCGCAGTCTGCCGCGCGAAGTCTCGGGCTGATTTCATCAACAAGTTGAGTGGTGCGATCGAGGAGGTCGACGAGTCAGCGTTGTGGCTCGAGATCCTGGCCGAGGCCGGGATCTCGCCACGAAGTCAGACGACGCCGCTCTGGAGAGAGGCCGACGAACTGACGCGGATTTTTGTCCGCTCCCGCGAAACAGCTCGTCGCAATCGCGACAAGGCAATCAGCAAGAACTCGCCAATCCCCGATCGCAAATCGCCAACGGATCATTAATCGAAGATCACCCATTCATTGATGATTGTGGTCACCTCGACGCCGGCTGCGCGGCTTCCTTGTCGCGCATGCGACCGTAGCTGAGCGAGTTGCGCATCGCGAGGTTGCCCTCGTGGCACGAGTACTCGAACATCTGGTAGCTGTCGTCGCGGTTGAGCGGTAGCGCCACGGTCCACGGCCTCGAGTAGACCTTGGGGTCCTCGATCGTCACCGTGTAGTTGATGGTGTTGGCGTCGGTGCGCGTGAACCGTTCGACGACGCGCATGGCCTCCGACTGAGGAATGCCGCGAATGCGACCCGTCGCGGCGCTGGTGGCGATCGATCCCTTGTTGTTGTAGTTGGTGCTCTCGACGACCAGCGTGTTGCCGTCCCAGCGGCCGCGCGGCTCGCCGTTCCACTGCCGGATGCCCTCACCGAGACGCGGGCGGCCGTCGATCGGGATGAGACGAGTCTCGTGAATCATCTCGAGCGCGATCACCACGTAGCCGGGGACCTGAATGATCTCGTAGGCGTTGTTATACCCGGCGGGAAACATCCCGGCCGGATAGCCACGCGTGATGCAGCGCACCCATGGCGTCTCGTGTTCCGGTGCGTCGGGGAGATGCGCCAGGTCGTAGTCCCGCTTGTCCTCGGCCCACTTCATCACCGGTACGCGGCCGTCAGGCGGCTCCACCACCATCGATCGGCGCGCCTTGCTCACCTGGTGGTTGTGGTCGGCGAATTCGGACGCGGGGCCGACGTTGGCGCCTGGTGCCCCTGTTCGAGCTGCCGCTGCGGGTCGAGCGAGGGGTGCCTCGAACGGCGTGCTGTCGAAATTGATCCACGTGCCCTGCAGATCCGGCTGGCCGTCGGCGGTACGGCCGAGTGTCCAGGACGACGCCGCGCCGGCGGCCGCGCCCGACGCGGCCGGTTTCGTGTTCGACGTCTGCGCCAGGGCAGGCGCGACGGCGACCATGGCCACGACGAACGCCGTGACCGCAACGGGAACTGAAGGTCGGTACCGAGACGTCATAAAAGGTCCTCCCTGCGGGCCCATCTTACCGCTTTCAGCGTAGTACACTGCCCTCCTAGTGTCGGAACCCGGGGGCACGTCGAGGAGATTCGATCGATCCATTGTCGAGGGTCCAATTGGTCCGGCCGTCTGGCGACTGGCCTGGCCGACGATGCTGCAGAACATCATCGCGGGTCTGCAGGGGATTATCGACCACGCCATGGTGGGCCATTTCGTCGGCTACACCGCCAACGCCGCCATTGGCGTCAGCTGGCAGATCATCCTCGTCGTCATCGTCTTCATCAGCTCGTTGTTCACCGGCATGGCTGTGCTCGTGGCCCGGTTTGCCGGCGCCAACCAGCCCGACAAGGTCAATCGCGTCGTCTATCAGGCATTCCTGACCGCCTTCGGCCTGTCGATCATCCTGGCCGCGGTCGGCTACGTCGCCGCCCCTTCCCTGCTTCGGCTCGTGAACGCCGCGCCCGACGTGCGCGCGGAAGCGCTGCCGTTCCTGCGCGCGATGTTCATGGGCATCTTCGGCATGATGATGTTCTTCATGCTGAGTGGTGCGTTCAGGGCCGCCGGCGATCCGCAGACGCCGCTGCGGCTCGGCATCGCGATGACGGTGCTCACCATTGTGTTCAACGTCATCCTGATCCCCGCGTTCGGCACCGTGGGCGCGGCGTACGGGACGATTGCCAGCAGCACCGCTGTGGCCATCTACGGCATCTGGCGCATCACGCGGCCGGACTCGGTGATCCATTTCGAGCATGGCATGGACAAGGGCCTCGACTTCACGATCATCCGGTCGCTCTTCCGCTTCGGTCTGCCGACCGGCGTGCAGGGCATCGCGATGAACATCGGCGGCGTGTTCATGCTCCGCTTCATCGGCGCCCTCGAACACAGTGCCGCCGCGCAGGCAGCGTTTGCGGTCGGCTACACCGAGCTGTTCTCGCTGATCACGTGGACGTCGGTGGGCCTGATGGGCGCGTCGGCGACGATTGCCGGCCAGAACCTGGGCGCCGGGAACCCGCAGCGGGCGATCGATGGTGTGCAGGTTGCGTCGCGGATCGGCCTCGCCGTCGCGGTCGTGATTGGCGCGATGTTCGTTTTGATTCCGGGACCGCTGTTGGCGATCTTCGGGATGACCGATCCGCTGGTGCTCTCGCTCGGGCGGCAGCTGCTGATGTTTCTGAGCGTCTCCGGCTTGTTCATCACCGTCGCGCTCAGCTACACCGGCGGGCTCCAGGGTACCGGCGACACGCGGAGCCCTTTGTACATCTCAATCATCTCGCAGGTGATTCTCCCGCTCGGACTCTGCACGATCTTCCAGGCGACCTCAGGCCTCGACCCTGGGCACATCTGGCTGGCCATCCTGCTCGGCCACGCCACACGCGCCACGCTCAGCGTGGCCCGGTTCCGTCAGGGGAAGTGGCGAAGCATTGCGGTGGATATCGAGCCGGTGAGGCCGTAAGTCTGTCTGCTTCTCTGTAATTCAAAATTCAAAATGCAAAATTCAAAATGCAGACAGTAGCTGGATAGCGCACAATCTGCGCCCCGGCGACGGCTCGAACGCGTTCTTGCGAATCAATCGGGCCGTTGGCATCTGGCCCCCTGCGTGCACTGCCCAGCGCATGCCTACAGACTCCTCTCAGGACATCCGTGACCGCACGTTCGAATTCGGCTGCCGCGTTGCGCGGCTGGCTCTCCGCCTGGCACCGCAGCCTGGAGTCCGGTGCATCGTCGATCAGTTGTTGAAGTCCGGCACATCGGTCGGGGCCAACCTCGAGGAGGCCAAGGCAGGTTCGTCGAAGCGGGACTTTGTCAAATACGTGGAGATCTCGCTGCGTGAAGCGCGCGAGACCGTCTATTGGCTGAGGATCTGTGCGGCTCTTCAGCTCGGGCCCGCGGAGGACCTACGGACGCTCCGGAGCGAGGGAGATGAGATCGCCCGCATTTTGGGCTCGATTGTCGTCAACACAAGACGACGAATGCTGGCGGGTTATGCTGTGTTTGTGTTGACCGTTCTGTCCGCGTTTTTGAATTTTGAATTTTGAATTTTGAATTAGATGAGTGCTGACTCAGTGTCTCCCCGTGTTCCCGTCCCCCTCAACGACGCCAACAAGACCTATTTGCCAGGCTCGGTCGAACGCGCCGAGCTGAAAGCGCGTCTTGCGCAGATGGCGGCCGAGCGGATTGATATCCCGCTGGTGATCGGTGGCCGCGAGATCAGGACCGGTCGTACGGCGCAGTCGGTGATGCCGCACAACCATCGGCACGTGCTGGCCGACTGGCACATCGCGGAGCCGGGGCACGTCAGTCAGGCGATCGAGGCGGCGGGCGCGGCCTCGCGTGACTGGGCGGCGCGTCCCTGGGAGGATCGCGCGGCCGTGTTTCTCCGCGCCGCGGAGCTGTTGACCACCACGTGGCGAGCCACGTTGAACGCGGCGACGATGCTCGGCCAGTCGAAGACGGTGATCCAGGCGGAAATCGATTCGGCGTCAGAGATGATCGACTTCTGGCGATTCAATCCGCATTACGCGCAGGAGCTCTACGCCGAGCAGCCGATCAGCACCCACGCGACGTGGAACCGGCTGGAGTACCGGCCGCTCGAAGGCTTCGTCTACGCGGTAACACCCTTCAACTTCACGTCGATCGCCGGCAACCTGCCAACCGCACCGGCGTTGATGGGCAACACCGTCGTCTGGAAGCCGGCCTCGAGCGCGATGGTGAGCGCGTACTACATCCTCCGGCTGCTCGAGGCCGCCGGCCTGCCTCCCGGTGTGATCAACCTCGTGGCCGGTGATGCGGCGCAGATCTCGAACATCCTTCTCGACTCGCCCGATCTCGCGGGCGTACATTTCACCGGCAGCACCGGCGTGTTCAACGCCATGTGGACGCGTGTGGGCGCCAACGCCGGGACGTATCGCAGTTACCCGAGGCTGGTTGGCGAGACCGGCGGCAAGGACTTCATCATCGCGCACCCGTCCGCGGACGCGCAGGAGCTCGCGGTCGCGATCGCCCGCGGCGCCTTCGAGTATCAGGGACAGAAATGCTCCGCCGCCAGCCGCGTGTACGTCCCGCAATCGCTGTGGCCCGAGGTCAGGGATCGCGTCGTGGCGATGATGCGCGACATGAAGATGGGCGACGTCGCCGATTTCCGCACGTTCATCGGCGCCGTGATCGATCGGAAGTCGTATGCGAAGATCAGCGGCTACCTGGACGAGGCACGAACGGGCGCGAAGATCATCCAGGGTGGAGGAGCGCGAGACGAGGTCGGCTATTTCGTCGAGCCGACTCTGGTCGAGACGACCGATCCGTCCTACCGGCTGATGTGCGAAGAGATCTTCGGTCCTGTGCTCACGGCGTACGCCTACACGGATGCACAGTGGGAGGCGACCCTCGATATCGTTGACAAGACATCCCCGTACGCGTTGACCGGCGCGGTGTTCGCGCGGGACCGCGCGGCGATCGCGCAGGCGTCACGCGTTCTCCGCAATGCCGCCGGCAACTTCTACATCAACGACAAGCCCACCGGCGCCGTGGTCGGCCAGCAGCCGTTTGGCGGCGCCAGAGCGTCCGGCACCAACGACAAGGCCGGCTCGAAGATGAACCTGATTCGCTGGGTGAGCGCGCGCACGATCAAGGAAACCTTCTCCCCGCCACGCGACCACCGCTATCCGTACATGGCGGAGGAATGAGGTCAGTGTGGATGGAGCATGTGGACCGCAATCAGCCACCGCCCGTCCGGCTGCCGGCGGCGGATCTCCAGGTAGTAGCCTGATTCCTGCGCCGGTGGCGCCGTGCCGTCGCCGGCAATCGTCATCGTGTAGGTCCCCTGAACGTACGCGAGATCGTCGCGTCCCTCGACCTTCGTGCTCCGCAGCTTCAAGTCCGCGAGCGGGGGGAGGACGGCGAGGCAGATCTCGATGGCCGTTCGCCCTCTGACGGCCGCCTCGTCCGGAGGATAGAGAACCCCGTCGACGGTGTAGAGCGCGGCGGCGGCCTTCCAGTCCTTGCCAATCACCGCCTTGCTGAAGCTCTCACTGACTGCGTTGATCTGTCGCACATCCTCCGGTGATAGCCCTCCGGTGCCCTGAGCCGAGGAGGGCGCTGGCGCCAGCAACAGAGACGCGGCGACCGCGATGATGCTGAAAGCGTTCATGTTCGTTTCGATCCTGAAGGAATGTAGTGGAACCGGATCAGGTAGATGTTATCGCCGCGGCCATGTCTCGCGGTCTTGAGGAGATCGATGACGCCCTCGAACCCCGAGGCTCTCGCGAGCTCCGGAGTAATGTCCGGGAAGCCAATCGATTCGATCGAGTCGACGACGATCTCGCCGGTGTCATCCACACGGTAGCGGCCACCGACCGTGACGCGGGGACGCAGCCAGATCCGGACGCTGCAGGTGATCTCGCCTCGTCGAATTCCGTCACGCAGCCGCTTGGTGAAGACCACGGCGGAGGTCCTGGATCCTTACTGAATCTTCACCAGCTCGATGTCGAAGACGAGCATTCCGCGCGGGCCCTCGCCTTTGCCCTCGTAGGCCAGGTTCTCGGGAATCCAGAAGCGCGTGCGTTCGCCCTCGACCATCAGCGGCACGCCCTCGGTCCAGCCCTTGATCACGCCGTCAAGGCGCATGTTTATCGGCTGGCCGCGCGTGACCGAGCTGTCGAACATCTTGCCTTCGGTGGTCCAGCCCGTGTAGTGGACGCTGACCTCCGAGAAAGCACTCGGGCGGCGTATGCCAGTCCCGGCGCGAATCGTTTTGTAGGCGAGCCCACTGGGCGTTCGATGAGCATCCTCGGGAGGTGCTTTGACGTCGGTGGGCGGAATCAGCGGTGACGGCCGCATGTCGAGCAGCTCGATGTCGAACACCACCGTGCCGAGAGGACGCCCGGTCTGGCCGCGGTAGGCGAGGTCCTGCGGCACCCAGCAGCGACGGGTCTCGCCGACCGTCATCAGCATGACGCACTCCCGCCAACCGGCCATCACCCGATCGAGCGGAAACGTCGACGGCTTGCCGCGCACGACCGAGCTGTCGTACATCACCCCGTCGCTTCTCCAGCCGGTGTAGTCCACCGAGACTACGTCGGTGCGAATCGGCTTGTCGGCGCCGGTGCCGGGCTTGATGGCCTTGGAAATCAGGCCGGTGGCGCTCTTCACGGCGTCCGATGGTGGCCCCAGCAGATCCGCCGGCGCGGGAATGTCGGCCGGCGCCTGTGCCCAGGCGGTTGTCGTCAGTAGCGCAACGAAAAGAATAGTGGACAGGATACGCATCATGCTTCCAGCAAGAGGTTGCCCGGGTCTTCGATGTAGTCCTTGACCTTGGCCAGGAACTGGACCGCCTCGCGGCCGTCTACGATTCGGTGATCGTACGACAGTGCCAGGTACATCATCGGGCGAATGACGGGCTGTCGGTGCAACGGCACGACCCGGTCCTGAATCTTGTGCAGGCCCAGAATACCCACCTGCGGAGGATTGAGGATCGGCGTGCTCAAGAGCGATCCGAAGACGCCGCCGTTGGTGATGGTGAACGTGCCGCCGCGAAGATCCTCGAGGGTCAGTGATCCGTCACCGGCACGCTTCGCGAAGTCGCGGATGGCCTGCTCGAGCTGCGGAAACGACATCCGGTCGGCGTCGCGCAGGACCGGCACCACGAGCCCACCCTCGGCGCCGACGGCCATCCCGATGTCGAAGTAGTGCTTGTAGACGATCTCGTCGCCCTGGATCTCGGCGTTGAGCGCGGGGAAGGCGCGCAACGCGGCGATACTCGCCTTCACGAAGAACGACGCGATGCCGAGGCTGACGCCGAACTCCTTCTTGAACGACTCTTTCCGGCGCTCGCGGAGGGCCATGACCGCCGTCATGTCAGCCTCGTTGAACGTCGTGAGCATCGCGGCCGTGTGCTGCGCCTCGACCAGCCGCCGCGCAATCGTCTGGCGGCGCTTGGTCAGGCGCACGCGCTCTTCCGTGCGATCCCCGGACGGGCGAGTCGGTGCGACGGGTCTCGCGCTGGCCGGTGCGACAGGGCTCCCGCTGGCGGGTGCGATCCCTCTGTCGCTGGTCGGTGCGACTTTGTTTGTCGTCGGTGCGACGGTGGCTTCGCGTGTCGGTGCGATGGGGCTTCCGTCGGCCGGTGCGGTGGCGGGTGATGCCGCGGCGCCGGCGGCGTTCTCATCGATGACGCCGAGAACCTCGCCAATCTTGACGTCATCGCCTTCCTTGCGCGCGATGCTGCTGATGACGCCCGGCTTCTCGGCGTTGACTTCGAGATCGATCTTCTCGGTCTCCAGCTCGACGATCGGCTCGCCAACCTCGACGCGGTCGCCGGCTTTCTTGAGCCAGCGCGCGACACGCGCCTCGACGACCGATTCTCCAAGCTCAGGAACGACGATATTGGACATAGACAGACGTCACCGCTTGGAGCCGGTCAGGCTCCGGGCCGGCTTTGAGAGAACCTCTGGCGACGCGGTCGCGTGGCTGTCGAGATCGAACGCCCGCTCCACGATCGCGCGCTGATTGAGCTGGTGCCATGCGCTCGACCCCTCCGACGGGCTGGCACTCCGCGCCCGACCGACGTAGCGCAGCGGACAGCGATCGCCGATCAACTCTTCGAGCAGCGGGCGCATGAAGTCCCACGCCCCCACGTTCTCGGGCTCCTCCTGAAGCCAGACGATGTCGCGGACTTCAGGGTAGTCGTCCAACACCGCACGCAGCGCGACACTCGGGAACGGCGCAAGCTGCTCCACGCGGCAGATGGCGACATCGGTCGATGACTTCCGGTGCTCGCTGCCGAGCAGATCGACGTAGACCTTGCCGCTGCACAGCACGATGCGCCTGACGCCGTTCGCGCGCCCGCGCGCTTCCTCATCGTTGAGGACGGACTGGAACCGCCCCTCTTCGAGCTCGACAGCCGCCGAGGCGATGATCGGGTTGCGCAGGAGGCTCTTGGGCGTGAGGACGAAGAGCGGCAGCGGATCGCGGGTGAGCAGCCTGGCCTGCCGTCGCAGCAGGTGGAAGTACTGCGCCGCGGTCGTGCAGTTCACGAGACGCAGGTTGATGTTGGCCGCGGCCTGCAGAATGCGCTCGGGCCTGGCGCTCGAATGCTCCGGTCCCTGTCCTTCGTATCCGTGCGGGAGCAGGAAGACGAGCGACGGCTGCAGTCCCCACTTGGCGCGGGCGGAGGTGACGAACTGGTCGAGGATCACCTGTGCGCCGTTGATGAAGTCGCCGTACTGCGCTTCCCAGACGACCAGCCGGCCGGGCTCCTGGATGTTGTAGCCGAACTCGAAGCCGACGGTGCCGTTCTCGCTGAGCGGGCTGTTGTGGATCTCGAACGCGGCGCGCGCCTGCGCGAATGACTGCAACGGCACGAACCGCTGGCCGTTCTCGGAGTCATGGAACACGGCGTGACGATGGCTGAAGGTGCCGCGTTCGACGTCTTCACCCGTGAGCCGGATCGGAATGCCCTCGGCCAGAATCGTGGCGAACGCCAGTTCCTCCGCAGCCGCCCAGTCGATCGTTCGCTCCAGCGGGTTGGTGAGCAGCTCTTTCCGGCGCTCACGCCCGCGTTCCAGCTTCTTGTGGAACGTGAATCCTGGAGGCGCCGCGAGCAGGCCGGCGTTGATCTCGCGCAGGCGTGACACCGGCACCGCGGTCTCGGTCTTCGCCGCCACGCCTGGCGGCGCGGGCTCCGAGACTGGCGCCACGTAGTCCTCTTCCGGCTCGAGCGACGCCAGCGCCTTCTCCAGCACCGTGAAGTACTTCTTCACGAGCGCGTCCGCGGTGTCTCGCGCGATCGCCCCCTTTTCGGCGAGCAGCGTGGCGAAGATCTGTCGCACCGTTGGATGCGTAGCCACTGCCTTGTACATCAACGGCTGCGTGAACGCCGGCTCATCGCCTTCGTTGTGCCCGAAGCGCCGGTATCCGATGAGATCGATCAGGAAGTCCAGATGGAAGCGCGCGCGATACTCCCACGCGAGACGCGCGGCTTCCAGGCAGGCCACCGGATCGTCGGCGTTGACGTGGACGATGGGAATCTTGAACCCGCGCGCCAGGCCGCTCGCATAGCTCGTGCTGTAGGACTCGTCCGGCGTCGCCGTGAATCCCAGCTGGTTGTTGGCGATGATGTGAATCGTGCCGGCGGTGTCGTATCCGGCCAGCCGCGACAGGTTCAGCGTCTCGGCCACGATGCCCTGGCCGGGGAATGACGCATCGCCGTGGATGAGGATCGGCAGCGTGATGGCGCCGTCGAATCGGGGCGGGCCTGCCGCGTCGGTGTCCGTGCCGGCGGCGCGGGCCATGCCGACGACGACGGGATCCACCGCCTCCAGGTGGCTCGGATTCGGAGGCATGGTCACGTAGGTCTGCCCGTGCGGGGCCGTCGTGCTGGCGCCGGCGTGGTACTTGACGTCGCCCATCCACCCGAGATCGATACGCAATGTCCGCGCGGCGACGGGATCCTTGAACTCGGCGAGGATCTGCGTGTACGGCTTCTCGAGGATGTGCGCGAGGACGTTCAAGCGTCCGCGATGGGCCATCCCCATGATCGTGTGGCGGGCGCCCTGGTTGGCCGCGCCGGCGATGATCGCGTCGAGGATCGGCACCAGCATGTCCACGCCTTCGATCGAGAAGCGGGTCTTGCCGGGAAACGTGCGGTGCAGAAACTTCTCGAAGACCTCGACCTGCGTGATCCGATCGAGCAGCGCTTCCATGCTCGAGGGATCCATGTGCGGCAGGAACCGTCCCGACTCCACAGCGTGCCGCAGCCAGACGCGCTCTTCGGGCACGAACACATGTGAGTAGTCGAAACCAGTGGTCGAACAATAGACGCGACGCAGTGTCTCGATCGCCGCAAAGGCATTCGAGGAAGACTCGGCGACCGGGCCACCGACGAGCGATGCCGGAAGCTTCTTCAGGTCATCGTCGGTGATGCCGTGCGCACCCGGTGAGAGCGACGGATCGCCGATCGGAGCCGAGCCAAGGGGATCGAGTTGTGCCGCCAGGTGCCCGTAACGGCGAATGGATTCGGCGAGGTTGGCGGCGCCGACGATCACATGGACGTCGGTTGTCGCCTGACCACCGGCGCTCGGCGTGGCGTCGATGTCGATCGGCGCCCACGACTCGAACGCCTTGCGGGTCTCGGGATCGACGGAGTCGGGGTTCTGCCGGTAGCGCTCGTACAGCTCCAGCACGTACCCGCTGTTCACTCCCCCGAACGGCCCCAATGTCATAACCTTTCTATCCTACCCTGCCGGCGCACACGGAACAGAATTGTCCGGACCACGGAATGGCTCATGATTCGACTGATTGGCATCGACGTCGACGGCACGCTCCTCGACAGTGACGGACGACTCCCAGACGCCAATCGCGCGGCCATTCATCAGGCGGTCGAGATCGGCGTCCACGTGGCGCTGGTGACCGGCCGCAGCTATCCCTTCGTGCGCCCCGTCGCCGACACGCTGCCCTCGTCCATTTCGCTGATCGTGAGCAACGGCGCCGTGGAGCGCTCGACCGATGGCTCAACGCTCGCTCGCAGGCTGTTGGATCGCCGGGTCGCGAGACGCGTGCTGCACTCGACTCGTCAGCATCGCGACTCGGCGGCGCTCGTCTTCGATCGCGATGCGGATCGGCAGGTGGTCTTCGAAACGATGGACTGGGAGCATCCCGGACGGCAGCGTTACTGGTCGCGCAACCACTCGCACATCGCGCAGTCAGTGCCGCTCGAGGATGCGCTCACCGAAGATCCGATTCAGGTGATGTTCAACGGAGGGGTCGAGGCGATGCGCCCGCTCGCGGTTGCACTGCGGGGTGTCATGCAGCAATCGCGCTCGGGTATGACGTGGGGGCCGCCGATGGAGCCGCCGACGTGGGGGCCGCCTTCAGGCGGCCCGCAGTTCTCCGTCCTCATGACCGAGTACATCCATCGCGACTTCTCGCTCGTGGACGTGACCGCGCCCGATGCCACGAAAGGGCATGCCCTGGCGTGGCGCGCCCAGCAGCTCGGGCTCACGCGCGACGAGGTCATGGCGGTGGGCGACAACTTCAACGATGTGGAGATGCTCGAGTTCGCCGGCACCCCTGTCGTGATGGGCAACGCGGTTGACGAGTTGAAGACCAGCGGGCGGTTCGTCACCGGTCATCAGAACGACGCCGGCCTCGCGCAGGCGATCGAGCGGTTCGTGCTTCAGCGCTGAGCAGCGGCGTGCCACGGCGCGCGCGTGAAGAGCAGGTCGAAGAACGTGGCGATTTCGGGATCCCAGACGTTCCACGCATGCTCCCCGCCGGCGATCTCACGAAACTCATGACCGAGCTTGTGTTCGGCGAGCCGCGCGACGAACTGCCGGCTCGCGGTGACGAGCGAATCGCTCGTTCCGCATGAGACGTAGAAGTAGGTGGGTGACCCGCCGGCGTCCCGAACCGCGGTCTCCAGATCCCCGTGCAACGCCGCGCTGAAGGCGCCCACCATGCCGAAACGCCGTGGATGCTGCAGGGCGGTCATCGCGGCGATGCCCCCTCCCATCGACAGGCCGGCGATCGCGCGTCCCTCGGGCGTGGCAATCGTGCGGTAGTGCGAATCCACGTAGTCGACGAGCTCGGAGGCCACGAAGTCGTTGAAACGCCGCTGCCCCTCGGCGCCCAGCCCGCTGTAGTTGCGGTCGGCGGCCGGCATGACGACGATCACGTCGTGCCGGCGTGCCATTGGCGTAAAACCGGTCCGAGCCATGAAGGCCGTGTGGTCCTGTCCGCCGCCGTGGAACAGATAAACCACCGGATATCGCTGCTCCGACTCGGCATAGCCCGAGGGCAACAGGACCGCGAAGATCCGGTCGGCACCCAACGTGGCGCTGGCGAGTCTAACGGTACGTGCCTGCCCGGCCGCGTCCTGACTGCCGATCACCAGGGCAGCCAGAGCCAACAGCCCGTATATCAGACGTGTCATCGGGGAACGCCTCCTGGATGAGCGTACGTCAGGATTGTCATGGTGATAAGTCCGGCGCGTGGAGTGGCAAGCTTTCTCCTTGGACGCTTGGAGCTTCGCCACTAGGATCGACTTCGACCCAAGCCTCTGTCCGCGGCCGCGCGCCGCGGGCCGCAGGTGATCCCCCTTTGCGGGGTCGTAACACAATTGGAGGATGGCATGGCACTGCAGCTTGGCGACGTGGCCCCCGACTTCGACGCGGAGACAACCGAGGGCCGTATTCGCTTTCACGAGTGGCTCGGCGGGTCCTGGGGCGTGCTCTTCTCGCACCCCAAGGACTTCACGCCGGTGTGCACCACGGAGTTGGGCTACATGGCCCGGCTCAAACCCGAGTTCGACAAGCGCAGCACGAAGATCATCGGCCTCAGCGTTGACCCGGTCGAGAACCATAAGAAGTGGGCGAACGACATCAAGGAGACGCAGGGACACGCGCCGAACTATCCGATGATCGGCGACACCGATCTGGCGATCTCGAAAGCCTGGGGCATGCTCCCGGCGTCGACCGAGGGGTCATCGGAAGGACGGACCGCCGCGGACAACCAGACGGTCCGCAACGTCTTCGTCGTCGGACCAGACAAGAAGATCAAGCTGATCATCGTGTACCCGATGACCACCGGCCGGAACTTCGACGAAGTGCTGCGTGTGATTGACTCGCTGCAGCTCACCGCGGCGCACAAGGTGTCGACGCCGGTCAATTGGAAGCCGGGGGAAGACGTCATCATCGCCGGCTCGGTTTCCGACGATGACGCGAAGAAGATCTATCCGCAGGGGTGGAAGGCGCCGCGCCCGTACATCCGCATCGTGCCGCAGCCCGGCCGCTGAAGAGTTGCACGAAGGATATGCGGGAGCCATCGCACTGCGCGACGCGCTCCCGCGCTTCTCGCCAAGCTCTTGCTCTCAACACCTCACATCCTCACGTTTAGCCACAGAGGACACAGAGAACACAGAGCTTCACAGCACCACCCGCCGGATTCCCTGCCTCAGCACCACGCTGTTGAAGTTCAGTACAAGGCCGACTCTTGTTCCAGTAATGCGCAGGTAGGTTAGGACCTGCGCAATGTGGACGGGCTCAAGGCGCTGCACAGTCTTCACCTCGACGACCACGGCGCTGTCAACCACTAGATCGGGTCGGTACTCAGAGATCAGACGGCCTTTGTAGTACAGCGGAACCTGACGTTGACGTTCGAATGGCAATCCCTTCTCAAGCAGTTCGATACACAGAGCGGCTTCGTAGGCCGATTCGAGCAGCCCGGCTCCAAGATGACGATGTACCTCAATGGCGCATCCAACGATCTGTTCTGTGAGTGTCGCGTGAAGTCCGTCGTGCATGGTCTACCCTCCTCCGAGAAAAACGACTACCTCTGTGTCCTCCGTGTCCTCTGTGGTAACCGTGATCAGCGAAGTTCCTTGAAAGCAGCAAGAGCCTCCTGTTTGGTACTCGCCGCGATGAGCGGAAACGTCCCTACCACGTGTTCGAAGTCGCTCGCAGTGAGTCCGTAGAGTCGGGCCGCGATCGCCTGGAGCTCGGCGTACTCGGGCATCTGCTCGATGGACGCGGTGGCGTCTGTCAACGTGGCCGAGAGCGCGCGTAAACGCTCGAAGAATCGATTCCCTGGCCGGACGAGTGGGACGGGCAGGCGTGAGACGAGCGTGACGGTGACGTGAGTGTTCACGCGGAGGCGGATCAGATAGTTGGCGACGAAGCTGTTGAGGAGCGCGCACAAGACCTGCTGATCGGCGAGCGGCAACTTCGTCTTGAGGCAGAAGAGGGTGTGCGTCGTGACCGCGCGGGCGGGGATGATCGCGGCGATCAGCGTGAGGCGATTGGTGGCGCTTGCCACGTCGCGGTAGGCGAGCCGGGCGCGCCGGGGCAGCGAGCGCCGTACGCAGGCGCCGCGCGCGAGCTCCAGTCGACAGCGGTCGAGCGACACACGGAACGGGTCGATCTGCTTGCCTTCGACGATCGGCCGGGCATCGGGTGACCCGGTGCGCGCGATGAAGGAGTCGCGGTCGTCGCTGGCATTGAGCTCGCGCCCGAACTGGACGGCCCAGCCCTCGTCGCTGCCCAGACGCGGCACGTCAGCGCTGATGCGCTCGACGAGCGACAAGTCGAGACGGCTCGGGACCTCGGGGATCCCGAGATCGTCCCCTCCAGACAGCCGGGTCAGGAAGGCGCGGGTCAGTGTCACCTGGTCGCGCCCGTGTGCATCTCCTCGCTCGAGGTCCTCCGCTCGGGTGATCCCGAATCGGCAAGCGATCGAGCTGGTGGGCCTTCCCGCGGAGCACGTGAGCAGCACGAACCGCGAGCTGCGATGAATCGGGAAGATCAGGTCGCGGTTGTCGAGTCCAGCGATCTCCTCGACGTCGGCGCGATCGAACAGATGACGGCGTAACGGCGCAGCGCCGGCGTCGCAGGCGACGCCGGATGGCAGGACCAGGCCGATGCGCCCACCAGGGCGGACCAGTTGGAGTGCGCGCTCGACGAACAACTGGTACAGGTTGGCGTGCGCGCGGCTCTCCACGCGATAGATGCCGGACTCGCGGACGAAGTCCGTCAACTGACGCGCGTCCTGCCTCCGATCCTCCCGCGCGTCGCCGCCGCCACTGTCGCCGCGGACCATATCCCATGGCGGGTTCCCGATGACCGCGTCGAATCCGGGAGCGCTCAACGCCTCGCCACGCTCGTCGACGAACACCTCGGGAAAGGCCAGCGGCCAGTGATGAAAACGGGACCGCCCGGCGATCGCTTCCGATGCCGTCAGGAAGCTGGATGAGATGTGCTCGGGCAGTGGCGACCGCCCCTCGAGCAGGCGCGCCACCAGCTCGCGGAAGGTCCCGCGGTCCGGCGCCGGGCCGCCCTTCCAGAACCACCCGGCGCACCACAGGTCGAGCACACGCGACCACGTGCCGAGCGAGGATCCACGCCCATGCAGGTGAGCCAGCGTTCGTTCCTTCTCGCGCACGATCGCCGCGGAGTCGTCGGGTTCGGATGTCACCTGCAGTCGAACGCGAACCGCGTGCTCGAAGACACGCGACAGATCCTCACGCTCGAAGAGCGGCAGCTCCTCGTGTCGGCGCGTGCGGCCCGCTCCACCACTCGGCTGCCGGCCGAGATCGGCCGGCGTCGCGCCGACGAGACTGTTGCCGGTGACCAGATGGTGATCGAGAAACGACAGCGGCTTGTCAGAGGCCAGCGTCGCCAGCCAGAGGGAGAGTCGTGCCAGTTGCACCGCCATCGGGTTCAGATCCACCCCGAAGAGACATCGTGATGCCACGTCACGACGCAGCGCCGCGCGATCGATGGGCGTCACGTCGTGCGCATGCCACCGGCCCTCTGCGATCAGCGCCTCCTCGATGGATGCGGAGAGATAGCGGCATGCGGCGACGAGAAAGGCGCCGCTGCCCATGGCCGGATCGAGGATTCGCAACGCCAGGATCTCGTCGGCGCGCCGCCCTCGGACGAGCGGCTCGAGGGTCCGGCGGACCAGAAAGGCGGTGACGAGGCGAGGCGTGTAGAACGTCCCGCTGGACTTGCGAACATCGCGTGTGCGGGTGAGGCCTTCGCCATGTCCAGATGCCGGCTCGTAGTCGAGCACGCGCTCGTAGACGGCACCGAGCTGTTCCACGTCGAGGTCGCGGTAGACAATCCTCGCCCGGCCACCCTGTCGCGTCACCGGAGTGGTGCTCACGGACACGAGGGCATCGCCCATCACGGTATCGCTGATGCGCGTCCGTTCGAACGCGTCTGCCTGTGACGGGGCGAACAGCCGCCCATTGAAGGCTGTGACGGTGAGCTCACCGGCCGTGCATCCGGCATGGGCGAGCCTCGAGATCGCCTGGACGGCCTGCCACAGACCACGATATCGCTCACCGTTCAGCAGCGCCGAGACGATGGTGTCGAGGCTGTAGCGATCGCGATAGACCGGATGCCAGAGCGGCACGAGCCCCCTGGCTTCGGCAAAGAGCAGGAACAGGACGCGATACAGCACCGTCAGTGACTGTTCGAACAGGACAGGCAACGGCGGGCGACCCCTGCGTGTGCCGAGAGCGACGAGCAGCAGCTCGAGCGCGTGAAGGACTCCGGTCCCGAGCGCCTGACAGACCTGCACGCCGTGTCGGCTGGATAGATCAACGGCGCGATCGAGGAGCGGTGGCGCGCTGGCCATCGCATCTGCATGCACGAGAGTCCAGAGGAGGGATTGCGCCTCGGGTTCGCGCCCGAGCAGCGCGAGGTCGAACTCCAGATACTCGCGGGACCACGCACGCCGCGCATCGACGAGTCGCAGCGCGCGACCGTTGCAGCAGAGACACCAGCGCACATCGCTCGCAATCGCCTGGACGATGGACGACCGCCAGACGCGCTCCATCGGCTCGCTCCAGCCCACGACATGGGCGACGAGCTCCGAGCGGCCGGCGATGACCCGGAGCGTGCAGGCCTCGTCCGTCTCGGCCCGGCTGGCCACCGAGAGCTCGAGCAGGCTGAGGAGGGGCATCACCGCGACGTCGGTGATCGCGCGTACGCTCGACGCTGTCCCGAGCATCATCTCGAGACGCTGCGACCATGAGGCAAGGGCCCGCGTCACGGCCCGCGGAACCGGCGCAGCGTCCGGCATCGACGGCAGAACATCCCTCGCGAAGGATGCGGTGATCAGCCGGCCGCGGACGCCGGCAATCATCTGTAGATCACGCCGAAGGCCAGAACAGGCCGGGCCATGTCGATCCGTTCGACCCGTGCCAGCTCCTCGAGGCGTGCCGAACAGCGGGCCAGCGCTTCGTCGAGCACCGCGCGCTGCGCGATGGTGGCCCGTTCCGCTCGGCGATCGAAGAGGCCAGGTTGCAGGAGCGCGGCCGACAGCCGCGCGCGCTGTGATTCGAGGGTCGCGGCAATCGCGTGTTCGCGGCGGACCGCGAGCGCCGAGGGTGCGTATAGAGATGTCGAGAGAGCGGCGGTCGCGCTCTGGCACTCGGCCGTCAGTAGTGGGGAGATGAGGTCTGTCGATGACTGGACCCACGACCGAACGTCCTTCGCGAAGGTCGGTGTGGGCGCTCCGTTGCCAGCGAGGCCCAGCAGCGTGTCCCAGATGCGCTGTTGATGGAGATCCTCGAAGACCAGCTGGAACGCCCAACAGAAGCGAGGCCTCGAGCGGCGACGGGTGACGAGGGTGACGTATGGCCGTCCCTCGGACTGCGCATTGCCGCCGCCCTGCGCGAGGAGGCGCGCCGTTTCAAGGCGCGAGGCTTCTGCCCGGGCCACCGCCTGGAGGTCGATATGCACGAGGCCGCGAGGCAGCGATGGCGGGGACGCGTCGACCGTGTCGGGAACGGCGGATTGACCGATGGCCACGGCCGCGACCTGTTGCTCCAGCGCGGCCACTCCACGCATGCCGCCGAGAACCTCCGCAACCCGCCGCATACGCGCCAGCAGCGCGGCGACCGACGTCTCCTCACACGTGTCGCGGGCCAGCAGATGGATGGCGTGGACGCGGCGAGCCTGACCGAGCCGCTCGACGCGACCGATGCGCTGCTCCAGGCGCACTGGTGTCCACGGCAGCTCGAGATTGATCACCAGCCGGCACCGCTGGTGAAGGTTCAGTCCTTCGCTGGCGGCGTCGGTCGCCAGCAGCAATCTCGTCCCGCCGGTCGTGAACTGCCGCAGGACCTCATGGCGCTCAGCGATCGTCAGGCCGCCGTGCAATCGCACCGGATCGAGACCACGCAGGACCAGGGCGAGCCGCTCCAGGGTGTCCCGGTATTCGGTGAAGACGATCGCCGATTCCCCCGTCCGCCTGAGCAGACGAGCGAGGGCTCGCAGCTTCGATTCACCGCGCTCGGCCAGCCGCGCGAGCTGGAGGATGTGCTCGAGCCAGCGGCATTCTTCGTCCCGGTCGTCCAACCCTGGAGCCGTCAGGTCAGTGGACGGCTCCTCGTCGTCCTCAGCCGAGTGGTCGAAGGGGAGCACCATCTGCAGGAGGCCGGCCCGTTCGCTCGACGTCAGCAGCCTCAGACGCCGCTCGACCGACCGGGCCAGTGAGGCGGCACTGCTGCAGGCGCGCCGCATGAGCACCGTGACAGCCAGGCGCCCTGCGAGCAACGACGAGGCGCTTTTCTGACTCCAGACCAGCCGCGCGTAGGACATCAGCGCGCGATGCATCTCCGACTCAGCCGGAGTGGGCCCGACGCGAATGGATGTCGTCCGGCGAGACGAGGCCAGCCCCGCATCGGTGCGCGTGCGCCGGAACACCAGCAGAGGAAACTGATGGGACAGGTCGCCTATCGAGCACAGCCGGGCGAACGCCTCGTCATCGCCCGAGTGGGGGGTTGCGGTGAGAAGCACGAGCGTCCGTGCCCGGTGAGCCAGCGCGGCGGCTATCGTCGCTCGATCCGATCGACCGGAGAGGGCATGGGCCTCGTCGAAGACGACAGCATCCCAGACCAGCGATTCGAGCGAGCGGGCAACCTCCGGCCGCTTGACGTAGTCGAGAGACGTGATCGCGACCGGGTGCGCCGACCATGGGTTCGCGTTCCACGTCCCCGCGTGACGTGCGAGTGTGGCGGAGTCCAGCAGCGCCGCCTCGATCGCGAAGCGCGTTCGCAACTCGGACTGCCACTGCTCTCGAAGACCCGCGGGCGACACCACGAGCACGCGTCCCCCCGGACGTCGGTCGAGCAGCTCGCTGATGAGGAGTCCCGCCTGAATCGTCTTCCCGAGTCCGACTTCGTCGGCGATCAGAATGCGCGCCGCGAGCCCGCGCACATAGGCGAGTGCGGGCTCGAGCTGGAACGGCAGGACCGTGAGATTGGCGCGGACGGGTGAGCGCAGTGCGTCATACGACGGCGTCGATGCGGCGAGCATCGCCCGCGCCAGCCGCCGCCATGTTCGTGGGCGAACGATGCGCGGAGCGCCCGACATCGGCAGGCGCTCGATCGGCTCGCAGGGCAGGAGGAAGCTTGTGCGCAGACCGAGGTTGCTTCGATCGCGACCGCGGACGTCGAGGATCGCGCCGTCGGCACCGGGCGCGTGACGGAGCACGATCCAGGACTCGTCGCGAATGCGCACGACGTCGCCCGCCCGCAGGGAGCCACCGGACACGCGACCCCGTGGTGCAGGCAGCGTTCCGGGTCCTCAACCCCTGAAATTCTGCTATTTCTGGAGGAATTCGTTTAGAAATCTGCAACGTCGATCGGGCGTCCTGAGTGCTGAAAAAGCAACCAACCACGAACCACTATCCACCAACCAACCGAGCCACCGTCGCGCCGAGGTGTGTCTCCGTGGCATCCCAGAACTCGGTGACCAGAGGATGCCTGTCGAGCGCCTGCTGCACGATCCCGCGTTGAACGCCCTTGCCGCGTCCGTGAATCAGCCGCACCTCACGAAGCCCTGCCTCGTGAGCCGCGGTTACGTACTCCTCCACCACGGACGCGACCTCTCGAGGCGCAAACGCGTGGAGGTCGAGAGAGTCTTCGATCGGAACCCGCACGGTTGGGCGTTGGGAATTGGGCGTTGGGCGTTTGGGGGTTGGAAGTTACGTCGCGGCTTTGTAAGACGCCGTGACGACCGTCTTCATGCCTCCGCGTACCGCGAAGTCGCCGACGACAATCATGTGGCGCGGCTCGCAGGCCGCGACAAGATCGTCCAGAATCTGGTTGGTCGCCGCCTCGAAGAACACACCGCGATTGCGATACTCGAACATGTAGTACTTCAGTGATTTCAACTCGATGCAGCGATCGCCGGGGACGTAGGTAATGCGGATCTCGCCGAAGTCCGGCAGCCCGGTTTTCGGGCACACGGAAGTGAATTCTGGACAGCTGATCGCGATCTCGAAATCCCGCTCCGGACGTGGATTGGGAAAGGTCTCGATCGTCGCCGTGCTTGACATACGCAAAAAATTCTAGCACTTTGCGCCGAAATTGCTTGATCGCACGCGAGGTTTCGTTGACACGCTCACCCGTGCGAGCTAGCATTACGACGCTTTTACAGCGAGTTTCCGCAGCAGTTTGACGCGCGCGCGACTGCACCGCGGCTTACGCATTGGCGCGCACCAGCACAAGGGGGGACGTGATGGCAGAGGCCCGAAGAATGGGCAAATCGGAATTGTTCTCACACTTCGCGGAACGCTTCGAAGTGAAGCGAACTCAGGCGCGTGAGTTCTTCGATGAGCTGACTACGCTGTCGGAGAAGGAGCTCAAGCGCTCGGGTGAGTTCGTGCTCCCCGGCATGGTGAAGCTCGTCGTGCAGAAGCGGAAGGCACGGATGGGCCGCAACCCGGCAACCGGAGAGGCCATCAAGATCCCGGCCAAGACTGTCGTCAAAGCCCGCATCGCCAAGCAGCTCAAGGACGCGGTGCTCCCGAAGAAATAACCCGATGCCGGAGGCGGCCGTTGATCCGCCACGGTTTTCCCCCCTTTGATTTCACCCGGCGCGGTCTTCGTGCGCCGGGTTTCTTTTGTACGTCGTGTCCAGCTCTGGCTGGACCTGCTGATGGCTAGTTGCCGCGGATTTTTCGCGCCAGCTCGCGAATCTCGAGCCGGTCCATCTTGAATTTGAGCGTGCTGAGCGGGATGCCGAGCGCGCGCGCGGTGCCGGTGACGTTCCAGCTCGATTTCTCGAGCGCGCGGATGATGAAGTTGCGTTCAAACGTCGACACCGCCCGTTCCAGCAGGTTCTCGCTGGTCGGACCCTGTGCATCGAGCTGCGCGACGTGGAGCTCGTAGGGCAGATCCTCGTCCGTGATCCAGTCCTTGTCGGAGACGGCCACCAGACGCTCGATCAGGTTCTCGAGCTCACGGATGTTTCCGGGCCACCAGTACGCGCTCAGAATCTGCAGTGTCGAATCGGCGATGCCCTGAATGTTCCTCCGGAACTTCACGTTGTAGCGGCGGAGGAAGAAGCGCGCCAGCTCGGGCAGATCGGCGATGCGATCTCTGAGGGCGGGCATGCGAACCGGAATCACGTTGAGCCGGTAGTAGAGATCCTCTCGGAACTTTCCTTCCTTCACGGCCTTGTCCAGGTCGACGTTCGTCGCGGCAATCAGGCGCAGGTCGGTCTTGATCGGGTGCGTGCCGCCCACGCGTTCGATCTCGCCTTCCTGGATGGCGCGCAGCAGCTTCGCCTGGAGCTCGTATCGCAGATCGCCGACTTCGTCGAGGAAGAGCGTGCCGCCGCCGGCGAGCTCGAACTTGCCCAACTGCTGCCGGATGGCGCCCGTGAACGCGCCCTTCTCGTGACCGAACAGCGTGCTCTCGACGAGCTCCTTCGGAATCGCCGCCAGGTTCACCGCGACAAACGGCGCGTTGGGCCGGCCCGCCTCACGATGGATCAGCCGCGCGAGCAGCTCCTTGCCGGTGCCGCTCTCACCGAGAATCAGCACGGTGGCCGACAGCTTCGCGACCTTCTGCACCAGCTCGATGATGCCGCGCGTGGCCTGGCTCGGCCCGACGACGAACTCACGGTCGTTGGTCTCGGCGACCTCCTCCCGCAGGCGGACGACGTCGCGATTGAGATCCTGCCGCTCGCTCGCGTTGGCGACGAGCGTACGCAGGCTGTCGAGGTCGAGATCCTTCGACGTGTAGTGATACGCGCCGAGCCGCATCGCCTCGATGGCGATGTCGAGCTCCTTGATCTTGGAAGTGACGATGACCTCGATGTTCGGGTAGTTCTCCTTGGCGATCTTGAGGACTTCGAAGCCGTTGATGCCCGGGAGGTGCGCGTCGAGGACCATCATATCGACGTCCTCCTTCTCCATCATCTGCAGGGCGCCCTCGCCGGTCGCCGCGCGCAGCACGCGCATGTCGCGGCGCAACACCCCGGTCAGTGCCTCGCGCATGGCCTCGTCGTTGTCGACGATGAGCAGTGTCTTACGGCGATCCGACATGACGACGGCGAGTATAATAGGCCTCGGACCGGAACGGCAGAATCACCTGATCTATGTATATTCTGTGGTTCGTCACGGGTATGTCGCTGGTGGCGGCGCTCGTGGCGTGGCGGCAGGCCCGTCGAAACGCAAAGCGCATCGAGCAGCTCTCGCAGATGTACTGGGAGTTGAAGTACCAGCACGGTGAGCTGCGCGTCCAGCTGCAGCGCGCCATGCCACACGCGGCGCCTCCCCCCGAGTCGGCCCCCGCGCCCAGCCTCCCTGACGGCTTCGTCCCGCTGACCTCACTGAAACGATAAGTAGGGGTCGCACCCGCCCCCCATTCAGGAGTCCTCTTGCCCAATGCATACGACGTCGTCGTGATTGGCGCCGGCACGGGCGGCTACGTGGCGGCCATTCGTGCGTCACAGCTTGGCAGGAAGGTCGCCGTCGTCGAAAAGCAGAAAGCGCTCGGCGGCACGTGCCTCATCTGGGGCTGCATTCCGACCAAGGCGCTGCTCGAGCATGCGCACGCGCTGAAGGTGATCCGGAACGCCAAGGAGTGGGGCGTGATGATTCCTTACGGCGCGCCGGCGATCGACATGGGCCAGGTGCAGACGCGGAAAGACAAGATCGTGGGCGGGCTGACCAAGGGCATCGAGCTCCTCTTCAAGAAGAACAAGATCGACTGGATCAAAGGCACCGCGCGGCTGACCGGCAAGGGCACCGTCGAGGTCTTCGACGGCGACAAACAGACGCTCCAGGCGAAGGAGATCATTGTCGCGACGGGCTCGTCGCCGCGGAGCGTGCCGGCCGTTCAGATCGACCACAAGCGGATCATCACGAGCGACGAAGCCATTCACCTGCGCGAGGTACCTAAGTCGCTGGTGATCATGGGCAGCGGCGCAGTCGGCGTCGAGTTCGCCTCCATCTACCGCAGCTTCGGAAGCCAGGTCACGCTGATCGAGCTGCTGCCTCGCCTGGTGCCGGTCGAGGACGAAGCGGTGTCGGCGGAGCTGGAGAAGTCGTTCAAGAAGCAGGGCATCACGACGTTGACCGCCACGAAGGTGACGAAGGCGTCGGCCACCGCACATGGCGTCGACATTGAAGCGCAAGCCTCGGACGGAAAGACGCAGAAGATCACCGCCGACCTGCTCCTGGTCGCAACCGGCCGGGGTCCCGTGACGACCGGCCTCGGCGCCGAAGATCTGGGCATCGCGATGGAGCGTGGCTACATCAAAGTGGACCACCTGTATCGCACGTCGGTCCCGCACGTGTCCGCGATCGGCGACGTGATCACCATGGCCACCGGAGTGCATCCGCAACTGGCGCACGTCTCCTCGATGGAGGGCGTGATCGTGGCGGAGCGCATCGCGGGCCAGCCGGTCCAGCCGCTGAACTACGACCACGTCCCCGGGTGTACGTATTGCGATCCGGAAATCGGCAGCGTCGGCCTGACCGAGATCGAAGCCCGGCAGCGCGGCTACGACGTCAGGATCGGCCAGTTTCCCTTCGGCGTGCTCGGCCGGGCCAAGATGGCGGGTGAGTCGGAGGGGTTCGTCAAAATTGTGGCCGACAAGAAGTACGATGAGGTGCTCGGCCTGCACATGATTGGCCCGCGGTCAACCGAGCTCGTCGCGGAGGGCGTGCTCGCGCTTCGCCTCGAGTGCACGGTCGAGGAGCTCATGAAGACCATTCACGCGCACCCGACGTTCTCGGAGGCCGTGGCGGAGGCCGCACACGCAGCGCACGGTGCGGCGATCCATTTGTAGAACGATCCGAACGAGTCGAACGATCCGAACGATCCGAACGAGTGTTATGTCCATACCCGTCGTGATGCCCCAGATGGGGGAATCGATCGCCGAAGGGACGATCGTCCGCTGGATCAAGAAGGTGGGCGACACCGTCGATCGCGACGAGCCGCTGTTCGAGATCTCCACCGACAAGGTCGATGCGGAGATTCCCGCGCCCGCTGCCGGTGTGCTGACGGAGATCAAGGTCAAAGAGGGCGAGACGGTCGCCGTCAACAGCGTGGTGGCGACGATCGGCGATGCGATGGAGCAGGGACCGTCGCGCGAGGCGCTGGTCGAGGCCGACGAGCCAGCGGCGACACTGCCACCCAAGAAGGCCCCAACTCCGCACAAGCCAAACGGCCGAGAGGCGCCCGCGCCCGCCGCGCCCAGCCATGAAGAGGGCCGCCGGCAGAAGTCATCGCCGCTCGTGCGCCGCATCGCGCGCGACAACAACGTTGACGTATCGGTGATCCAGGGCTCTGGTCTCGGCGGCCGAGTGACGAAGCACGACATCCTTGGCTATCTGGAGACCGGGACTCGGGACTCGGGAGCCGCGGCTGGGGATTCGGGACCGAGCGTTGCGGAGCCGAGAACGCCGGATCCCGGATCCCGGATCCCGAATCCCGAATCCCGAATCCCGGATCCCGGCAGGGTGCAGATCGAGCCCCTCTCGGTGATGCGCAAGAAGATCGCCGAGCACATGGTGATGAGCCAGCGCACGTCGGCGCACGTGCACTCGGTCTTCCATGTGAATTTCTCGACCGTCGATCGCATCCGGCAGCAGAAGAAGGCGGAGTACGAGCAGCTGGGCGCGAAGCTCACCTACATGGCCTTCATCTCGAAGGCCGTCATCGCCGCCTTGCGGCGGTTTCCCATCGTCAACGCCTCACTGGACGGCGACAACGTCGTCTACAAGAAGGACATCAACCTCGGCATCGCCGTGGCCCTCGAGAGCGGTCTCATCGTTCCGGTGATCAAGCACGCCGACGAGAAGAACCTTCTCGGCCTCAGCCGCTCGATTGCCGACCTCGCCGATCGCGCCCGGGCCAAGCAGCTCAAGCCCGACGAGGTGCAGGGCGGAACGTTCACCATCACCAACCCCGGCCAGTTCGGCTCGCAGTTCGGCCTGCCGATCATCAATCAGCCACAGGTCGCCATCCTCGGCATCGGCACGATCGAGAAGCGCCCGGTCGTGGTGGACGATGCGATTGCGATTCGGACGATGGCGTATCTTACGCTCGGCTACGACCATCGTCTCGTCGATGGCGCGACCGGCGATCAGTTCATGTCCGAAGTCAAACAGCAGATCGAGCAGTTCGATATCAACCAGGCGTAGTGCAGCGGCATGCGCGAGATCGAAGTCCGGCGCCTGGGTCTGGTGCGGTACGACGATGCGCTGGCGATGCAGCGCGCGCTCGTCGAAGAGCGGCGGGCCGACCGCGTCCCAGATGTGCTGCTCCTGCTCGAGCACCCGCCGGTCATCACACTCGGTGTGAAGGGCGACGGCGGCCGCGCGAACGTCGTCGCCACCGATGAGCGTCTGGCCGAGCTCGGGATCGAGGTTCACGAGACCGGCCGTGGTGGTGATGTGACGTATCACGGTCCCGGTCAGATCATCGGCTACCCCATCCTCGACCTTCGTCCCGATCGCTGCGACGTGCACCGTTACGTGCGTGACCTCGAAGACGTCATGATTCGCGCGTGTGCCAGATACGGCGTCGCTGCCGGGCGGATCAAGGGACTCACGGGCACATGGGTAGGCGCCGAGAAGATTGGCGCCATCGGCGTGCGCATCTCACGCTGGATCACCAGTCATGGCTTTGCCTTCAACGTCAGCACCGACCTCGATCACTTCAGGCTGATTGTTCCCTGCGGGATTTCCGATCGCGGTGTGACGTCACTGGAGAAGGTCACCGGCCGGCCGGCGCGGATCGACGAAGTGGAGGATGTGGTGGTCGGGTGCTTTGGCGAAACCTTCGAGCGGCAGCCGGTCGAAGGTTGACCCGACCTTATTCAGCGATCGGCGTCATCACGGCCTCGGCCACTCCGCGGCCGGCAACTGTGGTGACTTCGACTCGCACGTGATTCCACGTGACGACGTCGCCCAGCAGCGCTGGCCGTCCAAGAAGCATCAGCACCAGGCCGCTCACCGTCGTGACGTTCGGGTGTTCGATCGGCCGCCCGAGCGCCTTGGCTACTTCGTCGAGCCGCACGGTGCCGCGCACGCGGATCCGCCCGTCCGCTTCTCTGAGGATCGCCGCTCGGCCGCGGCCCTCTTCGATGTCGCCGATGACCTCTTCGAAGAGATCTTCCATGGTGACGAGACCCGCCGTGCCGCCATGCTGATCCATCACCACGGCCATTTGCGCGCGGAAGCGGCGCATGGCCTTGAGCACCTGGTCCATCGGCGTGGGCCCGGGCACGTACGGCAGCGCGCGCCCATCGCGAGCCGTGACCGGCTGGTTCGAGATCAGATGGCGCAACACTTCCTTGATGTGCAGGCTGCCGACGATGTTGTCGAGGTCCCCGCTGTAGACGGGATACCTGGTGTGGGCCTGCGAGCGGACGATCGCGCGTAACTCGTCCGCCTCGGCGCCTACGGGAATACCGACGAGCAGCACGCGCGGCACCATCGCCTCACCCGCGGTGCGATCGCCGAACTCGAACAGGTCGCGAAGAATCTGCCCTGACTCCCCGCGCAGCATGCCGCCTTCCTGGCTCTCCTGGACGATGTACTGCAGGTCCTCGGCGGTGTGATAGTGGTCGCCGTCGATCTGCTCGCGCTTGATGCCGACTAGGCTGAGCAGCCAGTTGCCGACCGCGTTCAACGCGATGACGAGGGGAAGAATGGCGCGCTCGATGCCGCGGATCACCGGCGACACGTAGAGAATCGTGCGGTGCGGTCGCTGCAATGCCAGCGACTTTGGGACCATTTCGCCGACGACGATATGCAGGTAGGTGAGGATCGCGACGGCAATCGCGCCAGCCACGGTGTGCGCACTGATCCAGCCCAAGGTGTCGAGAGGCGTGAGTCCGCGGCCGATCTCCTGGGCGAGCCAGTGCTCGCCATACATGCCAAGTCCCAGGCTTGCGACGGAGATCCCAACCTGTGTCGTCGCGATATACCGGCCTTTGAGCTTCGGATCCTCGAGAACGCGAAGGGCGCTTCGAGCCAGCCGGCTCCCTTGTGAGGCCTGATGCTCGATGCTTGCCCGTGGGGCGGCGACGATCGCGAATTCGGCCGCGACGAACAGACCATTGGCCACCACGAGCAGCAGAATGATCGCGACGGGGACGAGTATCTCGGTCATGCCTCGTCGTCATCCGCGACAGGAGCGAACGATCGCACGATCACCGACTCGACCGCGTGGCCGGCGACGCGCTCGACTTCGAACTCGTGTTGGCCGATCGTGACCACCTCACCCGGGGCGGGCAGGTGTCCGAGCGCCGCGATGACCATGCCTCCAACCGTTGTGGCGTCGGTCGCAAAGCTTGCCGCCAGCACCGACGCGGCATCGTCAACGGTCATGCCTCCGGGCAACCTGGTCCGTCCATCTGGCAGCGGCTCGGCCAAGGGATCGGCGGACTTGAATTCGTCACCCACATGACCGAGGAGCTCCGACAGCACGTCCTCGAGGGTCAGCAGTCCAGCGGTGCCGCCGAACTCGTCGACAACGAGCGCCTGATGGGATCGGCGTTCGCGAAGGTCGCGCAGGATCCGGTCTGCGGTGACGCTCTCGTGCACGGTCGGCACGGCCCGAATCAGATTCGCCAGCGTCATGCCCGTGCCGTCGGCGGAGACAAACCATCGCACCAGATCCTTGGTGTGCAGGATGCCGACGATGTTGTCGATCGAGTCGCGGTACACAGGGAGCCGCGAAAACGGGCTCTGGGCGACGATGCTGATCACCTCGTTCAGCGGCGTCCCGATGTCGAGGGCGGCGATTTTGCGGCGCGGCACCATGAGCTGCTTCGCCTGCCGCAGATTCAGCCGCAGCGCGCGTTGCAGGCGCCGGTGCTCATCGGGCTCGAGCAGACCGCCGTCACGACTCTCGGCGATGAGCAGCTCGATCTCGTCAGGCGAGTGGATATGTCGATGTGCCTGGAACGGCGAACCGAGGAGACGTAACAGCAGGAGCCCGGTCCCGTTCAGAAACGTGAGGAACGGACGGTAGACCCAGAGCGAGCCCAGCATCGGAATGAGCGTGTAGAGAGAGGTCTGGGTCGGGTACTGCAGGGCGAACAGCTTGGGGACCAGCTCCGCGAAGATCACCTGCCCCACGGTCAGCGTCAGGAGCACCACGCCTGTCGATGTGGACTGCGCGGCCAGTTGCTGAAGACCGCCGAGCGACGCGAAGTACGGCGTCAGCCACACCGCGAACGTGGACTGGGCGTAGGCGCCGAGTACAAGGCTGGAGAGGGTGATGCCGATCTGACACGCACCGATGTAGCGGTCCAGCCGGGCCGGGGACTCCAGGACCGGACGCAGCCAGCCGGCCAGCGGGTTGCCGTCGGCTGCGAGCTGCTGTATTCGGCTGCGCCGCACGCTTACCACGGCAAACTCGGCCGCCACGTACAGGGCGTTGACGAGGATGAGCGCGGTAACGACGAGGATGGCCGCAAGGACCATTAGGAGGCCCAGTACTTAGCACCCTTTTCAGGCTGAACCGTAACCCATTTAGATACAGGTGCTTCAAGAGATGGACTGAGATCTTGGAATAAGACCGATTTGGTCGGTGTTCTTCATGCAGGAGAACGGAAGGACACCAATGGACAGGACCCAGGATCGACAGATGGACAGGACCCAGGACCGACAGCTCGTGGTCGGGCTTCAGGCGGGCGATCAGACGGCCGTGCAGGAGCTGGCCGCACGTTACGGCCCCAGGATTCATCAGTTGGCCATGCGGTACATGAAGAATCACGAGGACGCGGAAGAGGTGACTCAAGACGTCCTCTTGAAGGTTCACCGCAAGATCGATGCGTTCCGCGGCGACGCGGCGCTCTCTTCGTGGATCTACCGGATCACTTTCAACACCGCCATGTCGCGCCTGCGGCAGCACCGCGCGGCGAGAGTGGCGGCGCAGGAGCGCGATCGCACGGAGGCCCTTTACGAAGCCGGCGAACAGGTTCGAACGCCCAAGGAACCTGCTGACTGGTCGCACATGCCCGATGAGCAGCTGATGCGCGCGCAGCTTCTGGAGGCGTTCGCGGCCGCCGTGGCCGAGCTGCCCGAGATCTACCGGGCGCCGGTGGTATTGCGGGACATTCAGGGCCTCACGACCGAAGAGGCGAGCAGCCAGCTGAAGCTCAAGGATCAGACGCTGAAGTCACGTCTGCATCGTGGTCGGCTGCTGCTGCGGGAACGGCTCCAGTCGTTCCGCACGGGGCTGGCGCTGCATCGCCCGACGCCGGCTTACTCCTAACCGCGCTTAGCGCGGCGTCACGAACTCGGGCCGGGTGGGTCGCTCCGCCAGGCGGGCAGCAAGCTCGAAGGCCAGCGTAGCGACCCGCTTTGTTCCCATCGCATCGATCTTTTCCCAGTCATCACTCGGCCGGTGATAGTCCGGATGGAATCCGGTGAAGAAGTTGATCGCTGGAATCCGCCGGTCGATGAAGTTGGCGTCGTCGCTGCGTCCGGCGCCTGGTCCCTCACGCCGGATGGTGAGGCCTGCGCCGGATGCGGTGCCTGCGGCTTTCAAGTCCGCTTCCATCGAGGGAGAGACTTCGAGACCGCTGATGTCCACACTGCCACGCGCGCGACCGACCATGTCCAGGTTGAGCATCGCGATGGTGTTTTCAACCGGGATCACCGGGTGGCCGGCGTAGTAGGCCGAGCCCAGCAAGCCGCGCTCCTCACCCGCAAAGGCCACGAACACGAGCGTGCGAGGAAAGCGCGACCGCTGTTCCACGGCAACGCGAGCGATCTCCATGATCGACGCCGTGCCCGAGGCGTTGTCGTCAGCCCCGTTATGGATCTCGCCGGTTCGATCGGGCGTCACCGACAAACGGCCACCGAGTCCGACGTGGTCGTAATGGGCGCCAATCACGACGGCCTCCTTCGCTCGCGCCGGGTCGCTTCCGGGAAGGATGCCGATCACATTGCGCACGGTGCGGCGGTTCTTCGCCAGGTTCTCGAGATAGTCGAGCGTCGCTCCGGTCAGCACCTGCGACCGGGGAACAAGGTCCGCATCGATGAGGCGCGCGGCGGCATCGAGGCGCCACGCATCGATGAACGGCTGCATCTCTGGGCGCCTGACCCTCAACACCGGGATTCCCTGGTCGTCGGCGTCCGGGTCGCCATTGAACAGCGCGTAGGGGGCCTCATCCACGCGGTGCGATGGATCGGAGATGACGATCAAGGCGCGGGCCCCCTTGCTGAGAGCCAGCTGCGCTTTCGAGTTGAGCGTCGTTTGCGGCATCGGGCGCGTCCCGTTGAGGCGGCTGCCCGGATCGTGCTCCTGCGGTTCGTGACTGAAGATCACGACGGCCTTGCCGGCGACGTCGATGCGGCCGTAGTCGTCGTAGCCAATGTCGGGCACGGCGATGCCGTAGCCGGCGAAGACCAGTGGCAGGTGCTCGAGCGTCGCTGACGGCGTGCGCTCACTTGCCGGCGCGGCCAGCGGGTAGTAGCTCGTGCCGAGCACGAAGCTCACCGTCTTCCCCTTGTAGTCGATGGAGAGCTTGTTGTCGTGACCGACGGTCAAACCGGCGATGAGCTCGAACGGCTGAAACCAGCCGGCGCTGCCTTCTCCAGGTTCGAGCCCCGCGGCCTTGAACTGCTGCGCGACGTATTCGGCCGCGCGATCGAGCCCCTCAGTGCCATTGCCGCGGCCCTTGAGATCGTCGGACGCCAGGAACTTGATATGCCCAAGCAGCGTGTCGGGCTGAATCTCCGTTTCGCCGCCAACGACGGCCACTGTCACGAGGGCGAGCCCGACCGCAGCCAAGAGCTTTCGCATGTAATCGATCCTATTACGCCCCGAGGGCAGTTTCGAGGCGGACTCGTTCCCGTGTGTTGAGCGTCGGCACGCGTGTATGGACGATTCCCGATGGCGACAGAATCACCGGCAGCGCGCCGACTCGGCCGCGCACGCCGAACTCGCCGCCGAGTACCGTCAGCACGCTGAACGCCCGGCGCGAAGACTGCACCAGCCCTTCCGCGACGCGGGCCGCGGCGAGCCCGAGCGCGAACGGCCCCAGCGGCCACAGTCTGGCCGCCCGCGCCTCGATGCGAGTCAACTGCACTTGCGACAGCACTCGCTCCAGGCCGTAGCCCCCGATCGAGGCCTCGCTCCACGGCACGACGAAGCCGGCCGGAGGCGTGCCGAGCACCGTGAGGTCCACCTCGGAGGGCGAACAGTGTGCCTCCATCCCGACGATCGCCCGGACCGCCGAGACGAGTGCTTCGGGAGAGGATCCGATGAGGCGCGAGCGTTTCAGATGCGCTTCGCTGTCGGCCGCCCGCAGCAGGCCGGCCTGGGTCGCGCCGGCAAATACGAGCGGCGCGTCGCCGGCGTACGGTGCGAGCCGATTGATCAACGCCAGACCTTCATCGCCCTGCCACTCCGACGAGGGGTGGCCGAAGCGATCGGCGACGACGCAGACGGTGCACCCGGCCACGCGACTCAGATCGTCGGTTCCCTCGAGGCGCACGTGGAAACCCTCGACGGCTCCTGACTGCTGGATATCGAGCGCCTTTCCCGCCGCAGCCTTGGCCGCCGCGTCGACCAGCATCACGCGCGCCACCCGTTCGCCGCGTGCGAGCGCATGGGCGATGGCGCCTCCCGTATCTCCGGCGCCGATGACGCAAACGGTCGACATGATTCGGTAGAGTATTCTAGCTGCTAGCTATGAGTTCACTTACCGGCAAGGTGGCGTTCGTCACTGGCGGATCGCGCGGCATCGGGCTGGCCACCGCGCGCGCGCTGCTCACGCAGGGTGCGTCGGTGGTCATTACCGGCACCGACGAAGCGCGCCTTCAGGCAGCAGCCGCCGAGCTGGGGACTGACGCGTCGAGCAGCCGGGTCCTCGCCCTCACGGCCAGCGTGCGGAACTACACCGCGGTCGAAGCCGCGCTCTCGCGAACCGTCTCGCATTTTGGCGGCCTGGATATCCTGATCAACAACGCCGGCGTCGGGGTGTTTCGCAGCGTCGCCGATATGTCTGTCGACGAGTGGCACACGACCCTGGACACCAACCTGAGCGGCGTCTTCTATTGCTGCCACGCCGCGCTGCCGCATTTGAAAAGCCGCGGCGGCGGCTGGATCATCAACGTCAGCAGCCTCGCCAGCAAGAATCCGTTCGTCAACGGCGCGGCGTACTGCGCGTCGAAGTCGGCGCTCAATGCATTCAGCGAAGCGCTGATGCAGGAAGTTCGTCACGACGGCATCCGCGTCTCCTACGTGCTCCCCGGATCGGTGAACACTGGTTTCGGCAGCCTGTCGAACACCAAGGCAGACTGGGCGCTGCAGCCCGACGACGTCGCCGACGTCATCGTCGATCTGCTCGGGCATCACCCGCGCAGCTTGCCAAGCCGCGTCGAGATCCGACCCGCGCAGCCGCCGCGCAAATGAACATGTCGGCCTTCGAGAAGCACCAGGACGAGCTCGAGAAGCACGAGACGATGATGGGACAGTCGCGCGGGCGGCTGGCCGTGGCGCTCGATCTGCTCACCGACGCGCTCGCGATGGTGGGGCAGCACGGCGTCTACTGCCAGAGCGCCCGCACGCCCGGCCGGCCGACCATGGACATCGCCCTGGTGCTGGAGCAGATCGGTGACGCCAAGGAGCTCGTGCAGAGCGTGATCGAAGCCAAGCGCCCATGACTGCGTCGCCCACGCCCGGCGGCGTGATTGCACATTACAACCTCCTGGAGCAGCTCGATCCCGCTGGCCCGGGCGACCTCTATCGCGCCCGCGATACCAAGCTGGGACGCACCGTCGTCATTCGACTGCTGCCGGCGGACTTCACACCAGATCGGGCGGCGCTCATGGAGCAGGCACGCAGCCTCACTGTGCTGTCGCACCCGAATGTCACGACGCTCTTCGACGTCGGCGAGCACGAGGACCGTGTGTATCTGGCGTTCGAGTTTCAGAAGGGCCAGTCGCTGCGTGCGGAAGCGGCGGGGCGGCCGATGAACGTCCGGCGCGCGGTGGAGATCGCGATCCAGATCTCGGACGCCGTGGCGGATGCCCACGCCAAGGGCTTCGTGCATGGCGGGCTCAGTCCGGAGTCGGTGGTGATCACCTCGAAGGGCCGGGCCAAGATTCCGGCATTCGAGCTCGCCGCGCACGGTGGGTTCGATCACGACGGGCGCGAGGCCCGTCTGCGGGACTACGACTCGCCCGAAGAAGCGAATGGTCAGGCGGCCGACGATCGGTCCGACATCCATTCCGTGGGTGCGATCCTCTACGAGATGCTCACCACGCGGCGCCCGATGCACAGAGGTGCGTCCGCGCCGAGCGGCTCGAATCCGAAAGTGCCGAAGGAGATCGATGCCATCGTCCTGAAGGCGCTGGCGCCCAATCCGGACGCGCGCTATCAGAGCGCCGTGGGTTTTGCCGGCGAGCTGCGCGCATCGCTGGCGGTTCTCGACGCCCTGGGCGTGGCCGGCGAGGAAGAGGAGCTGCTGCAGACGCACTCGACCAGCATGGGCCGTGTGGTGGCGATGGCGGCGGTGATGCTGCTCATCGTCATCGTCCTCGCATGGTGGTTCTGGCGGAGCTGACCGGCCGCGCTACGCGCTGGTCAGAATCTCTCCAAGGCGATCGGAAAAAGCAGAGCGCGCCAGCACCTGATCGACGCCCGCCTGTCGTGCCGCCTCGATCGTGTCCGAGTCAACGTGCGAGACGTACCCGAGCGTCCGCACCTGCTGCAATGCCGGGTCTGCCTTGATCGCCGCGATCGCGACCATCGGCGCCAGTCGCGTGCTGTTCAAGTCAAAGATCACCAGCGAGGGCCGCTTCTCGCGCACCGTCTCGAGCACGTTGTCACGCGCCCGTTCGAAGTAGATGGCGACGCCGAGCTGCTTGGCCGCCGTCGAAATCTTGATCGAGAAGATCAGGTCGTCAACTGCGCAAACGATCATCGTATGACCTGCGGTCGGTCCGAAAGGGGCCGGCCCTACTGACTACCAACCACGAACCACCAACCACGAACCACCAACCAACTACAGGCTACCAGCTACCGGCTGTATTCTGTTGGGATGATTCTCGAGGTTCGGGCGGTTGCGCCGTTTCACAAGAACGGCTTCGTGCTCGGGTGCGAGCGCACGCACGAAGCTGTCATCATCGACCCGGGTGATGAAGTGGACGAGCTGCTCGGCGCGGTCCGCGACCGCGAGGTCGAGGTGCAATCCATCCTCCTGACGCACGCGCACGTCGATCACATCACGGGCGTCGGCGCGGCAAAGGACGCGTTCGACGTTCCGGTCTATCTCCACGAAGACGATCTGTTCTTGTACGAAGCGGCCGTGCAGCAGGGCGCCATGTTCGGTTACAAGGTGCGACAGCCGCCGCCGGTGGACGCCTATTACGACATCACGCCGATTTACTTCGGCGACTACGAAGTGCGGGTGCACCACACACCGGGACACTGCCCGGGTGGGGTCTGCCTCCAGATCGGGAAAAAGGGCGCGCCCGGAACGGACCTGTTCGTCGGCGACACATTGTTTGCCGGCTCCATCGGCAGAGCCGATCTGTACGGTGGTGACTTCGAGCTGCTGATGCGATCGATTACCGAGGTGCTCTTTCCTCTCGGTGACGAGGCGATCGTTCATCCGGGCCACGGGCCGGACACGACGATTCTGCGGGAGAGGACGACCAACCCGTTCGTCCTCGATTATCTGGCCACGAAGAACGCGAAGAGATAGCCACAAAGATCACAAAGGTTTCTTCCTTACCCTTAGTGATCTCCGTGTTCTCTGTGGCTACGTCTTGGTGGTCTCGGTGGCGACTGAGCGAATGCCGAACGCTAAATACGTCACAGTGATGGCGGCCGCCAGCGGCCACCGGAGATACCACGCCGGCTCCCACGGACCAATGATCGTCCGCAGCACGACCACCGGCGTGATGGCGAGGGCCGCGATCCGGAGGAGGCTGGCGTAGTCGAGCGCCACGTTCCATCTGCGGGTCATGGCCAGTCCGATCCAGCCGTACACCAGGATCTGGAGCGTGCGGACGATGAGCGAGCCGGCGAGGCACCCCGCGTAGCCGACGAGTGGAACCCAGAACGGCAGCGCGGTGAAGAACGCGGCCACGTCGGCGGGCGCGATCACTGTGTCCGCCGCCGGCGTCAGCTTCCAGATGCGGCGCTCGCCCGATTTCCGGATCATCCCGAGCTCGCGTCTGGTCAGGACGATCGTGTCTGTCTCAACCGGATCGGACGGCAGCTGGTCGATCGAGTCGTCGACGATGAGGATCGCGTCGGTTGCCGATTCGGATTCGCGGATGACATGCCGCCCGCTCGGGCGCGCGCTCATCACCCCTTCGTGAATCGTCACGACCGGCAGCTGCTTCACGATCGTCTGCGCGGTGGTCTCTGAATACGTCCGCAGCTGCAGGAACCACCGGATCGACGTGGGCAGCCACGCGAGCGACAGGAGCAGCACGAGGTACACGACGCCGATGCCCGTCCAGCGGCGGGCCGCGTCGACGTAGATGTCGGGCGAGTAGAGGGACATCCACAAGGCGTGAACCCGGCCGAAGTGCGGCGACTCTGTGGATGCCACTCAGGCTACTCGGCGTCGCGCAGCGCCACGAGCTCCACGCGTCCCACCTGCAGCCGGTCTCCGGCCTCGAGCCGCGCGGTCTCGATGCGGCTGCCGTTGACGTAGGTGCCGTTGGTGCTTTCGAGATCGCGGACTTCCAGCTCGCCGCCGCTCAGGACGGTCAGCCGGCAATGGACCCGCGAGACCAGCGCGGCATCGACGATGAAGTCGGCGCCGGTGGCCCGACCGATGGTCCGGGGCGTTCCCGTCAGGATGCGAAAGGTCTTTTCTGGAAGCTCGTCGGTGACCGTTCTCAGAATCCACATATGCTGTCAGTGAGCAACTTTTCCCCGCGTTCGTTCGTCAACACTGCAGTTGGGCCGCCAGGGGCGGCCTCCTCAAAGGCTCATATGAAGAGATCCCGAAAGCTCGGGCTCATTGCTGGCGCGGTCCTCGTTCTTCTCGTGGGCGTATGGGGCTTCTCGACCCTCAACGGCGCCTCGGCCAGCATCGACCCGTCGAAGATCGCCACCGCTGAGCGCGGCACGATGGTCCGATCGGTGGTCGCGACCGGCAAGATCGAGCCAATCACCAAAGTGGAAATCAAGTCCAAGGCAAACGGCATCATCGAGCACCTCCTCACGGATGTCGACCAGGTCGTGTCCGCAGGCCAGGTGCTCGCCGAGCTCGACAAGGAGAATCTTACCGCACGGCTTCGCGAGGCCAGAGCCAATCTGCAGGCGGCGGAGGCCGCTCGCGAGGGTGCCATCGCGCAGGTGAAGAAGAACGAGATCGAGGCCGAGTCTCCGGAGGTGGCGTTTGCGCGGCGCAACTCCGAGCGCGCACGGCAGCTGTTCGAACAGCTGCTCGTGTCGCAGTCAGCGTTGGACGAGGCGCAAAGCGGACTCGAGCAGGCTGAGAACCGGAAGCGGGCAGCCGGCGGACAGCTCGTTATCGCGCACGCCAAGGTCGTCGAGGCGACGGCGAACGTGGCCCAGGCTCGTGCGAACGTCGAGCGCGCGGAAGAGGAGCTGGCCAACTCCACGATCAAGGCGCCGATTCGTGCCACGGTGCTGACGCGCGATGTCGAAGTCGGCAGTCCGGTCTCGTCGATCCTCAACCTCGGCGCCAACGCCACGCTGGTCATGACCCTCGGTGACATCGACAAGGTCTTCGTGCGCGGCAAGGTTGACGAAGCCGACATCGGCCGGGTTCGGCTGAAGCAGTTCGCGCACATCACGACCGAGACATTCCCCGATCGCCTCTTCGAAGGCCGCGTGACGCAGATCTCACCGATCGGCGTCGAGAAGGACAACGTCACCACCTTCGAGGTGGAGGTGTCGATCGACAATCCGGGCAAGGAGTTGAAGGCCAACATGACGGCCAACGCCGAGATCATCCTCGAGCAGTTCGCCGACTCGCTCCTGGTGCCGGAGGCGGCCATCGTCTACGACCCGCAGCGCAATCCCTTCGTCGACCTCGTCGACGTTGCGGCGCGCAACGGCCGGCGCCGGGTACCGGTGAAGGTCGGCGTGGGCAACGGCACCAAGGTGCAGGTGCTGAGCGGATTGAAGGCCGGCGACAAGGTCGTAATTCCTAGCTGACCACCCACCAAGAACCACGAACTACGAACCACGAACCATGCGAGACGTCCTCGCCCAGGTCTTCTCCAACCTGCGCGCCAACAAACTCCGCAGCTTCCTGACGATGTTCGGGATCCTCTGGGGCGTGATCTCGGTGGTCGTGCTGTCGGCGACCGGCGAGGGCTTCCAGCGCGGCAATCAGCACGTCCTCGAAGAGCTCGGAAAGAACGTGGGCATCATCTGGGGCGGGCGTACCTCGCTCCAGGCCGGCGGCGAGCGCGCGGGCCGCGTCATCTTTCTCACCGTAGGCGATGCCAGGGCGCTCGCACGCGAGTCGAGCATGATTGCCGTGGTCAGCCCTGAGCTGCAGCGCGGCGGTATCACCGCCAAGAGCGCCTACAACTCCGCGAGGCCGACGATTCACGGTATCGAGCCGCAATACCAGGCTATCCGCACGATCGACATCGAGCGGGGCCGGGCGTTCCGTTTCACCGACGAAGAGCAGTCGCTGCGAGTGGCGATCATCGGCGCGGATGCGACCGCGCAGCTGTTCGGCACGCGCGACAGCCTCGGACAGACCGTGTCCTTGAACGGCATTCCGTACACGGTCATCGGGAAGATCCGGAAGAAGGATCAGGACAGCAACTACAGCGGGCCCGACAACGACAAGGTGTTCATTCCGTTCTCGTCGATGGCGCGGGACTTTCCCCGCACCGACGTCGCACCTGGAGTCGTCTCCAATCTCATCGTCGCGCCGCAGCCGTGGGTCATCGACGGGCTGTCGCAGGTGCTCGACAACCGGACTGGACGAATCGAGGACATCGACTGGCCGCTCGAACGCGAAGTGCGCCGCGTGCTTGCCCCGAGGCACAGGTTCGATGCCGAAGACCGGAACGCCGTCGCGATGTGGGACACCACGCTTCAGACGCTCATGTTCGGCCGGATGATCGGCACCATGAAGGACTTCTTCAGCATCGTCGGCATCGTGACGCTCGCCCTTGGCGGGCTGGGGGTCATGAACATCATGCTGGTCGCCGTGCGCGAGCGGACTCGCGAGATCGGCGTGCGCAAGGCGCTGGGCGCCACCACGCGGCACATTCAGAAGCAGTTCTTTCTCGAAGGCTTCCTGTTGACGATGTTCAGTGGGGCGATTGGTTTCGTCGTGGCGCTGGCACTGTGCGCAGCGGTGAACACGCTGCCGATGCCGACGCGCTTTCAGGGAATGATCCTGACCTGGCAGTCCGGCGCTGCTGCAGTTGCGGTCCTCACGCTCATCGGCGTCGTCACCTCCACCTATCCCGCGAGACGGGCGGCGATGCTGCCGCCGGTCGAAGCGCTTCGGTTCGAGGCGTAGATGGAGGTCGTTCTTCCTGGGCGCTGGCGGTCTGGAGGTTGGCAGTTATCGAAGTCGCGCCAGGTATTTGTCGACATCGTCCGGGAGGCGATTGTCGGCCTGCTCCGAAACCGCGTTCGCGCCGCGCTCTCGACGCTCGGCATCTCATGGGGCATCGTGTCGGTCGTCATGCTGCTGGCCTACGGCGAAGGGTTCAATCAGGCGCTTCTGCGAGGATTTCAGGGCGCGTTCGGGGACGGCGTGTCGATCATGTTTTCGGGACAGACCAGCATGCAGGCCGGCGGCGAGCGCGCAGGCCGCGCCGTCCGGCTGCGTATGGCTGATGCGGAAGCCGTCGGGCAACTCCCGCTGGTGAAGGCCTGGAGCCCCGAGTTCATGCAGGACGTCAATGTCGTATGGGGAGCGAAGCAGGCGTCGTACCGGGCCAGAGCGGTGGCGCCGGCGTACGGTGTTCTTCGGACTCAGCCAGCCGCCGCGGGACGGTTCATCGATGCGGAGGACGTGCGACTGCAGCGGCACTCGGTGTTCCTGGGTAGTGAAGTGGCCTTGAAGTTGTTCGGCAATCTGCCGCCGATCGGTGAGAGCGTCCGCATCAACGGCATGCCGTTCACCGTGGTCGGAGTCCAGAAGGAGAAGGTGCAGCTCTCGAACTACGGCCGTCCAGACAAAGAGAGCGTGTTCATTCCCTATACCACCGCTGGCCAGCTCTGGAACACGGAGTACCTCAGCGTCCTGGTCTATCAGGCGATGGATCCGACGCTGGACGCGCGCGCGACCACGCAGGTCAAGGAGCTGCTGGGCAAGCGGTTGCGGTTCAATCCCCTCGACGAACGGGCCGTGCGTGTGTTCGGGTCGGCGGCTTCGCAGAAAATCACCGACGGCATCGTGCTGGGCCTCAAGCTCGTGCTGACGTTCATCGGTGTGCTGACGCTGGCCATCGGCGGCGTGGGCGTGATGAACATCATGCTCGTGTCGGTGATGCAGCGGACACGGGAGATTGGGACGCAGAAATCGCTGGGCGCGCGACGGCGGCACATCATGGGGCAGTTTCTGGCCGAGGCGCTGCTGATTACGTTTGTGGGAGGCGTGCTGGGAATGGTGCTGGCGTTCGCCGTGTCCGCGGCGCTGCCTTCGCTGCCGCTGTGGAGCGCGATTTACGGCGACGAATACACCGAGAACGACATCATCATGGGCGTCTCCTGGTCCACCATGTTTACATCCACGGCCATCCTGACGATTGTCGGCCTGATTAGCGGACTGGTGCCTGCGATTCGCGCG
>DATDOE010000132.1:0-20366 GCA_035293405.1 Vicinamibacterales bacterium | reverse complement strand
GGTCTAAAGACCCGCCGCTACGGTTGCGTGTCGTAGAGGCGGGCCTTCTGCCGTACGTAGAGGCGGTCTTTAGACCCGCCTCTGTGATCGTGGTTCGGATCCGGCGGGTCTAAAGACCCGCCGCTACGTACCGCGCGTCTTCGCCAGCGCGCGCAATCCTGTCGCGAGCCGCGCGAGTGTGGCTTCGGCGCTGGGCGCAGCCATCACGACGGCCTCCAGGTGCTTGCAGAAGTTGATCTCGCCGCTGGTGGTGCGCAGCTCCTCCAAGAACGGCTGAACCTTGCTGAACGTGCCCATCACCTCGCTGTGGGCAGCGCGAAATGCATCGCCGTCGATCGCGCCGGTCGTGACCAGTGACGCGGCCATATCCCAGTAGCCGAGCACCATCCGGACCGACGCGCTGCGCTCGCCGCTCACAATCGCGACGAATTCCGCGAAGGTCTCCGGATTGCACTCGGTCAAGAACCAGGCACGGGCCTCGCGAAGGACCGACTCGCGGCGCAGCTCGAAGAGCTGAAGGTTGAGCAGTCCGCTTTCAAATGGTGTCGGCATAGCCTGATCTTCCCGCATCTGTCAAGCTGAGGCTCACTGGCAGTCATTCTCGGAAGGGCCACGACCAGCGCTCAGTCTCCTGCCACGTAGGCCGTCAACCACCAGCGGCGTTCCTTGAACTCGAAGATCGCGCGGTGTTCGATTGGGCTGCGCACGTACCTCGACGCCACGTATCCAGTGCGGCCATCCGCCAACCGGACGCGCCGCCAGCCTGTGACCGTTGGCTCGCTTCCAAGGGACTGCACGATCGCGTAGTCGAGCAGTGCCTTCGCTCGCGCATCGAGCCGCGGAGCCGCGCGTAGCCGCACGCCCGTGCCGATGACCGCGAGGCACTCGAACGAGTCGAATTCAGCCGGCCAGGCAGCAAACACGTATGGTGCGGCAAATTGATCCGCCCTCGAGAAGCGGCCGCCGAGCGCCAGGATCGTCCCGAATTCCTCCCAGAAGTCCTGCTGTGGATTCTCCAGGTGGTACTTCTTGAAGGCCTCGATGCCACCGGCGCCGTCAAAGGCGACCTTCACGTTGGGGTCCAGAGCGGCGAGCACGCCCTCGACATCCCGGCGCGCGACGGCATCGCGAAGCCGGCGACGAAACTCGACGAAATCCGGCCGGCGCGGCCCCTCGTCACGCGGTCGAAGCGTTGGCTCGGTCACGCCGCCCGGCGCACAGGGCAGGGACCGCGCCTGACGAACCTGTGCCGCAGAAGGCACAGAGAGGGCCGACGCGCCAATCAGCGAGAAGAGGACCGCGGCCAGAATCACGTTTCAGTCTAACTTTTCCACTCACTTTTCCACTTCTCTACTTTTCCACTTTTCCACTTTTCCACTTTTCCACTTTCCACCTGTCATAAACCCCTTCCACCTCCGTTCTACAGAGCGGAGACCAATCGTGACTACGATCGCGGGTATCCGGATGAATGCTGCTGACGTGACTGCCGTGTCCACGGCCGTGCCCATCGACGCTCAGGCCGAGGTCCTGCGGCTCTTCGGCGAACACGGCACGCAGCTGTTCCGGTTCTGCCGCAGCACCTTGGGCAACGCCACCGACGCCGAAGACGTCGTCCAGGAGACATTCCTCAAGCTGCTCCGCCATCTGCAGTCCGGAGACGACCGCAGCAACCTGAAATCCTGGCTCTTTACGGTGGCCGCCAACGGCTGTCGCGACCGCGTCCGGTGGCGACTGCGGTGGCTGCCCTGGCGCGCGGAGCTCGACGACCGGACGGTTGATCCCATCGCGGATTCACAAGACGAGACGCGTCGAGCCCGCAAAGCCTTTCGAGCCCTGGCATCACGCGACCGGCTGCTGCTGTCGCTGCGCGCGCAGGGCCTCTCGTACAAGGAAATCGCCACAGCCGCGCGCCTTCGCGAGCAGTCGGTGGGTCGCTTGCTCGCCCGCGCCCTCGATCGGTGGAAGAAAGCGACAGGGGGCCAGGGTTAGCGGGCCGGACTCTTTGTAGAGGCGGGTCTTCAGACCCGCCTCGGTCAGGGGGAAATATGCGTTGCTTGACTGATGTCAATGTGCAGGCGGTCGTAGACGAGGAAGCCAATGAGGAGAGTCGCGGGCACGCAGCGACCTGCGAGCGCTGTCGTGCTCGTGTGGACGAACGGCGTCGCCAGGTGAACGCGCTCTCGTCGCAGGTCGAGGCCGAAGGGACGCCGTCGCCGGCGTTCGAGGCCCGACTTCGTCACGCGATGACGACGGGCCGCGACGTGCGCGGCTCCACCGTGCTTCGTCCGTCCGCGGCGCGTTCATCGTGGGGCCGTGCAGGATGGATCTCGGCACTGGCCACCGCCGGCGCTGTCGCGCTGATCGTGTTCATGCTGCTGCCGCGTCTGGGCGCGCCGACGACGCTTTCGGCGAACCAGATTCTCGGTCGCTCGCTGCAGACGCTCACCAGCGGCAGCGGCGTCGAGCGGCTCGAGTACGAAGTCACGATGGACGGCATGACCGCTGGGCCGGTGGTCGTCCGCCAGGTGATCGATCGCAACAACCCGCAGCGGTACAAGATCGAGTCCTACACGGCTGACGGCGAGATCAGAACCGCCATCAGTCAGGATCCGCAGAGCCAGCGACGCTCGCAGCTCATTCGCGTAGACGGCACGAACTACATCGTCCGCGTCGGGGCGATCCACAATCCCGTGCTGTCGCTGCCACAGATGGCGCAGGCGATAGTGGAAACCAGCATCGGGCTCATGCAGGCCAAGTCGGATCAGCAGTTGACGGTGCAGGATGGACCGGACGGGCGACGCTACATCATCGAGATACCGCCGGTGATGCCGGCAAGCGCGGCGACGACGCTGGATATCTTCGGGGCTCGAGCGGTGATCAGTGGAGAGGACTTTCGCATCCAGGAGTTCGAAGCCACCGGCACTCTGCTGAAGCAGCCGTTTTCGGTGTCGGTCAAGCTGCGAACCCAGCAGTACCTTGGCGGAGCGATGCCCAGCTTTGAGATCGTGCCTGGCCCCGGAGATGTCGTCCTCGAGGGCATCGCCGGTGACGATCCGGTGACCGAGTTGCTGACAACGGTGCTGCGTGAGCTGGGCCGGGCGCGAGGCCGCTGACTTGTCTCGCCGTAGCCTCGGCGAAGGCGGACGCGTGAGCGTGGCTGCGATCCAGACGCACGGGCTCACGAAGTACTACGGGCAAGTGGTCGGCCTCGAGGAGCTATCCCTCGAGGTGGACCAGGGCGAGGTGTTCGGGTTTCTCGGCGCGAACGGCGCGGGGAAAACCACCACCATCCGCATGCTGCTGGATCTGGTGCGGCCCTCGAGCGGGTGCGCGTCGGTCCTGGGATTCGACTGCCATCACCAGGGGCTCGAGGCGCGGCGGCGCATCGGCTATCTGCCTGGAGAGATGCCGATCTATCCAGATCTCACAGGCGCGGGCTACCTCTCGTTCCTCTCCTCCCTCGGGGCGCAACCCGCATCACGGTCGCGCCTCGAGCTCCTGCTGCGGCGCTTCGATGTCAGCGATCTCGATTTGAAGCGCCAGATGCGCGACTACTCGCACGGCATGAAGCGAAAGCTGGGGATCGTCCAGGCGCTGATGACCGATGCGCCGGTCCTGATCCTCGACGAGCCAACCTCAGGCCTCGATCCGCTGATGATCGAGGCCTTCAGCGAAACGATTGACGAGCTCGCCCGTGCCGGCCGCACCACGGTGTTCCTGTCCTCTCACATCCTGTCGGAGGTCGACCGTATATGCCAGCGGATCGGGCTCGTACGCAGCGGCCGCCTGGTGGCCGTCCGCACGCTCCACGAATTGCGCGCGGCTGCCCCACGGCGACTGACCGTTCTCTTTTCGAAACCGGTCGACGCGGACGTGCCCTGCATCCCGGGCACGATCCTCATCGCGCGTGAGCCTGAGCGGTGGGTGTTCGACGTGCAAGGGCCGCTGGGCGAAGTGATTCCGCTGCTGGCCCAGCTCCCCGTCGCCGATGTGAGCCTCGCCCCGTTCACGCTCGACGATGCCATCCTGCGTTTGCTCGGCCCGCCTTCGCCTGGCGGCTTCGGCGAGGCATGCGGCTCATGATCGCGCTCATCCGCCGATCCTTTGGGCGCATCCTCCGTCCGCTCCTCTCGCTGATCGCGGTCCTCGCCGGGTTCCAGATCGCGATCATCGCCGCGGCGGCGGCGTTCGCGACCTCGGGGGACTTCGATCGTCTGGCGCAGCTCACACCCAGGTTCCTGATCGAGACCATCGGTCCGGCACTGACCTCCTTCGACGGCATGGTCACCATCGGATACTTCGACGCGCTGCTCGTGATGATGCTCGTGCAGTTCGCGATCTTCCTGGCGACCGAGCCGGCGGCCGACGTCGAATCAGGGCTGGTGGATCTGCTCCTCGCGCGACCGCTGCCGCGACACTGGCTGGTCAGCCGCTCGCTGGCGGTGATGCTGCTCAGCATCGTGGCGATGACGGCCGCGATGGCGGCCGCGAGCTGGGCCGGCTTGTGGTGGCTGGCGCCCGCGGGTGCGCGCTGGCCGGAGCCGCGAGTCGTCCTGACATTCGTCGTCTACCTGACGATGATCGCCTGCTGCTTTGGCGGCGCCGCACTCGCCGCATCTGGCTGGGCGCGGCGACGCGCGGCGGCACTGGGCGGCCTGGCGATCGCTGCCGTTGCCGCCTATCTGATCGACGTACTCGGCATGATGTGGCCACCGGCGCAGACGGTGGCTCGCCTCTCCCCATTCCACTATTTCCGCGGATCGGCCATCCTCGCCGGCACGGCGGATCCGGCGCTGGATCTCGGCGTCCTTGGCACGATTGCCGTCGCCGGCATCGCGCTCGCGTATTGGCAGTTCGCGCGACGGGATCTCTAAGGGCGAAATGTTACACTTCGCCCGCGATGACGCCCGAGACGATCGCCCACTACCGAATCTCCGCCAAGCTTGGTGAAGGCGCCATGGGCGAGGTGTATCGCGCCACCGACAGCAAGCTCGGGCGCGAGGTCGCGATCAAGTTGATCCCGGAGGACTTCGCCAGGGATGCGCAGCGCATGGCGCGCTTCACGCGCGAGGCACAGGTCCTGGCCTCACTGAATCATCCGAACATCGCCGCCATCTACGGCGTCGAGGACCGCGCGCTCATCATGGAGCTCGTCGAGGGCCCCACGCTGGCGGAGCGGATCAAGCAGGGGCCGATTCCCCTCGAGGAAGCGCTCGAGATCGCCCGGCAGATCGCCGATGGTCTCGAGGCCGCGCACGACAAGGGCGTCGTGCATCGCGACCTGAAGCCGGCCAACATCAAGATGACGCCGAGCGGCACCATCAAGCTGCTCGACTTCGGGCTCGCCAAGGCCGACAACCCGTGGGCGGCGCCGATCGAGGACTCGCCGACGCTGACCGTCGCGACGACGGGCGCCGGGATGATCCTCGGCACGCCGGGGTACATGGCGCCCGAGCAGGCGCGGGGGAAGATCGTCGACAAGCGCGCCGACATCTGGGCCTACGGCGTGATCCTCTACGAGATGCTGACCGGCACGCAGCTGTTCAAGGGCGAGACCGTCACCGACATCCTCGCCTCGGTCGTGCGGCAGGACCCGGACTTGAGCCGCGTGCCCGCCAAAGTCAGGCCGCTGCTGGCGAGGTGCCTCGAGAAGGACGCGAAACGTCGCCTACGCGACATCGGTGATGCCGCGCTGCTGCTCAACCACGCAACGGCGCCCGCTGCGGCATCCACGACGGGTGGAACACTCCGGTGGCTGCTCGTTGGCCTCGCGGGTCTGCTCCTGGTCGCGCTCGCCTGGGTGTCCTACGTTCACTTCCGCGAAACACCGCCGGCTGTCGAAACCGTGCGCTTCCCAATCTGGCCCGCGGAACTGAGCCCGATCGGGTCGGGCGTTTTTGCCATCTCGCCCAACGGCCGATACGTGGCCTTCGGGGCGTTCGCGGCCGATGGCGTGCCGCGCATCTGGCTGCGGCCGCTCGATCAGTTGGCGGCGCGTCCGCTGCAGGGCGGCGAGATCAACCGCAGCAGCCTGGCGCTCTTCTGGTCTCCCGACAGCCGCTCCCTTGCGTACTGGGCCGATGAGAAGCTCAAACGCATCGACATCTCTGGCGGGTCGCCGCAGACCATCGCCGATATACCAGGCAACGCGGTCGGCGGTTCCTGGAACCGCGACGGCATCATCATCTTGGGCGGCGGCCAAGGCGTGATGCAGGTTCCAGCGGCCGGCGGAACTCTATCGGCGGTGACCAAAGCGCCTGCTGGCAGCAGTGGGCACTTCCTGCCGCATTTCCTCCCGGACGGCCGGCACTTCCTCTACCTGCGTGCCGGCGCCGCCGGGAGCCGCGCAGTGTACGTCGGATCTCTCGATGCGAAGCCGGAGGAGCAAAGCGACACGCCACTCCTGAAGGGCGACTTCGCGGCTGCCTACGCGCCTGGACCAGATCCAAACGTCGGGCAGCTTCTCTACATGCGAGATCGCACGCTGCTGGCGCAGCCCTTCGACGCGGGGCGCCGGGAGCTCTCGGGTGAGCCTGCTCCGGTGGCGGAGCAACTCGTCGTATCCGCTGGCCTGGGACTCGGCTACTTCTCGACGTCGGACACCGGAACGCTGACGTACTTCACAGGGATATCGGGCAATTCGCACCTCACGTGGTTCAACCGTGAGGGACAGACCGGCGCCACGCCGGTCGAGCCGTCACGCCTTGGTGGGGCGGTCAAGCTCTCACCGGGCGGAACCAGAGCGGCGATTGTCCGCGTGGACGAGGCGAACAGCCCGGACATCTGGCAGATCGATCTCGTGAAGGGCCTGAGCACGCGGTTCACCTTCGATGCAGCCGGGGATTTTGCACCCACCTGGTCTCCTGACGGAAGCCGTATCGCGTGGCAGTCGGTTCGAGACGGCTCCCCGGGCCTGTACTCGAAGCCATCGGACGGGTCGGGCAACGACGAGCTGCTTTACAAGTTCAGCGCCGGGCCCCCTCCAGCGCTAACCGATTGGACTCGAGACGGGCGCTACCTGGTCTACGCCTATGGCAGCGACATTTGGGCGTTGACTGTGGCCGAGGGTACGCCAGAGACTCGCAAGCCCGTCCGGTTGGTTCAGGGCGATCGGAATCAGTTGGGGGCGTACGTCTCTCCCGACCAACGGTGGGTCGCCTACATGTCGAACGAATCAGGCCGGCAGGATCTCTACGTCCAGCCATTCGCGCCGGGATCGAACAGCGCAGGACAGCCGGTGGGTGGCAAGTGGATGGTGTCGAACGGCACGCTCGGCATGGCGCGCTGGCGCGACGATGGCAAGGAACTGCTCTTCCTGGGCACCGACGGCGGCGTGATGGCGGTGGACCTCGCTCCGGGACCGGTCTTCAACGCGAGCGCGCCGAAGCTGCTGTTCCAGTTGCCGCGCGTCGTCCTGACGATGAGCCCAAACCCCGGCACGATCGTGGACGTGACCAGAGACCATCAGCGCTTCCTGGTCGCCCTGCCGATCGTGGATCCGACAGGTGGCTTGATCGTCGCGTTGAACTGGCAGTCCCTGTTGCGGAAGTAGAGGCGGACTCGTAGAGGCGGGTCTTTAGACCCGCCTGCGTCAAGGAGAAGTCATGCGATTCATCGGAGCGGCATTCATCGTTCTCTATGCACTCATATTGGCAGTCCCGCTGCCCGCGCAGCAGCAGCCCGCGCCAGTCGCGCAGGCGCCTGCCGCCCCGGCGCTGACCATCAGCACCATCGCCTGGCCCGACGGCGACGATATTCCACTCAAGTACACGCAGGCTGTCCCAAATCCTGTCTCGCCCGCACTGACATGGACGAACGTGCCCGCCGGCACGCGCAGCTTCGTCCTGCACTTCCACGATCCCGACGTCTCGATCAACAAGACGATGAACACGCAGGTGCACTGGCTCGTGTGGAACATTCCCGGCACGGCGACGGGACTCGCCGAGGGCGCGCCGCAGGGACCGCAGCTGCCCGATGGCAGCCGTCAGGTGAGCGCGTCAGGTCAGGTCTATCGCGGGCCGGGCGCTCGCGCCGCGGGACCGAAACATCACTACACGTTCGAGCTCTACGCGCTCGATACCCTGCTCGACGTGCCGCATGGCGCCAACGAGCAGGACACGCGTGCGGCAGTCATCGCCGCCATGAACGGCCACATCATCGGCAAGGCTGTCTACGCGGGGCTGTTCAAGCGGCCCCAGTAGACAGCCATGCGCCTCCTCACGCTCCTGCTGGTCGCCGGCCTGCTCGTCCCGCCGAAGCCGCAGGCGACGGCGGAGAGCCAGGTCATACGCGCGGACGCCGGGCAGCCGAGCGCGGACCGGGCCGGCACGACGCCTGGCTTCGCCGACGCGCTCGCCCTGGCCGCCGGTCTGCCACGCCTCCATAGCCTGCTCGTGAGCCGCCGCGGCGAGATCGTGCTCGAGCGCTATTACAACGGCGCCCGCGCCGCGCGCGCGGCCAACATCAAGTCGGCCGCCAAGAGCATCATCTCGGCGCTGGTCGGCATCGCCATCGAGCGCCGCCTGATTCCCGGCGCTGACGCGCCGATCGCCAGCTACTTCCCCGAGCTCGCAAAGGACCGCGATCCGGCCAAGCGGACCATCACGATCGAAGATCTGCTGACGATGAGATCGGGGCTGGAGACGACGAGCAACCGCAACTACGGGGCCTGGGTACAGAGCCGCAACTGGGTGCAGCACGCGCTCGCACGCCCGCTGCTGAGCGCGCCCGGCACGCTGATGGAGTACAGCACGGGAAACACGCACCTGCTGTCGGCGATCCTCACGACGGTGACGCGCGTGAGCACATGGCAATTCGGCAACGACGCGCTCGCACGGCCACTCGGATTCACGCTGGCGCGATGGCCGCAGGATCCGCAGGGGATCTACTTCGGCGGCAACGACATGCTGCTCACGCCGCGACAGATGCTGGCCTTCGGTGAGCTGTATCTCAATCGGGGCCGCATCGGCGACCGTCAGATCGTGCCGGCATCGTGGATCGAGCGGTCGTTCGTCCCGCGCGGCCGCTCCTCGTGGAGCGACCAGGAGTACGGCTACGGCTGGTGGATGCGAGACTTGGGGGGTCATCGCGCCTACTACGCCTGGGGATTCGGTGGTCAATACATCTTCGTCGTGCCCGATCTCGATCTGGTGGTCGTGACGACCTCGTCGTCCACAGTCGCCGAAGACCGGCGCAGTCACCGGCGGGACGTGTTCGATCTGGTCGAGCACCTCGTGGTCGGGCCCATCGCCGCCACGAACTGAGCCGGCGGGTCTGAAGACCCGCCGCTACGATTGATTCAGCCTGAAGACCCGCCGCTACAATTGATTCATGAGACTGCTCGTGAGCGTCGCGAATGCGAAAGAAGCCGCCGAAGCGCTGGCCGGCGGGGCCGACCTGGTGGACGCCAAAGATCCGGCATCGGGCGCTCTCGGTCCGGTGTCCCTCCTCCGTCTGCTGCAGATCGTCTCGACGATCGCCGGCGCACGTCCGGTGACGGCCGCGCTCGGGGACGCGTGTGAAGTGGACGCGATCGAATCCACGGCGCGGCGATATGCCGCGACGGGAGTCGCATTCGTCAAGATTGGCTTTGCCGGCATCGCCGACCCGCATCGCGCGGAGACGCTCACCGCGGCGGCAGTACGAGGGGCGACAACAGGTGGCCGCGGCATGAGCGGCCTCATCGCCACGGCCTACGCCGACGGCGACACGGTTGGAAGCCCGAGCCCCGGTGCGATCGTCCACGTCGCCGCCCGGAGCGGTGCCGTGGGAGTACTACTCGACACCGCCAACAAGCAAGGACCCGGCCTTCGCGACCTGATCACGCCGGCCAGGCTTGCGGCCTGGGTGGCCGCCGCTCATGAAGAGGGGCTCCTCGTCGCGCTCGCCGGCAGGCTGACGCTCGACGACCTGGCGTTCGCGTGTGACGCCGGCGCCGACATCGCGGGCGTACGGGGAGCGGCGTGCGACCATGGACGAACCGGCCATGTCGTTGCGGACAAGGTCAGGCAGCTCACGCAGGCTGTTCGTCGCTCAGCACCTGCACCCGCGCCTGGCCCTCGCGCAACGTTCGGATAAACGCCGCCACCAGATCGGGATCGAACTCGGATCCCGCGCGCTCTTCCAGGTAGGCCATGGTCTTCTCAGACGGCCACGCGTCACGGTACGGACGCTTGGTGCTGAGCGCGTCGTACACGTCGCAGACGTGAACCAGCCGGCTGGCCATCGTGCACTCGCGGCCGTAATGCATCGTCGGATAGCCGCCGCCGTTCAACATCACGTGGTGTTCATAGGCGACGGTGGCCGCCATGCCAAGGTCCTCGTCGCTCTGCAGGATGATCCGCGCGCCGTCGATCGGATGCTGGTTCATGATCGCGCGCTCCTCATCATTGAGTTTGCCGGGCTTGGTGAGCACATCGAGGGGGATGCGGATCTTGCCGATGTCGTGCAGGAGGCCGGAGACCCCGATCGCGCGTATCTCCCTGGGACGGCAGCCGAGCGATTCCGCCAGGCCCATCGAGAGCACGGCGACGTTGAGCGAATGCGTCGTGGTGTATTGATCGAATTCCTTGAGCTTGAGCAGGGGCAGCACAATCTGGCTGTCACCGTGCATCGCCACCGACAGCGATCGGACGACGGCTTCCGCTTCGAGCAGCGGGACCGAGCCGTTCGCGCGCACTTGGCCCTGCATCCAGCGAAACGTGTCGGCCTCTTCACCGAGCGCCAGATCGAGGGTCGTGGTCGGCTGAGGCGCGGCGCCGTCGATTCTTTCCTGTCCCTCGAGTCCCACGGCGCCGAAGCGGATGCCGAGCGATCGCATCTGCCTGGCCTCACCTGTGTCGATCGCCGACAGCATCAGCCGCGCAAGCATCTCGTGCAGGAAGCCGTCGAACTCGTCGCGACTCACCTTACGTTCGAACTCCAGGCGTTGGATCCCGGCCGCAACCAGCCGCTGTCCCCAGTCCCACGATTTGAGCTCTCGCAAGTGCTCGCGACCGAACACCACCTCGTCGTCGAGGAACGTGAACGAGGGGTGTCCGCTCGGAACGGTCAGACTGTCGAGCTCAACGAACGCGCTGTCGACAGCCCGTTCGCGGGACGGATGCCCTTCAGGATAGAGCGTCATCACGCTAAGGGCCTGCGCGAAGGCGGTGAGAAAGCGGACCGGATCGCTCATGTGGTGTAGGGAGACACGGCGTCCCGCACTTCAGGATCGGGGGATTCCGCCGCGAGCGCCAGTATCGTCGCGGCGCGAGGATCGGTTGACCACGATTCCGAGAGGGCCCGTATCACGGCGAGGAGCACGGGGGTTTTCGGTGGCAGCCGCGGCCGGCCCAGCAGCGACCGGCCTCCGTCGGCCAGGTGCAACAACCCGTCGACAACGGACGCGTGGTGAATCCGGCCAAGCGCGGTCACCGCCAGAAGACGCATCTCGTCCCCCGACTCGGGAGCGAGCGCCAGCTCCGTGACTCGACCCCATACCTCGAACGGGCAATCGTACTGGACGGCAGCCAGGCCAAGTCGCACGACGCGCGGATCGAGGTCGGAGAGCGCCGTCTGGATCCCGAGCTCGCGCTCATACGGCAGCGTGAGCTGCAGACGAATCGCCTCACAACGCACGCGAGCGTCCGGATGCGTCGTCCAGCGGACGGCCGAGAAGCCTTCGGGAACGCGGCCCGAACGCTCGAGGAGCACGAGCATGTTGCGCTGCACGTACCAGCGGTCGTCCTCGAGATATTCCGCGATGAGCGCGCCGATGTGGAGCTCGGTCTTGGCGAGACGATCGACGAGCTTCCGCCTGGTTGCGCGACTCTCAGACGAGGCGAGCGCCCCCAGCAACTGCTGGTAGCCGACGAGGGAGAGGCGCGGCAGCAGGCTGTCCAGGCTGGCGACGTCGATGGGATCGTGTTCCAGGATCGCCTTGAGCGCGCCCGGGTTGGTCAGTCGGGCCAGGACGAGGTCTGCCACGTCAGCGGCCGCCTCGGGCCGTACGGTGAGCAGATCGAGGACTTCGCTGACGTGCCCGGTGCCGACGATCTCGTCGATGGCCCGTTCAGCCAGCGGTCCGAACGCGCCGGCCTCGAGACACATCTGCACGATCCGCAGCGGTTCGGGGTGTACGGCCACCGGCATCTCCATGCGAGGTGTCTCGGCGGCCGTGGACGTCGCCAGGTGTTGCAGCACCCTCCCATACGCTTCAGGATTGGGATCTTCGAGCCGCCAATCCTCGAGGAGACGACCCACCTGCTCACGAAGCTCGACGTCGGCACGAGGCCGCGCCAGGTCGGACCCGCTCTCGGCATGGGTGGCCAGCTTCGAGAGCATCCGAACCAGGCCGTGCGAAATCGTCTGACCGCTCGCATCAGCGGCCGCCTTCACGATCTCGAGGACGGCATCGATGGCCATGCCGTGCGTGGCATCGAGCACGAACTGCTCGCGCTGCCCCTCGTTTCCGCCCATCGCGACGAGGCGCCGGAGGGTACCGGGCTTGAGGGAGGCGATGAGTCTGGATGTCCGTCGTCGCAGCTCGTTGGCGGTATCGCCGGATGCGGTCTTCAGTTCGTTGGCGATCTGGACCAGGTATCCGACGATCACCTGGTCGTAGGCTTCCGCGCCCGCGTGGTCGTCGATCGCCCGTGCCACAGCCGAGGGCTCGGTCGGGACGCTCGATTCTGTCTCGCTCCCGTCCGATGACAGGGCGGCGCTGGCCAGGCCAATCCATAGCTCCGAGCCACCCGACGCCTGCAGCGCGTCATCACCGTCGCCCGTGAGAGGGGCATCGCCAACGATCGCCAGGCCATCGAACGTGAGCGGGTGCAGCTTCAGGTGTGGCCAGGAGGGGATCTGACCGGTCGGCGCGGGGGCCACTGATCCGCCGCGATCGGCTTCGGTGGCGAGCAGCTGCAGGGCCTCGCTGATCTCGTGGGGCTGCACGCCCTGCATCACGCTGACGGCTCCAATGTGATGGCGATGGAGGCTTTCAGCCAGACGTCGCAGGACCGGATGCTCGGGGTCGGTCATGACACCGTCGATGACCAGCTGCCGCCGGGCCACGCCGAACGCAATCGACGGGCGGCCGTGCATCAGCTGCTCCGCTCGGCGCACGACGGCTTCGATCGCCGGCGCGAGCGCCGGGTGACCGATTGGGTACATCGAGTATCGATGGAGGGCGACCGACAGTTCGACGAGGAACTCGTTCAGGTCACGCGAAGGGGCGGCACGTTCAGACCTGGCGGGCTCCATGCCGTTACACGCAGACTATCTCCGAATGCTGCGGCGACACCGACCCCGCGAGGCTGCTCACAGGCTGCACGTTACCATAGAGGCACTGTTATGGCCCTGTGGTTCCCGCGTCACCTGTGCAACCGTGGGGCGTCGCGTTTCAACGAGCGACGAGCGGCCCCGTGCGCAGTGCCGACGGCAGCGAGTCGATCCGATCCGCAGCGATCACCAGCGGCGTCATGCCGGCGGGCACTGCGTGTGTAAAGTACGCATCCACCAGTTCGCCCACCGCGTGCGGCGGCTTCACCAGTACAAGCTGACGTGCGCCGAGCTTCCCCGCCACCCAGGCCGCGATACTGTCGCTCGTCACGTCCCACGAGTGCGGCAGCGGATCGGCCTCGCGGAGCCAGCGGGACGGAGCCAGGACGGGCAGACGGCCGGCGCGGAGCGCGCCGCCGATCTCGCTCGGCGTTGAGACGAGCACGGCGCCGGCAAGGCGGGATGCGATCAGGTGCGCGTATTGATCCATCGCGATCACGGCCATCCAGTGTGATGCCTCGTCAGAGAGCCCGAGGCGCGCGCTCTGATCGCGAACCGCGTCGGCAAACGGACCGCCACCCGGGACAACGACCAGCGGGGATTCACGGGCCAGAGCGCCGATCGCTCTGAGAACCGCCTCGAAGCACTCAGGGTCGGCAAGCACTCCGCCGCCAAGCTTGATCACGGCCTGCACCAGAGGTGTCAACTCCCAATTCCCAAAAGGCCCAACTCCCAACTCTGAGAGTCGCGGAGTTGGTTGGGAATTGTCTCGCCCGGCCACTTCGAGGAGGATGGCAACAGCCGCAGCCGGGGCGCACCGGGCGGCGGCGTTACCAAGTTCGGCTGCCATCTGGGTTACGTGCAAACCCGCCGCACGCGCGGCGGCCTCGCCGATGAACGCGCCCAGACCGGTCACCACCGCCGCGGAGATCGACGGATGCCGCGCGCGCACGCGGCGAATGGACTCGGCAATCCGCTCGACCTGCGCCCCAGCCAGGGCATCGGCGATTCGCGTGACCGCATCGTCAGTCACCAGGTCGCGATCGGCGCAGATGGCGCGCGCCAGCCGTTCGCCGGCGAACTCGCGCGTGGCCGCGCGTCCGTCCGGTGTCGGACACGTGTAGTCGCTCGGAGCGAGGCTGCCTCGCCAGACATGGACATCGCCCGCCAGCGCAAAGGCTTCGGCCGACAGACCGGCGACGCCGTGACCGAACGGGACGTGACTCGCGATCGCTTCGACAGGCGTCCGCACTGCGCCCGTGTAGACCAGCTCACCAGATACGAGCCGCGCGGGATCGGTCCGCCCGTCCGCGACGACCTCTCCTCCCGCGATGGGAATGATGTCCGTGCTCGTCGTCCCGATGTCGATCAGCAGCGCGTGCGGATGATGGCGTGCCACCATCCGCGCCGTGGCCGCCCAATTGGCGGCCGCCACCGCGATCGGCTCCTCGCGTGCCGCCGCGGGCGGGAGGAAGCGGCCATCCACCGCATACACGCCAATCGTCGCCGAGGGAAAGGCGGCTTCGACCGCATCGAGCACGAAGCTCACGCCCTCGCGCTTCGTGCGAAACATCTGCGACAGCTCGGCGGTCATCGTCACGGCGTGTGCGTCGGAGTCGTCTGCACCTGCCTCCGAGGCGAGTTCCCGCAGCAACGGCACCAACCCGCCGGGATCGCGCTGCAGCTCGAACGGCCGCCCGCACGCAATCAGCACCCGCCCGGCCACGACGCGTGCCACCTTCGTGTTCACGCCGCCGATGTCCCATCCGATCACGGTGAGATGTTACCTTCTCAACTCCCAACGCCCAACCCGAACCTGCACCAACTCCCAAATCGGACACCATGCCTTCGAAGGGTTGGGCGTTTGGTCTTTAGGGGTTGGGAGTTGGGCTCACGATCGGGTTGGGAGTTGGGAGTTGATCAACTTGGGAGTTGGGAATTGATCAAGTTGGGAGTTGGGAGTTGCGCACGCGCACGCGCATTGCGCGGATCTCGCGCACTCCGATTCGGCCATCGTGCAGCGCGGTTGCCACCAGCGCGCCGTCGCAGCCGGCGTCGTGCAGGCGAACCAGGTCCTCCCATCCGCTGACACCACCGCCGGCAAACAGCGTGACTCCGGGTGCTGCGTCTCGTACGCGTGCGATCAATGCGAGGTCCAATCCAGTACCAGTGCCGACGCGGGCCAGGTCGAGCACGATCACTGCGCGCGCGCCGGCGTCTCCGGCGCGCGCGGCAAGCAGATACGCGGGCTCCATCGCGACACCGCCCGCCACGAGTGGCTCGCCTGCGCGCAGGTCGAGGCTGAAGACCACGCGGTGTCCCCCGACGGCATCGCAGATGGCCGAAAGCGCTGCGAAGGATGGAAGCGTTTCCAACCCCACGACCACGCGGGCGGCGCCCCGCTCGATCGCGCGGCGAGCGTCTTCAACCGATCGAATCGCCGCGTCGAGCCAGAGTGAGGCGCCCAGCGCAGCGAGATCGGGGATCATCGCATCCTGCGGTGTGCGGTTGAGGATGGCGTCGAGGTCGGCTACGTAGATCTCTGTGATGCCGAGATGATCGATGTAGGCGCGGGCAAGCGCGCACGCGTCGCCAGACGGAATCTCGCAACCGGCCGCTCGCTGCACGGGGGCATAGCGCTCGCGCACGCCGGCGATGGCGTGCACGGCGTGCCCGCGGAGCAGATCGATGACACCTAATAGGGCAAAGGGCAAGGGTGGCTCGCGTGTGGGATTGGATGTCAACTCCCAACTCCCAAACCGATCCTGAATCCAACTCCCAATCGGACCCCATCGATTCCGAAGCGTTGGGGCTGGATCGGGTTTTGGGTTGGACGTTGGGAGTTGGCTCAGGTTCGGATTGGGAGTTGGGAGTTGTCTATTTCCCTTCCACTGAAAAAGCCAGGATCACGTTTCCAGGCATGAACCCGAGCGAGCTGTAGCCCGAGGTGACGAAGACCATCCCGCCGGCCACTGTTGCGCCGGGACCGTTCATCGATCCGCCTCGCGCCTGGATGCGGTTGACCGTATCGAACTCGTTGACGGTGTTGACGTCCCAGACCACCTTGCCCGATCCGCTGTCGTAGGCTCTGAGGTGTCCATCGAGACTTCCCGAGAACACGACGCCGGGAATCGCGCTCACCGCAGCCGGTTGTCCGGTGTTGCATCCCGCGCGCGCGTTGCAGGTGTTGGCCGGCGGCGGAGCCGACCAGCGCGTCGCGCCGTCCGCGACGTTGATCGCCGCCAGGCCTCCGGCCTCGCCGGGCTTTTTCTCAAAGGCGCTCGACAGCGACACGTAGGCCGTGGGACCGTCAACCGCAAATCCCCATTCGATGCCGCCGAGTACGCCGCCCGCGCCGGCCTGCGTCTTCCAGACTTGTTCGCCGGTATCAGGGTTGAGTCCGTACAAGGCGCCTGACTTCTGACCTGCGACGAGCATCCCTCTTCCATTGGGCAACGTCGCGATCGCTGGTGAGCTGCCGAAGTCGAAGTCCGGACCGGCTGACTCGGGGCAGTTCAGACGGCCCGGGCCCTGCGATTCCAGGCACGCGACGTTCCACGCGTCGCCAGCCAGCACCTGCCGAATCCACAGCACGCGCCCAGTGTCCATCGCCAGCGCCATGATCGCGTCGGTCTCTCGTGCCGGTGGATTCGAATAGCTGTCACCGGTGGTCAGGTAGAGGCGATTGCGTTCGGGATCGAGGGCAGGCTGCGACCAGACCGATCCGCCGGACGGGCCCCAGAGCTGCGTCCCGCGGCTGGTCTTCGTGGTGCGCTTCGGCGCCTCGGAGATCGTGAATGTTTTCCAGAGTTGGCGGCCGGTGCCGGCGTCGATGGCCACGACACTGCCCCGGAATGTGCAGCACTCGTATGTGGGTATGACCGCCGTCGACTCTTCGATCGACGACACCGGGACGTAGAGACGCCCGTCGTGAAACGCCACGGCACCCGTGATCATCGAATCGAGGTGCTCTTCCACCTTGACCTTCCATCGACGAGCCCCTGTCGCCGCGTCGAGCGCGTAGACCTGGGCGTGAGCGTCGCCGAAATAGAGCGTGCTGCTGCCATCGGCGCCGCGCCCGACAACCGGCGTCGATCGCACGCCGGCATCGGCCTCGAACGCCCAGGCGAGACAGCCGGTTTTCGTATCGAGGGCGTAGACCACTCCGTTACGGCTGCCGACGAACGCCCGGCTGCCAACGATCGTGATCTGCGATCCGGAGGCGGAAACGCCGGGGACCCCGAAGGCCCATTTCAGTTTGAGCGTGGGAACGTCACTCGCGGTGAGCCCGGCGGACGCGGCGGACTGCGAACGCGAGTTTCGCGTGTCGGCTCCCCATCCGTTCCAGGCCGGACCCGCGAGCGGATCGCGCGGAGCGGTCCCCGCCTGACAGTAGGCGTCCTTGCCGATCGCGTCGAGCGGGGCACGATACGATCCCGCGGGCCGGCCTGAGAGAAACTCGGCCACCGCACGGCGCTCGGCCGGGGTCAGCGTGGATCCCTGCCGGCGCATGCTGAACGAGCTGAGCGCGGTTTCGATGTGCTCGGGCGCCATCGACCTCAGCGCCTCCCGGCTGGGCATGCGCGGCAGCGACCCCTCGTGACAGGTGGCGCAGTGTTGCTCGTAGACCGCCGCGCCACTCGGCGCCTGTTGCTGCGCGTCTGAGACGCTCGGTAGACAGAGCCCAAAAAGAATGGCAGCAACGACATTCCGCGACATAACGCCTCCAATGAACGGCACCACCTGGGTCTTGAGTTAGGGCAATGCTACGCGATAGATCGCCGATTGGCCGAAGTTCTCTTCCACTTCCATCTCGATCGCCGTCAGCCCGCGGGCACCGGCTTTCTCGAGCTCGACGCGCAGGCGATCGGTGAGCATCTCCGCCAGCATCTCCACCGTGGTATTCGGGACCGGCAGGAGCGCGCAGTCGCCGCGCGGGAACACGTAGCGGGGCTTCCCTTCGTAGGCCACCTTCACGAAGTCCCCGTCTTCAGCCACCTGGATCTTCGGGTTCTCGAGTGGGAGGAGCACCTTGTGGTCGATCGCGTCGCACAGGTCGCGCATCGTGTGCTTGAGGGCGACGAAGTCGTAGACGAACCAGCTGGTCTCGTCGAGCGCGCCCTCGATCGTCACCCGCACACGGTAGTTGTGGCCGTGCAGTCCTTCACACCGGTGGCCGGCAAACGTGATGAAGTGCGCCGAGGCAAACACCAGGTAGTCCTTCGTCACCGACACGCGGAATTGACCGCGTCGTTCCATTCGTTTCCTCCATGGTCCGGCTAAGGCCGGACACTACGACAGTACGTGGTGTCCGCCTTCAGGCGGACCGTACGTGGTGTCCGCCTTTAGGCGGACCGTGACAGACGTACGTAGGGTCCGCCTTTAGGCGGACCGTGACTCCCATCCGCCGGCGATCAGCGTAACGAAGATCGCTGCCGCTGTCAGGTCCGCAGTGGTGCCGGGGTTCCCGCTGTTCCTTGCGTCTCTCAGGGCGGCGTCCATCTCATCGATCGTCACGCGGCCTGCCGCCGAACGCACGCCGCCTGCGGCGAGGGCCGAACGCGCGCGCGCGGACACCTGGGCCGCCAGCGCCGCGCCACTCCGGCGGGAAATGTGCGTATCGGGAATGGAGGCCAGCACGGTGAGAAACGTCTCCACAACCGCATCGTCCCATGGAAGGCCATCACCGCGGGCCCGCTCGAGCGCAGGCACCGCGACACCGAAGGTGACCTCGAAGCCGGTCGCGTACTCTCCCGCGACCGTATCCCGAGTGACGGCGAGTCGCATGACGTCGAGCAGCGTTTCGGTTGGCTCCGCCGAGAGGTCCTGCGACTGGACGACGCCCATGCCTCCCGGAGTGGCACGTCGTATCGCCACGTATACGTCGCGGGCATCGTCCACTGTCGTCGCCTCGAGCACTCGGCGCACGCGGGAGCGAAGGTCCTCGCCAGCCGAGTCATCCGACGGCCCGGGTGTCATCATCGCCGCCCGAGCGAGCGGCGTGAGCAGAAGAATGATCCCGAGATTCGTGTTCGAGCGCGTCCAGCGCGCGGTGGCCTCGACCGCCAACCGCACCGTCGCGCCGAGTCCTCTGGTGCCCGCGCCCGCCAGCGGTTCTCCGATGGCGACGGCACTGGCCAGAAAGTCCTCGAAGCGCAGGTCGCCGAAGTGGCGCCCTGGCGACACGTTGCCAGGCTTCGGGGCGCTCACTTCGAGAAGACAGGCCATCTGCGCCGCCGCCGCGACCTCGGCAGGTGACACGACCGCTGCCGTGCTCACTTTCGCAGGACCACCGGGCGGTCGGCACCCACTCGAGCCACCAGATGCTCCACGATCGATCCCGCCACGTCGAGCCCCGTCGCCTTCTGCAGTCCTTCCCATCCCGGGATGCCGTTGACCTCGAGGACGAACACCTCGCCGTCGCGCGATGGCAGGAGATCCACGCCCGCATAGTCGGCACCGACCACTGTCGCCGCGCGCCGGGCAAGATCGGCCCAGGCGTCGGGCAGCTCAAACGGGTGGGCCGATCCGCCCATGGCCACGTTGGTGCGCCACTCGCCTGGGCGCGCGCGCCGCTCGATCGCACCGAGCACCCGCCCACCGACGACGAAGGCGCGAATGTCGCGGCCGCCGTGGTCGATGGCCCGCTGCACGTAGAAGACGGGGCGCGTCTGATCGAGCGACCGCACGATGCGAAGCGCCACGTCGGGATCGCTGACCCGGACCATGCCATGCCCGAGCGATCCGAAGATGGGCTTGACGATCGCGTCGCCCATCGCCCGTACGGCGGCGACCGCTTCGTCCGCACGCTCGCACACGAGGGTTTCCGGCACGGGCAGGCCGTGTTCCTGGAGCAGCGCCGTGGTGTAGAACTTGTCGATGCAGCGCTCGATCGCGCGTGGAGAGTTGATGACCGGTATGCCGCGCTTCTCGATCCAATGAAGGGCGTCGACGCGGTAGATGATCTGTTCGAGCGAGCCGCCGGGAATGATCCGCGCCAGGACGGCATCGGCCTCGAGGATGGGCACGCCCTCGCTCGACAGGCTCGACGGGCGGGTCTGAAGACCCGCCCCTACGTACTCCTGTAGAGGCGGGTCTTTAGACCC
>DATDOE010000131.1:0-3673 GCA_035293405.1 Vicinamibacterales bacterium | reverse complement strand
CCGTTGACGCCGGTGAAAACTGCGCGTACCGGTGACCGGCGGCGCCCGCAGGCTCGGACGCGGTGTCCCGTTCCTCGACGAGCGAGTTCCACGCGCCGCACTCGACGCAGCGCCCCATCCACTTGGGCGCCTGCGCGCCGCATTCCTGGCAGACGAAGACGGTCTTCGGCGGTTTCATTGCGGTCAACTCCCAATTCCCAAGTCCCAACTCCCACATCTCGGCGTCAGGAATTGGGAGTTGGGCGTTGGAAGGTGGGCGTTAGACGTATTGTCGTTCAATTCTCGCCCCAATCCGGCAGACGATCTCGTACGGAGTGGTGCCGATCGCCGCCGCCATCTCGCGGACGTCAATCTGCTGCCACGACTCGTTCCCCTGCCGGCCGATGAGCACGACCTCGTCGCCCGGCTCCACGGACGCGAGGTCGGTGACGTCGACCGTGATCATGTCCATCGACACGGCGCCGACGATCGGCGCGCGGCGCCCGCGGATCAGCACGTGGCCACGGCCGCAGAGCCGCGTGTCCAGCCCGTCGGCATACCCGGCCGGCACTACGGCAACCGTGCGCGGCGCGTCGGCCTGAAAGCGCCAACCGTAACCCACGCCCTCGCCCGGCCTCAGGCCTTTGACCGCCACCACGCGACTGGTCAGCGACATCACCGGGGTGAGCGGCAGGGTTGACGCCAGCGGCGGAGGCACGATGCCGTAGAGCAGCAGTCCGGGACGCACCGCGTCGTACCAGACGCGCGAATCGCGAAGCAGGGCTGCGCTGTTGCACGCGTGACGAAGTACTCGGGATTCGGGACTCGGGACTCGGGATCCGGGACTCGAAACTCGGGATCCGGTGAGCTCCTCGACGACGCTCCACGCGTCTTCGAACCGCTGCCGCTGATCGTTGAAGACGGGACTCTCCGGCACATCGGCCGTCGCGAAGTGGGTGTAGACGGCGTCGAGTTGGAGGTTCGTGCCGCCGAGCAGCTCCGGCAGCGTGCGCCGCAGGTTGTCGTGACGGAAGCCGAGCCGATTCATCCCGGTATCGATCTTCAGGTGGTACGCGATCGTCGTCTTGTGCCGTGCGGCCGCGGCCTGGACGGCTCGCGCGGCGCCGGGCGTCGAGATCGTAGGCGTGAGGGAGAACTCGAACAGGCCGTCCAAATTGCTGACGCTCAGCGCGCCGAAGACGAGGATCGGCACCCGCACGCCCGCCTGCCTGATCACGATGCCTTCTTCGATGTCCGCGCACGCCAGCATCGTCGCCCCTGCCGCTTCGAGCGCCAGGGCCACGCGCGGCGCGCCGTGGCCGTAGGCGTTGGCCTTGACCACGGCGATGATGCCGGGAGCGGCTCGTCCTGTCGTCTCAGCCGACAGGTGGTGCCGAATCGCCAGGAAGTTGCTTCTCAGCGCATCGAGGTCGACGTGGGCGACGGTGCTACGGACCATTGCTGATTGGCGATTTGTGATTGGTGAATCGTTGATGATTGACGAATGGTGATTGGCAATCTATTGGCGATTCTGGAGTCCCACTCGAACAATAAATCACCAATCACCAATCACCAATCGTCAACCAATCACCAATCTCAAATCAATAAGTCACAAATGCTTTACGAGCCCTGTGCCAGATTGGCAAATCGTGTCTGCTCGCGCAGGAACGCGAGCCGTACTGTCCCGGTCGGCCCGTTGCGCTGCTTGGCGAGGATCAACTCCGCGGTCCCGGCGTCCGGACTGTTCGGATCCTTGTTGTACACATCGTCTCGATAGATCAGGACGACGACGTCGGCGTCCTGTTCGAGTGCGCCCGACTCGCGCAAGTCGGAGAGCTGGGGACGATGATCCGAACGCGCCTCGGGAGCGCGGCTCAACTGCGACAGCACGACGATCGGGATATTCAGCTCCTTGGCGAGTCCTTTGAGCGACCGCGAGATCGCCGCCAGCTCCAGCGTGCGGTTCTCGAATCGGCCGCGCCCGGTCATCAGCTGGATGTAGTCGACGATGAGCAGGCTGAGGCCGTGCTCCGACTGAAGCCGTCGAGCCTTGGCCCGCATCTCCAGGACCCCGACGTTCGCGCTGTCGTCGATGTGCAGCTTCATGGCGCTGAGCGTCTCGAGCGCATGCGAGATCCGCCCGTAGTCCTTGCCGCCGATCGCGCCGCTCATCAGGCGGTGCCCGTCGACCTGCGCCTCGGCGGTCAGCAGGCGCAGAAACAGCGCCTCCTTCGACATTTCCAGGCTGAAGAAGCCGACGACGTGATCCGGCTGTGTGGCGACGTACTGGGCGATGTTGAGCACGAGGCTGGTTTTGCCCATCGACGGCCGGGCGGCGACGATCACGAGATCGCCCGGCTGCAGACCGCGCGTCATCTCGTCGATGTCGACAAACCCCGTCGGCACGCCGGTGATGAGACGCTTCTGCTCGAAGAGCTGCTCGATCTTCGGGAAGCTCTCCTTCACCAGATCGCGCATCGCGATGAAGCCGGCCTTGAGCCGATCGTCGGCGACCGCGAAGATCGCCGTCTCGGCCTCGTCCAGGATCAGGTCGGATTCCTGATCGGCTTCGTAGGCGTTGGTGAGGATCTTGTTCGCTGCGTAGATCAGATTCCGCAGCGTGGCCTTCTCTTTGACGATCTTGGCGTAGTACTCGACGTTGGTGGCGCGCGGGACGCCGTCGGCCAGTGACGCGATGTAGGTCGGCCCGCCGACGTCGTCGAGCTCACCGCCGCGGGCGAGCTCTTCCTTCAGGGTGACGAAGTCGATCGCATCGCGGCGCTCATTGAGCGCCACCATCTTGTCGAAAATGCGCCGGTGCGCGTCGCGGTAGAAATCACCGCTGTCGATGAATTGCGCCGCCAGGTTGAACGCGTCGTTGTGGACCAGAATCGCGCCGAGCACGGATCGCTCAGCTTCGAGATTGTGCGGAAGCGTGCGCTCCGCGATCGCGACGGCCGTATCTGGCATTGGGGGAGGGCGTAACGTACTACGGTCTTCACGTTTTGGTCCACAGACCAAAGACTGGACAACGTCGGCGGGTCCGAAGAGCAGGACCCGCCCTACGCTGCAAGCAGACTAGAGACTGGCGAGCGTTTTCGTAATGGCGTCGTAGTCCGGCTCGTTGCGCGCGTCCTCGAGCACCTCGCGATGACGCACGACGCCGCCGCGATCGATGACGAAGACCGATCGCTTGGCGATGTTCTTCAGACCGATCATGTCGGGATTGACCACGTCGTACTTGGCGATGACGTCCTTGTTGAAATCACTCAGGAGGGGAAACTTCAGCGTGTTCTGATCGCCCCAGGCCTTCAGCGCGAAGAACGTATCGACGCTGATGCCCAGCACGTTGGCGCTCACCGTGTTCAAGGCGCTGGCCGAATCGCGCAGCGTGCACATCTCGGCCTGGCAGACGCTGCTGAAGGCGGCCGGGAAAAAAGCCAGGACGACCGGACCGGTCTTGAGCGTGTCGCTGAGCGAAACCGGCTCGCGATCCTGATTGGGCAGCGTGAAATCCGGCGCCTTGGCGCCTACCTCTACGGACATCGACACGTCTCCTTGATGGATTGAACCTTTGAACCTCTGATTCTTTCCGAACTTCAGGCGAAGGGCAACTACGGTCGGCGGGTCTGAAGACCCGCCGCTACGAAGCACGGTCGGGGACGCTCGTAGAGGCGGGTCTTTAGACCCGCCT
>DATDOE010000130.1:0-23307 GCA_035293405.1 Vicinamibacterales bacterium | reverse complement strand
CACGACATGATCGTCGCGCTCGAGCGGCGCGGGTTCATCAGTCGAATTCCGCGCCAACCCCGGACGATCAGGCTGCTACTATCGGCAGACGAACTGCCCGCCTTGCAACCGATCAAAACCACTGCGGCGGGGTACTAGTTGCTGGTCCGTTATTCCTCGATGAGAGGTCACGAGGCGGGCACGAACCACCGTGCTGCTTTAGGAGACCTCTATGGAGAACCAGCCGCTATTCCTCCGTGTCCGCTATGAGCGGCAGAAACGGCGTCTCTCAATCAAGAATGCCGGTCGTCTCGCCGGATTGACCACCGCAGAAATCTCGCTCATTGAGAACGGTCGGCCCGCCCCATCGCCGGGACAGTTGGAGAAACTCGGGAAGGCGTATCACGTCTCACCCGCCGCAGTGCTCCTCAAGCCAGTCAGCATCCGAGACGAGTCAGAGGTCGTTGTCGAGAGAACGGAGACGACAACGGCGTGAGCACGCTCGCCACGACGCCGCCACGTGACCCAGCTGACACGCCACCAAGACCAACACCGCTTCGCGTTCGCATGAACGAAGCCGTGCTCCAAGCCATCGAGGAGCACGCGCTCACGCCGGAGGCTATCGAGCAGGTCGTGCTCTTGAGCGAACGTTCCGAGGCAGTAGACCAGCGCACGATACTCGACCGTGAACGCGCAGAGGTCGAGAAGAGGATTGGCCGACTTGTGGACGCCATCGCAGATGGTAGGCAGTCGTCGTCAGTCGTTTCAAGGGTCGGAGAACTTGAGGCACGACGAGACGCGATTGACGAGACGCTTCGGAACCTCCGACCAATTCCACGCTTGGCGCCAACGGTCATCGAGACCCGGCTAGCGGAATGGCGACGGCTGCTCCGAGGGTCTACGACGCAAGCTCGAACCGTGCTCCTGCGCGGCGTTCTCGGGAACGCGATAAGGGGTGGTGCGCCCTGCAAGACTCGAACTTGCGACCTCCTGGTTCGTAGCCAGACGCTCTATCCAACTGAGCTAAGGGCGCGCGGGGTATGACGTGCATGCGCGCTTGGACGCACGCGCAAACAGTGACTATATCACACGGTCTTTGGCCGCGAATCCCGCGCGCCGGGCTATCATCGCCCCTCGTACACGGTGCCGGAGGAGGCTCATGAAGGACTACACGCCACGTCCGATCGCGCTCGATTCCTCGATGGTCGAGTACCTCGAACAGGTCGCCAAGCGCTATTCGCTTTCCGACACGGGGAAGGCCGTAAGGTGCCTGATCAACTACGCGCGCGAGAACCCGGACAAGGACAAAGAAATCTTCGACGAGATTCGCTGCGTAGGTTGTTGACTACGTACCACGGCGGCCGGGTGATTCGAGCTCGGGCAGGTTGCCGTCGGCGTCCTCGGGGTCCCGCTCCCCTGTCTTCTCCTCGACGATGACCGCAATCGCGCGGCGCTTGTCCTCGTTGAGCATGTCGTAGAGGGCCCCCGCCGCGCCGGGACCGGGGTGCCCCAACCCGCCGCCACGCTTCCGGCGTCGCCGTGCCTGCACCACCGCCGCGAAGAACAACAGCAGCAGCAGGACCATGGCGAGGTTGGAGAAGTCCATACGCCAATGCTACGCCTATAATTCCTGAATGAGCGCGACCGACCACAAGGCGCAGGCGCCCACCTCCGTCGCGTGCTTTGTACTGACCGTGAGCGATACGCGCACGGACGCCACCGACACCAGCGGGCGCGCCATTCGCGAGCTGCTCGAACGCGCCGGCCATTCCGTCTCCGCGCGGGCGATCGTCCGCGATGAGCCCACGCAGGTGAGGGCCGTCGTGCTCGAACGGATCGCTGACCCGGCGACACAGGCCATCATCACCACCGGTGGTACGGGCATCAGCGCCCGCGACGCCACGTTCGAGGCGGTCACCGGCGTCTTCGAGAAGCGGCTCGATGGCTTCGGCGAGCTGTTTCGCATGCTCAGCTTTCAGGAGATCGGCGCCGCGGCGATGATGAGCCGCGCCACCGCCGGCACCGTGTCACGCAAGGCGATCTTCGTGCTGCCGGGCTCGGAGGCCGCGGTGCGGCTGGCGATGACGCAGCTGATCCTGCCGGAGCTCGGTCACATCCTCCAGCAGCTGAGAAAATGACCACGAGGATGCGGCCGTTTCAGAAGACCATCCCGCTCGACGAGGCGCGGGCGATCATCGATCGGGCGCTGCGGCCGATCGATCGCGTCGAGCGTCTGCCGCTGCACCAGGCCAACGGCCGCGTGCTCGCGCGAGACGTGACCTCCGATGCCGACGTCCCTCCGTTCTCACGCGCGGCGATGGACGGCTACGCCGTGCGCGCGGACGACACGACGGGCGCGAGCCGAACCGAACCGCGCACGCTGCAGTGCATCGAGAAGGTCTTCACGGGACAGCTTCCGCTGCAGGCCGTCGGCCCCGGCCAATGCACGGAGATCGCGACCGGGGCGCCGATGCCCGCCGGCGCCGACGCGGTCGTCATGGTCGAAGACACCGCCTCGGCGGACGAGACGATTCGTATCTTCGCCACGGCAACACCGCGGCAGAACATCGGCCGTCAGGGCGCGGACATTCAGAAGGGCCAGCTCGTGCTGCCCTCGGGTACGGCGCTGAACGCCAGCCGTGTCGGCGCGCTCGCGGCCCTTGGCTCGACCGACGTGGAGGTATTTGCCAGGCCGCGCGTCGCCATCCTGTCCACCGGCAACGAGATCGCCGAACCGGGCCAGCCGCTCGCACCGGGCCAGATCTACGACATCAACCGGTTCACTGTGGCCGCGGTCGTCTCCGACAACGGCGGCATTCCAGTCCCGTATCGCACCGCCGTCGATACGCTGGAAGACCTGTCACGCGCCGTGGACGAGTGCCTCGAGCAGGACGTGCTCGTGTTCTCCGGTGGCAGCTCCGTCGGCGAGCGCGATCTGATCCTCGACGTGATCGCGGCCAAGGGCGAAGTGCTCTTCCACGGCATCGCCGTGAAACCCGGCAAGCCGACGGCCTTCGGCCGCATCGCCGGCAAACTGGTGTTCGGGATGCCCGGCTATCCGACGTCGTGTCTGTCGAACGCGTACATCCTGCTCGCGCCGTCGCTCCGACGCATGGCCCGGCTGCCGGACCAGATCGTCCGCTCCCTCACGCTCCCTCTCGCCGCACGGGTCGTCTCCGCGCCAGGCCGTCACCAGTTCTACACCGTGCGCATCGAATACGGCGTGGCAGTGCCCGCCTTCAAGGCGTCTGGTGACATCACGAGCATGTCGCGTGCGGACGGGTACATCGAGATCCCGGCCGACGTCGATGTCGTCGAGGAAGGCTCACTGGTCGAAGTCAAACTGTTCTGACGTGTCTGTCTGCATTCTGAATTCTGCATTCTGAATTAGAGACAAGGCCACCCATGCGATTCTGGCTCGTCATCGGCACGACTGCTGCCCTCCTTCTGCCGGCCGCCCGAACCTACACTCAGCAGCCCGGCCTCCGCATGAAGACCGAAACGCTGGTCCAGGGCCCGATGCGGATCGACAAGGTCAAGGACGGGCTCTATGTCGTCAGAGGCCCCTTCCTCCCGTGCGCGCCACGCGGCTGTACTCCCAACGGGACAGACGATGGCCTGATTCACGAGGCCGGGGACGTGGCGGTCCGAGTCACGCCCGAGGGCGTGATCCTCGTGGACGACAAGTTTCCCGAGCACGTGGCCACCGTGCTCGATCTGGTCAGGACGATCACGCCGCTGCCCATCAAGTACATGCTCAACAGCCATCACCATGGCGATCACGTCAGCGGCAACATCCGCATCGCCGAACAGGGCATCAACATCGTCGGCCACAAGAACATCCGCGAGAACTTCATCAAGACCAGACAGCCGGGCCCGCCGAACATCACCTTCGCGGACGAGGCCGCGGTGTATCTCGGCACCACCGAAGTGAAACTGCACTACTTCGGGCGCGGGCACACCAACGGCGACACGGTGATCGAGTTTCCGGACCTGAAGACCATCCACATCGGCGACCTGATCATCGACGGCATGCCGGTCATCGACTACCCGAATGGCGGCAGCGCGATCGAGTTCGTCACAACGATCGACCGTGTCCTGACCCTGGACTTCGACACGATGATCCCCGGACACGGTCGGGTGATGACCAAGGACGACGCCCGCGCGTACCGAGCGCGGTTTCAAGCCATGAACGATCGCGGGCGGGCGCTGATCAAGAAGGGCGTGTCGAAGGACCGGTTCGGCGCCGAGCTGAAGCTGGACGATTTCGGCTGGGAGAAGACCGTGAGCACGATCGTCTTCGTGCGTGGCCTTGGACAGTATTACGACGAACTGGCCGGTAGCCGGTAGTCAGCCGCGGGGGCTAAAGCCCCCCGCTCTACGGCCTTTGGGAGTTGGATTCAGGTGCGGATTGGGAGTTGGAGTTGTCGCGTTTACACCACGAGCACGATCGCTCCCGTGAGCACCAACACGCAGGCCCACAGCCAGTCGAGATTGAACCAGGCCGTACGGAGGATCGCCAGCCCGATCTTCGAGTAGACGATCCACGCGGCCAGCCCGGTCACCACGAGATACGCGAGCGTGTGAATACCCAGAGCGACAAGGGCCCCGGCGGCGCCGATGTCCGGTGACGCAGCCCCATGTAGGTGTCCGCCTCCGGCGGCGGACACCTGCGCCGACATGCGCATCACGAGCGGCAGGACCATGAACCCGGCGCCGTGCGCCGAGGCCATGAGGAACGACCAGATAGTCAGATCGCGGAAGCCGATCTGCATCCCGCCAAACACGGGATGACGATGCCGCCAGAGGCGATACAGGCCGAAGGCGATCAGGATGGATGCGACCACGATCTTGAGCGTCTCGAGCGGGACCACCAGCCCGGCGAGTGCACCGAGCAGCAGCACCGTTCCGACGGCCAGCGCGTGACCAAGCACGATCGGCGGCAGCGCGCGCCACACACCGCGCGCCCTGCCTTGCTGCATGCCCAGCGCCACCGCGAAGAGCCATCCCATCCCGGGATTGATCCCGTGGTAGGCGCCGAGCAGGAGTACCGCGCTCCATTCCAGGGCAGCGTCCTCGACCACGTCTCAGGCGTAGCAGTACGAGTCGGACGAGGCGTCCCCGCCTTCGAGCCGCACCTGATGCGTACGAGTCTCGTCGGTGTTCAGGAAGAACTTCTTGTCCAGCTGCATGCCGCCTGACGCGGGCACATCGACTTTGACGAGCCAGCCGCGCACGCCATCCGGATAGAACTGGTCATCCCACGGCGTATAGAGGCCGTTGCTGAAATACAGGCGCTTCCCGTCCCGGCTGATCTCGACCATCTGCGGCCCGCCGTTGAGCGGCTGGTCCGGCGCGCTGGGGTGAGCGGCGCGGCTGACGATCCCACCCAGCCTGAAGGAGCTGACCTTCTTCGGGTTGAAGGGATCGCTGACGTCGTACTGGATGAACTCGCCGGAGCCCCAGCACGACACGTACAGGAACCGATCGTCGAGCGACAGGTTGATGTCCGTGACGAGCGGCGCCACGGCCTTGAATCCCTGCAGGAGCGGCGGCAGCGTTGCGGGATCGGCAGGCTCCGCGGGAATCTCGATCACCTTCTTGATCGCCCACTTGCCGCCGTTCGAGCCGTTGCTCCCCTTTTCGCGATACCACACCCAAATCGACGAGGAGAGATCGGCAAGTGAGATGACGACCCCGACGAAGCCGTAGGAGCGGGTGGGATCGTGTGCCGGACGCAGCTCGAGGGTCATCTGCTGCTCGGCGCCCAGCTCCAACGTCTGGAGGTGCTTCCGCCGGCGGAGATCCCACACGTGGAGGGTGTTCCCGTACTTCCCTCCGAGCAGCAGTTCCGGGTTCACGCCGTCCTTCACCATGTTCGGCGTGCCCCAGCTGCTGGTGATCATGGTGTCGAGTCCGAGGTGCCACCACACGTCGTACGCCAGCTGCTGCGGCCCGCGGTCGATCTCCCAGCGCCCGCGGATCTCGAACGTCTCGGGGTCCATGACGAAGGTACCGCCGGGCCCGTTGCCATCGGGTGCTCCCAGCGCGCTCATATAGATGCCATCCGGCCCGCAGTGCACGGTATGGGGCGACGCATAGCCGGCCCGATTGGCCAACGTCTCCGGCTCGATCACCTTCACGATCTTCGGCTGCCGCGGATCCGGCTTGGTGTCGAGGATGTGAATCCGCGACGAGTTGATGCCGGGCACGATCAGGTAGCGCCGCTCCATGTGCGGGTGAGGGGCATATGGACACAGACAGGAGCTGCAGGCGTTCCAGCCGAAATGGTGCAGCTCGTCGCCGGCCTGCGGCATGTCGGTCTGACCGATCAGGCGGCCGTAGCCCTTCGAGGCCGGATCCACATCCACGACGCCGATCGCGTCTGACCGGCCGTTCTTCTTCGGATTGATCAGCGCCAGGTAGGCGAGCTTTTCGGGCGCTGACTGCATCGCCATCCTCGGCGAGGGATAAAACGTCGGGTCGGGTGTCAGCAGGGGCATCGCACGGCTCCTTCCAGCAAGTGTCGCCTAGTGTGCGCCCGTGCCACTCGGGTGTCCATGGCCCAGGCTCCGCGACGGCTGCCCGTCCTGAGCTTCCAGACGCAATCGGCGAGAATGCTATACTTTCTCGGATCTGTACTAGGAATTGTCCCCAAATCTTCCCTGCAAGTTATGCGGTTGAACCTGGGAGCTAGGTGGAACCATGTCAGTGACCGACGCCGCGGTCCAAGAAGCCGGCCCGCGCCCTCACACAGAGCGCATCGTCAACGACTTCGCTATTCAAGTCGCCACAGTCAACGGATCCGGCAGCCAGACGGCCAATCTGGTCCTCCTTCGATCAATTTTCCAGATGGGCGTGCCGGTCGCCGGCAAGAACATGTTCCCGTCGAACATCGCGGGACTGCCCACGTGGTACACGATTCGGGCCAGCGCCGACGGATACATCGGGCGGAAGAAAGAGGTCGACCTCCTGGTCGCCATGAACCCCGAAACGGCGAAGGAAGACGTCCTGACGCTGGCGCCGGGCGCCGCGGTCGTCTACGACGAGCCGCTGAAGCTGAAGGAGCTGCGCAGCGACCTGATCTTCTATCCGGTTCCCTTCGACAAGCTGATGCAGCCCATCACGCACGATGCCAAGCTGCGCCGCCTCGTGCGCAACATGGTCTACGACGGCGTGCTGTCCAAGCTCCTGTCGATCGACCCGGGCCAGATGGAAAAGGCGCTGCGAAAGCAGATGGGCAAGAAAGTCAAGGCCATCGAGCTGAACATGTCGGCCCTCAAGGCCGGCTTCGACTACGCCGAGGCCAATCTGCCCAAGCAGGACCCGTTCCTCGTCCAACCGATGGACAAGACCACCGGCATGATCCTGATCGAGGGCAACGCGGCGGCGGCGATCGGCTGCATGATGGCCGGGGTCACGTTCGTCGGCTGGTATCCCATCACGCCCTCGTCTTCGCTGTGCGAGTCGTTGATCGACTACCTGAAGAAGTACCGGCGCGACGCCGAGACGGGCAAGGCCACCTACGCGGTCGTTCAAGCCGAGGACGAGCTCGCGGCGCTGGGCATGGTGCTCGGCGCGGGCTGGGTTGGCGCGCGCGCGATGACCTCGTCGGCGGGCCCCGGGATCTCCCTGATGTCGGAGTTCACGGGCCTCGGCTACTACGCCGAGATTCCGGCGGTGATCTTCGACGTCCAGCGCTGCGGACCCTCGACGGGGCTGCCCACGCGCACGGGGCAACAGGACATCCTGTCGACCTCGATTCTCTCGCACGGCGATACCAAGCACCCGCTGCTGCTGCCAGCCTCGGTGACCGAGTGCTACACGATGGCCATGGACGCCTTCGACCTGGCCGAGCAGATGCAGACACCGGTCTTCGTCATGTCGGACCTCGATCTCGGCATGAACACGTGGATGGCCAAGCCGTTCGACTACCCGACCAAGCCGCTCGAGCGCGGCAAGCTGCTCGACGCGGAAACGCTCAAACGAGTCGGACAGTTCGGGCGCTACAAGGACGTTGACGGCGACGGGATTCCGTACCGGACAGTGCCGGGCGACGGCATGCCGGCGTACTTCACCCGCGGATCCGGCCACAACGAAATGGCGCAGTACAGCGAGCGCGCCGAGGACTACTCGAAGAACCTGGATCGGCTCTCGCGCAAGTTCGAGACGGCGCGCACCCTCGTCCCCAAGCCCGAGGTCGAGATGGCCGCCAACGGCAAGGTCGGCATCATTGCCTACGGCACGACGCACTGGGCGATCGTGGAATCGCGGGACCAGCTTAGACACGAAGCCAGCCTCGAGACGTCGTATCTTCGGCTGAAGGCCTACCCGTTCACGCCCGAGGTCGCCCAGTTCATCGACGCGTGCGATCGGGTCTACGTGGTCGAGCAGAACCGGGACAGTCAGATGCTGTCGCTGCTCCGCATGGAGTGCACGCCCGCACAGATCGCCAGGCTTCGCGGCGTCCCGCACTACGCGGGCCTGCCGATCGACGGCCGCTCGGTGACGACGGAATTGTTGAAAGAGGAACGCGGATAGCGTCCGTAACGGGCCGGCTGAAGCCGGCCCCCACGACCGGACGATCGTAGGGGCCGGCTTCAGCCGGCCCGGGAGCGTCGAGGAGCGGATCGTAGAGCGGAGGCTTGAGCCTCCGCGTCGAGGAGACAGAAACGGAATGTCGACACCAACGCAGCCCATGCCGGCGCCAGGAAAGAAAGTCAATCGAATCGGGCTCGAGCCGATCGCCTATCGAGGCAGCAAGACGACGCTGTGCGCCGGGTGCGGCCACAATGCGATCACCGAGCGCATCATCGACGCCTTCTTCGAGATGGGGATCGACCCCACGCAGGTCATCAAGCTCTCGGGCATCGGCTGCTCGAGCAAGAGCCCCGCGTATTTCCTGAACGGCGCCCATGGGTTCAACTCGGTTCACGGTCGCATGCCGTCGGTCGCCACGGGCGCGGTGATCTCGAACCGCAAGATGATCGCCATCGGCGTCAGCGGCGACGGCGATACGGGCGCGATCGGGATCGGGCAGTTCGTCCACCTGATGCGGCGCAACCTGCCGATGATCTACATCATCGAGGACAACGGCTGCTACGGGTTGACGAAGGGTCAGTTCTCACCGACGGCCGACCTCGGCTCCACGCTCAAGACCGGCGTCGTCAACGATCTGCCGCCGATCGACACCTGCATGCTGGCCATCGAGCTGGGCGCCTCGTTTGTGGCGCGCTCGTTCTCCGGCGACCCGAAACAGTTGAAGGCGATCCTGAAGGCGGCGCTCAGCCATCGCGGCACCTGCATGATCGACGTGCTCTCACCATGCGTGACCTTCAACGACCACGATGGCTCGACGAAGAGCTACTCCTACGCGAAGGATCACGAGGAACCGCTCGCCGACCTCAGCTTCGTCCCGTTCTTCGAGGACATCAACGTCGAGTACGATCCGGGCACGACGACGGCGGTGACGCTGCACAACGGCTCGAAGCTCCTCCTGAGCAAGCTGGCCGAGGACTACAACCCCACGGACAAGCACCGGGCTCTGGGCCTGCTGCGTGAAAGCGCCGCCCGCGATGAGTTCGCGACCGGCATTCTCTACGTCGAGCCGGACAAGCAGGACTTCCTCGACCTGCTCGGCATCGTCGACGAGCCGCTGGCGACGCTGGACGCGTCCCGTACGCGGCCGGGCAAGGCGGCGCTGGACGAGATCATGGAGAGCTTTCGGTAGTCGGCAGTCGGCAGTCGGCAGTCGGCAGTCGGTCGCTTACCGCTACTGCCTACTGCCTACCGTCTACTGCCTACTGCCTACTATCCGTACGATTCGCGGGTGATCTGATGCTTCTTCACGCCGAGCGCCGTGAGCGACGTGAGCACCGACTCCATGAACCGGGGCTGGGGCTCGACGCCCTTCTCACGCGCGGCAACGCGATCCCACGCTGATATCGCCGGGCCGCATACGTAGAACCGGCATTCCGACGGCTGCGGCACGAACTCCGAGATCAGGGCGTCGCTCACCCGGCTGGACCGGACGATGGGGCCGAGCGCCGCAGCGTTCGGCTCGCGCGTCAGGGTGTGGACCAGCGTGAGTCGATCCGGGTAGGTCGCGGCCAGCTTGGTCATCTCGTCTCGAAAGATCACCTCGTCCCACGAGCGGTTCGAATAGATGAAGGTGTGATGGAGCTTCTGCTGCGTCACGAGTGAATGCTTCAGAATCGCGAAGCTCGGCACGCTCCCTGATCCGGCGCAGATGTGCACGATGCGTTCGGCGTTCGCCTCGACGTCATCGGGCAGGACGTACGGTCCGGTGAAACCGGTGATGATCAAGCGTGTCCCGCGTGGAGTCCGCTTGACGAGCAGCGGTGACAGGAGCGGCGGGTAGCGCGACACTCCAGAGGTGTATCGCTCTTCCTTGACCGTAATCGCCAGGTAGTGCTCGTGCGGCGCCGACGACATCGAGTAGGCGCGCGGCGGCTCCTTCTTCTGCTTCAAGTCCTCCAGAAACGACACGAACCGCTCGAGACCGTCGAACTGGTGCGGGTCGATGGTGAGGAAGTGGCCGGGACGATAGTCGAGACGCTCGTTGCCGGTAAACAGAATGAGGGTGACGGTGTCGGGGGTTTCCTGCACCACGTCTGCCACCATCGACTCCATCTCGCGGATTCGGCGTCGCGCGGTCGGTGTGCTGGCGGTCGTCAGATGGGTCGGCTCCCTTCTCGGACTGGCAGCCGCGTACCTTACTACAACCGCTGTGGCACTCGCGAGACGCGGCGGATCGCGGCTCCCTACATGCTAGACTACGGAGATTTTTCGGGCCGGAGATCCCTCATTGAGCGACTACACGTCGGTCGTCATCTATCTCGCCCTGATCGTCGGCTTCGCGGTCTTCTCGCTCGTGGCGGCGTGGGTGTTGCGGCCGCGCCGGCCGTTTGCGGCGAAGCTCGAAAGCTATGAGTGCGGCGCCGAACCGATCGGATCGGCATGGGTACAGTTCCCGGTCGGCTTCTACCTGGTGGCGCTCGTCTTCATCGTCTTCGATGCGCTGGCGGTCTTCCTCTTCCCGTGGGTGCTCACGGTCCGCGGCCTCGGACTCTGGGGTATTCTCTCGATGGTGACGTTCCTGGCGATTCTGTCGCTGGGCTGGGTCTACGCGTATCGGGAGCGCATCCTCGAGTGGAAATAAAGCCGCCGGTCCCCATCATCCCAGCGCCCATCTGGAGAGACATCAAGGATCTCCAGGAGTGGGAGGCGCTGCATCAGAAGCGGCCCGAGGGAGACAAGCACTCCGCGCTCTTCGAGTCGGTCACCGAAGGGGTACATCGCTTTCCCGGCGGATTCGTCGTCACCACGGTGGCCGACGCGTTCTTCAACTGGGCGCGCAAGTCGTCGGTCTGGCCGGTGACGTTCGGGCTGGCCTGCTGCGCCATCGAGATGATGGCTACCTTTGCCTCGCGCTTCGACGTCGAGCGTCTGGGCATGGTGCCGTGGGCGTCGCCGCGCCACTCGGATCTGATGGTCGTGTCGGGCACGGTCACCATCAAGATGGCGCCGATGCTCGAGCGCATCTACGATCAGATGCCCGATCCGAAATGGGCGGTCTCGATGGGCTCGTGCGCCAATTCGGGCGGGCCATTCCGGCACGGTTATCACGTCGTGAAGGGCGTGGACCGGGTCATCCCGGTTGACGTCTACGTGCCCGGCTGCCCGCCGCCGCCGGAGTCGCTGCTCAACGGGCTGCTGCTGCTCCAGGATCAGATCGCGCACTTCCGGCGCACCGGCGAGCGCGCCGCTCCGAATCCGAAGGTCGACTGACACCGTGACCCGAGAGCAGGCGAAAATCTTGATCGGTCAGCGCTTCGGTGGCGCGCAGGTAGAAGGGGACGCGCCCACCTCCGCCGAGGCTACGGCGGGCAGGCCGCTGGTGGTGACGGTGCCCGTCGATCAGTGGGCGCCGTTTGCGCGCTTCGCGAAGGACACGCTCGGGTGCCGCTACTTCTCCTTCTCCAGCGCCGTCGACTGGAAGGACCAGGGCCTCGAGGTGATCGCGAAGGTCGACAACCTCGATGACGAGGTGTCGCTGGTGATGAAGACGCGGCTCGGCGCCGGCGTCTCGGCGTGCGCCTCGCTCGTGCCGATCTACCGCGGCGCCAACTGGATGGAGCGCGAATGCTATGACATGTTCGGCATTCGCTTCGACGGCCACCCCGACCTCCGGCGCATCCTGCTGGGCGACGACTGGGTGGGCCACCCCCTCCTGAAGTCGTACGCGGTCGATACTCCGTACCCGCCGTACAGATGACCATCGCTCAGGGTGAATCGGCCCACACACGAGTAGAGCTGGACTACGCCGGCGGCGAGCGCCTCACCATGAACATGGGGCCGCAGCACCCGTCGGCCCATGGGGTGTTCCGCGCGATTCTCACGCTCGAAGGCGAAACGGTGGTCGCCGTCGACGCGGTGATCGGTTATCTGCATCGTTGCCACGAGAAGCTGTCCGAGACGTTGACATACGCGCAGTATCCGTCGATCGCCTCGAAGACCGATTACGTCGCCGCGATGACGAGCGAGTTCGCCTACGTGATGGCGGCCGAGAGCATCGGCAAGATCGAAGTCCCCAAGCGGGCCCAATATCTGCGGGTGATCTGCGCCGAGCTGCAGCGGGTCGCGTCGCACCTGCTCTGGCTGGGCACCTGGTGCATGGACATGGGCGGCGCCCTCGGCGGCGGCGCCACGATCTTCCTCTACACCATCCGCGAGCGCGAGCTGATCCTGGATCTGTTCGAATCGCTGGTGGGCGCCCGCCTGCTCTATGGCTTCTACCAGGTCGGCGGCGTACGGTACGACATTCCGGAGGGATGGTCCGGGAAATGCCGCGAGACCATCGACCTGATCGAGAAGCGCATCGACGAGTACGAAAGCCTGCTCGGCAACAACCCGTTCTTCCGCGCCCGCACCGAGCGTGTGGGCGTGATCTCGCGCGAGCTGGCCGAAGACGTCGGCATCTCCGGACCGCTGCTGCGTGGATCGGGAGTGAGCTTCGACCTCCGCCGAGGGGCGCCGTACTCCTCGTATGAGGACTTCACGTTCGGGGTCCCGGTCGAAACCGGCGGGGACTGCCTCGCCCGCTACCTCGTGCGCATGGTCGAGTTCAGAGAGTCGATCGGGATCGTGCGCCAGGCGCTGGACCGGCTGCCCGAGGGTCCGATCTCGTCACGGCCGGGCCTCAAGTCCGTCGCGCAGATCCGCATTCCCAAGGGCGAGGCCTACGCGCGCGTCGAGGGGCCGCGCGGAGAGGTCGGCTGCTATCTCATCGCCGACGGCAGCGCCAAGCCGTACCGGATGAAATGGCGCGGCGCCTCGTTCTCGAACCTCGCGGTGCTGCCGCACATCATTCCCGGCCACAAAGTGGCGGACGTCGTGGCGATCATGGGTTCGGTCGATCCGGTCTTCGGGGAGGTCGATCGCTGATGACGATCAACCACGAAGGCCACGAAGAACACGAAGACTTGGGCCACGGAGGACACGGAGAGCACGGAGGGTTGTCCTTCGGGGTGTGGTCAGGTCGGCGTCGCCAGGACAGCGGCTCGACTGGCCGCCGAAGGCGGCCGACGCGAGGCAAGGCGATCTCCGTGTTCTCCGTGGCTACGTAGACACATGCCGACCTGGGTCACATCCCTCATCGCGCCGTTTGTGGTGCTCAACGTGGTCATCGGACTGGTGACCTACGTGACGCTCCTCGAGCGGAAGTTCGCGGCTCGGATGCAGTCGCGCATCGGCCCGTACCGCGTCGGGCCGCACGGGCTGTTGCAGCCCATCGCCGACGCGCTGAAGCTGATGATGAAAGAGGACATCGTGCCGACTGTGGCCGACCGGCGCGTGTTCAATCTGGCGCCGGTGGTGTTCCTCATTCCCTGCATGCTGATCTTCGCCACGATTCCGTTCGCGCCGGGGCTCGGCGTGGCGGACCTGAACATCGGCGTCCTGTTCTTTCTCGCCGTCTCGTCGATGGAGATCGTCGGCCTGTTCATGGCCGGCTGGGGCTCGAACAACAAGTACGCGCTGCTCTCGGCCATGCGCGCCGTCAACCAGATCATCTCGTATGACCTGCCGTTCATCTTCTCGGCGCTCGTCCCTGTGCTGCTCGCAGGCTCGCTGAAACTGTCCGACATCGCCACCGCCCAGCAGGGCCTGTGGTTCGTCTTCTACCCGGTGATCGGACAGCTGGCGTTCCTGATGTTCGTCGTGTCAACGCTCGCCGCGGAAAACAGAGTGCCCTTCGACATCCTCGAAGCGGAATCCGAGCTCGTGGCCGGATTCAGGGTCGAGTACTCGGGCATGAAGTTCGCGCTCATTCAGCTCGGCGAGTACGCACACGTGATCGGCTCGTCGATGCTCGGCTCGGTGCTCTTTCTGGGCGCGTGGGCCGGGCCCGGCCCGGAGTGGCTGGGACCGTTCTGGCTGCTGCTCAAGGCGATGTTCCTCTTCCTGCTCGTCACCTGGGTGCGCTGGAGCTTCGTGCGCATTCGCGTCGACCAGATCCTGACGCTGTCCTGGAAGGTCCTGCTGCCGGCAACGCTGATGCTGCTGATCGTCACCGCCATCGTCGTGGTCTGGAGGACCAGTGCAGGTGTCTGAGCCGAGAACGAGCGTGGACACCAGCGTCAGCACGGTCGTACGCGCCGTCACGCGCGCGATGTGGGTGACGCTCCTCAACCTGTTTCGCAAGCCGGTGACAGTCCACTATCCGGACAAGACGCGCGCCTATCCGGACCGCTACCGTGGCCTGCTGGCGCTGGTCTACGAGAAGGACACCGGCGAAGAGGCCTGCATCGGCTGCCGGCTGTGCGAGTACGTGTGCCCACCGGCGGTGATCAAGGTGGAGATGCTCAAGACCGAGAAGCGGAACTACGCCAAGACGTTTACGCTCGAGCTCTATGCCTGTGAGTTCTGCGAGCTGTGCGTGCAGGTCTGCCCGACCGACGCCATCGTCATGATGAAGTCGTTCGACATGGCCACGAGCGATCGGCGGAACATGCTGCTCGACAAAGATCGACTGCACGCGCTGGGACTTCAGCACGAGCAGTCCTGGGCCACGGGAAGCCTGCTTCGCAACATGCAGGGCCCGCCAAAAATGGCGCGCGCCGAAGAGCACGCCAAACCGGCTGGAGGCGCGGCATAACCGTGGAGCCGATCGCGTTCTGGTTCCTCTCGGCGCTGCTCGTCGGATCCGCACTCGCCGTCGTGCTGTCGAAGAATCTCTTCCACTCCGTCCTGTGGCTCGCGCTCGCCCTCACCGGAACGGCCGGCGTCTTCCTGCTGCTCGACTCCGAGTTCCTGGCTGCGGTGCAGCTTCTCCTGTACGCCGGCGGCATCATCACCATCGTCGTCTTCGCCATCGTCGTCACCGAGCGGCTGGTCGGCACCCGCATCACGCAGACCAACAGGGGGATTGTCGGCGGGGCGGTGGTGTCGACCGTCCTACTCGGGCTCATCGTGAGCGCGGTGATGCAGCGCCCGCTCGCGCTCACGCGGCTGCCGATGGTCAACGACCTCACCCGCGTCGTGGGCGAGCAGGTGTTGACCACGTTCGTGCTGCCGTTCGAACTGCTCGGCCTGCTGATGCTGGCCGCCATGCTGGGCGCGATGTACTTCGCGCGGCCGGAAGAGTGAATATGAAATTCAGAATGCAGAATTCAGAATTCAGACAGAACTTAAAAGGTAGAACGCGGATGCAGAACGGTTCGACGGTGTCTGCATTCTGCATTCTGCATTCTGCATTACAACCGGCAGAGTGATATGGGCCTTCAGCCATACCTCATCCTCGCCGCCACCGTGTTCAGCATCGGTCTGTTTGGCGTGGTGACGCGCCGGAACACGATCGGCATCCTGCTCGGCATCGAGCTGATGTTGAATGCGGTCAACATCAACCTGGTGGCGTTCGCCCGCTTCAGCGGCAGCGCCATCGGCATCGTCTTCACGCTCTTCACCATCTGCATCACGGTGTCGGAAGCCGCAATCGGCCTGGCGCTGGTGATCCTGCTCTTCCGGGTTCGCAAGACGGTCATGGCCGATCACCTGAATCTGCTCAAGGGATGACGATAGATCCCGGCACGCTCGCCCTCGTCTCGCTGCTGCTTCCCGCAGTCGGGTTCCTGATCCTGGCGCTCGTCGTCCCACTTCGACGGCTCGGCCGGCCGGCGGCTTACGTGTCGATTCTCGGTGCGACTGGAGCGCTCGTCTCCGCGGTTCTTGCGTGGCAGGGGCACTTGGACGGCCGGGTCTCGACGCTACTGTGGGAGTGGCTGCCCGCGCAGGGCACGCCGCTGGCAACCGTCGGCGTGCTGGCCGATGCGGACTCGACGGTCATGCTCGTGCTCGTCACGCTCGTGGCGCTGCTCGTGCAGGTCTACTCGCTCGGCTACCTGCACGACGAGCCCGCGACGGGGATCGGCCGCTACTACACGTATCAGTCTCTCTTCGCGTTCTCGATGATGGGCCTGGTCCTCGCGCCCAACTTCGTGCAGCTCTTCATCTGCTGGGAGCTGGTCGGCCTCTGCTCTTACCTGCTCATCGGCTTCTGGTACAAGAAGCCCGAGGCTGCGCGCGCGGCGGTGAAGGCCTTCTGGACGACGAAGGCCGGCGACGTCGGCTTGCTGATCGGCATCGTCCTGCTCTGGCGGCAATCGGGGACGTTCGATTTCGCCGAGATGCAGGCCATGGTGTCGAGCGGCACGCTTCCGCTCGCCGGCCTCTCCATCATCACCTTCTGCATCTATCTCGGCGCCATGGGCAAGTCGGCGCAGTTCCCGCTGCACGTCTGGCTGCCGGACGCGATGGAAGGTCCGACTCCCGTCTCGGCGCTGATTCACGCCGCGACGATGGTCACGGCGGGGGTGTACTTGCTGCACCGCACGTCATGGCTGTTTGCCCTGACGCCGGATGTGCTGCTGATCGTGGCGTGGATCGGCGCGTTCACGGCGCTGCTCGCGGCAGTGCTCGCCTGCGTGCAGGACGACATCAAGCGCGTGCTCGCGTATTCCACCGTCTCGCAGCTCGGCTACATGATGGCGGCGATCGGCGCCGGGCTGTCGGCGGCCGGGCTGTCGGCGGCCGGGTTCTTCCATCTCCTGACGCACGGACTGTTCAAGGCGCTGCTCTTCCTTGGCGCCGGCTCGGTGATTCACGCCGTGGGCAGCAACGATCTGTCGCGTATGGGCGGACTGGCGAAGCGGATGCCCCAGACGGCCATCGTCTTCCTGATTGGCACGCTGTCGCTGGCTGGCATTCCACTCTTCGGCGGGTTCCTGTCGAAGGAAGAAGTGCTCGGCGCCGTACTCGCGGGCGATCGGATCGGGCCGTTCGTGCTGCTGATGATCGTGGCGTTCCTCACCGCCTTCTACATGTTCCGCGTCGTGTTCCTTGCATTCTTCGCCGGTCCGGCTAAAGCCGGACACTACGTCGAACGTGGCGGACACCACGCGCCACACGATCCACCGGCATCGATGCTGCTGCCGCTGTGGGTGCTGGCGATCCTGTCGATGGTTGTCGGTGTCTACTCGACGCTCACCGGGCACATCCTGTCCTTTGGACCCACCGAGGGCGAACACGCCCCGGCGTGGTTGACGCCGGCCGCGGTTGGCGTCGCCGTCGCCGGCATCGCGCTGGCCTGGCTCACGTATCAGCGTCGCACGATTGATGCCGGCCGGCTGGCGTCGATGTTCGGACCCATTCGTCGCGCCGCGGTGGCGAAGTTCTGGATCGACGACCTTTTCGAAGGCGTGCTCGGGATGGCGCTGTTCACCCTCTCCCGCATCATCGGGTGGCTGGATCGGTACCTCGTGGACGGGGTGCTCAACGTGGTGAGCGCCTGGACTGTCACGGCGGGTGACGAGCTCAGGTCGATTCAGACCGGACGGGCGCAGGACTACATCTACGGCGTCGCGGTCGGGCTTCTCATTCTCATCCTCTGGATGCGCTGGGCGGTCGCGTGAACGGCATCCCCGTCCTTTCGGTGATGACGTGGGCGCCGTTTGTGAGCGCGCTCGTGATCATGGCCTTCGCGCGCCATCGCCCGCTGCTCGTGCGGTGGACGTCGCTCGCGGGGGCGACCGTGTCGCTGGTCGCATCGGTCTGGGTGTACTGGGCCTACGACCGCACCGCGGCGGGATTCCAGTTCCAGGAAGAGTTCTCGCTCGTCCCCTCGCTCGGCATCTCCTACCTGCTCGCTCTCGACGGCATGAGCGCGCTGATGGTGCTGCTGACGTCGATCATCATCTTCGCCGGCGTGTTCGCCTCGTGGACCGTGAAGCAGCGCAGCCAGGAGTTCTACGCGCTGCTGCTCCTCCTCGTCACCGGCGTGTACGGCGTGTTCGTGTCGCTCGACCTGTTCGTCTTCTTCCTCTTCTACGAGATCGCGGTGCTGCCGATGTATCTGCTCATCGGCATCTGGGGATCGACTGGAGAAGTGCGTCCGCAGGGCGTCTTCGGCTGGGCGATGGGCCGGACCGGTGTGGGCACGAAAGAGTACGCGGCGATGAAGCTGACCCTGTACTTGCTGTTCGGGTCCGCGTTCATCCTGGTCGGCATTCTCGCGCTCTATGTCGCCGCCGGGTCGAGCACGTTCTCGTTCCTCGCCTTTCAGTCCCTGAATTTCGATCCGACCGTTCAGTCCTGGGTGTTTCTGGCGTTCTACATCGGGTTCGGCATCCTGGCCGGCATCTGGCCGCTGCACACGTGGTCGCCTGATGGCCACGCGTCGGCGCCGACCGCGGTGTCGATGCTGCACGCCGGCGTGCTGATGAAGCTCGGCGCCTACGGCGTGGTGCGGCTGGGCATGGGGCTTCTGCCGGACGCCACCATCGAGTGGGCGTGGCTCGTCGGCGGCATCGCCTGCATCAACATCGTGTATGGCGCGCTGAGCGCGATGGCGCAGACCGACCTGAAGTACGTGATCGCGTACTCCTCCGTCTCACACATGGGCGTCGTCATGCTGGGCGCAGCAACGCTCACGGTGACCGGGCTGAACGGATCCGTCTTCCAGATGTTCGCGCACGGGATCATGACCGGGCTGTTCTTCGCGCTCGTCGGCCTGGTGTACGAGAAGTCACACTCGCGCGAGATCTTCAAGATGGGCGGCTTCGGCGTGATGATGCCGGGCATCGCCACGGCGTTCACCATCGGAAGCCTCTCGTCGCTCGGTCTCCCTGCGACCGCAGGCTTCGTCGCCGAGTTCCTCACCTTCCTCGGCACGTGGGCGTCGACACATCCCTGGTGGCTCTTCCCAGGCGTCGTCGGCGCCTTCCTGACCTCGATCTACGTGCTGCGGGTCACCAAGCAGATCTTCTGGGGGCCGAAGAGCACGGACCCGCACTTCCAGCATCTGCCGGACGCGCAGGGTACCGAGTGGGCGGCCCTGGGCATTCTCGTCTTCGTGCTGGTGCTGTTTGGCGTGGTGCCCGGCCTGGCGCTTGGGCCGGTGCAGACGGCGACGATTCCGCTGCTTGAACGCCTGGTGGGCCGATGACGAGGTTCTACTACCTCACGCCGGGGATGCCGCTCGTTCCTGAGCTCGCGCTCTTCGCGCTGGCCGTCCTCGTGTTGATCGTCGGCATCGTTCGACAAGGCAATTCTGGTCGCATCGTCGGCTGGGTCACCTTCGTTGGCCTCATCGGCGTTTTCGGCCTTACTTGCCTGGCCGAGGAAGGCCGGTCGCTGCTCCAGGGCACGTTCGTGCAGGACGCGTTGGCGATCTTCTCCAAGCGGCTGTTCGTGGCGTCCGCCATCGTCAGCCTGCTGGGATCGCTGACGCTCCAGCACAAGACGTTCAACCGCCGGGCCGGCGAGTATCACTTTGCCCTGCTCGTCTCGCTGCTGGGGATGTTCGTGCTCGTCTCGGCGCGCGATCTCGTGCTGCTGTTCGTCGCATTCGAACTGATGTCGATTCCGCTCTACATGCTCACCGGCTTCCTGAAGCGCGATCCCGCCGCTCCGGAAGCGGCGCTGAAGTTCTTCCTGATCGGCACGGTCTCGTCCGCGGCGATCGCCTACGGGATGTCGTTCGTGTACGGCGTCACAGGGGGCACGACGCTTGACTTGATTCCGCGGGCGATCGAAAGCGGTCAGCCGCTGATGCTCCTCGGCATGGCGATCCTGCTTGCCGGGCTCGGGTTCAAGATTGCGGCCTTCCCGTTCCACATGTGGGCGCCGGATACCTACGAGGCGGCGACGACGCCGTTCATCGCCTGGCTGTCGGTAGCGCCAAAGGCCGCCGGATTCGTGGCGATCATCAGGCTCTACATCGAAGGCATGGAAGGCGCGGCTGGCATCTGGATGCCCGTGCTCGCGACGCTGGCCGGCATGACGATCGTGACCGGCAACCTGATGGCGATCCCGCAGCGGAACATCAAACGGCTGCTCGCCTACTCGGGCGTTGCGCACATCGGCTACATGCTGATCGGCCTCGCAGCGTTCTCGAGCGCCGGCATCGCGACGGTGCTCTTCTACCTCGTGGCCTACCTCTTTGGAAACATGGGCGCGTTCATGGTCGTGGAGACGGTGGCGCGGTCCGAACAGTCAGACGGCATCGACGCCTATCGGGGACTTGCCCAGCGCTCGCCCCTGCTCGCGCTGGCGATGCTGGTGTTTCTGCTGTCGCTCGGCGGAATCCCGTTCGTCGCCGGCTTCTGGGCCAAGCTCTATATCTTTCTGGCGGCCGCGGAGCGCGGGATGTACGGCCTGGTCTTTCTCGGCGCGCTGCTGACGGTCGTGGCGCTCTACTACTACCTGCTCGTGGCACGGCGCATGTACATCGACGCGCCGACGCGCCGCGAGCCGGTGCCTGTGTCCGGCCTGATCGGTACCGCCATCGCCGTGTGCGTATTGGGCGTCGTTGGTGTCGGGATCTATCCCGGCCCCTGGGTCACCGTCGCCCAGCGCGTCGCGTCCACGCTGTTCCCCTGAGCTCCCCGAGGCCAGAGAGGTCGACGAGTTTGAGTTGATTGCTCAATTCTGGTCGGAGCCCCGAATCACACTCGCCTGAAGGCGAGGGGGGTTCACCCATCCCCGAACGCGACCCTACGATTCGAACTTCACGAGCGCGATCGCCCTGGCCGCGAGAAACGCAGGGCCAAGATCGACGCGAACCTGACGCCGGCTCGAGACCAGGTCGAGGCGGCGTTGGTCCACGAACATCATCGCCTTCTCGGGTGTGATGTCCTGGCCACACGGCACGCGCGCGCATCCGCTCGACGGCCCGGCTATCCATCAAGGACCGGCCCCTCGATCCGGGCGAGCAGGCGCGTGACCTGTGCCCGGAACAGCGACGGGTCGGGCATGCCGCTGACCGGCTCGACGAGCGACAGGAGCGTCAAGCTCGATCGCACGGTGTGACGGCACTCCGCGGGGAGACCGCCGACCGTGGACACCATCTCATCGAGGTCGGCCGGATCTGCAACGGCGAGCAATCCGGCCACCACCAGCAGGTCGCGCGCGCCCTTCTCACCGGTGCGATCGGTCAACAGCTTCTCGACCATCATGATCTCCCGCGTCTGCTGAATCTCGAGCTCCTCGAAGATCAGATTGGGGACGATGACTGACACCGCGTCGGTGTTGGTCGTGCGGACGTTGTAGAGCGTCCGCTCCCGTGAGGCGTCGAGCAGATCCCTGAACGCGGCAGGTGGCACGCTGCCGAGGCGGACGCCGCGAACGACGTCCTCGCGCCCGTCGCGGGTGACTTTCACAGCCTGCAGAATCATTGGTCCGGCGCCTGGACCACCACCGGGCGCATCACCGGGACTTGCCACTGCGCGGCTGATGTAGCCGAAAGGCTTGTCCTGACACGGCCCACCACATGTCGCGGAAGTCGCGACTCGTCCTATACTCGGTTCTCCTGTAAGGAGACGTATGAGACTCAGCCTCGCAAGCGTGCTCGTCGTGATGATGGTTGCCCTGGGCTCTGCGCAACAGACGGTTCCGCGTGGCCGTGGCGGCACGCCCGTCGCGCCAAGCGGCATTCCGCCGGTGCCACTCCCGGACAAGCCGCTGGAGTTCGACACGGCCGAGGGACAGAAGATTCGCGTGGTCGTCGTCGCGAGAGGGATGTCGAACCCATGGAGCATGGTGTGGCTGCCAGGCGGCGACATGCTCATCACCGAGCGCACGGGTCGGGTGCGCCGGCTGCGAGGCGGCGGGCTCGATCCGACTCCGATCGCAGGCGTGCCGGCGGTCGTCGCCGGCGGCCTTGGCGGCCTGATGGAGATCACGCTTCATCCGCAATTCGCCACCAACCAGTTCGTGTATCTGAGCTATCCGAAACCTGTCGGACCACCTCCGCCGCCGCGCGCCGGCGGCGCAGGTGCCCCTGGCGGTGGCGGTGGCGGTGCCGGACAGGCCAGCGTGCTGGCGATTGCGCGGGGACGCTGGAACGGCACGGCACTCGTTGACGTCAAGGACGTCTTCGTCGCGCAGACGGGCGTCGGCGGCCCCGCACGCATGGCGTTTGGACGCGACGGGAAACTCTATGTGACGACCGGAGGTGTCGGGAGCGGTGCGCAGGATCCGGCCAGCCAGGCGGGCAAGGTGCTGCGGCTCAATGACGATGGCAGCACGCCGGCGGACAACCCCTTTGTGAAGCACGTGGGGTACGCGCATGAGGTCTACACGCTCGGGCATCGCAGCTCGCTTGGCCTCGCCGTCCATCCCGGCAACGGCGAGATCTGGCAGCACGAGAACGGCCCCAACGGCGGCGACGAGATCAACGTGCTGAAGCCAGGCGCCAACTACGGCTGGCCCATCGTCAGCTACGGCCGGTCGTACCCAGGCCCGTGGCAGGCGCCGAAGCTCTCGCACGAGAACTTCGAGCAGCCGCTGGTGATCTGGGTCCCGTCGATCGCCGCATCCGGCATCGCGTTCTACAACGGCGACAAGCTTCCGAAGTGGAAGGGCGACGTCTTCGTCGGCGCGCTGCGCGAGGGCGAGATCCCCGGCACCGGCCATCTCGAGCGAATCCTGTTCAACGAACAGATGGAGGAGTTGCGGCGTGAGTCGCTGCTGGTCCCGATGCGGCAGCGGATCCGCGACGTACGGCAGGGGCCGGACCAGCTCCTGTATCTGCTCACCGACGATCCGAAGGACGGCGCACTGCTCCGCATCGAGCCGGCGCCATAGGCACGGCTCACGGCATAGCGACGATCGTAGTGTCCGGCTTCAGACCCTATGTAGGGCGATTGATGGGCCGAGCTGTATGTTGAAACTCTTTTGAAGAGCTAATTCGAAAGGAGTTCGACATGAACACGACCCATCGACCAGAGTCTACTGCGGCGGCGTTGTATG
>DATDOE010000129.1:0-15154 GCA_035293405.1 Vicinamibacterales bacterium | reverse complement strand
GTAACGCCGAGACGGCGCGCATCAAATGGATGTTTACTGTCGACCGTGCTCGCGAGAAGCTTGGCCGGGTGTATCCCCAGCCCGCTGGTCGCACCCAGGCCGCCGCCTGAACCGGTCAGATCCACTGCGGCCAGGTACTAGCCCCCCATGCGTTCCAGCCCGAACCCGGGTCGCGATACCGAGACACGCACAGGCGTCGTCCCTGAAAGGAAGTTCCGTCGAGCTTTGACACGAGGCTGTCTATCTTGCCCACATAGTCGACCGTGGCGAACGCAAATCCTCGACTTGCTCGTGAAGCTCAAGAATCTCGCTCATCGTCGTCACGTGCTCCGCCATGCTGTCTTCCCACTCTGCACTGTGCTATCAAGCGAGTGTGAGGCTGTGGGCAGAGCTTACTCCAGGCTGAACCTGCGCCCGAGAGCTAACCGTTAGCTGACGAACTCCGCGACACAGGCCAACACAAGGCGGGACGAGAGAAGGGCCAAACGCCTGATTTCCCGAATGAAATCGCACAAGGCGACACCGAGCCATACGAGGCAGTACCCACCCTTGCGGAATCCCCCTTCCGCACCAACCTTCGCTCAGGCTCACCAGCGAAGGTCGTCCACCGCGGAGCGTGTTTATCGCCGCCGGAGACGCATGCCGATCCGCGGCCGCGTGCGCCAGGCCGAGCTCGCGGCGTAGCCGGAAAGCGGCCGGAGCGATTCCCGTGCGCGTCTTCCGTCAACGCGTTCTCGTTGTAACGAGATACCGCTGACGTTTCGTGCCGCGTAACAGATGTCGTCACGAGTCAGCGGATAGACGCGCGGGGGGCGATAGGGAACGAGCGGAGGTCGCTTTCCCGGCCGCAGCGCCCGCGGCCGCGGGTCGGTATGCGTCTCCGGCGGCTATCGGCATGGCTCGCCTATACACGGACAGAAACACGGTCCGGCCAAAGCCGGACACTACGGCCTGCAACTCTAGTCAAAGCTGAAAATATCTTTCGTGTCCTTCGGCCGCTTCATCCCTCGCTCGTGGTGTTCCTCCCAGATCCTGGCCCAAGGCCGGCCGAACATGTCCGGCACCTTGTACGGGAACACGGTGCCGGGAGACACCGGCCTCGCGCGGCCGTCGATGGGGTAGATCGTCGGCATACACTCGATGAAGGAGAAGGGATCGCCTTCCTCGAAGCCGCTGAAGCGCTCGAGGCTACGAATCATCCGCACCGGTTCCACGAGCGCCTCGGGGTCGTAGAAGATCCCCTCGTGATTGAGGCCGACGAACTTCCCCGCCGCGTCGCGGGTCGGCGTGTAGATCTCGATCGTCTGCAGCTTGTTCGAGAACTCGGGGTTGCCGTGCACCTTCCAACCCTGGATGTTGGACGTCCAGGTGATCAGCGCGTCTCCGTCCCAGAAGCCGATCGTCTCTCCGTACCAACCTGGCACGTCGGCGCCAAGGCGCGGCACGGCGCCCTCGGTGTTGAACGTGCGGCCGATGTGAATGTTGGTCACGAAGTTGTCGGCGTCCCCGGCCATGATCTGCACGAGCGAGGGCGTCACCAGGACGGTGTGCGGCTGGTTCGTGACGCCGTGGTAGTGCCAGCGCCGCATGAACCCTTCGGGCCAGCAATACTGCGCCGGCCACTGAGGAGAATTCGTGTTCCCGTCGTGATACATCTCCTGCACCATCCGCGTCTGGTACTCCTCGGTGAGCAGCGAGAGGATGGTGGGCACCTGATTCCAGAGCAGTTCCGCGTACCAGTTCTGCCCGCGACGCCACAGGTAGCGGCCGCTCCACTCGCCCGGCACCGTGGCGTAGGTGTGCTGGGTCGGCCCGCCGCGGCCGCGCGTCTCGTTGAGCAGTGCCTCGTAGTGCGCCTGCGCGGTCTTGAACGTGTAGGGGCTGACGATCGCCGCACGCGGGTAGTCCCGGTCGCAGTATCCCCAGGCGGCGGTACGCGGCGGGTCGTCGCCGATCACGCCTTTCCCCCACTGCGCCTCGAGCGCATACGGGCTGTTGCAGCGGAAATAGCGCGGGTCGCTCCACAGCGCGCGGTCGGCGTAGAAATCCTTCGAGGTGAACAGGTCAACCTTGAGCGGCTCGATCCCCGCGGGCGTCGCACCGTTCCGGGCGGAGCCCAGGAAGTCGGCGGTTTCACCGTCGGGCCCGAACGGGCCGACCAGCCAATACTTTTCCGGATAGCCCTCGATCTTCGCCGGCGGAAATGGTTCGAAGTTCGCCGGATCCCGCCACTTCTCGGCAGGAATGGCCGGCGTGACCGGCGCGCCGCGGCCGACGCTCGGCTGCGAGCCGTCGGCGCGTTGCGGCGGCTCCGTCGAGCACGACATGGACGAGGCCGCGATCAACGCGACCAGTAATCCGGACGCGCCCTTGAACGTAGTGCTCCTCAACATCAGCTCCGCTCCCCCGCCTGGACGACCCTCGATAACGGGCCGTGCAGACGGGCCATGATATGGCGCGGCGTGGTTCACGTCGAGGAGTGACTGAAGTAGCATTTCACCTGTGCGGAGAGAGGGGACATGAACGCTTACAGGAGAATCGGCGGGACGGCCGCGATCGCGGTGACGGTGCTAGTGATACTGGCCGCGTCCGTGGGCGCGCACCACTCGTTCGCCATGTACGACATGAAAGCCGTCAAGGTCTTCACGGGCGTCGTTACCCGCATCGACCCGGCCGCGAATCACCTGCAGATGTTCTTTGCGCCGATGAACCAGGCGCGCAAGAACGTCGAGCGCGACGCGAAAGGCGAGCCGATCCTCTGGAACGTCGAGATGGCGGGGGCGGGAACGATGGCGAGACAGGGTGTCTCCGTGAACACCTTCCCGCCGGGCACCGTCTTCAGCGTCGGCCTGCACCCGCTGCGAACCGGGGAGCATGCGGGCGCCAAGGTGGGAGGGCTGTTCAGGTGCCCGGACAAGACGCCGCCTGCACCCGGAAAGCACTGCGATTCAGTACCGGGACACACGGCCATCGGCAAGGAACCGCTGCCGTCACCGACCCAATGATCGCGTTCTTCTGAAATGAAATCTGAGGTGAGGGTCTTCATGCAGTCAATTCGATTCGTTGGACGAACGGTCCTGACCACCGGCCTCGTCGTCTGGGCGCTGGCCGCAGCGGCGCAAACCCCGCCCGTGAACCCGGCCACACAGAAGCCGGGGATGATCCCAAGACCTCCACGCCTGTTCAGCGAGACATGGCGACTGCCACCGCACACGGGCGAGCGGACGGATGAGAACATGCGCTTCACGCCGGCAGTCGTCACCAATGCCAGCCTCGAGGTGAAGCTGTATGGGCCGAACGCATCGGTCGTCCTCGCGGCCGAGCATGAGGGGCGCATCGATCTGTGGACCGGGATGTCGTCCTCTCCCGTCGCCGTGACGATACGCGACAAGCGCAACTACGTGGACCTGACGTTCGCCGCTCGCTTGCGGTGGATTGTGCGCACCAACGCGATCCATCAGCTGCACCCGGTCGTGAAGCTGGCGGACGGAAGGCTCATCGTCGGCGATCGCGGCATCACGACCCATGGAGAGTTCCTGACGACTGAGATCGCGTTCATCGGCATGCGCTGGTACGCGCTGGATCCGGTGAAGGTCGTCGTGCTCACGGAAGTGATAAACCCCAACTTGAGCAAGGTAGACGAGGTGGGCCTGGCCACACTCTCCCCTGGCGGCGGGCACGGCATCGCCGGATCGGCGAACCTCTCGACGGTGGAGCTGTTCGCGAACCCCGTGCCCCGGTAGATCCCGATCCCAAACTAGAGTCGGCAGCCGGCCCGGCCAGGCCGGACGTTATTCGACCCAACCGTGCCGGCGTCCCGCTGTCTCCGATGCGATATGGCCTACCGCTCCCGGCGGAGCCGATCGACGCCCGGGGGCGTGTGCGTCACGACCTCGGTCGTGCGAGCCACGTCGCCGACCGCCTGAAGAATCTCTGCCAGGGCGCGCATACGTGATTCCGTGTGGCCAGGCCGCCCGCGGGCGTCGTCGGTCTCGAGCAGCCTCGCGACACCCTCGAGCAGTTGTCGCGTCGGCTCATCAGTTGGAGTCCTGAGCCCCCGCTGACCCACGATGATGCCCTCTCGCTCCTCATGTGGAATGCGAGGGAAGCGCTGATCGACCAGGACGGGAACATCCGGCACGGCGAACGGGTGATACGTGACGTGCACACGCGCTGATTCGGCCTGCTCGTCGATCGACTCGACGACGACACGGACGTAGTCGCCGAAGAAGGCGGTGGGCCGCCCGAATTCGAACTGGCTGCCGGCGACGAGATCCGTGCCGGTCGAGCCCGGCATCAGATACGACACGTTCGACTGCGAACGATGCACCAGGACGCACGACCGCGGAATGCCGGCGTCCCACCGCTTGCGCAACCGAAACTCGACGAGAAACGTCCCCACCCGAATCGCCAGTGCGCCGCTCAGATGACGTGCGTGCAGCGGGCGGAGCGTCACCACTTCATCGGCGAAGCTCGTCGCCGGAATCGCACGGACCCGACTCTCGTTGAGCCAGCCGCGCATACGCATGTTGGCGGCGTTCAGACCGGGCCCGACGGCGCCATGGGCGGGATGAGTCGCCATGTACGCGTTCGCGGTGCTCATGGTGTCGAAGGAATCCTGATAGTCGTCCGGGCTGCCATTCAGCCTCGAGTGATCGAGGCCAAAGCCGTGGCCCATCTCCTGCCCCAACAGACTCGGTTGGAGCGAGGCATCGTCGCACAAGGCGGCGAACCCGCCGACCCAGCCGCACAGATCGAGCAGTGGCGTGCCGCAGACGACCACGCCGCTGAACGTGGAGAGGTCGATCCCAGCCGCCACGGCGGCGGCCTTCGCGACATCGAGCACGCCGTTGCGATTCAGCTTTCCAGCCGGCTGGGGATAGGCGTTGCCCACGTAGTTGGCGCGCGGATAGTCCAGCACGAACGGACCGAAGACTTTGCTTCCTGATACGTCGATCAGGCCGTGCGACATCTCTTCGAAGTAGTCGACCATGTTGAGCGTGCCGGTTCCCGCTGCGGTGAACACCGCCTCGTATTTGGCGAGTGAGGACGAGGGGGTGGGGTCGTCCTTGAACGTGACCACCAGGATCGCCCAGGGCATGCGCTGTCGCCGCGTGAGCAGCTCGACGAGCGAGACCACCGAGGTCAGCGACGTGTACGAGCGAAAGACCGACCCGAAGGGCTCCTTGAACAGTCGCTCGATGTCCAGTTGGTCGCGAGCGATGGCTGAGTGGTGGTGCTCGTCCACTTGAAAGGGGATGGGCACCAACTGGCTCTCGATATGGGGATGGTCGTGGCCATGATGGCCGCCTGTCGAGCGGAGGGGCACGCTTGGCATGTGATACCTCACACTGGAAAACGTGACGGGCCAGCATTCCGCACACACCGGCCGCTGCCGAGGTGCGGGTAGCTCTGGATTCAAGATGATCGCCATCGCTCAGCGACTGATGCGCGCGACGCGGACAAGTGTCGGGAACAGGCTTGCCCCAGGCCTGTTTTCGGGCCAGCATTGCACCTTGATCGCAGACTCGAAAGGAGTCGTATGCGCGTGGCTCGACGATCGCGTATCGCTCTCGTCCTCGCTCTCGCGTCGCTCACCGCCGCAGCGGCCGCAGGCCAGCAATCGCCTTCGACTGCGCGGAGCGCGCGCGCGGACAGCTGGGTGGTGCCGCGCACCGCCGACGGCCGCCCGGACCTCGAAGGCGTGTGGGAGAACAACGGCGCCACACCGCTCGAGCGGCCGCGACAGCTCGCCGATAAACCACGTCTGTCGGACAAGGAGCTCGCCGATCTCCAACAGCGCGCCCGCACGCTCTTCGGTCCGGATGCCGACGCTGTGTTCGGTGACGGGTTGTACCTCGCCTTGCTGGCCGACACTCGCCCGGCTGGACTTGGGGCGACCGGTACCTACAGTCAGAACTGGCTGCCCGACCGGTACTTCGAGCACAGAACGTCGCTGATCGTCGATCCGGCCGACGGGAGACTACCGGCGCCCACGGCAGCAGGCGCGAAGTTTCGAGCCGCCGCGGTCGGGAGGTTCGGACGGCCGGCCAATTCGGCGCACGACATGACGCTCCAGGATCGCTGCATTCACTACGGCTTTCCGGATCTGTTCGCCGCCTACATGAGCGTCTACCGGATCGTGCAGACGCCGGAGTACGTAGCGATTCAGATGGAGAAGATCCACGACGCGCGCATCATCCCGCTCGGTGATCGCGCGCACGTGTCATCCTCGTTGCGTCACTACCTCGGAGATTCGCGCGGACGATGGGAGGGTGACACGCTCGTGGTCGAAACCACGAACTTCCACCCCAACGGCAATCCGATGGGCGGCTACCTCACGCTGTCGGATGAGAACCTGCGGCTCGTCGAGCGCTTCCGCCGGGTCGCCGACGACATGCTCGAGTACACGTTCACCGTCGACAACCCCACGATGTGGACGAAGCCGTGGACGGCGGTGATCAACTGGCAGCGTTCCCGCGGTGAGCTGCACGAGTACGCATGCCACGAAGGCAACTACAGCCTGCGCGGCATGCTATCGGCCGCCCGCGCGGATGAAGCGGCCGGACGCTGAGTGATCAGTTCGTCCGGTTCGCTGTAAGCGTTCCGATCTCGACCAGCCCGATCTTGTTCACGCCGCTGTTGGCGGTGACGATGTTGCCTTGCGCAGTGGCCTCGTAGTGGCGCAGCACGCCACCGCCGGACGGAATCGCGAACGTCTGGAACTTCTCCGTCTGCGTATCGAATCGCACCATCGTGTTCGGCCGCACCCCGGACTCGCTGTACCAGACCACGTTGCCGATGGACGTAATCGCGTAAGGCTCAGAGCCCTTGCCTCCTGGTGAGGGGAATTCCCTGACCTGGCCGGTCTTCGGATCGAAGCGCCCGAGCGTGCCGCGCGCGAAGTCGCTGTACCAGATCACGTCGTCGGGCGTGATGGTGAGCCGGCGTGGGCGCGCGTCGGTGTTCGGCAGCGTGTACTCCTTGATCTCCATCGTACGTGGATCGACGCTGCCGATCCGATTGCCGCGGAAGTCCACGTACCAGGGCACGCCCTGCGAGTTGATGCGGATACCGTACGGGTAAGTGTTGTCGCTTGGCGTCTTCTTGATCACCATGTCGCCGCTGTTGGTGTTGAGCCGGCCGACGTGCCCCGACTGCAGCGTGAAGAACAGGTCGCCGGTGCGCTTGTTCAGAATCGGCGTGTGCGGACCCCGTGTGCCGGGCTCCTTGAGCGGATACTCCTCGACGCGCCCCGTACGCGGGTCGAGCCGGCCGATCACGCCCTTCTGAATGCCCGTGTACCAGATGTTCCCCTGGGGATCCTCCGCCAGGCCGTGCGGTTGGCTCTTGGCGGGCACGTCGAACTCGCGAATCTGACCCGTCCGCGGATCCAGACGTCCGAGCTTGTCGGCCCACTGGCCGGTCCACCAGATCGAGCCGTCAGCGGCGGCGTGCGAGTCGTGCGGCCGCGAGCCAAGCGTGGGAGCCAGCCACTCTTTGATTGTGACGGTCGCAGGACCCGAGATCAGCACCGCGCCCGGAACGTCCTTGATCGGGTAGTGCGCGGCCAGGTATGACGATATGGCCTCCAGCTCCGGGGCTGGCAGCTTGACCATGGTGGCGATCCGGTCCTGCCACCCATCCTTGGTGTAGCCCCACGAGCTCGCAATCAGGTTGACACCATGGCAGCGCGTGCAGCTGGCCTGCACCTGCTCACGACCTGCGCCTTCCACCAGTTGTACGGGTGGCGGTCCCCCCTGCCGCCCGCCAGGAGCCGCGGCACCGCCCTGCCGGCCTGCAGGTGCCTGCTGCCCGATAGTGGACAAGGAAAACGTAGAGACAAGCAACGCCACCAAAGCCACGCAGAAAAGTGCTCGCTCTCTCATACTTCCTCCAGGTCGAGTCGGGTTGGCGCGGTATCAGTGGATATTACGTCGAGCACCCAGCCTGTTGACAAGGTTGTGGCCGCCCGGCAGATGAAGCGCCGGGCGCTGACTCATTTCGTCCTTGTCCCTCGTAAGCCCAGCCAGGCAGTCACTCGGCCGATGCGATCGTACGGGCGGCTGATGTGCATGCCTCCCGTCACCGCATCTGATTTGCCGTCGCCGTCGAGATCGCCGACGGCGAGCGTCAACAGATGCGTGGGCGAGCTGGCGAGGCTGTGCATCGTGAACTGCATCCTTCCGTCGTTCTCCAGCCACACGAGACTCGGCACCTGCGGGTTGTCCCAGTCGTTGTTCGACACCACGAGCAAGACATCCAAGTCTCCATCCCCATCCACATCCGCGGCCTCCGGACTCGTCGCACCCTGGAGGTCGACCAGACGATGGAGCTCGAAGCGAAGATCGCCACGGTTCTCCAGCCATTGGATGCCCTGCCACGGCCGGCTGTTCGGCGGCGCGTACTCGAACGCGTCGCCGTTGGCATACAGGAGATCGGCATCACCATCCCGATCCAGGTCGGCCATCGACATCCAGCTCGAGCCGAAATCCGGGTTCGTCGATCCCCAGAGCATGCGCGGCGTGAACCCGCCACGGCCGTTGTTCACGAACGCCCAGATCTCCTCCCACTCCTGACTGACAAGCGCCACGATGTCGGGAAGAGCATCTCCGTTGATGTCGGCCGGGATCGCGTTGATCGCCCCGGACAATCGCTGCAGCACGTGCTGCTCGAACGTCCACTGACCTTTGTTTTCGAGCCAGCTGGTCTCGCCATCGTCGTAGCCGAAGCCGGCAACCGTCACATCCAGGTCGCCGTCGCCGTCGAGATCGGCCGCGCGCGCATCCGCCACCCGCGCGACGCGGTCGGCGATGTAGTGGGATTTGAAGCGCTGCCTGCCGTCGTTCTCGAGGACGATCACCGAGCCGACGCGGTTGTTGTTCGGAAACAGGAAGCCGAGCGCGGCGACGACAAGGTCCAGGTCGCCATCCTTGTCGAAGTCAACCGCCTGCACGTGGGCCGGAGCGGCGACGCCGGCGATCGTCTGTTCCACGAACGTGCCCGCCGGCGCCTGACGGATCCAGGAGACGACACCGCCCAGTGCGTCACAGACGATGACGTCGTTGAGGCCGTCCCGATCGAGATCGACGATCGCGACGTGAGAGATCTGCGGACGCTCCTCACCCTTCGGACGATTGCCGATCGGCCTGCCTACGAGCGGGGCAGATGAGGGCTGGCCGGAATCGGGAGCGGTTCTGGCGCTATCGAGCGGTTGTGCGGGTGTGGACGAAGAGCGGCCGACCAGGCACCATGCGACCCCGATCATCAGTGCGACGAACAGTACCGCGGGCACCGCGAGGCGATGCACTATCGGGCGCTCTGCCCGACCTTGGCCTGCGACTGCAATTGACGGAGCAGAGCCGCGGTGCTTTCCCGAACGACGCCGCCGCGGCCGCCACGGCCGCCCTGGCCCATGGCCAGATCGAGGGGTGTGAACCCTGCCTTGTTCTTGAAGGTCAGCGTAGCGCCGCGCGACGCGAGGAACTTCACCACCGCCTCGCCTCTCCCGACGGCGGCGTGAAGAGCCGTGTTTCCGGCGTTGTTGAAGGCATCAACGTCCACGCCGCGATCGAGCAGCAGGCCCAACGCTTCGACCGCGCCCTCCGGCGTCGGCACCACGATGCGAATGCCTTCGCCACGCAGCCCGCCGTAGCCCTGACCCGCGGCGATCATCAGCGTGGTCGTTCGATCCGGAAGCGTGACAAAAGGATTGGCGCCGCCATCGAGCAGGAGCTTCATCACCGCCACGTCGTTGGTCCGTGCGGCCCGCATCAACGGCGTCGCGCCCTCTCCGAAATTGAGCGTGGTACCGGCATCGTGATGGCGCTTGAGAGGAGCCCGCTTCAGGCGTGCATTCGGGTCTGCCTTGCGATCGAGCAGCCGCTTCACGAGATCCACGGCGTCGAGGCGGTCGGTGAGAATCGGCGCCGGCCTGCCCTGCACCCACTGCAGGCTGTTCATGTCCACGGCGGCGTACAACGCTCCCATACCTGCGACATCGACGACGTTGGGATCTGCGCCTTTCTCGAGCAGCACGGCGGCCAGGTCGTAGTGGGAGTTGATGATCGCGAAGACCAGCGCCGTCGTACCAATGCCCTGGTCCGCTGTCGTCAACTCTTCAGGCTTCAGCGGAACGTCCGTCTCGGGAAGCGCCACGACGTTGAGCTTGGCGCCCAGGTCCACCAGAGTCCGCGCCGCGTCCAGCGCGCCGTGCCGCGCGGCAAACATCAGCGCCGTCCACCCGCCCCGTGGAAACGGCGAGTTCGGTCCGCCGCTGCGCGGGAACTCGAGCACCGGCGCTTCCAGGGTGGTGGATCTGGCATTGATGTCCGCACCCGATTCGGCCAGCACACGGATCGCGTCGGCGTGGTTCTCGGCCGCCGCCCACATCACGGCCGTCTCACCAAACCAGCGCTCGCGCGCGTTGACGTCGGCGCCGCGGCTGACGAGGAGCTTGACGGCGCCGGCGTTGCCCGTGCGCGCCGCCGTCATCAACACCGGCTCGCCCTCGAGAGACTGCGTGTTGGCACTGGCACCGGCTTTGAGCAGCGCCTCGAGGGCCTCGGCACTGCCGTTCATCGCGGCCAGCGTGATCGGTGCCACCCCATACCGGTTCGCCGCCTTCACATTGGCGCCAGCGCGAATCAACGCGCTCACCAGGTCCAGATCGTTGGCACGCACGGCCCAGTGCAGGGCCGTCGTGCCATCCGGTTGCGGAAGATTCACATCGACGCGGCCGCGGAGGAGCGCTCGCACGGCTTCGTGGTCGCCGCGCTTGACCGCCTCGACGAGGCCAGACCCGTTCTGCGCGGATCCGCCGGTGCCCGACACGACGAGCAGGGCCAGCAGCGTGATGGTTCGAAGGCGCCGCATGGCTACAGCTCGAATGCGCTCGTGCTGACGCCGAAACGATCGATCTCGGCCCCGTACTTCTGCGCGACGGTCAGCATGACGTTGGAGAGCTGTGTGCCCTTGACCGCAGCGATATGCCGGTTGCCGCTGAACGCGCCGCCACCCTTGCCCACCATCAGGTAGGGAACATCCAGCGGCGAATGCGTGTTGCTGTCGCTCATCCCGCTGCCCCACAGGAGCGCTGAGTGATCGAGCAGGTTGCCGTCGCCGTCAGGCGTTGCGCGAAGACGCTCGAGGAACTTGCCGAACAGACTGATCTGCCACGTGTTCAGCTTGACGAGGAGCGCAAGCTTGTCGGCCTCGTTCCCGTGATGGGACACGTGATGCCACGGCTCGTTGAACCCGAGGCTCGGAAACACCAGCTGGCTGGCTTCGCGGTTCAGCATGAACGTGAACACGCGGGTCAGGTCGGCCTCGAAGGCCAGGGCCATCAGGTCGAACATGACGCTGGCGTGCTCCTCCCACGAGTCCGGAATGCCGACCGGCGCGGTGGGAGCCACGAGCTCCGTGGTCGTCTGGCGCTCGGCGCGCTGAATCCGGCCTTCGATCTCGCGCAGGTGCTCGAGGTACTGGTCGAGCCTCACCTTGTCCCGCCCGCCGAGCCCACGCTCGAGCGAGGCGACGTCTCCCTTGACCGAATCGAGGATGCTGCGGTTCTGACGCAGGCGCATCAGCCTGTCTGCCGACGAGCCCGGACGGCCGAACATCCGCTCGAACACGACCCGTGGATTGGTCTCCATCGGCATCGGAGTCGTCGGTGTCTTCCAGGAGATCGTGTTCATGTAGGCGCAGCTGTAACCCACATCGCACGCGCCCACGTAGCCGGACAGATCCTCTGTAGCGATCTCGAGCGACGGGAACACCGAATCCTTGCCGATCCTCGCCGCGATGATTTGATCAAGTGACGTGGCGGCAATGAAGTCTTCCGCCTCGGTCCGCTTGGGCGCGATGCCGGTCAGCCAGGTGCCGGTGCTCACCGCATGAGTTCCCTGAAGCGGCCGGTCGAGGCCAGAGATGACCGTCACAGCGTCGCGCAGCGGCTCGAGGGGTTTGAGAATCGGACTGAACTCAAAGCCGGCGCCGGTCGTCGCCGGCGTCCAATGGCTCGGACGCTCTCCCATCGGCACGAACACCGCTCCAAACCGGCGCACCGGGGCGGCCGCGGTACGGACCGTCTGGGTCAGCGCCGGAACCATCGCATCGAGGAGCGGAAGCGCCAGCGTGGCCCCGATGCCCCGGAGAACCGTTCGACGCGGCAGCGACTTCTTCGTGATGAACATGCGGTCTCCTCTATCGACTATTTCAGCGATGCCGAGCGCGCGCTGGATCCTTCTTCGCCGGCGCCCTTGATGCGCATCTGGAACGGAACGCTTCTGACGATACCCAGCACGATGGACGAGAACCGATAGTCGTCTCGTCGCGCGTCACGCGCGATCGTTCGCACAGCCGGCATGTCCGCGGCCGTCAAGCCGCGGCCCAACGCATACGTCAACAGCTTCTCGGTCATCGTCCGCACGAAGACTTGCGGATCGCGCACCAGCGCCTGCCGGAGCTCGATCACGCCATTGATCGGCGTGCCGTCCACGAGCTGGCCGGACGCATCGATCGTGGCTCCACGCGTGCCACCGTCACGCGTCCGCCATGCGCCGACGGCGTCGAAGTTCTCGAGCGCAAGGCCCGCCGGGTCGATCATCCGATGGCAGCTGGCGCACGCCGGATTCTTGCGGTGCTGCTCCATGCGCTCCCGCACCGAACGCGGCTTTCGAGCCTCGGTGTCTTCCTCGAACGGCGGCACCTCGTTTGGCGGCGGCGGAGGCGGCGCGCCGAGGACGTTCTCAAGAATCCATTTACCGCGCAGGACGGGCGACGTGCGGTGGGGATGCGACGTCACCATCAACAGCGCGCCCTTGCCGAGCAGTCCCCGGCGCGTCTCGTCCTGCAGCGTCACACGCCGGAAGTGACTGCCGTAGATGTGCGGAATCCCGTAATGCCGCGCCAGACGCTCGTTGACGAACGTATAGTCCGCCGTCAAGAGGCTCATCACGTCCCGGTCCTCTCGAATGATCGACGTGAAGAACGTTTCCAGCTCGGTCTTCAGCGCGTCGCGCAAGTTGTCATCGAAGTCCGGGAACTCGTGCGAATTCGGCTGCTTGCCCTTCAGGTTGCGCAGCTGCAGCCACTGACCCAGGAAGTTGTCGATGAGCGCCTGCGACCTGGGATCGGTCAGCATCCGGCGCACCTGCTGTTCCAGCGTCGCCGGTGTTCTCAGCCGACCCTTCTGCGCGAGATCGAGCAGCTCGTCGTCCGGAGCCGTGCTCCAGAGAAAGAACGAGAGACGCGAAGCTAGAACGAGGTCGGACAGGCGGTAGGCGCCGCCCGCGGGGACCTCGGCCGGGTCTCGCTCCACGCGGAAGATGAACTTGGGGCTGACCAGAATCCGCCGCAGGGCCAGGTCGATGCCGGCATCGAAGCTGGCGCCGTCGGTTCGGCCCTGCCGGAAGAACTCCTGCAGCGCCTGCATGTCTTCGCGTGCGACATCGCCTCGATAGGCTCGCCTCGCAAGCGTGGACAGGATTCGCTGCGCACAGGCGTCTTCGTCGGCAGTCGTCCGCGGCTTGCACACGAAGATTCGACGCCGGCTCGGGGTATCGCCCACGCCGGTCGGCTTGAAAGGCCCGGTCAGAATCACTTCGTCGATATGCGGGCCTCCAGAGAAGTCGATCGTGTCGGCCGAGCTGCGGACGTAGGATTCGAGGCGTCGTGTGTTCAGCCCGTGCGTCTTCTCGATGAACGCCACGGTGATCTCGCGCGGCCCCGCCTTGAGTGGTACGCGGGCCGTGAACCGTCCGTCCACCTGGTCGCCTGTGATTGTCGGGTTCTCACTGGACGCCGCGATCTCCTTGTCGCCGCCGAACGACGCGAGATGCACGCGCTCCCCGTCCACGCTGATCTCGAGCTGATGCGGATACTCGAGACCACGCATGGTCCCAAGATTCGTCCTGAACAGCCTCACTTGAAACTGATACTCGCCGTCGAGCGGCAGTGTGGCGTGGAGCCGCAGGCCACCAATTGTGCCGAGCGGCAATCCCTCGATGTGGCGGTCCTGTGACGCGTCCTGCCGCAGACGAAACAGCTCTCCCATCGGCGGTATCTTGAGATCGCCGATCGCGAGCGCGCTGATGCGCTCGGCCGCGGTGAGATAACTTTCCAGCAGAACCGGCGAGACGCCCAGGACGTCGGCGTTGTTGTCGAAGCCACCGCTCGAATCGTCCGGCGGCAGCATCGACGTGACATCGACGTCCACGGCCAGAAGGTCGCGAACCGCGTTGGCGTATTCCGCGCGATTCAGCCGATGCGCCAGCGGGCGTCCGGGGTTCGGCTTCGCGAGCGCTGCGCGATCGAGCGCTGTTTCGAGTGACGCGACCAGCGCCTGTTTCGAGGCCTCGTCCGGACGCGGCATGCCCGCCGGGGGCATCATACCGGCCCGCACTTTGCGAATCACCTTCTCCCACACGTCCGCGTGCGCAGGCACGTCGGCAAGCTCCGGCTGATCTAGCGCCAGCCCACCCGATTGCAGGCGCTGGTTGTGGCAGGTCACGCAGTATTTGTCGATCGCCACGTTGCTATCGCGCGAGCTCGATTGCTGAGCAGAGACGGTGCCGCGTGGACCCGCACCAGGCAGGCCACTCCATGTGGACGCGACCATCCACAGTGAGGCGGCGACGGCCAGCAGGCGGCGCTTGGGGCTCATTTCGCTATTCGAAATTCAGTTTCACGCGTACCCCTTGAGTCTAAACCAGTTGCCCCCTGACCCAGTCGATTTCACGAGCGACGTATTCGACGATGTCGCCGGTCTTGAGGTGGGGGGGCAGGACGTCCCAGGTATAGGTCTCGATCTCGAGGTGCGTCGAAAGGGGGGTCTGCTTGTGGACGGCCAGGGCCTGCTCGAGGGCGAAACGGGTGGTGCCCAAGGCCCCGAGGTCGTCCAGAAACACGGGCACATGGAAGTGCGTGCGCCATTCGCGTGGACCGGGGTCCTTATACCAGGCCTCGAAGGCGTCCTCGAGGTTCAGGAACCAGGTCGTCTTCCCGTCCTTCTTCTGGCAGGTCTGCGAGAGATAGATCGTCTTCGCGAACGACTGCAGCGCGTCCACCGTCTGTTGGGTGACATCCGGCATGTAGACCGCCGCCGCTTCCTGCAGCTTGACGATCGCCACGCCGGCGTCCACGAGCTTCTGGA
>DATDOE010000128.1:0-118636 GCA_035293405.1 Vicinamibacterales bacterium | reverse complement strand
ACCGCGAGGCGCTGCTGGCGCACGCGCGGCGGCAACTGCCCGACTACATGGTCCCGAGCGCCGTCGTCGTCCTCGACGCCCTGCCGCAGACCCCCACCGGCAAGCTCGATCCCAAGACCCTCCCCGCGCCCGACTACGCGGGCGAGTCCACCGGCGACGGTCCACGGGACTTTCTCGAAGTGCAGCTACTGCACATCTGGGAGCAACTGCTCGGTCTGGAGCTGATTGTTCCCACGCAGAATTTCTTCGAGCTCGGGGGGAATTCGCTGCTGGCGCTCCGCCTCTTCGCGCAGATCCGGAACCGGCTCCACTATGACCTGCCGGCGTCACTACTGTTCTCCCACGCGACCGTCCGGGACATGGCGGACGCGATTCGCGAGCAGCACAGTGCCGACGCAGGTGCTCCGATGGCCGTTGTGCCGCTGCAGCCGAATGGCTCGCTGCCGCCGATCTTCTGCGTCCATCCCGCCGGCCCCGAGGTGCACGCCTACGTGAACATCGTGCGTCATCTTGGCGGCGACCAGCCGGTCTACGGCGTGCGCGATGTCGGCAACGACTTCACGCGCCCGCTCCTGCGGGTTGCGTCCGACCATGTCGCGGCGATCCGCGCAGTACAGCCGCACGGCCCGTACTTCATCGTCGGTTGGTCGTTCGGCGGGAACGTGGCCTATGAGATGGCTGTGCTCCTCGAGCGTCAGGGCGAGACCGTCGCCTTCGTGGGCTTGATCGACACCCTTGCCACGGTGGTCGGCGCGCAATCGCTCGACGTGGCCGGCGCTGCGCTCGTCGTCGGCGTGGCCGGTGACTTCGCCGAGCAGATGGGCTGGCCCTTCGCCGTTCAGACCTCTGAGCTCGACGGCATGACATTCGACGAGCAAATGCGCTACGTGACCGACGCGCTGCATGCCGGCCGGGGGGGTGACACATCCGAGACGGTCGCGTGGCTGCGCCAGGGTTGCGAGATCATGCGTGCGCGCAGCATCAGCCGTCAGGGTTATGTGCCGAATCCGTATACCGGAACGCTGACGCTGTTCCGCGCGAGCGACGTTCGCGACGACCTGAACGAACGGTTCGTCTCGCGGATGGCGGCCTGGACCGCCGAGGAACAGCGAACCGTGGGCTGGAGCGAGCTGACGCCGGTGCCCGTGGAGGTTCACTGGGTGCCCGGCACCCACGGCACTGTGGGCTCCGAGCCAAACGTGCGTGTGCTCGCGCAGCGCATGCGCGAGTCGCTTGTGGCGGCGCGCGCGCTCGCCGGCGAACACACGCTTGCTTCATAGTCCACTGCCGGGTGCTCAGTGCACCCGGCAGCCGGACGCCGTTTCGTTTCCGACAACTGTTTCGTGACGCGGCAACCAGCCGCTCTTGTGGCGCCGTGACCAATACATTCAAGCAGACACTGTCACGCATCGGCGCATTTCTCGATCTGTTCTGGCGAGCCGCTCGCTGGCGAGCGCTGGTCTTCGCGGGCCTCATTCTCGTCGTGGGGCTGATGCCCAGCGGCGCGATCCTGGCAACCGGCGCGCTGGTGAGCGCCGTTCCGGCGGCTGCGGAGCAGGGGCTCGGCTCGAGCGGGGGCGCGGCGGCGCTGTACGCCTTGGCAGCGCTGGTCGTCTGCCTCGCGACGGCAGCCGTCGCGGGCAACGCGCTCACGCAGCAATGCGGCGTCATCGATGCGGCGTTGGGCCTCGAGGTGCACGAGCGCGTGGCGCGTGTGGCGCTGGGCCGGCCAGTGGTGGCCACACTCGACAACGCCGCGTTTGCCGATCGCGTCCAGGCGATTCAGGAGGCCGACCGGCGTGGAGTACTGCGGCGGACCGCGCTGGCGATCTCCGGAGTGGCCACCACACGGCTGCGTGGGGTCGCGGCGTTCGGCATTCTCCTGGCGTTCAACTGGTGGGTGCCACTGTTACTCGCCGCGGCCTGGCACGTGACCAACCGCGTGTTCCTCAACGTGGCCGCCAAGGGAGTCAGTACCATGAACCAAGGCGCATCCCGGCTGCGGCGAGCCGAGTATCTGCGGTCGTTGCTCATCGATGCGCCTGCAGCCAAAGAGATCAGAATCTTCGGCTTGGGCGGCTGGCTGGCGGGTCAGTACCACAACGCGACGTACGAGGTGTTGGCGGCGACGTGGCGTGCCCGCCGGGCGAACCGTGCGCTCACCGTATCCGCCGTTGTCGCGCTGGTCGTTGCGCACACCGCGGCGCTTGCGGCGCTGGCGATGGCCGCCAGCCGGGGCCAGATCGAAGTGGCGGCGCTGCTCGTATTCGTGCAGGCGGTCCTGGCGACGAGCGATCTCGGGATGATCGGCGATGCGCAGCTCGGCCTCGCACAGTCGAAGGGAGTGGTCGATCGGCTCGTCGGGATGGGTCCTCTGCCGGCCACACTATCGACCGTGACGCCGCTGCAGAGGAAGGGGCCGGTCGCCGTGCGGCTCGAAAACATGTCTTTCACGTACCCGGGCCGCGCGCGGCCGACGCTTCACGGCCTGACTCTAGACGTGCCGCCGCGCCAGTCGCTCGCGATCGTCGGTCAGAACGGAGCTGGCAAGAGCACGCTGATCAAGTTGCTGACCGGACTGTACGAACCGGACGCCGGCCGCATCTCAATCGATGGCGCTGCGTCGCCGCTCGAGGCACGCGGGCGCGTCGCGGTCATCTTCCAGGACTTCGTTCGCTACGGGCTGTCACTGCGCGAGAACGTCGGGTTCGGCTGCCTCCCGCTTGTTGGTGACGACAAGGTGCTTGCCGGTGCGTTGCACGATGCGGGCGGCGATCGTCTGCTGGCGAGGCTCCCACTGGGATGGGACACCGTCTTGTCCCGCGAATTCACGGACGGTGCGGACTTCTCGGGTGGTGAGTGGCAGCGCGTCGCGCTCGCCCGTGCGTTGGCGGCTGTGCGCGGCGGCGCCGGACTGCTGATTCTCGACGAGCCGACTGCCAGCCTCGATGTGCGCGCCGAGACCGAGCTCTTCGAGCGCTTCCTGGCGCTCACGCGCGACGTGACCACCATCTTGGTGTCTCATCGTCTGTCCAGCGTGCGGCGCGCCGATCGGATCGTCGTCATCGACGAGGGTTGCATCGTGGAGGACGGGACGCACGACGAGCTGATGCGCCGCGGGGGCCGGTACGCCGAGATGTTCCTGTTGCAAGCCCAGCGTTTCTCGGAGGCGTCGGTGGCGGTCAGCCAGGAAACGGAGGACATCGCCCATGCGTGATCGCTGGTGTGCAATCGCCCTCTTGCTTCGAACGGCCTGGCGAACCGATCCTTGGCGATTTGCCGCCCTCGCCCTCGAACCGCTGGGATTCCTGCGCATTCCGTTGTTTGCCTGGTGCCTCAAGCTGATGGTGGATGGGGCCATTGCGCACGATGTTGGCCAGGTGGCGGCTGGCGCGGCCGGTATTGTTGTCACGCGTGCGCTGTCGTTCGCCGGCGGGTGGAGCGGGAGTTGGATTCGCAACCGTCTCGCCGAGGAGGTTGGCTTCGCGCTCAATCGCCGGCTTGCGACGCTCATGTCCGAGCTTCCGGGTCTGGAGCAGCACGAGCTCCCGGAGTGCCAGGATCGGCTCGAGCTGCTTCGGCAGCAGCAGGGGATTCTCGCCAGCTCGATCAACACCCTGATCTACACGGCCAACACGGTGCTGGCCGCGGTGAGCATTCTGACGTCGCTCGCGATTGTCAGCCCGTGGCTGCTGGTGCTCGTTCCGTTCGCACTTCCGGCGCTTCCGATCGCCACTCTGCATCAGCGCTGGTTGAAGGACGCCGAAATGCGCTCGGCGCCTGCGCTGAGGCGGGCCCGTCATCTCCAGGAGCTGACGGTCGATCGCAATGCCGGGATGGAGCTGCGAGTGTTCGGGTTGGCACCGGCGATCCAGGCTCGCTTCCGCCAGGCGTGGACCGAGGGACGAGCGCTCGCGCTTGCTGCCGGACAGCGCGCGGCGCTCTTGAACAGCGCCGGCGATGCGGTGTTCCTGACCGCGTTCTCTGGAGCCGTGCTGTGGTTGCTCTTGCAGGCGAGCCGTGGCGGGCTCTCGATCGGTGATGTGGTGATGGCGACCTTTCTCGCGCAGCAGGTGCGGAGCAGCATCGTCGAGCCGATTCGACTCGTCGCCAGCCTCGGCGAAGTGCTGCGCTCCGCCGGACGCATGTTGTGGCTCGAGGACTATGCGTCGCGCCTGCGTCGCACGCGAGCCGGCACCATGCCGCCGCCATCGCGGCTCTCGGGCGGAGTTGTGTTCGATCGCGTGTCGTTCCGGTATCCGGGCACGGATCAGTGGGTGCTTCGCAACGTGTCGCTGCGCATTCCGGCGGGCGCGGTGATCGCCGTGGTCGGCCAGAACGGCGCCGGGAAGACGACGCTCGTGAAGCTGCTGTCACGGATGTACGAACCAACCGAGGGACGGATCCTCGTTGACGGCGTGGATCTGGCGACGATCGCGGTGGACGCGTGGCGCGAGCGCGTGTCGGCCGCGTTCCAGGACTTCGCGCGCCCGGAGTTCACGGCGCAGCAGGCGGTCGGGTTCGGCGACCTGGTGCGGGTGGACGATCGGGACGCGGTGGTTGCCGCCTGCGGCCGCGCCGATGCGGCGCAGGTGCTGACGGCGCTTCCCCACGGTGCGGATACGCAGCTCGGCGCGCGCTGGCCACACGGCGTCGATCTGTCGACCGGACAATGGCAGAAGTTGGCGCTCGGCCGGGCGCTGATGCGCGACCAGCCGCTCGTCGTGTTCTTCGACGAGCCGACGGCCAGTCTCGACGCGCTCGCCGAGCACGCGCTCTTCGAACGATATGCCGGGGAAGCGCGCGCCGGATCGGCGCGCGGCGCGATCACCGTGCTCGTGTCACATCGGTTCTCGACCGTCCGGTCGGCCGATCTGATCGTGGTGCTCGACGGTGGCGGCATCAGCGAGCTCGGTACGCACCCCGAGCTCGTGAGACGCGACGGCCTCTACGCGCAGCTTTACCAGATGCAGGCGCGCGCGTACGCGTGACCGGGCCGGGGCAATCCATGACGCCGAGACCGATGACGAGCACGATGGCGCGCCACCCGTGGGCCATCGTGCCAGCGCCGAGGCCGGAGGCGACGCTGCGGCTCCTGTGTTTCCCGTACGCCGGCGGTGGACCATGGATCTTCTCGTCGTGGGCGCACCTCTTTCCCGACGATGTGGAAGTGTGCGCCGTGCAGTTGCCTGGCCGGGGGAGCCGGCTCGGCGAGCCGCTGATCACACGGTGGGACGACGCAATCGAGCGCCTCGCCGACGGGCTCACGGCGTGGATGGATCGTCCGTTCGCGTTCTTCGGCCACAGCCTTGGCGCGGCACTGGCTTTCGAGCTGGCGTGCCGGCTGCGACGGGATCGGCGGACGCTGCCGCTGCACTTGTTTGTCTCGGCGCGCCGTGCGCCCCACGTGCCGCAGGCACCGCCGCTCGCGCACACGCTGCCGCACGAGGAGTTCGTCGAGGAGCTGCGCCGGCTTGCCGGCACTCCCGACGAAGTGCTCTGCGATCCCGAGCTGATGGACGTCTTCATTCCGATCTTGCGCGCCGACTTTGCGCTCTCAGAGACGCACAGCTACCGCCAGGAGCCGGCGCCGATGGCCGTCCCGATCACCGCCTATGGCGGCATCGACGATCACAGCGTGTCGGAGGCCGAGCTCCAGGCGTGGCGTCGTCACACGACGGGCTCGTTCCGCCGCGTGCTGATACCAGGTGGCCATTTCTACGTGACCCAGGCGCGGCAGGCGCTCGTCGCGGACGTCGCAGACGAGCTTCGCGCGTCGCTCGAGGGAAGTTGTGTGCATTCGTGAAACAGAGAGCGGTGCGGGCCTTGCACGTTGACCGCGTGGGCCTTGTCTGGTGGCGGACACGGCATCCCAGGAGCGAACAGCCCGACAGTCGAGGCCGTCGAACATCGAGATGCAAGTGCCGGTACGAGAACGAGTTGAAGGTCTCCTGGGATTGGCTTGGTTCCTGCCTCGGATATCGGGGAGGGCCGGCGAGCCAACGCTCGACGAACGTGGTGCTGAATGGCTGAAACAGTTGAAACAGTTCGGGTTGAAACAGTTGAAACAGTTGAGGCGGTGATGCAGATACCAGTGCCCTCCGCCAACGCCGAGGTTGTGTCATGACGCGAGTCTTCCGGAGCATCCGTGTGACAACGCATTCGCTCGTCCACGACTTGACGCGCGACATTCGTCAGGGGCTGCGCACGCTGCGGCGCAGTCCTGTGTTCACCGCTGTGGCGCTCTTGACGATGGCGCTCGGGATTGGTGCCAACGCGGCGATCTTTTCGATCGTGCATGGCGTCATTCTCCGGCCACTCGAGTATCCGCGCCCCGAGCGGCTGATGTTCCTCACCACTCAATACCCTGAACTCGGCATCGAACAGTTCTGGGTGTCGCCACCGGAGTACCTCGAATATCGAGAGCTCAATCAGTCGTTCGCGGTGGTGGGCGCCTACCGGACGGGCGAAGCGAATCTGTCGGCGACCGAGCGGCCGCTGCGCGTGCGCACGGCCTCGGTGGACGATCGCCTGCTCACCGCGTTGGGGCTCACGGCGGCGCAGGGCCGCCTGTTCGCGGAGGGAGAAACCGATGTCACCGGTCCGCCGCCGCAGCCCGGACAGCCGCCGCCGATCCCGCCGCGCATCGCGCTCCTCTCGCACGAATTGTGGCAGACGGCGTTCGGCGGCCGGCCGATCCTCGGGCGGACGGTGGACCTCGACGGCGTGCGCCGTGAAGTGATCGGCATCATGCCGCCGGGCGCGGATGTCATGGACAATCGCACCGAGGTGTGGCTGCCGCTCGGCATCAACCCGGGTAACCGGCAGAATCGCGGCAATCACTTTTTGTATCTCATCGGCCGCCTCGAGGACGGCGTCACGCCGCAAGCGGCACGCACCGAACTGAGCGCGTTGCTGCAGAACTGGGGTGACCGCGTCGGCGCGCGAAACCATGTCTTCACGGCCGCCGGACCGGGCAGTGGGCACGTCCTGCAGATGAAGCCAGTACAGGACGAGGTCATCGGGAGCGCGGGCCGTTCGATCTGGGTGCTCCAGGCGGCAGTCGGGTTCGTACTCCTCATCGCCTGCGCGAACCTGGCCAACCTCCTCCTCGTTCGCGCAGAAGGGCGTAATCGCGAGCTCGCGCTCAGAACCGCACTCGGCGCGACCCAGACCCGGCTCCTGCGCCAGTTCATCACCGAGGGCGTCCTGCTCTCAATCGGTGGCGGCATCCTCGGCCTGCTCCTCGCGCAGGTCAGCGTGGAGGCGATCGCGCTCGCCTACCCGAACAGTCTGCCGCGCACCAGCGAGGTTGCCGTCGATCCGATCGTGTTTCTGTTCACGTTGTGCGTTGCGGCGTCGACCGGTCTGCTCTTCGGTCTCGCTCCCGTGGCGCACACGCGCGTGAAGAACCTCGTCACGGCGCTCAAAGAAGGCGGCGCGAAGGGGTCGACAGGCGCGGCCCGGCATCACGTCCGCCGCGGTCTGGTGATCGCCGAAGTCGCGCTGGCCGTGATGCTGGTCATCGGCGCCGGCCTGTTGGTGCGCACGGTCTACAACCTCGCCAACGTTGACGCCGGCTTCGACCGCTCGCGTCTGGTGACGTTCTCGATGACGCTGCCGACGGTCAGCTACCCGCAGGCGGCCAATCGCGCGCAGATGTTTCGAAGGCTCCTCGACGAGTTGCGCGCGCTGCCGGGAGTCCGGGCGGCAAGCGCGATGTCGGGCCTTCCGCCGAATCGGCCGCTCGACGCCAACTTCACGGACGTCGGCAACTACACGCCGCCCCCGACGATCAAGGGACCCTTCGAGACCGTGGACTACTACCAGAACGTCATGTCCGACTATTTCGAGACGACCGGAATCCAGATCGTCCAGGGCCGCGGGTTCGAGCCCACTGACACCGCGAGTCCGGGCATGGTGGCCGTCGTCAACGAGACGCTGGTGGACACGTTCTGGAAGGGACTGAACCCGATCGGTCAGCAGCTGCGGCCCGCTGGTAGCGACCGGATCCCGTGGTTCACCGTGATCGGCGTCGCCAAGGACGTGAAGCAGGGCGGGGTCGATCAGAAGACCGGCACCGAGGTCTACTTCTTCGTCGAGCAGATGGCCAACATCCCACCGCCCTTCGGGCTGGTCCCGAGCACCCTCAACGTCATGCTTCGGACGACGCTGCCGTCGACGGCGCTGTCGCAGAGCATCGAGCGGGTCGTGCGTGACAACGATCGCACCATCCCGGTGGTCCGGCTGCGCGACATGGATGGCGTGTTTGCCGAAGCGATCCGCCGTCCGCGGCTGCTGGCGCAGCTGGTCGGGGCCTTCGCCGGGTTGGCGCTGCTGCTGGCCGCGGTCGGCACCTACGGCGTGCTGTCCTACATGGTGGCGGAACGGCGCCGCGAGATTGGCTTGCGCATGGCGCTCGGCGCGAGCCGCGCCAGCGTGCTGGTACAGGTGATGCGCCAGGGCCTGGTCCTCGCGGTCATCGGCGCTGCCGGTGGACTGGCAGGTGCGTTCGGTTTGAATCAGCTGATCGCGTCGCTTCTCTTCGGCGTGCAGCCGACCGACGCGGTCACCGTGGTCGCGGTCATCATGACGATCTTGACCGTCGCTGCGGTCGCGTGCCTGTTGCCCGCATGGCGCGCCTCGCGTCTCGACCCCAACATCGTGCTCAGAGTCGAGTAGCGGCCGCCGGCATTCGTTGATTCGCCACGTCGCGTATCGAGAGCGCCACACGCGCTCCGATACGTCGATGGCGGCAGCCTGACGCGTTCGCGTTCTTCATCCACAGAGCGGCGGTACCTGCAACCGACGCATTGACCGATACCCGCTGAGCACACCGTCGACATCAGCGGTACTACGGTGAGCGCGGTGCACCGCACCGTGACTTCGCGATCACGCCGGCGCGTGCGGACGCCAGCGGCTTCACTTCCATTCAGGGATCACTTCGATCGGACGCTCGCGTCCGGGGAGCAACGCATGGGACCAAGAGAGGAATGTTTCGATGCAGTGGTCGTGGGCGCCGGCCCGGCTGGGGCGACAGCGTCAACGATCATTGCGCTTCGCGGACATCGCGTGCTCCTGCTCGAGAAGGAGACGCTGCCGCTGTACAAGGTCGGCGAGTCGCTGTTGCCCTCCACCATCCACGGGATCTGCTCGATCCTCGGGGTCACCGAAGAACTGAAGGCGGCGAACTTCGTCCATAAGCTGGGAGGCACCTTCCGCTGGGGGAAGAACAAAGAGCCATGGACGTTCTCCTTCGCCGCTTCATCAGAGTTCGACGGTCCGACCTCGCATGCCTACCAGGTCGAGCGCATGAAGTTCGACAAGATCCTGGTTGACAACGCCCGCCGGAAAGGCGTCGACGTGCGCGAGCAGCATGCCGTGTCCGACGTAATCGTGGAAGACGACCGCGTCGTCGGCGTGCAGGTGACTGACGACCGCGGCCAACCCGTCACCGTTCGCGCCAAGTACGTCCTCGACGGATCGGGTCATGGAACGTGGCTCGCCAAGCACGTCGGCAAGCGCGTGGACTCCAAGTTCTTCCGCAACCTGGCGGTCTTCGGCTACTTCCGCAACGGGAAGCGCCTGCCGCCACCGCGGTCGGGCAACATCTTCTGCGCCGCGTTCGAGAAGGGGTGGATTTGGTACATTCCGCTCTCTTCAGAGCTGACGAGCGTCGGGGTCGTCATCGGACAGGAGCACGCGGGCGTGCTGCACAAGGACAAGCAGGTGGCCTTTGCGGAGCTCCTCGACCAGTGCGAGCCGATTCGCGAGCTGTTGACCGACGCGCAGCGGGTCACCGAGGGGCCCTATGGCGAGGTGCGCGTGCGCAAGGACTTCTCGTACTGCCACACGGCGTTCTGGCGTCCAGGACTGGCGCTCATCGGCGATGCCGCCTGCTTCATCGATCCGGTGTTCTCTTCCGGCGTGCACCTCGCGACGTATTCGGGTCTGCTTGCCGCGCGATCGGTGAACACCTGGCTGGCCGGGGGGGTGAGCGAGCAGCGCGCGTTCACCGAGTTCCAGAACCGGTATCTCCGCGAGTACAAGTACTTTCACGACTTCCTCGTCGCCTTCTACGACCTGGAGCAGGATCTCGACTCGTACTACTGGTCGGCGCGAAAGGTGCTCAGCGCGCCGGACGCGGGTGCCGAGGCGTTCATCCGGCTGGTCGGTGGCATCGGCACGGGCGAGAAATTGAGCGCCGGCAGCCGCGCTGCGGCGCCGACGTCCGAGCTCTCGAAGCACCTCTTCCCCGGCGCATTCGGCGCGAGCGACATGTACATGGACGGCGACGAGTCGTCCGATGGGCGCTACGGCGACGCCGAGCTGCGAGACGCGTTCATGCAAAACCTGACCGCCGAGGCCGTGCAGATGCAGAGCCAGGCGATTGGCGTGCCGATGCAGAGCCGGCCGATGTTCGAGAACGGGCTGGTGCCATCGGCCGACGGCTTCGAATGGGCGGTGCCCGCACCGCCGCGCGTGTTCCGGCGGGCGCCGGTGCTGGTTGCCCGCTGAGCGCCAGCCACGGTCCACGAGCCTTACGCGAGAACGGGAGCGGCGATGTCGGACAAATTCGAGGACAAGTGCGGGCTGTTCGGCGTGTATGGCCACCCGGAGGCGGTGCCGTTGACGCTGCGCGGGTTGGCAGCGCTGCAGCACCGCGGGCAGGAGAGCGCGGGTGTGGCCTACGCGCGTGACGGCACGGTGGAGTGCGTCAAGGTCATGGGGCCGGTGCGTGCGCTGGCGCCTCGTGCCGAGCGCATCGAAGCGCCGGCGGCGATTGGACACGTGCGCTATGGCACCTGTGGCGATCGTTCGCTCGAGAGCGCGCAGCCGATCCTCTGCACGGGCGCGCATGGCGCAGTCGCGCTCGGTCACAATGGCCATATCGTCAACGTGGACGCGTTGCGCGTGCGCGTCTCGGGATCGGGGATCCCGGCCGCGAGCGACAGCGATCTGCTGACGCGGCGTGTGGCGCAACACTATACGGGCGATCTCGGCGGCGCCGTGCGCGCGGCGTTTCAGGGCGTCGCGCCCGCCTATTCGGTGGTCGTCCTGACCGCCGACAGCTTGTGCGCGCTGCGCGACCCACTCGGCATGCGGCCACTCAGCATCGGCCGGCTCGGAGCGGCCACCGTCATCAGCTCCGAGACCTGTGCGCTCGACAGCATCGGTGCGGACTACGTGCGCGACGTCGCGCCGGGTGAGATCGTCCTGGTCGAAGGCGATCGTGCGCGCTCGCTCATGGGCCTGGCCCCGTGGGCGCCGCCGGCGCCGTGCATCTTCGAGCTGATCTACTTCGCGCGGCCCGACAGCGTCGTGTTCGGCCAGAGTGTGGCGGCGTTTCGAACCCGGCTGGGCGAGCGTCTGGCGCTCGAGGCCCCCGCCGCCGCCGACGTGGTCGTGCCGGTTCCCGATTCAGCGGTATACGGCGCTGTCGGATACGCGCGGGCCAGCGGCCTGGAACTCGGCCTCGCGCTCTTCCGCAGCCACGTCGTGGGACGCACGTTCATCGAGCCGACGCCGGCCGCCCGAACCGAGGCGATTCTGGCGAAGTGGAATCCGATTCCGAGTCTCATCCGCGATCGCCGCGTGATCCTCGTGGACGACTCGATCGTCCGCGGCAACACGTGCCGGCATCTCGTGCACAGGCTTCGCGACGCCGGCGCTCGTGAAGTGCACGTGCGGATCACCAGCCCGCCGACGATCGCCACGTGTCACTTCGGCGTGGACACGCCGGACTACCGCGAGCTCTTCGCCACGGGGCGCGATCTCGCATCGATGCAGCAGATGATCGGCGCCGACTCCCTGGCCTTCCTGTCGCTCGAGTCGCTGAGTGCCGTCGCGGCCCCGATGACCGAGATGTGCAACGGCTGCTTCTCTGGCGTGTATCCGGTTGACGTGCCCACCGCCCATCCGCATTCACCTCGCCGCAACCCGGAGCTTTCGCTACGGACGTCGGCGCCGAGCCTGCACCTGGCAGAGGTCCCATGATTGCAGTCGAGCAACATCCGGCCGGCGTCTCCCCGCCCGTACACCTGGACGACGCCCGGATCCGCACTGTCCAGGAGATCACGGTTCCAGCGCAGCTGCTGCACGACGTCCCAGTGCCGCGCAGTGTGGCCGAGTTCGTCCACGGCGCGCGCGGCGCGATCAGCCGTATCCTCGCCGGCGCCGACCCACGGCTGCTGGTCGTCGTTGGCCCGTGCTCCATTCACGACGTGGCCGCCACGCTCGAATACGCGCGCTGGATTCGACGGGTGAGCCGCGAAGTTGGCGATGCGCTGGTCATCGTCATGCGCGTGTACCTCGAGAAGCCGCGTACGCGGACCGGCTGGAAAGGGCTGATCAACGACCCGCGCCTCGACGGTACCTTCCACATCGACGAAGGGCTCGCGCTGGCGCGCCGGCTGCTGCTGCAGGTCAACACCCTCGGCGTGCCGACCGCGACCGAGTTCGTAGACCCGATCACGCCGCAGTACATCGGCGATCTCATCAGCTGGGCGGCCATCGGCGCGCGGACGACCGAAAGCCAGGTGCACCGCGAGCTCGCGTCGGGCCTCTCGTGCCCCGTCGGCTTCAAGAACAGCACCACTGGCGACGTGAGCGTCGCGGTGAACGCGGTGATCGCCGCTCGCCGTGCCCACCATTTCCTCGGCGTGACGAAATCGGGCAGGGCGGCAATTGTCTCGACGACCGGCAACACCGACTGCCACATCATCCTGCGCGGCGGTCCCCGTCCCAACTATGACGGCGCGTCGGTGAAGGCCGCGGTGGGGCAGCTCATGACCGAAGGCGTGTGTCCGCGCGTGATGGTGGACTGCAGCCACGGCAACAGCGCCGGCGACTACCGCCGCCAGCTGCTGGTGGCTTCGGAGATTGCGCGGCGGCGCCGCGACGGATGCGAACACGTGTGCGGCGTCATGGTCGAGAGCAACCTGATTGCCGGCCGCCAGCCGTTCGTCAGCGGAGGTCGGCCGGTCCCCGGACTGAGCATCACCGATCCCTGTCTCGGCATCGAGGATACCGGGGCGCTCCTCAAGGAGCTGGCGGCCGCGGGACGACCTGTCGATGACCGTTCCGCGGTGTCGATCCACGGCTACGCGCATACACACGGAGAAGCGCCACTATGAACGCATCGGCCAATCTGGACGTGGCGGCCGGGCGACACGACATCCGGCTCAAGGGCTGCTTCTCCGATCCGCTGCTGAACGTCATGAACTTCTTGAACGAGGTGGTGATCGAGTATCCATCGGCGATCTCGTTCGCGCCGGGACGCCCGTTCGAGTCGCTGTTCAGCGTTGACCGCCACCTCACCGGCATCGAACGCTACGTGGAGGCGATGGGAGCCCAGAGCTCGCGAGCCGCCGCCGCGGTCTGGCAGGAACTGGGGCAGTACGGCCGCACCAATGGCGTCATCGCCGATCGCATCGCCGCGCATCTGTTAGCCGACGAGGGCATCCATGTGGATGCCGGATCGATCATGGTGACCGTCGGCGCGCAGGAGGCGATGACCGTGCTCCTGGCCGGGCTCTTCGACCCGCGTCAGGACGTGCTGCTGGTGAGCGATCCCACCTACGTCGGCATTACCGGGATGGCGCGCATCCTCGGGATTCGCGTCGTTGGGGTCCCGTCGAGCGACGGCGGGCTCGACCCGTCGGCGGTGGAAGCCGCCATCATCGACGCGTCGCGATCTGGCCGCGTGCGGGCGCTCTATGACATTCCCGATTTCAACAATCCACTCGGCTCGTGTCTCAGTCTCACCGACCGTCACCGGCTGCTCGACGTGTGCCGGCGCCACGACGTGCTGATCTTCGAGGACAACGCCTACGGCATGTTCGCCTATGACGGTGAGCGTGCGCCCACGTTGAAGGCGCTGGACCAGAGTGGCACTGTCGTCTACATCGGCAGCTTCTCCAAAACCCTGTTTCCAGGCTTGCGTGTCGGCTTTCTGGTTGCCGACCAGACGGTGTGGCCAGGCGGCGAGACGCTCGCGAAAGCGTTGTCGTCGGTGAAGAGTCTCATCACCGTGAACACGCCGCCGCTGATGCAGGCGGCGGTTGCCGCTGTCCTGCTGGGCACCGGCGGCTCACTCGAGCCGGTCGTGGCACCGAAGCGGGCGCAGTACAAAATGCAGCGGGATGCCATGCTCGGCGCGCTCGCCCGCACGTTCAGCGATCTGAACGGGCTGGTGTCGTGGAACTCGCCCGCGGGCGGGTTTTTCCTCACGGTCACGTTGCCGTTTGCCTTCGGCCCGCCCGAGCTGCGCCGCTGCGCCGCCGAGTACGGGGTGATCGCGTGCCCGATGCAGTTCTTCTGCCTGGCCAGTCGGCGAGAACGCCAGATCCGCCTGTCGTTCAGCTACGTCGAGCCCGAGGCGATCGCCCGTGGCATCGAGCGGCTCGGTGCGTTCGTTCGCGCGCAGCTTGCGGACGCGGCATGACGATCGGCTGACCGCGCTCAGCCGGCCGGTCGCCGCCTCAACCTTCTACCACCATCGCAGCATACAGGCTGGAGTGACGGATGCCCCAGATACAGAATCCTTTCGGGGTCTACGGCGTTGACTACGTCGAGATCTACGTCTCGAACTGCCGCCAAGCGGCGTACTACTATCGGACGGCGCTTGGCTTCACAATGATCGGCCAGGTGGCGCAGGACGACGCCGGCGGCCGGCGATCCATCGCGCTCCAGCAAGGTGACATTCGGCTGATCCTGACGTCGCCGATCACGCCGTCGAGCGAAGTGGCGGAGCACATCTACCGGCACGGGGAAGGCATCAAGGACGTCGCCCTCGCCGTCACCGACGCCGAGCGTGTCTTCGATCACGCGGTTGCTGCCGGGGCGTCGCCCCTCGCCTTCCCGACGACCCGCCAGCTGCCGCGCGCGACCATCCGTACCGCGAAGATTGGGACCTGCGGCAACCTCGTTCACACGCTGGTCGAGCGGCCGGCGGGCTCCATCTACGAGTGGCCGGGCGTCGTCACCGGCCGGCCGCGCGGCACTCCGAACACCGGGCTGGTGGACATCGATCATCTCGCGCTTGCGGTCGGCGCTGGAGAGCTCGAACCCCATGTGGACTTCTACATCTCGGCGCTTGGCTTCGAAGAGACGCATCAGGAGAACGTCACCACGGAGTACAGCGCGATGCGCTCGAAGGTCGTGCAGTCCCCGAACGGCAGAGTGCGGTTTCCGATCATGGAACCCGCGCCGGGCCGACGGCGCTCACAGATCGACAGCTACGTCAACGCGCATCAGGGTCCGGGCGTGCAGCATCTGGCGCTGCGGTCCAACGACATCGTCAGCTCGGTGGCGATGCTGGCCGATGTGATCGACTTCCTGCCGACGCCGGACGCCTATTTCGATTCGCTGCCGGCGCGCGTCGGCGACCTTGCGGGGGAGCTGAAGGCACTGCGCCACTACGGCATCCTCGCCGACCGCGATGCCACAGGGCTCCTGCTGCAAGTGTTCACCAAACCGATCGGCGCGCGTCCGACGCTGTTCCTGGAAGTGATCGAGCGCCGCGGCGCCGAAGGGTTCGGAGGCGGCAACATCAAGGCGCTGTTCGAGGCCGTGGAACGCGCGGAAGAGACGGCAGCCGTCCCGTCATGACGCGGTGGGAGGCCGCGCCGTGAGCGACGTATCGACGTGCGGCGCCGGGCCGGTCAGCGTCGCCGACTTCGAGGCGCGGGCCCGCGAGTGTCTCCCGTCCGGTGTGTACGATTTCTGCGCCGGCGGTGCCGGCGACGAACGAACGCTGGCGGCGAACGAGGCCGCCTTCGCCGACACGGTCCTGCTGCCGCGTGCGCTGGAGGATACGAGTCGTGTCGATACGTCGCTCTCGCTCCTGGGCGCCGCGCTCAACGCCCCACTCCTGCTCGCGCCGGTGGCGTTCAACCGGTTGTTGCATCCCGACGGAGAGCTGGCCGCGGCCCGCGCCGCCGCCGCGGTCGGTGTGGCGATGGTCGCCAGCACGATGGCCTCGTGCCCGCTCGAGGACATTGCCGCGGCGGCCAACGGCACCTTGTGGTTTCAGCTCTACGTGCTTCGCGACCGCGGCCTCACCCGCGAACTGATCCGGCGATCAGAGGCAGCGGGGTACGACGCGCTGGTGTTGACGGTGGACACACCGCGGATCGGCCGCCGCGAACGCGACCTACGCAATGCATTCCGGTTTCCCGCTGACGCCCGGCCCGCGAACCTGCAGGCCGTCAGCGGCTCCGGACTCGATTCGGGCGCCGGATTCGTCGAGTTCAACCGCGCCGTGATCGACCCGGTCGTGACCTGGGACACGGTGGCATGGCTGACCTCGGTGACGAGGCTGCCAGTCGTCCTGAAGGGCGTGCTCTCGCCGGATGACGCGCAGCGGGGAGTCGCGGCTGGTGCCGCCGCGATCATCGTCTCGAACCATGGCGGCCGTCAGCTCGATGGAGCGCTGGCGACGCTCGACGCGCTGCCCGATGTCGTCGAACGGGTGAGTGGGCGATGTCCAGTGTTGCTCGATGGGGGCGTGCGCCGTGGCGTTGACGTGCTTGCCGCGCGCGCGCTCGGCGCGACGGCCGTGCTCATTGGACGACCGTACTTGTGGGGCCTTGCCGTTGACGGCGAGCGCGGCGTGACACAGGTGCTGAACCTGCTTCGCCAGGAGCTCGAGCTGGCGATGGCACTCAGCGGCTGCCGGTGCCTGTCGTCGATCGCGCCGTCACTCATCTGGAACCGCCGGACGCGGACACACTCGCGTGATGCCGCCGTCAGATCCGTGCCTCGGGGCCACTGCGGACCCTTCGAATGAAACTGTCACTTCGCAACGGAGAGCTCGTCGCCATGCTGGATACGCTGGAGGCCTCGAAAAGCTCACTCGGACACCTGCCCCGTACCGACCGCTGGATGTTCGACGAGTCAGTGACCGATGTCTTTGTCGACATGCTGCGGCGCTCGGTCCCGCAGTACGACATCATGCGCCGCTCCGTGTTCGACCTCGGCGCCGAATTCGTACAGCCGGGTACGCACATCGTGGACCTGGGCTGCTCCCGCGGTGACGCGCTGGCCGCGTTCATCGATGCCTTTGGCAGCGCCAATGCGTACATCGGCGTTGACGTGTCTGAGCCGATGCTCGAGAGGGTGCGCGACCGCTTCGCACCGCAGATCGACGCTGGCATCGCGCGTTTCACGCACACGGATTTGCGGAGCGGCTATCCCCAGTGCCGGGCCAGCCTCACGCTCTGTGTGCTGACGCTGCAGTTCACTCCCATCGACTATCGCCAGCGGATCCTCGAGGACATCTACCGCAGCACCGTCCCGGGCGGAGCGCTGGTCATCGTCGAGAAGGTCCTGGGCGCGACAGCGGGCCTGGGCAACCTGATGATCCGGCACTACCACGCCCACAAGTCTGGCAACGGTTACAGCGCCGAAGAGATCGAGCGCAAACGACTGGCACTCGAAGGGGTCCTCGTGCCGGTCACTGCACACTGGAACGAAGAGATGCTCTCCAGCGCCGGCTTCCAGGAGATCGACTGCTTCTGGCGGTGGATGAACTTCGCGGGATGGGTGGCCGTGAGGAGCCGCTGACGGAGGACCCATGTTCGTCAAAGACTCTTCGCTCACCAGGCGCGTGCCCGTCGTCGGCTGGGACTCGGCCGGCACGCCACTGCGCGGTCTGATGCTCGCCTATACGGCAGTGATCGCCATCGCGGTTGTTGCCGTCGTCAGTACCATTCGCGTCGGGCAGGCATGGTTTCCTTCGTCCGAGGCCGCGTCGGCATTCACGCAGGTGGCCGCTGCCACAGCTGCAGTTCATGGAGCTGCGGCCGCGTTGCGGAACCCGACGGCGACGCTGATTCTCCAGCTGCTCCTGATCGTCGGGGCGGCGCAGCTGCTCGGCGCCGTGGCACGGGCGCTCCGGCAACCCGTGGTCATCGGCGAGATGGCGGTGGGCATCGTGCTCGGTCCGACGATCCTCGGCCAGCTGTGGCCCGAAGCGTCGGCGTATGCGTTCTCCGCCAGCTCGCTCGCGCACCTGCAGTTGATCAGCCAATTCGGCGTCATCCTCTACATGTTCACGGTTGGGCTGGATGTGGACCTGCTGCAGCTGCGGCGTCGCGCTCACACCGCCGTGGCCGTGAGTCACGTCAGCATCGTCGTGCCGTTCTGCCTCGGCGTGCTCGCGGCGCTGGGGCTGTATCGAGAGTACGCGCCACCAGGCGCGGCCTTTGGCACGTTCGCACTCTTCATCGGAACCGCGCTGAGCATCACTGCGTTTCCCGTGCTCACCCGCATCCTGGACGAGAGGGGGCTCACGAGGACGCCGCTCGGCATGATCGCGCTGGCATGCGCGGCTGTGGATGACATCACTGCCTGGACGCTGCTCGCGTTCGTGGTGGCGCTCGCCACCGCCGGTGGCGCGGGGATCGCGCTGCTGTCAATCGTGACGCTTGCCGGCGCGTTCATCGCGCTGATGGTCTTCGTGGCCCGTCCGCTCGTCGCGCGGTTTCTCGATAGGAGCGAGCCGCTCGACCGCGGCCGCGTCGCGATCGTCCTGGCCATTGTCTTCGCGTCGGCGCTGACGACGGAGCTCGTCGGGGTGCACGCCCTCTTTGGCGCGTTCCTCGCCGGCACGATCATGCCTGCCGCCGGCGGCGTACGCGACGCGCTGCGGCTACGTCTCGAGACGTTCGCCTCTGTGGTGCTGCTGCCGGTGTTCTTCGCCTTCACCGGCCTGCGCACCGAGATCGGCCTGCTGGACGACGGCGCCAGCTGGCTGGTGTTCGCCGCCATGCTGTTGGTCGCCGTCGCCGGCAAGCTCGCCGGCACACTGGTCGCGGCGCGCGCCACCGGCTCGAGCTGGCACGACTCGTTCGTCCTCGGCGTACTCATGAACACTCGCGGGCTGATGGAATTGATTGCGCTGAACGTGGGCTACGACCTCGGCATCATCTCCGCTCGCATGTTCACCATCATGGTCCTCGTCGCGTTGGCGACGACGGCGGCGGCGTGTCCGTTGATCGACGTTGCGGATGCGCTGCAGCGGCGCCGCGCCGATCGGGTCCCCGTGCCGGCCGGGTGACGCGAGCATCTGACGGGTCGTTCCAAAGTGCTGGTGTCTTTTCAACGAGGTGCAGAATGGACGAGCAGGATACGCGGGCATACACGGTCGTGATCAATCACGAGGAGCAGTACTCGATCTGGCTGGCCGGGCACAGCGTGCCAGATGGCTGGCGGGACGTGGGGAAGAGCGGGAGCAGACAGGAGTGCCTCGACTATGTCGAGGAGCACTGGACCGACATGCGACCGTTGTCCCTCCGTGTCCGGATGGCAGCGGATGGAATCTCGCCGGGAGCGAGCAGTGGCCACTGACGTTCAGGCTCCCGTCGCGGAGATCGACTCCGCGTCTGTAGACGGCGCCAACCGCAGGTTCTACTCGAGGTTTCCATACCCCGAGCCGCCGATGACGTTCCCACGGCTGGAGGATCGTGGATTTGACACGGTCATGCTCAATCAGAGCCTCGGGGACTTCTCGCACCGGACGATCCCGCGCGACGCGCGGATCTGGGTGGCCGGTTGCGGCACGAACCAGGCGATCTACACGGCGCTGGCGTTTCCAGACGCCACCATCGTGGCATCCGATCTCTCGCCCGCCGCGCTGGAGCTCTCACGTCGTCACGCGCTGTCGCTCGGCATCGACAATCTCTCGCTTCGGCAGGAGAGCCTCAACGAGGTTCGCTACCAGGACGACTTCGACTACATCATCTGCACCGGTGTCATCCATCACACGGCGGACCCCGCCAAGGCGTTGGCGAACGTTGCGCGGGCGCTGCGCCGGACGGGCGTGCTGGAGCTGATGGTCTACAACCGCTTCCATCGAACATTCACAACCGCGTTCCAGGAAGCGGTGCGCACACTCGCTGCCGAGGAGGGTGGCGAGGCGAGCTACCAGTGTCAAATGCACGTGGCGCGGGCGCTCCTCGAGGTGGAGCCGCTCGCCACCCGCCCGGATGTGAAGATGCTTCACGGCCTGGACGATGCCGCGTTCGCGGATTTGCTGATTCAGCCGGTGGAGCGCAGCTATTCCGTCGAAGGGCTTGCCGCGCTTGCGGCCGGCTGCGGCCTGGAGTTGACGCTCCCACGCTTGAGCCGCATCGATCGGATCGACGGGCATTCGTGGACGTTGGGTGTGCGGCCCGCCGATCTACGAGACCGGATCCACCAATTGCCGGACATCGGGCGATGGCATGTCGTGAACCTGCTCCGTCTCGAACGTTCGCCGATGCTCTGGTTCTTCGCGCGCCATCGTTCCCCATCCGGCGACGGCCGCTATGAAAGGCGCGTCAACGAAGCCTTTCTCGATCGGCCGTTCGTTCGAGCGGCAACGCGTCTCCGCAACTACCTGCGCCAGGCTGACGGCACGTACACGCCGGCGTCGGTGACTGTGCCGTATCCCCCGCCGCCCGACGGAGACCTCATCCGCTCGGTGCTGCGGCAGGCGGACGGCCGCCGGCCGCTGGCGGCCGTGCTGAGCGAAGCGGGCGTGGACGTGTCGAATCATGACGCGGTCAGCGACGTTCGGATTCAGCTCACCACCTCACTCTGTCCCTACCTGAGGGCTGCCTGAGGGCTGCCTGAGCGCGAGAGCAGCCGGAGAAGTCATCGATGAGCGCAGGAATTCTGCAATCACGAGCGGCGACGTTGGAGCCACTGCTCGACTCGCCATCCGTGGACATCGCACCGTTGATGAGTACCTTGTTCACGTCGCTCGGATGGTATGTCGCCCGAGCCGACGAAATGGGTGTGTTCGCATGCATGGCGCACGCCGGTGCAGCGAGGTCCGAGGAGATCGCGGCGGCAACGCCACTCAGCGTCCGCGGCGCCGAGGCGCTGCTGGGCGTTCTCTGCGGCCTGGATCTCGTGCGTCGCTGGACGACGGGCGAATACGTTCTGGCACCGGTCGCCCGCGAATACCTCGATCCTCAGCGCCAGTACTATCTGGGCCTGTCGCTGCGCGAGCTTCCGAACGGCCGGCCGTTCCCGGAGGCGTTGCTGAAGAACGGGAAGATTGCGCGCCTCTCAGAGGCCACGCACGACGAGAATCCCGACGCCGCCGATGGCTTCGGCTCGCGCGCGCGCCTCGACGCGCAACACAATCGTAACTTCCCGTCGGCCGTCGTCGCCGCCAGGACCGGCATGTTCGGCGGGCTCCGGCACCTGGTGGATGTCGGCGGTGGCAGCGGCGTCTTCGCGGTCCCGCTGGCGCTCGACCATCCGCAGATGCGGATCACGCTGCTGGAGCTGCCGCGCGGCCGCACGCATATTGCGAGCTCGCTGGCGCGGTATGGGGTCCTCGACCGCGTGGATCTCGTGGGGTGGAACGTATTCGAGACGCCGTGGCCCGTAGAAAAGCCAGATGGGATCCTGCTCGGCAACCTGATGCACGGGTGCGATGACGACGAGTGCCGCGCGTTGCTACACGAGGCCTTCGATCGCCTGGTGCCAGGCGGGCGACTGCTGATCCACGAAGTGCTCTGGAACGCGAACAAGGACGGCCCGATGTTCGCCGCGCTCTTCAACTTCAGCCTTGCCGCGTCGAGCGGCGGCTGCCAACGCACGCGAGCCGAATTCGACATGCTGCTGATTGACGCTGGATTCGGCAGCATCTGCGTGACGCCCGGCGCCGGCGGCTTTTCGCTGATCGGCGCGACCAAGGCGTCCTGACCTCGACGCCTTCTGGACGTCGCCATCCCTTCGTCTCGTCTATCTGCATTGCATCGCCGGGAGAACTACATGAATCGATCGGGCGCTATACGTGTCTTCGAGCTTGGGCTGGTGGGCCGGTCGTTGTGGGACTTCGTCAAGGGCATGTGCCTGCTGCGCTCGCCGGATCCCTGGATCACGATCTTCGGTTCGGCCCGCCTCGGTGAGAACAACCCGGCCTACCGGCTGGGGCGCGAGCTTGGCAGGACGCTGGGACGCGCCGGCTACGCCGTGATGACCGGCGGCGGGCCGGGGCTCATGGAGGCCGTCAACCGCGGCGCGCGCGAGGGTGGCGGCCGATCTCTCGGCTGCCGCATGGAGTTTCCGTTCGAGCAGCCGGTGAACCGCTACTTCGATCACTGCGCCACCGTGCGCTACTTCTTCGTCCGCAAGGTGGTGATGTGCCGGCGATCGATGGGGTTCGTCGTGCTGCCCGGCGGGCTCGGCACGCTCGACGAGTTCTTCGAGATTCTGACGCTGATCCAGACCAGGCGGATGGGGCCAAAGCCCATCGTGCTGCTTGGGTGCGCGTACTGGAGCCCGCTCCTCCTTCTGCTCGACGCCATGGTCGCCGCCGGCACCGTCGCGTCGCGTGACGTGTCGCTGATCCACGTGACCGATGACATCGATCACGCGATTGCGCTGCTCACCGAGCCAGCCGAAACGGTGGTCTTTGGCGCCGTGGCGAGCGGGTCGTCAGCCGCCTGACCGTGCCATGACCATTGCCGAGCTGAACGCCTCCGACGCGGCACGCTTCGTCGCCGTGCTGCGCGAGGTGTGGGAGGAGTCGCCCTGGGTGTCGGAACGTGCCTGGGAGCGGCGACCCTTTGCCAGCGTCGACCATCTGCACGCGGTGATGGCCGATGTCGTCGCGGCGGCCAGCCGCGACGAGCAGTTGTGCCTGTTGCGTGCGCATCCCGAGCTCGGGGCGCGCCGGCACATGAGCGCGGCGTCGACGCGCGAGCAGGCCGGCGTCCGCCTCGACCGCCTCGAGGCAGCCGAGGTCGCGCGCCTCGACCGGCTCAACGCCGCCTACAGGCTGAAGTTTTCCTTCCCATTCCTCTTTGCCGTCAGCGGCAGCTCGACGCACGACGTCATCGACGCACTCGAGCGGCGCCTCCCGCGCACGCTCGACGACGAGTTCGAGGAGGCGCTGCACCAGGTCTCGCGCATCGCCCGACTGCGACTGCAGCCTCTTCTCGCCTAGCCATCTCTGATCGGCGCAGCGCCTGGCGCGCGCGCAAACGAGGATCCCGTGGAGCGATTTGTCAGTGGCCCCAAGCGCAACTATTACGGCAAAGGTGACGTGATCATCTACCGGCTGCACCGTGACGGCACAGCGCCGCCCGGCGTGAGCCCGGTGTTCGGCGCGAAGGTGCTGATGCTGACGTACGGCGACGCGTTCTGGCCGACGTACACGACCGGTGACAACACCGGGCTCGTGGCCACCGACTCGATGAAGAACTTCATCCAGCGCAAGACACTGGAGTTCGCCGGCGACGACCTGGCCCGCTATTGCCGCTTTCTCGGCGCCTCCTTTCTCGACTGCTATCCGCATGCGGAAGGCGTGCAGGTGTCGGCCGCTCGAATCCCATTTGCCGGCGACGCCGGCGGCGTGGCGTTCACGCCTGCCGGACCCGACCGAGCGATGGCCCGCGTGGAGCTGGTCGGGAGCGACCTCGTTGAAGCGACACAGGGGCTGCACGGCCTCAAACTGCTCCGCCTGAACGGCAGCGCGTTCCATGGCTTTGTCCGAGACGAGTTCACGACGCTCCCAGAGATCACGAACCGACCGCTGCACATGTGGCTGGATGTGGAGTGGCGCTTTACGAATCCCGCCGACGCCTTCGAAGGGCCCACGACCGACTGCGTGCGCACGCTCGTCGCGGAGGCCTTCACATCCTTCGAGTCGGGCAGCATCCAGCAGCTGATCCACACGATGGCCACCAGGCTCCTCCACGCGCTCCCCGCCGTTGGCGAAGTCCGTCTCGAGGCGAACAACCGCACGTGGGACACCGTCGTGGAACAGGGCGATGCGGTTGGCATCTATACCGACGCCCGTCCCGCGTATGGGTGTCTCGGCGTGACGCTGACGCGATAAGCGATGGGTCGGCTCTCGACGCACGTACTCGACACCAGCCGTGGCCTGCCGGCCGCGGGCGTCGAGGTGCAGCTGCACGCCCTGCGTGATGACGGCCGCTACCTGGTGGCGACGATGACGACCAACCAGGACGGCCGAACCGACGGGCCGCTCGCCGAGGGTAACGCGATGCCGACCGGGATCTACGAGCTCACGTTTCGCGTCGCCTCGTACCTCCGCGGCCACGGCGTTCCGCTGTCGGAGCCGCCATTCCTGGGCGACGTGATCGTGCGCATCGGTATCGCCGACTCGTCGGGCACCTATCACGTTCCGCTCTTGTTCTCGCCCTTTGGCTACAGCACCTATCGAGGCTCATAGTGCCGTCCGCTTCATCGACGTCGATTCGCACCGCGGCCGCAGAGGCGGTCCGCATGTGCCGCGCGCTCGCTCAGTGCTCCGAGGAGCCCGGGTTCACCACGCGCACGTGCCTGTCCAACCCCATGCGAGACGTTCACCTGCGGCTCGGTGCCTGGATGACACGTGCCGGCATGTCGGTCCATGTCGATGCGATCGGCAACCTGCACGGCGCCTATCCGGCGGTCGGCGCCGACGCGCCGCGACTGTTCATCGGCTCGCACCTCGACACCGTCCCACGAGCGGGGGCGTTCGATGGCGTGCTCGGGGTTGTGCTGGCGATCGCCCTCATCGACCTCCTCGACGGCGAACGCTTCCCGTTCGCGATCGAGGTGATCGCATTCTCGGACGAGGAGGGGATCCGCTTTGGCGTGCCGTTCCTCGGCAGCCGCGCGCTGTCGGGCACGCTCGATGAGAGCCTGCTCGCGGTACGCGACGCCCGCGGCATCTCGTTGCGCGAGGCCATTCGTGACTTCGGTCTCGACCCGTCGCGCGTTGGCGACGTGGCGGTGAGGAATGCGCTGGCCTACCTCGAACTGCACATTGAGCAGGGGCCGGTTCTCGAAGCGCTGAAACGTCCGATCGCCGTGGTCGACGTGATCGTCGGGCAGACACGCGCCGACGTGGCCTTCGCGGGCTCAGCCGCCCATGCCGGCGCGACGCCGATGAACAGCCGCCGCGACGCACTGGCCGGCGCTGCGGAATGGATCGGACTGGTTGAGCGTGACGCGAGCACGACCGCGGGCCTCGTCGCCACGGTCGGCTGCCTCTCGCTGGAGCCAGGCGCATCGAACGTCATCGCCGGGCGCTGCTCGGCGACGCTCGATGTCCGCCACGTGGACGATGGGACGCGTGGGGCCGCCGTCGCCCGGCTGGCGCGCAGCGGCGAGGTCGTGGCCGCCCGGCGCGGATTGGATCTGGGGTGGTCGGTGCGGCTCGATCAGCGGAGCGTCTCGATGGATTCGGCGTTGACCGGCGTGCTCAGCGAGGCGGCCGCCGTGGACGGTCGGCCCGTGCCGCGGATATCGAGCGGCGCCGGCCATGACGCCATGATCCTGGCTCATGTCATGCCAGTGGCGATGCTCTTGCTGCGCAACCCGGCAGGCCTCAGCCATCACCCCGATGAAGCCGTGGACGAAGACGACGTGGCGATGGCGCTGCTGGCGGGACAGCGTTTCCTCGATGAGTTCGCACGGAGTCGTCGATGGTCGATCTAGTCGTTCGCGGCGGAACGGTCGTGACGGCGGACGGGAGCCGCGAGCTCGACGTGGCGATCGCCGATGGCCGCATCACGGCGCTCGGGCCTGAGCTGCCCGGCGGCCGTGACGAGGTCGACGCGCGCGGCCTCATCGTGCTGCCTGGAGCGATCGACGTCCACCTGCACTTCAACGAGCCAGGACGGACGGCATGGGAGGGCGCGTCGACGGGCAGCCGTGCGCTCGCAGCCGCCGGTGGAACGCTGTTCTTCGACATGCCGATGAATTCGACGCCAGCCGTGGTCGACGAGCACGCATTCGATCGCAAACGGACCGCGCTCGAGCGTGTATCAGTGACGGACTTCGCGCTGTGGGGTGGATTGACTCGTGATTCGCTTGCGGCGATGCCGGCGCTCGCCGACCGTGGGGTGGTCGGATTCAAGGCATTCATGTGCGACTCCGGGGTGCCCGATTTTCCGCGCGCCGACGACACCGTTCTGCTGGAGGGGTGTCACCAGGCGAGGCGGCTGGGGCTCCCTGTTGCCGTGCACGCCGAGAGCGAAGAGTTGCTGCAGGCGCTGTCACGTCACATCGACATTCGCGACGCTCGCGATTTCGCCGCCTCGCGGCCCGTCGCCGCCGAGATCGACGCCATTCGGCGCGCACTCGAACTGGCCGGCGACACCGGAGTGCGGCTGCACATCGTCCACGTCAGCTCGGGCCGGGGCGTCGCGCTTGCCGCCGAGGCGCGCCGCGGTGGAGTCGATGTGTCGATCGAGACCTGCCCGCATTATCTGTTCTTCACGCAGGAGGACATGGAGCGACTTGGCGCCGTGGCGAAATGCGCGCCGCCGCTGCGGTCGCCGGCGGAACAGCACGGCCTGTGGCACGCGGTGCTGGCCAACGAGGTCGATCTGGTGGCGTCGGATCATTCGCCGGCGGATCCCGCGCTGAAGGCCCTCCCATTCGACCGCGCCTGGGGCGGTATCGCCGGCGTGCAGTCGACGTTGTCGGTGTTGCTCGATCGCGGTCATCACGCGCGCGGGCTGTCGCTCCAACGCATCGCCGGGCTCACGGCCACCACGCCCGGACGACGATTCCGAATCGCCGGCAAGGGATCGATCGCGGTGGGCCACGATGCCGACCTCGCCCTTGTTGCTCTGAACGAGTGCTGCACGCTCGAGCCGCGTCACCTGCACCAGCGGCACAAGCTCAGCCCCTATTGCGGCCACACCTTCCGTGGCGTCGTGCGCCGGACTGTCCGGCGCGGCGAGACGATCTTCGATGCCGCGTATGCCGTCGGGCCAGGAATGGGTCGCTTCGTTCGCCCGTTGCGTCTCTCGACGCGCGACCTCTCCGTACAGTCTTCACACGCCTCGCCACGCGCGAGCTCGCCCGTCGTGCCCGCACGGCCAGCCCTTTCTTTCGCCGCGATGCACGGCGCCACTGCGCACAGCGACGAGCAGTCGAGCCGATAGCTCGATTCCACGTCGCCGCAGGCACCGATTTCACATCCTCGTTTCCCGCCTTAGCATCGACCAGGCCGCTCCTGGTCACGCCGCATGGATCCGCGTGCCGGATCGCGCCGGCACCTGTCTCGTGGTGTCGTCGTGGGCGTTCGCGCCCACGACGCGCAGAGCTCTGTACGCACGACGACCGAATCGGTTGGCGTTCCTTCGAGCGGCGGGAGCCGTGTGCGGCAGCTCTCTCCGCAGATGTGTGACACGCGTGTTCGCCCGTGGGACGAGTGGCGACCGTCATCGGACATGCGTGGCGAAGACGTCTCGCGAGTCTCGGTCGAGCGCGCGGCTCTTTCGAATGAACTCGCGCGTACGTCGCACGGTGCACGCTGGCATGGTAGCTGCTGAACGGAGATGGGTAGCGTCTGAGCGCGCGTGATCGTTCACGCATCAGGCGCACAGAGGTGGGAGCAGACGCGCCATAACCCGTGTGTCTCCCTTGGTCATACCCCGGAGAAGTGAACCGCGGACTGGATGGCGCCTGGTGTACGCGAGGCGCGCGAGATTGTTCTCGACCCGGATTGCGGTAGGAGGTTGACGATGTCCCCATCAGCGGTGGTGATCATGTGCGCGCTGGACCTGCTCGGCGGGACCGTCAGCACGCTGCCTCCGATCAGGGTCCTCGATTCTCCGCCGACCGTCGTGTCGCCGAACGCGCAGGCATTCGTCGATCGCAGCGAAGGGGTGATCTACATGATCGCGTCAGCTCCGGCGTTCCGCGAGGCGGTCTCGGCGCAATACACGCCCGCGTTACGCGGGCTGTGCCGCCCTCGGGCTGCGCTGAAGATAATCGCGAGCGTGATTGCTCACGAGCTGTGGCATGTGGAGCACGGTCCCGACGAACGGGGCGCCTACCAGGCGCAACTGGGAGTGCTCATCCGGCTCGGTCTCGGCGAAACGTGGGCGTTCGCGGATGTGAGGCGCTCGATGGGCGTCGCCCTCAACAGGCAGGCCCTCAGGAGCCAGATCAGGTGACATGGGTGCGCTGCCGGCAACAGCGCCCCTTCAGTCGCACGGAAGAAACCTGACGACGAGCGCCTGTCAAAACCGCCACGCCGGGTGCACGCCTGTTCGCTCCTCTCCGATCATCGGCGACACCGTGATGCCGGTTCGTGTGGGAGCTGCCCGGTAGATCCGCGTTGCCGGAACGGCGGCGTCGATGCCGAGTCCGACGCCGGCCCAGATCCCGGACACGGCCAGGAAAGCAGGGACGCTCCGGACCCGGCTTTCGATGCCGCAAGCCCAACCGGGATGACGCCGATAGGTCTGCCCTCGCCCCGACGCAGCCAGGGTCCCGCTCCGATGTTGTACGAGAACTATTGCGTCAAGCAGGCGCCACTGGAGCGCGACATCCACCTGGTCAGCCTGCGCGACCGCAACGAGACGCTCTTCTACCGCCTCGTCCACGACCACATCGACGAGATGATGCCGATCGTCTACACGCCGGTGGTCGGCGAAGCGTGCCAGCAGTTCTCCCACATCTTCCGCCACTCGCGCGGCCTCTACATCTCGCACGAGCAGCGCCATCGGATCGATGACATCCTCAACAACCATCCGCGGCCGCCGGCCGTCATCGTCGTCACCGACGGGGAGCGGACCCTCGGGCTCGGCGACCAGGGAATCGGCGGAATGGGAATCCCGACCGGGAGCTGTCCCTCTACACCGCATGCGCCGGGATTCCGCCCTCGCTCACGCTGCCGATCATGCTCGATGTGGGCACGGACAATCAGGAGCGGCTGAACGATCCGCTGTATCTCGGCCTGCGGCAGCGGCGGGTTCGCGGACGCGAGTACCAGGACTTCATCGATCAATTTGTCGAGGCCGTGATGCGCGTGTACCCCTGCACCGTCCTGCAGTGGGAGGATTTTCTCAAGGCCAATGCCATCACGCAGCTCGCGCGCTTTCGCGACCGGTTGTGCTCGTTCAACGACGACATACAGGGCACGGCCGCGGTCGTGTCCGCCGGTGTGTACGCCGCGCTGCGGATGACCGGTGGGGCCATACGCAACCAGCGCGTCGTCCTGGGCGGAGCCGGGGCGTCCGCCCAGGGGATTGCCAGCCTCCTGGTGACGGCGCTGCGCGATGGCGGGCTGTCCAGCGAGGAGGCGCGGCAGCGCATCTCCACTGTTGACAGCGGGGGACTGGTGACCCAGGGGCGGGCGGAGCTGGAAGACTTCAAGGCCGGCTACGCGCGGCCGGTCGACGAGGTGGCGACGTGGGCGTGCGGCGATCCCGCGCACATCACGCTGGAGGAAACGATCCGCAACATCAAGCCGACGATAAGAGACCGTGAGCCGCGCGATGTGGTTTCCGGCGTACCGGCCGGTTCGATACCAGCAGAGCCGGTCGTGATGTCCACGATCGCCGCGGTTTCGCGCAGTCCTGGGGATTAATCCTCACCGGCGCCGATGTCGGCTGGACGACCGCGTGAATTTCCCCAATGATTCGTCCGCAAGGCCCCTGCGTCAACCGAGCATGCCCCTTGCTCCTTCCGTGACATGAGCAATCGCCGGTTCGCCACACTCGACGGCAACGAAGCTGCCGCCTCCGTCGCCTACCGTACCAACCAGGTCGTCGTCATCTACCCGATTACTCCCTCGTCGACGATGGGCGAACTCGCCGACGAGTGGTCGGCCGCGGGGCAGCGCAATATCTGGGGGGACGTGCCACAGGTCGTCGAGATGCAGTCCGAAGCGGGAGCCATCGGCAGCGTTCACGGAGCGCTGCAGGCCGGCTCACTTGCAACCACGTTCACCGCGTCGCAGGGGCTGCTCCTGATGATCCCCAATCTCTACAAGATCGCTGGTGAGCTGACTTCCTTCGCGATGCACGTGGCGGCCCGCACGGTGGCGACGCACGCGCTGTCGATCTTCGGCGACCACTCGGACGTAATGGCCGTTCGGCAGACCGGCGTCGCGCTGCTCGCATCAGGATCCGTACAGGAAGCGCACGATATGGCGCTCATCGCACAGGCGGCCACGCTCCGCTGTCGAGTGCCCTTCATCCACTTCTTCGACGGCTTCCGAACCTCTCATGAAGTTGCGCGCATCGAGATGCTTGGTGACGAGGTGCTGCGGGCCCTGGTCGGCGACGACCTGGTCGGCGCACACCGGCACCGCGCGTTGACGCCCGAGCATCCCGTGCTGCGCGGCACCGCGCAGAATCCGGACGTGTTCTTCCAGGCGCGCGAGGCCTGCAACTCGTACTACACCGCAACGCCCGGGGTGGTGCGGGCCGTGATGGATCAATTCGCGGGGCTCACCGGACGGGCCTACCGGCTGTTCGACTACGTCGGCGATCCCGAGGCCGAGCGCGTGATCGTGATGATGGGGTCGGGCGCAGAGACGGCGCACGAGACCGTGGACTACCTGCAGGCCCGCGGCGAGAAGGTCGGCGTCCTCAAGGTGCGCTTGTATCGGCCGCTCGCGGCGGAGCAGCTGCTCGCGGCACTTCCGCGAACGGTCAAGAAGATCGCAGTCCTCGATCGCACGAAAGAGCCGGGGAGTATTGGTGAGCCACTCTACCTGGATGTCGTTGTGGCGCTGCACGAAGCGGCAGGCACCGCACCCACAGCCTTCGAATCGATCCCGACGGTCGTGGGCGGCCGCTACGGCCTGTCGTCGAAGGAGTTCACGCCGGCCATGGTGAAGGCGGTGTTCGACAACCTGACGTTGGCGACCCCGAAGTCTCATTTCACGGTCGGCATCGTCGACGACGTCACCCACACGTCGCTGGCGGTTCCGGCCGACTTCAACATCGAGCCGGCCGACGTCGTCCGCTGCGTCTTCTACGGCCTGGGCGCAGACGGCACCGTCGGTGCCAATAAGAACTCGATCAAGATCATCGGCGAGGAGACCGAGTTCTGGCCGCAGGGATATTTCGTCTACGACTCCAAGAAATCCGGGGCGCTGACGATCTCGCACCTGCGTTTCGGTCCCCGACCGCTGCGCTCCGCGTATCTCATCTCGAACGCCAGCTTCGTCGCGTGCCATCAGCCGATGTTCCTCGACCGCTACGACGTGCTGGCATGCGCGGATCACGGGGCGACGTTCCTGCTGAACACGCCGTTCGGCCGTGACGAGATCTGGGAGCACCTGCCCGGCTCGGTACAGCAGGCGATTGTCGCCAAACAGCTGCGGTTCTTCGTGATCGACGCGTATGCCGTCGCCGATCGGTCCGGGATGGGCTCGCACATCAACACCATCATGCAGACGTGCTTCTTTGCGATCTCCAACGTGCTTCCGCAGGCACAGGCGATCGAGAAGATCCGCGGGGCCATCAAGAAGACCTACGGCCGTCGCGGTTCCGAAGTCGTCGAGAAGAACTTCAAGGCGGTCGAGGCCACGCTGGCGAATCTGTACGAGGTCTCGGTGCCCCTGACTGCCGGGCCGGAGGCCGCGTGCCGACTCACGCTCCCGTCGAACGCTCCCGACTTCGTCGCGCGCGTGACGGCGACGATGCTGGCCAATCGCGGCGATTCGCTGCCGGTGAGCGCCTTCCCTGTGGATGGGACGTGGCCCACCGGCACGTCGCGCTGGGAGAAGCGCAGTCTCGCGCAGGACATCCCGGTGTGGAACAGCGAGCTGTGCATCCAGTGCAACAAGTGCGCGGAGATCTGTCCCCACGCCGCGATTCGCGCCAAGGTCTACCCCTCGGACATCCTCGCCGGCCGCCCGGAGACGTTCAAGGACACCGCATGGAAGGGACCGGATCTGAAGGGCCAGCGCTATTCGCTCCAGGTGGCCCCCGAAGACTGCACCGGCTGCGAGCTGTGCGTGGCGATGTGCCCGGCGCACGAGAAGGGCGAGCCCACCCATCGCGCGCTGACGATGAGCCCGCAGCCACCCTTGCGTGACACTGAGCGCGCGAATTGGGAGTACTTCCTGACGCTTCCCGAAGCGGATCGAAGCGGGGTGAAGCGCGATGTGAAGGGCGTCCAGCTGCTGCAACCGCTCTTCGAGTTCTCGGGCGCCTGTGCGGGCTGCGGCGAAACGCCGTACATCAAGCTGCTCACGCAACTGTTCGGCGATCGCCTGCTCGTCGCCAACGCCACCGGATGCTCGTCGATCTTCGGCGGCAACCTGCCGACGACGCCGTACACCGTCGACGCATGCGGTCGCGGGCCCGCCTGGTCCAATTCGTTGTTCGAGGACAACGCGGAGTTCGGCCTTGGCTTCCGTCTCGCGCTCGACTCGCAGGAGCAGCAGGCGCAGTCGCTGGTCGCGCAGCTCGCCGCGACGATCGGCGCGCCGCTCGCCGCCGAGTTGTTGACCTCCGATCAATCGACCGAAGCCGGCACGTTCGCGCAGCGCGCGCGCGTGTTGCTCCTGCGCGAGCAGCTCCGCTCACTCGACGACGCCGAGTCGCGGCGACTGATTGCGCTCGCCGATGCGCTCGTGCGCAAGAGCGTGTGGATCGTCGGCGGGGACGGCTGGGCGTACGACATCGGCTTCGGCGGACTCGATCATGTGCTGGCCATGGGCCGCAACGTGAACGTCCTCGTGCTCGACACCGAGGTGTACTCGAACACCGGCGGCCAGCAGTCGAAGGCCACGCCTCTCGGCGCCACGGCGAAGTTTGCGGCGTCGGGCAAGTCGCTGGCGAAGAAGGACCTCGGGCTGATGGCGATGACCTACGGGCACGTCTACGTCGCCACGATCGCCCTGGGCGCCAAGGACGCACATGCCGTGAAGGTGTTGCAGGAAGCGGAGGCGTTTCCCGGCCCCTCGCTCGTCATCGCCTACGCGCACTGCATCGCGCACGGCTACGATCTGGCCAACGGCGTGGACCATCAGCGCGCCGCGGTCGAGAGCGGCTACTGGCCACTCTACCGCTACGATCCCCGCCGCGCGGAGGCCGGACTGCCGCCCCTTCAACTCGATTCGGCGCGGCCCAAGGCCGATGTCGGCACGTTCATGGAATCGGAGAGCCGGTTCCGCGTCATCCAGCAGCAGGCGCCGGAACGGTTCGCCCATCTGGTCGAACAGGCACGCCACGCACAGACGGTGCGGCGTGCGCTCTATGAGCAACTGAGCACCGCGAGTCCGACGCCGCCAGACGGTCCGCACTAGTGGCCACAGCAACACGAGGATCTGTGATGGGACTCACCTGCATAGGTGACGGATCAGTCGGTGCGCAGAGCGGAGAGCGGGTCGGCGCGACTGGCGCGCCGCGCGGGTAGATAGGCAGCCAGCCATGCCGCGACGCCGAGCACGAGCGGCGCACCGATCAGGGCGATAGGATCGAAGTTCCCGACGCCGAACAGCAGCGTCGCGAGGAAGCGGGCCACGAGCAGCGACGCGGCCACGCCGATCGCGCCGCCGAGCAGCACCAGCCGCAGACCATTCGTCGCGAGTAGCCGCGCGACGCCGGCGGCGTCGGCCCCGAGCGCCATGCGGATCCCGACCTCGCGACTGCGCCTCGCCACCGTGTAGCGCACCAGCCCGTACACGCCGATGGCCGCCAGCGCCATGGCCATCGCCGCGAACGCCGAGAGTATGAACGCGCCCATCTGCGACGGCAGACGCGACATCGCCAGATGCTGCGCCATCGTCGTGGACTGCACGACTTGCAGGTCCGGATTGATCGCCCGGGCGGCGGCGATCAGCGCGGGCGAGATCGAGTCTGGATCCGGCGCCGTGCGGACGATGAAGTCGAACATCGCGCTGCCTTCACCCTGGGTATAAGACTCGTAGACGACGTCGCCAGGAGTTTCCCCGAGCGATCGCACGTTGATATCGCTCGCCACGCCGACGACCGTCAAGTCAGGGTCGACCGGATCGGGCCGGCGGAGGATGCGACCCAGCGCGTCGCCGTCGGGCCAATATCGACGGGCCATCGCCTGACTGATGATGGCCACGGGCTGACTGTTGCGCCGGTCGCTATCGTTGAAGGTGCGGCCCGCCACAATCGCCATGCCGGCCGCGTCGAAGAACCCGCCGTCCACGGTCGCGCTGTTCGCGCGGAACGCTTCCCGGCCAGGAGGCGGAGCGTGGCCGTCGATCGTGAACGCCGTCGAATTGGAGTTGAAGTCGAGCGGCAGCGGATAGACGAGGCCGGCGGCTTCGACGCCGGGCAGCGCCCGAAAGCGCTCGAGCACGTCACGCGTCAGCTGCACAGCCTCGTCTGGAGTCGAACGAGCCACCGGCATCCACAGGGCGAGGATCGACGTCGGAGCCCCGCCGAACCCCGGATCGACGGCCAGCATCTGCTGCCAGCTCCTCAGGAACACTCCTGCCCCGACGAGCAGTACGAGCGACACGGCGATCTGGACGACGACCAGCGCGTTGCGCCACCTGAGAGGCCCGGGCGCATCGCTGCCTCGGCTGCCCGTCTTGAGTGCCGAGCCGAGATCGGCGCGGGTTCCATGCACGGCGGGGACGAGCCCGAGGAGTCCTCCGGCCACGACGCCGGCGCCCGCCGTGAGAGCCAGGACTCGCCAATCGAACAGCGCCTTCGAGTCGAGGCCGAAGTGCAGATCGAGCTTGAAGCCGAACGGCAGCGGGAGGTCGACCCACAGCAGGGCGTGGAGGAGCCCGAGCGCCAGGACGAGGCCCACCACCGCGCCCGCGAGTCCGAGCAGCGTGCTCTCGACGAGCAACTGGCGGGCGAGCGCACCTCGGGTCGCGCCGAGGGCACGCCTCACGGCCATCTCCTGCCCCCGATCGAGGGCGCGCGCCAGCAGGAAGCTCGCGAGGTTCGTGCATGCCAGCAGCAGGACGAGCCCCACCACGGTCATGAGCAGCCAGACCGCCGCCCGCAGTAGCGGATCCACTCCGGGGGCGACTTGTACGTCGCCGGTCGGTACGAGAGAGAACTGACGTCCGGGGATCCATCCTTCCGGTCGCGCGCGGGTCAGACTTTCCGCGACGAGGGAGGCGGAGTGCTCGGCCTGCGCTCGCGTCACACCCGGTGCGAGCCGTGCCTTCACTGAGAAGCTGTGCCAGTCGCGCTGGTCGAGCATCTCAACACCCATCAGCTCGTTCGCCATCGCCAGCGGGACGTAGAAGGCCGGCGTGAGGACTGCAGTACCGCCGTGATAGTTGGCCGGGGCGACGCCGATGATGGTGTAGGCGCGCCCTCCCATTCGCAGCGTGCGGCCGACAACCTGCGGGTCGGCGCCGAAGGCGCGCTGCCAGTAGCCGTGGCCGAGCATCACCACGGGATGACCGCCTCGCGCGATGTCGTCCTCGGGCTGAATGGCCCTGCCGAGCAGCGGCTGGACGCCCAGGAGCGCAAAGGTACCTCCCGTCATCGCCTCGCCCATGACCATCGCCGCCGTGCCGTCGCGATCGAGCGGCGCGAACGCGAACGTCGATGCCACGATGCCGCCGAAGACATTCGCTGTCCCCTTGCGCAGGTCCTCGATGTTGGGGTGCGACAGCTGACCGAACCCCCGCCCGGCTTCGGTTTCGTAGATGTTGACGAGCGTCTCGGGTTGGACCAGCGGAGAGTCGCGGAAGACGACGGCGTTAACCACGCCGAAGATGGCCGCGTTCGCGCCGATGCCGATCGCCAGCGAGAGCACGGCCATCGCAGAGAAGCCCGGATGGCGGCGCAGCGAGCGCAGGCCGTAGCGGACATCGCGCGCGAGATTCTCGATGAGCGCGGCACGAAACTCGTCCCGCGTCCGCTCTCGCACCTGTTCCACGCCGCCGAATCGGATCAACGCCTTGCGCTGCGCTTCGTCCGGTGTCATGCCGGCGCGCCGGTTCTTCTCGATCTGCTGCTCGACATGGAAGCGGATCTCGTCGTCGAGCCTGTCCTCGAGCTTCCGGCGGCCGGCGAGCGAACGGAGCCGCCGCCATGCATCAGTCAGCGCACGCATCGGCCCCTCTCAGTTCACGGTCGTCACATCCAGAACGAGGTTGATGGCGCGCGACATCCGTCGCCATTGCACCAGGGATTGGTCCAGGTAGCGCCGTCCGCGCGCGGTCAATGAGTAATAGCGGGCGCGCCGGTTGTTGTCGGTGACGCGCCACTCGGAGCGGATGAAGGCCTGCCGCTCCAGGCGATAGAGTCCCGGATAGAGCGTGCCCTGTCCGAGTTGCAGCACGTGCTCCGACCATTGCTCGATGCGCTCGGCGATACCCCAGCCGTGCATCGGCTCGAGCTGCAAGGCCCTGAGGACCAGCATGTCGAGCGTTCCCTGCAGCACGTCGCTTCTGTCCTTCGCCATACTGGCTCCTTTCGACGGACGAAAGGAGTCTAGCAGCGCTCCTTTCGAACGTCAAGGGGAGAGGCACTCCTCGGTATCTGTTTCGGCGTTCGCGATGCCGTCGCACGCGCGCTGGTTGCCGTGCCGTTCTTCGCGAGGGTGCCGCTGATCTGGATCGGCGCGATGCTCAATCTGCCGTGGGATGCTCCACGCTGTCGATGACGACGACGTCCACCGGCCCGTTGGCTGGTGCGAGCTCTGTGAGGCACCGGGCGCCGCGCATTTCTGATCCGGCCCCACCATCGACCGCAGCCGCGCCTCGTGCTCGCGCACCGCGTCACTCGCACGCGCCGCGGACCAGTTCCAGCTGCGGAGCGAGCGCTCACGGTCGGGTGGCCACCGGCGCAGCAGGTGTCGCGCAAGCGGGCACTGCACATCGGCGGGCAGCGCGGGCAGTGCATCGATCAGCACTGGCACTGCGTCAGCGCTCAGCGATGTGGCGTACGCGACGTCGAACCGCACCGACGCGTCCGCCGCCGACATCCGCGCCACATTCGCGCGCGCGATGACCGCGTCCGGGTTGACGGCGAACAGCACGGCGACCGTCGCGAGGCCGGATGCCAGTGTCCCGAACGCGAACGCGTCGCGGCGGCCGCGCAGCACGGTGGCGGCGAGCCAGAACAGCATCGCGCCGATCCAGATCAGCAGCACCATCGCGTAGAGCCGCGACTCGGTGAGCCCGTAGCTCGCGTGATAGAGGCGCAGCCGCTGGAGCGCCGACGCGGCGATCGCGAGCACCAGCCCGATCTGCACGCCGGCGAGACCGCGGAAGACGAGGGCGTCGCGTCGGATGCGCCGGTCGAGGAGCCAGTCGGCAGCGAGCAGGACCGGCACGACGAGGACGACCGCGAAGACCAGCTCGAAGAAGCCGCGGCGCGCGTAGTCGGCATACGTCAGGCCGGGCGTGATCTGGACCAGCGTGTCGGCGCCGAAGAAATACCGGAACTGCACGATCACGAAGACCAGGAACAGCAGGTCGATCGCGGCCAGCGCCGTCGCGACTTCGGTAATACCGAGCGCCCGCCCTTTCGGCGCCGCAACGCCTCGGCCGTCGATCACCGGCCGGCGATCTGCGGGCCACGGCAGCGTGGTGCCGGTCAGAAAGCCGCGCAGGTACCCGGTCGAGAGCCACGCCAGGATCGAGAACAGCAGGAGGTGACTCGCGATCCGCTCGAAGTCGAAGCGAAGCACGTTCGCCACAAGCTTCTCGAATACGGCATCGGCTGACATGAACAGCGCGCCGAACACCACGACGAGCGGCGTGGCGATCAGGAGTCCGCGCGCGACGGCCGCGGCACTGCGCCATCCGGCCGCACGTCCGGTCTCGACACGCGGGGTGGGCCGCATCGCATCCACGAGCGCCAGCGTCGCGGCCGTCCACGCGTGCAGTGCGCCCAGCGCCAGGGCGCCGGCGTATCGAAGCACGCCCGCGCGACGCACCCAGGCCGCGGCGGGACGAAGAGCCGCGAGCGCGAAGGTCAACGTCGCGCCGCCAAGCGCGAGCAGCTTCAGCGGCGGAGCGTCGCGCCACGCGAGTCCCGCCGCGAACACGACGCCGATCACCAGCCAGGCGACGCGCTCGGGGTCCAGTGCGAGAGCCGCGCGGCGGTGCAGCGCGAGCGCCGCGACCGCGACCAAGGCGATCCACAGTGACAGGTTCAGACCCGGCGGGCCGGGAGCTCGCAGCAGGCCATCGCCCACCGCGCCGAGGACCCCGCCCACCGCGAGCAACGCCGCGACGGAGGCGGGTGGCACGGGATAGAGGCGAGCCGCCCCCACGAGCGCCCGGCCAGTGACGCCACTGTCGGAGTGCCCGTCTTCACTCATACGCTCCGCCTCCTCCGATTCCCATGCGCGCACTCCTACAAAACGAATCGCTCGACGCTGCTGCGGCTACAAACTTTACAACACAAAGAACTCTGTGTAAAACTGTTTCCGCATGCGTATCCTCCGGGCGGCCCACCTCGGTATGTGCTTCGGCGTTCGCGATGCCATCGCGCTCGCGCTCGAGCACGCGGCCGCCGGCCCCCTCACGATCCTTGGTGACCTCGTCCACAACCCCACCGTCCTGAACGCCCTCGAGGCGAAGGGCATCGCGGTCGCGCAGGACGTCGCACACGTCACGACGCCGACCGTGATGGTGACGGCCCACGGTACGTCCGAGCGCACCCTCGCGCGGACCCGCGGCCTGGGGCTGACGGTGGTCGAAGCCACGTGCCCGCTCGTCCGCGTCGCGCACCGCGCTGTCGCGGCCCTCGCGCGCGACGGCTACCACGCCGTCATCGTCGGGCAACGCGACCACGTGGAGGTGCGCGGCCTCACCGGCGATCTCGATCGCTTCGACGTGGTACTCGAAGACGATGACGTCCTCGCGCTCGAGGAGCATCCACGCTTCGGCGTGGCGGCCCAGACGACGCAGGCGGTGGAGAAGGTGCGGCACCTGGTCGACTTGATCCGACGGCGATTCGCGCAATCGGAGGTGCGGTTCCTCGACACGGTCTGCAAGCCCACCAAGGAACGGCAGTCCGCGGCGGTCGCGATGGCCCGCCAGGCCGACGTCGTCATCGTGGTCGGCGGCCGGTCGAGCAACAACACCCGCGAGCTGGTCAAGACCTGCGCGCGCTACTGCGCCCGCGTGCATCACGTGCAGACCGACGCCGACGTCCGGCCCGACTGGTTCGACGCCGCGAAGGTCGTCGGACTGACGGCCGGCACTTCGACGCCAGACGAGGTCATCGACCGCGTCGAGGCGCAAGTCCGCCAGGTCGAGGCACGGAGGCGAAGCGTCGCGAACGTCGCCGGGGGGCTGCCATGACCGGTCCTGCCCTGAGCCCGTCGAAGGGTCACCTCTCGGAGCGAACGCGCTGGGCGATCGTCATGGCCTTCGCGATCGCGATGGCCTGGGTTGAAGCCGCAAGCGTGTTTTACATCCGCGCACTCGTCGATCGGATCGAGCCGTACCAGGCAGACCCGCTGCCGATGAACGGAGGGCTGGGCAACGTCGAATTGTGGCGCGAGGCGGCCACCCTGGTCATGATCGCCACGCTGGGAGTGCTTGCGGGGCGCACGTGGCGCCGCCGCGCCGGTTACGCGGCGCTCGCCTTCGGCGCCTGGGACATTTTCTATTACGTCTTCCTTCGCCTCATCTCGGGCTGGCCGAGGACGCTGCTGGACTGGGACATCCTGTTCCTGCTGCCGCTTCCATGGTGGGGGCCTGTGCTCGCGCCAGTCAGTATCGCGATGGTGATGATTGTGTGGGGCACGCTCGCGACGCAGTCAGGTGATGGTGCGACCGACGCTCGTTGGACGTGGGCGCTTGCCTCCGTCGGGATCGTGCTGGCGCTCGCCGTCTTCACGATCGACACCTGGCGGGCGCTGCCGTATGGCCGCGATGCGGTCCTGAACGTGCTGCCGGCGACGTTCAACTGGCCGCTGTTCTTCGGCGTTCACAACCTGGCGCTGGCCGAGGACGTCGTCCAGGACGCGTTCTGCAAAGCGCTCGACGTATGGAAGGTCCGCGGCCTTCCGGAGAACCCGTCGGCGTGGCTCATGGCGACGGCGAAGAACCGCGCGCTCGATGTCATTCGGCGCGATCGGACGGCGCGGACCTATGCGCCGGAGATGGGCCGGCTGCTCGAGGCCGAGTGGACGATTGCGCCCGTTGTCGAGGAGGCATTCGCCGCGCACACCATTCGCGACGAGCAGCTGCGGATGATGTTCTCGTGTTGTCATCCGCGACTGTCGGAGGAGGCGCAGGTCGCGCTGGTCCTCGGGAGAGTCGGTGGTCCGCATCGACCTGTGCACCGAGGCGATGCGCCTGACCTCACTCCTGCGCGAGTATCTTCCCGCCGACTCGCCGGAGACGGCGGCGCTGGCGTCGCTCATGTGTCTGCACGCGGCGAGGCTACCGGCGCGCGTCGATCCCGCCGGAGATCTGAATCCCCTCCTCGAGCAGGATCGATCGCGATGGGACGCTCGACTCGTCGCCGAAGGGCTTGCGCTCCTGGAGCGCTCGGCAGCCGGGCCGGCAGTGACGGCTTACCACGTCGAGGCCGCGATCGCCGCCGCGCATGCCAGCGCCTCGTCTTTCGGGGACACCGACTGGACGCTGATTGTGTCTCTGTACGATCGGCTCATGACGATCGCCCCCTCGCCGGTCGTCGCGCTCAATCGCGCGATTGCGCTCGCGCAGCGTGACGGCGCCGAGCCCGGCCTCGAGGCGCTTCGGGCGATCGACGATCGGGACCGCCTCGCCAGCTACCCGTTCTATCCGGCCGCGTTCGGCGAGCTGGAGCTGCGCCGCGGAAATCGCCGCGGCGCGCGCCAGTCGTTTCGAGCCGCGCTCGCGCTCGCGCGCAATCCCGCGGAGCGACACTTTCTCGAGAAGCGGATCGCGGCGTGCGACTGAAGAGAAGGGGATGACATGAGACTCAACACGTTCGTGAACTTCGGAGGCAACTGCGAAGCGGCGTTCCGCTTCTACGAGCAACATCTCGGCGGAGAGATCACCATGATGATGCGGCGCGCTGAACAGCCGGACCAGCCTGTCACCTGGCCCGGCTGGGAACAGTCCATCCAGTACGCTGACCTTCTGTGCGGTCCGCTTTGCCATGCTCAAAGACAAGTTCGGCACGTCGTGGATGGTCCTCGCCATGAAGCCGCAGACTCCGTGACTCCGGGTCTCCCGATTGAAGGTCCTCAGTGTCGATCCGCCTTGGGGAACCCCGCTGCGATCCACGCCCCGTTGTTGAGACCTCGAATCAGAAGCAGGGGACTGGCGCATGCCGACGGCACAGGATCCAACGTGTCGTCGAGTCGAAAATTGCCGCTCGCGTCGAGATGAACGGGATCGAGCTGTTGAGCATCGGGATTCGTCGAATGCTGGACGAAGGGAGGGGTGACGTCGCACAGCACGGTCGCGAAGACCTTGAGGACGAGACTCTGCCCAATCAGGTTGCCGCCGTTGAGGAGCAGACCGCGCCCGACGACCCTGATGCGGCCGTCGGTATGGACGATCGCTCTGAGATCGGCGATCTTCCACGGCTGGCCGGAAGGCGGCACTCCACGCACGACGTTCTGCACGACGTTCGCGAACGTCAGGTCGCCGTTCTGCGGCGGCGCCACGCTCGACACCGGAATGAGCCCCGTACTGCCCTCGAATCTCGCGAGCACGTCAGATTGGCTCGCCCCAACGTGACAGCTGGTTCCCAGCCCGACCAGAACCGCGACCGCGGGCACCATCAGCGCTACGACTTTGATCATCTCTCGCACCTTTCTCTAGTGGATGCCCGGGTGCTCGCCCTGTTGCGAGCCCGAAGGCCTCCATCCTGATTGGGATGCAGTGCGCCGATCTGCTTGAAATGATCGACATCGAACAACAGGAGGGAAGCGGGTTCTCCGGTACGGTTGCGACGGGCGATGGTGACCGCGAGGCACGACTCCAGATGGCGGCGAAAGATTCACGAGAAAGGCTCGGGCCTGCCGACGGTGACGAGTGCGCAGCGCTCGCGTTCGGCGAGCCCGGCGTCGTCAAGCCTGAGGCTCCGAGGGCTGCCTGTGCTCCTGGGGCACCCGTCGATCCGCGTCACGGAACGGCATGACAAACCGTGGGCGAAGACGCTGCAGAGGAAGCTCGAAGAGGAAGTTCGAAAGGCTTGGGGTAGCTCTGCTACCCTGCACTTGCACCGAGTACCGCAGCCACCATGGCGAAGATTGTCGACAGTCGAAGGATCACTCCCGGCGGGCTTGTCCGGCGGGTTGTGGTCCCATCTCGACTACGTGTTCCGTACAAACGCTTTCAGGAACCCGCTGCCAAGACGTGGCGCCACGTGAGCACGCACCTTGAGCGCAATCTGAAAAATGGCAGCTTGCAGCCCGGAACTACCTGGACGCTGATTTGGGGGCTGGCGCTCAGTACACGCCAACGTATGACGCAGTCGCGTTGTTGCTCGCTGAACGAGACAGGCCCAACACGCTCCCACTACAGGCGTCCGTTCTCGTTCGCAGTCTCGTGGAAGCGCTGGGAAATGTCATGGCACTCACGGCAACACGTCGTGCGTTCCTGAAGTTCGCTGCAGACGGATATCGGCGTGCCTGGGAGGAGCTCGAAGTTCAGCGCGAGATATTCGGACAGCGCGATAACTGGCAAGAGTGGCTCGCGCAAATAGAGGGCCATCTAGTTATCCAAGCTGACTGGGCGCAGCTCGACGCCGCAAGTCGACGGAATCCGAGGACGATTCCGGAGTGGCCAACGCCGTATTACCTGACGCGCGCGAGAAAGGCGAAGGGTGCACAAGAGCTCTCGCCCTTACTGACCGGCAACCGTGCACAGCTATTCGAGGAAGCGCGTCGGTTGTGGTACTCCGTCCTGTCGTCGTACGCGCACCAGCGCAGTAGGGCAGCTCAGATGGCTGTGTTTGCGAACATGCCAGACGAACGCGACGAGCCCGGAGCGCTTGAGAGCAACGTGATATCGCAAGCGATGCTGTTCTATGCATGCATCATGTCTGAGCTTGAGATCGCGGTCGAGATGCCGGCGTCAGTGGATCTGCGCGTCATGTGGTCGTTGCTTTCCAATGTCGACGAACACGCCAAGCGGTTTATCAACATCCGTTATCGGAAGCTCCTCGGTCTACCCGGGTCCGACGACATCGCGGGCTAGTCTAGATGGTGCGGTTGCCTTGGAGATCCGCGCACCTCGGAAAGAGATGAGAGATCCACAGCCTAGGGTACCATCGCGGGGGTAGCGCGCACGCGTCAGCGTGCGCGGCTATGACTCCGCGGCCATCGCCGCCGGCCGCGTGATGCTGTCGCGCCTGCGCGAGTTGGCGGAACAGCGCCTCAGCTTCGCATTCGAAACGACCCTTGCGAGCCGCACGTTCGCGCCTTGGCTCCGGGATCTCGGGGCTTCCGGCTACGAGGTTCATCTTGTCTTCCTCTGGTTGTCGTCGGCGGATTTGGCAATCGAACGCGTGGCAGATCGCGTTCGCAGTGGCGGGCACAATATTCCCGCCGACGTGGTGCGCCGACGTTATGCGGCAGGCGTTCGCAACTTCTTCGGCCTGTACCGGCCAGTAGCGACGAACTGGGTGCTGTACAACAGTTCTGGACCGCAGCCCACCCTGATCGCAGAGGGCCTGGAGTTGCAGCCGGAACGGGTCTACGATACAGAGGTCTGGGCCATCATCAGGGGGCAGGGAGCCGCATGAAGAGCGAAGCGTGCAAGGACGTGAATCGCATCTTCCGCGAGGACAGGCGTGTGGTCGACGAGGCTCTCAAGCGGGGTGTCCGCGAAGCCATGCTTCGTCACAAAAAGGACGGTTTGCCCGTGGTCGTCGAGCGCGACGGCAAGATCGAATGGGTGAAGCCTGAAGACCTCGGCTACTAGCACCAGATCCCTATCTCCGACTCCGTCGCTTCATCGAGCTCTCTAGCCGCCACCTCCCGCGCGCGACCCCACTCGATATCGTCGGAGACCCAACTCGAACAAGCGGAGAAGCGCCGCGAGATCAGCCACGAAGCTCCCGGTGGATTCGGCCGGTGTAGAAGCTCGCGAACAGCCGCAATCATTGCTTCATTGGCGAACGAGTTGTTGCGGCACACGTTGGCGTTGACAAACGTCATCGTGTCGCGCGTGTCGGGGTCGCCCCACCGATGATTCGGCTGGGCGACGGCGCTCGTGCCGGCATCGCCGGTGGCGACCTGGTCCCGCGGGTCGAACGACGCGCGATTCGTCCGGTTGTGGTGTCGATACCCCGCGGCCACGGTGACGCTGCCCTTGCCGGCGGCGATTCCCCACGAGCCTCCGAGATCGACCAGGCCGCCGTCTGAGAAGTCGATCGGGCTCCCCTCGAGGCAACTCAACCCGTCTGGCGAGCATTGATTCCCGGCGAACGATCCGATCGCACGGCCGACCGTCGATGTCACCGCGGGCGGTGCCACTCCGCTGGCCAGCACGATGTTGATCACGCCGGCAATCGCGTCCGATCCGTACTGCGCCGCCGCGCCGTCGCGAAGGATTTCGATGTGGTCGACCGCCGACAGTGGTATGGCGTTCAGATCCACGCCTGTGGACCCGCGCCCGACGCTGTCGTTCAGGTGCACCAGTGCGCTCTGGTGACGCCGTCTGCCGTTGATCAACACCAGAACCTGGTCGGGCCCCAGGCCGCGCAGCGTCGCAGGCCGCACGGTGTCGGTCCCATCGGCGATGGTCGGCCGCGGGAAGTTGAGCGACGGCGCGAGCGATTGAATGACCTGCGCCATCTCGGTGTAGCCTCTCGACGCGATCTGGTCGCGCGTGATGACGTCGACCGGCACGGCCTTCTCGGCCTCGACCCCCGCCGCACGCGATCCGACCATGACCTGTTCGGTGAATGTGAGCGTCAATGCCACGTCCACCGTGAGCGTGGTCGCGTCGACGCGAACGTCGAGCAGCTGTGGCGCCAGGCCGAGCGCGTCGACCTTCAGTGGAAGCCTGTCGCCGCGCACGGCCGAACGCGGCGCCCGCAGCGTATAGCGTCCACTCCCGTCGGTCGTCGTCATTCCGCTCGCGTCGGCGCCCACCACCGAGACCACGGCACCAGGAACCGGGACACCGTCGGCACGCGTCGTAATCGCACCGACGACGGTGACGACATCCTGAGCCAGCGCGGTACCGGTGACTGCGCAACAGATCAGAGAAACTGCAAGCAGGTGTCGAGTCGCAAAAAGCTGCACAGCCCTTCCCCTTGTCGTGATGTCCACGCACCGATAGGAGAGAGGCGTCCAAGATCTTTCAGCGCGTGCCCTCGAGGTTGGCCCACTCGCCAGACTGGATGAAGCCGGCCCAGTAGAACGGGTGTTGTCGCGCCGGTCGCCGCAGCAGCGCGAGCTTCGCCTGCCGAAGGGCATCGCGACGCCCGAGACCGGCTCGAAGTCCTGTGTAGTACGCCACCATCGTCTCGCGGGTGATGGTATCGCTGACCGCCCAGAGACTCATGACCACGGTCTCGGCGCCCGCGACGACGAACGCCCGGCGAAGTCCGTACACGCCTTCGCCGTTTCGCACTTCACCGATTCCGGTATCGCAGGCCGAGAGTGTCACCAGCTTCGTTCCCCACAGGTTGAGGCTCGACGCCTCGAGCGCCGTCAGCACGCCGTCCTCGCGCGAGTCGCGCCTCAGGTTCGCGCCAGCCATCGCGAGCCCCGATCGCAGTAGTGGATGCTGGGCATCGATGTAGCCATCCTGCAGAAAGAAGCCGTGGGAGGCGATGTGCAGAATGCGAGGCGCGGCCACGCCTTGAAGCGCGGCCTCGTCGCGCGCGCCCCAGTGAAGAGCGCGGCGTCCGGAAAGAGCGTCTTGATGGCCCGTGCCTCGTCTGCCGTGGCGGCAAGAGGCGCAAAGTACATGGTCGCCAGGTTGTCGCCGGTCGTGATGCTCCCACCCGGCGTTGGTGGCGACGCCGCTTTCGGTGTCGGCCGTACGACCTTCGTGGCCGCAGGCTCGCCGAAGACGGGGTTGGCGAAGATGACAGGCGGGCCGGTGCTCGCGCGCGCGTTCTGCATCCGCAGGAGATCGCGGCCACTCGTGAGGTAGCTCATCGCATATCGCTCGATCAGATAGCGCCCGTGCTCGTCGACGAGCGCTTCGAACGGCACCAGGTTGAGCTCGCCGTCCGGCGACATCAGCAGTTGCGTCGCGTCCCCGAATGAGGCGCGCAGCGGCTGCATCACGCGCGCATCGACGGCACGCGCCCGCGCCTTCAGATCCGCGCGCGTCGGGTCGCGAAGGGTCTCCCTCCATGCGCTGATCGCATCATCGATCGCCGCGGCGCCGCCGAGATCGATGCCGAGTGGCGCGGTGTGCCGTCGAAGAACGTACGCCGCATAGTGCGGTGGCCCGTAGGCGTCGGAGTTTCGTTCGGCCTTGGGATCGAACGGCCGGAAGATCGCGAACTCGACCAATGCGGCATCATCGGGGAGCAACGCCTGCACGGCTTCGAGCGTGACCGGTTGCATCTGTGAGCGGAATTCCGCGCTGTGTTCCGCGAGCTCGGCTTCGAGCCGCTCCCGTTGCGTGTCCAGTGCCGTGATGGCCTGCTGGCGCGTTTCCGGATGCGCGGTCGCGGGCGCGTTCAGCGCGAGTCGCGCCAATTCCGCGGTCGTGGTCCGCAGCCGGTCGAGCAGACCCCGATCATCCGCGCTCCCGATCCGCTGCCGCAGGGCCGCGACGGAGTCGATGAGGGCGTCCTGCACGCGGCCTTTTCGCTGAAGCAGCACCAGCGCGGCCAACGCGGTGGCGCGTGAATCGCGTGGCGCGTCCCGGAGATGCAGGGAGATCGTTCGCTCGGTGCGTTCCGATATGCCGCGCACGAACGCGAGCTTCTGCCGCTCGGAGCCCACCGCGAGATTGAGCCCGAGCTGACGTTCGATGATCGCATCAGCGCGGCTCTGAAACGTCAGCGCACTGGCGACGTCACCCGATGCCGCACTCGTCCGTGCGATGTTGCCGACCGACAGCAGCGTGTTCTGGTGATACGGGCCGAGCGCTTTCTCGCCGATGCGAAGCGCATAGAAGTGCATCTCCAGCGAGCGGGCATAGTGGCCAGTCGCGAGAAGGATATTCGCCAGATTGTTGAGGATGATGACGAGGTCGGGATGCTCGAGACCGACGAGCCGCTGCCGGATGGACAGGGCTCGCAGGTAGAGTGTTTCGGCCGTCGCGAAGTTCTTCCGCTCGCGCGCCACGATCCCGAGATTCGTGAGCGGATACGAGAGCGTGTACTCATCGGGTCCCCGCACCTTGTCATACGCGGCCACCGAGCGCTGGAGGAAATCCTCCGCCCGAATGTAGTCCCGCTTGCGAGTGAGGAGTTCACCGAGATTGTTCAGCAGCGAGGCGTAAAGCGTGCTGTCGGTGTAGTCGATCCTCTCGAGAATCGCGATCTGCCGGCGGACGATCTGCTCCGACTGATCGAAGTCTCCCGCGTCGTGTCGAAGAGCGGACAACGTCCCCAGGCACCGCACGAACCACAGGTGCTCGGGTCCCAACGTCTTCTCAATGACCTCGAGCGCCCGCCGGAGCAGCGCTTCGGCTTTGGGACGCTGTCCCGCCCGTTGATACACCCGTGACAGCCGTGACCTGATGAACGCCGTCGTCGGGTGATCGGCGCCCAACCTACGGTCCATGATCGCGAGTGCGCGCTCGTACGACGCCTCAGCTCGGATCAAATCCGGAAGGTCGATATAGACGCCTGCCAGCTCGGCGGCGATGCGGGCCACGTGCTCGTCGTCTGGTCCCCCAACGCGCTCGGCGATCATCAACGCACGCTCCAGCAGGGATTGGGCCTCTTCGGTGCGTCGGCGTTCGTAAAGTTGCACGGCGCTCGTCCGCATCGTCCGCACATCCTGCCCGGCGAGGTCTACGGCGGTGGCAGCGCGACGGCCGGCCAGGCGAATCGCATACGAGCCCGGAGCGAAGACGCCGGGGCTCGCGGTGATCACAACGATATGCGTCCCGGCAACCGCGGCCGACACGTTGATCCGCTCCTGACCGCGTGACTGACTCTCGTCGTCGATGTCCGCGAAGGCGTTGTCGTCCGGCGCGCGAAGCTGGACGGTCACGTCGATCCCTCGCTGTTCGACGATGACGTCGGCGACCTCGCCGATCGTGAGCGCCAGCTGATACCGGTGCTCTTCGCCGCGCGCCAAAGTCCTTTCGATCGGCTGATCTGAGTCGAGCGTGGTGCTCTCGGGTGCCGGCGACGTCGACTGCACGAAGGAGACGACGTTGCGGGCGTCATTGCCCAGCAGGGCCACAGACGGCGCTACAACAGTCAGCGTCGCGCAGATCGCGGCTATGCGTGTCATGCACATGTCTCGCGGGGCTCAGATGGCGCGCTACCGGCGCACGATTTGGAACGTGTAGCTCCCGACCACGTCTCCACCGCTTCCGCTTGCCCCGCTGAGTACAAGCGAATAGTGCTGAGGCTTGAGCAGGCGGGTGGGGATGACGACTGCAACCGTCGGCATCTCACCAGGCATGGTGGCCTCGATTGGGTCACTGGTCCACACTGGCCGATCGGAGGCCGGATCCTTCAGGACGACCCGGTATCGTGGAAGATCGTTCGATTCCAATCGCAGCGCGAATGCAAGGCGGTCGACGCCCGGCGGGATGGCAAGCGTGGCAACGGGACCGACGGCCCGGGTCTGCGGTTGGAGGACGAGCGCGATCGTCTGCGTGTCCCGCGCCGATCGAGGGGCGGCTGCGGCCGCCGACTCGCGAACGCGCTCGAGTTCGCGGGTCACCGCGGCATTGGTCGCCTGCTGTTCGGTGAGCTGCTGCTCCAGCGCGCGCGCGCGACTGTCCAACACGATACGCTCCGTCCGGGCAACGTCCAGCCCGGTCTGCAGCCGCACGGCCTGAAACAGCAGCGTTCCAGACGCGACGAGGAGCAGCGCGGCGGCAGCGATCCACCGTGGCGACAGCCTTGTTCGAGGCGCCATCTGGCTACTGCGGTTCTCGGTGTTGGCATGGGCCACGCGATCGACGGCGCGGAGGAAGCGTCGCGCGAACCCCACGTGCTGCCGGCGACGCAGCGACGCGAGGTAGCGTGATTCGAACGGCTCCAGCATGTCTCCGGCGAGCGTGCCGGTCACGTACGCGTCGACGAGGTCGTGTTCGGGGACGCGAAGCCGCAACGCGACCTCGTCATCGACGATGCTCGCCTCGTCGAGCCATTCGGTCTTGTCATGCGGAAGAAGTCCCAACAGGTACCGTGCGAGCTGCCGGTCGTTTGTCGGTCCTGAGTCATCTGCCACGGACATGTCTGATCCTGAGCGTGCGGGCCTCTCTCGATAGGACGCGACGCGGTGAAATCTTTCGTGGCCTCACATCTTTCGTGGCTCGTCGCGACAAGCCTCCACGCAGGTCATGAGCGCGTCGCGAAGTCGGCAGGCGCGAATGGCGAGGGCGTTCATGGTGATGCCCAATCGCGTGGCCAGATCGCGGCGGCGTTCGATGCGCTGCCGCCGCGCATCGCGGTAGTACTGAATGGCCAGGTCGCGCTGGTCGGGCCGCAGCTCTTCCAGGCAGCGGTCGAGACAGTCGAGACGTTGCGCCTGAATCGCGACGCGCTCGCTGGGGTCGACGAGCCCGATGTGGCGGGGTCCGACGCCGGCGTCGCGCGCTTCGTCGTAGGGCAGAAGCCTGCGGTCACGCCTGAGGTTCTCCAGCAGGACGAACCTCGCGACGACGTAGCAGTAGCGGGCCGGCGGCGTCGTGGCGATCGCGCCGCTCTGCTCCAACGTGCGGGCGATGCGATTGAAGGTGTCGTCCACGAGCTCATCCGCATCCGGGCGATTCCGGCGATCGAAGTACGAGACCAGCCGGCGGCGCATCTCGAGGTACCGCTCGCCGTGGGAGTCGACACCGTCGTCCAACCACTCGAGCAACCGCCCAAATGCGAATTGCGTAAGGACTGGTTTTTCTCGAAAGGCTTCCTGTCGGCTGGCGGGCAGACGGCTCTCTGTGAATAGTCGGGCCAACGTGATGCTTTCCAATCAAAAGGCGTTGCTTGAACACACGGACGCACCGTGCGGGAATGCGTGACCGCTCGGGCAATGCAACATCGACGCCGGCAGGACGCTGAAGCTCCGAACGCGAGGCGACTGACGCAGAAAGGAATTCGTCCACCGCGTCCTATGACGATGAGGACACGGCGTGGACAGTAACGAGCTCTCGCGCAGATCGCTTCTGCAGGCCATGGTTGCCACCGTCGGCGTCACAGCTCTGCCATGGGCGTGGACCGAGATCGCGCCGGCGGCGCACGGATCGCACGCCGCCGCTCAATTAGCGGGCGAGCCACGGATGTCGTTTCTCAGCGCCGCGGAAGCGGGGGACATTGAAGCCGTCGCCGCGCAGATCGTTCCGACAGACGACACGCCCGGCGCCCGCGAGGCCGGCGTCGTGTATTTCATCGACCGGGCACTGGCGACGTCTCTCTCGCAACTCGCCAGCGACTATCGCGCGCAGCTCGCAGCGTTTCAGGCGGCGTGTCGGGAGCAGCATCCGGGCGTCGCATCGTTTGCGTCGCTCTCGTCCGCGCAGCAGGTTGAGTACCTCAGGGCAGTCGACCACACGCCGTTCTTCGAGACGACGCGGCTGCTCACGCTCCTGGGCATGCTTTCGCTGCCCGCCTATGGCGGCAATCGGGACGGTGTCGGTTGGAAGCTCATCGGGTTCGAAGACCGGCATTTCTTTCAGCCGCCGTTCGGCTATTACGACCGCGGCTATCCGGGCTTCGTCATCGATCGGGCGAAGAGGCCATGAGCCAACGGACATACCGGGATTCCGAGGCGGTCGACTTCGTGATCGTCGGTTCGGGCGCGTCGAGCGGAGTCATTGCCCGAGAGTTGGCGCAAGCAGGACTTTCGGTGGTGCTGCTGGAACAGGGGCCGAGGTTCTCGCCGGAGAGTTTCAAGCACGACGAGCTCAAGGACTGGTACCTCGGCGGCATCACCAACGATGCGGTCAGAAATCCGCAGACGTTTCGCAGTGACCCGGCGAAGAAGGCGGACCTCCAGCCATTCAAGCCCCCGCTCTGGTACGGACGTGCGGTGGGTGGCGGGAGCCTGCACTACACGGCAAACTTCTGGCGCTTTCACGAGATCGATTTCATCGAGCGCAGCGTGCTCGGCGCGATTCCGGGCACCGGCTTCGCCGACTGGCCGATCACCTACGCCGATCTCGAGCCGTATTACACCAAGGTCGAGTGGGAGATTGGCGTGTCGGGACTCGCCGGAGCCAGCCCGTTCGAGCCGCCGCGCACCAGGCCCTATCCGATGCCGCCGCTTCCGGTGAAGTCGTCCGGTGTGCTCCTGGAACGCGGTGCGCGCAAACTCGGCCTGCAGCCGTTTCCAGCACCGATGGCGATCAACTCGCAACTGTTTCGCGGCCGGCCGGCCTGCGTCCATTGCGGCTTCTGTCACGGCTTCGCGTGCGAGGTGAAGTCGAAGGCGTCGACCCTGACGACGGTCATCCCGGAAGCGGAGGCGACCGGCCGCTGCGAGGTCCGGCCCGACAGCTACGTCGTGCGCGTCGGCACGAACTCGCAGGGGCGCGCGACAGGTGTGACGTTCATCGGTCGCGATCGGCGCGAGCGTTGTCAACGCGCGCGTGCCGTTATCGTGTGCGCCAACGGAGCCGAGACGCCACGGCTTCTGCTGATGTCGGCGAGCGCACAGTATCCCCACGGTCTCGCGAACTCGAGTGGACTCGTCGGCAAGTATCTGATGTTCAACTACACGGCCCGGGCACTCGGCGTCTTCGAGCACGAGTTGAATGAATACAAGAGCGTGCAGGTCGCACGCATCGTGCACGATTTCTACGATTCCGATCCGAAGCGCGGCCACTACGGCGGTGGAGGACTCGATGCGCGGATCGGACCGCAGCCGACGACGTGGGCGATTCGCACCGCGACCGAGGGTCCGTCGTGGGGCAGTGCCTACAAGGCACGCTTGAAAGAATTCCCCCGGAGCATGCAGGTGGCGTGTCACGGCACCTCGCTCGCCGTCGAGTCGAACAGCATCACGCTCGATCCGGACGTGAGAGACGCGTGGGGCCTGCCGGCGATTCGCGTCACCTACAAAGATCATCCAGACGACCTCGCGAATGCGCGGTTCCTGCAGGATCGCGGCGCTGAAATCCTCGAGGCGGCGGGTGCCCTGAGGGTCACGAAAGCGCCGGTGACCGAGCAGACGTCCTCGATGCACCTCCTTGGCACATGCCGCATGGGCAACGACCCGGCGACATCGGTGGTCGACAGGTATCACCGCAGCCACGACGTCCCGAATCTCTTCATCTGCGACGGCAGCAGCCTGGTGACCTCGGGCCGCGGCCAGCCGACGATGACGATTCAAGCGCTCGCATTCCGCGCCGGGGAACACATCGCGCGATTGGCCAGGCGCGGATCGATCTAGGACGTCGTTCGTACTCCCGGCCGGTATCGCGCCGCAAGAAAAGAGAGAAGAAGAGCGCAAGCCGCACAGCGCTCTATCAACCGGCATCGTGCGAGCCCCTCTTTCCCCAGGAGCCCTCCCTGAGCTCGTGACGCACGTGAAGTCGTCGTCACAGATGACAAGAGGCGCCGGAGTGTGACGACCTTCGCCAGCTACGGCGTGACCGACCGGCTCGTGCTCTCACGGTGAAAGAGTGCGGCTTTCGTTTCTGTGTAGCCGCGTCCTTTGTTCGTGGTCCTTGGCGCCGAGTCCGTCCTTGGTCCTTCGTCCTTTCGTCCTCCGTGGACCGAGGACCCCGGACGACAGGACGGACCACGAACCAGGAACCAAGGACCAAGGCCCAGGGATGCGCGCTACACCGATCCAGAAAGCGCGCTAGTGCGCGGCAACCGAACGCGCGACGGTCAGCAGTCCGTCTACGTGGGCGCTCGACGACAAGGGCTCGGAGCTGATTCTCGAGCCCGAGACCGGACGCTGGCAGTATTGCGAATCGCGGAGCGGTCAGCACCGATGCAGAGACAAGAATGCCTCTCGCGTCTGGCGGACCTATCAGGATCCCGCGCGGCAGAAGTAGCCTCGCGTTGAAGACGCCTGATAACCATCAACCTCGACGACTGCTTCAGCGAAGGCCTTCGGCGCTTCCTGTGGGAGGTTGTAACCGATGCCCTTGATGATCCGGTGGTGCGTCCGCCGGAGAACTTCCTGGCATAGCAGGTTCCATTCGAGGCTGACGCAACGCCATCGGGATCGCCATCGAGAGTGATCGTCGGCACAGCGATGACCGAGCCTTCGGCCAGTTGCTGTTCCAGCGCGTCGTATTGTGGGTCACCTCCAGCCAGGCTCAGCCACCAGCGCTATCTGTTGATCACGCTGCTGACGTGATCACGGGCCAACCTGGGCCGAACGAACCTGCTCCCGAGCCTGGTACTTACCGATTCAGTCGATTTGTGGTCCTGCCATTCCCGTTGCCCGTCACGGCGCCCGTCCATGTCGTCGACGGGCCGTTCGGGCCACGACCATGCTGCACGGTGATCGTTTCCATCCAAAAACGAGATCACGAAAACACGACGTCGTCCGATACCATCCACTGAGATGAGAGACCGCGATGTACGATCGGCCCTGCTGGCGCAACTTCGGTCGGCTCATGCGCATGACAACAGTCGCATCGTCGAGGAGATGGGACTCCGTCGGGGCGAGGTGCGCGTCGACGTCGCCGTCATCAACGGCGAGCTGTCGGGTTACGAAATCAAGAGCCCGTCGGACACGCTCGATCGTCTTCCGCGCCAGCAAGCGGTGTACTCCAGAATCCTCGATCGTGCGTGGCTCGTCACCACGGCTGAACAGGCCGCTCTGGCTGCGGCGACCGTTCCTCCATGGTGGGGTGTCATGACGATAACCGGAAGCCAGCGGAACGGCGCAGTTCTCGCGGTGGCCCGCCCGTCAGAGCGGAATCCCGCCCCGGAGCCCATTGCTATCGCAGAACTCCTCTGGCGCGACGAGGCTCTTTCGCTCCTCGCTGCTCGTGCCGCCGACCATGGAGCCCGCTCGAAGCCGCGCCGATATCTGTGGGCACGACTCGCAGATACCTATGAGTTGGCCGACCTACAGATTGCTGTTCGGTCGACCCTCAAGAAGCGCAGCGGCTGGCTACCCGCCTAAATAAGGAGCCGCGGCGTGATCGAGAGACTGTCAATGCCGCGCGTGTGTTAGCGAAGATCTCTAGAGTGGCGCTTGTGAACGCCGCGTTAGTTCCATAAAGCACACGGTGCAACACGACAGTGCGACCTCACCCGTAGATCGTCTGCGCCTGTCTCTTGTCGCTTCGCGACCTCCTGTACCGGTCGCTCATCGGCCTCTCAAAGGAGAGTGACCATTTGCTCTTTCGTGAGCCGCGGGAACTGCAACGCATGCAGTAGAGTTGCGACCACAGTGTTCAAGGCGTATTTGGAGGAACGGCGCGGACGGCTTTGAGCGACTCCGTCGCTTGCCGCTGCTATTCCGTACCCAGTGCGCCCTTCTTTGAGTCTGCGTCCGTCCTCGCCGGATTCTCCGCAGGGGTTGTTGTTACGCTTTCAGGAAACATTCGAGCTAATACGGCTTCATCTTCTAAGAAAATCCCCCTCGCTGATGGACTCGCGTTGAAGAAAAGCTCGCGTAACCTCTTTCCATCCATGCTGCGCATCGAGCGTTGCACTAAGACATTGCGCAGTAAGTTCTCGTCAGAGCCGAGACGATCAAGCACTGTATTGCTGCTGCCCTCAGTCAGCCTCTGATCGATGGCGAACACCGCAGACCGCAGCTCCGAGATCGCTGACAAAATGTCCGCGAGAGAACGTTCTACGGGCTTGTGGCTACTCTGCAGTGTATGAATATCGACGGACATCGTTACCGGTGTATCAACCGTCGCTTCTGGCCGTTCCATCGCCTTGATCTGGTCGACGATCTGAGTTTTGGCTGCCTCCACGCTTTCGATGTCTCTGTGATCCACGGCAATCGTCCGCATACCGGCCACATCAAACGGAATACGTTCACCCTTCGCAATGAGTTGGACCAGAGGCTTCCTGATCGCATGCCGTAGGGCTAGTTCGTAGAAGACGTTTGCATTGTGCTCGGTGAGATCTGCAACAACCAATGGATCGTCGAGGATGCGCTGAATGACTTGACTCGTAATCATCCCGGGTTCGGGCATCTCGTCGGCACGCATCGCGTTGTACCCACAGGCGCCAACCGCCGGCCTGATGAGATACTTGAGGATCACGTCTGACCGCTTCCGCGTATCCGAGTCTGGGGCTCCTATGGGTGCGATCACGAAGCATGATTTGTCAGTCAAATCATTTCTCCTAACAGTCCTTGTCCACTACGCTTACGAAGGTCGTGTGGAGCACATCAGTGATCTCGTTGATGGCCACGTTAATCTAAACGACCGCGGCCGCCGCGATCGCCCGTGCGACTAACGTCAGGTGGTGATTCGTCCCGACCTTCCGCCACGTCGTTGCGTTCCCCGGCCCGCCAAGGCCCTGAGCGCACTTGAAAATGAACTCATCGCCCCAGCTGAATCCAGGACCCTTGTACTCCGATCTATCGATCAGGCGGCGGCAAAGATCGAAATACTGATCGAAACCGTGTTCCCGGACGTTCCTACCCTTCAGAACGAGCCAAGATGCGTCAGTTGTGTAGCGGATGCTGGCGCTCATGCGCATCGTTCGAGGATCGAGTTCAGTGATCTTCGAGTGAGCGATCGCATAGTCACCAAACACGACCTGCGACCATTCGTCCCGGCGGCGTAGCCGATTCCACAATGCCCATTCATGTCGCTTGATCACGCGCTCTGTTCCACCGACGACCTCGCTCAGGTTTTCAGGAAATGAGGCTGCGGCGAGCGCGACGCTTCGCCACGCGGTTCGGTAGGGAAGCTCACCAAACATCGTTCGAGCCACCATGCTCGCCATGTTGAGATCTTGACTAAGGTCACCAAGATCGAGAACGACGTCGACGCTATCGTGGTGTGTCGCTCCAACGCGTTCTAGCAACGCATCAATGCGGGACTTCGGCGATGGCGAGTCGGGATCTCCTTGGTCAAAGTCGCCCACGTGCAAACGAAGACAGACACCTTCATCGGAATTCGCGCTGTAGTCACGCACTGCCGTCAGATACGGGGTCGAGTTTGAGGTAACCAGTACTGGAATGGCGCGGACGCCAAGGCCAGCGCAATCTTGGAGAACGCCTCCGACGGCTGCCAAACCGTCGCTTAGTGTTTCGGAGGCCCCGTCTGTGTGCCGCGGCAGCTGGACGTAGACGGGACGATCACCCCATGACTTGCGGAGCCTGTCGCCGATGCCCGCGATATGTTGCTCTAGCGTCTTCGTTGGGCGGTCCCGAACGTAGTCATGTGGCACCTTTGGTATTTCGATAAGCGGCGTCAGCGTGTTGCGGATGTCCTCTGGCAGTGCCTCAAGGGCGCCGAATTCGCCCTCACGCGCCTTTAGGATAGGCATGTAACGTGTCATAACTCGCTCTTTTGATGAGGCGCGAGTTCCGTTCTCAGGTTCGAATACCGCGTTGCGCCGCTCAGATCCGGAAACAGAGAGAGATGGTTGATGTTCATTCGGTTCAGCGCGCGTAGACAGCGAGCACGTTCAGCATCGGGAATTTCAATGCGGATCAGCGGTTGTGTCGCAGTTCCCTCGAAGGCGCCAGCAACCCAGCTTTCGACGGTCATGCCTAGTGGCGCCCGAGTAAACAGCGCTCCTTGGCTAACGAGTCGAGGATTCTCATCGGCCATCGGGTCGATGATCTCAAGCACCGGTGCGCGGCCACTCTCGATGCTCTCGCCTGAATCAATCTCGGCGTTTCGCTGCCGCACTGCATTCGTGTCCAAGCCATAGACCACTCGATATTCGGTCCGGCTCGTCGCATCCTCGAAGGCGAAATAGGCAGCAGCAAAGGGTGACCGTGACCAGTCGAGAAGCGGGGTGGCCAAGCCAAAGTGTTGACCGAGCGCCCACCACTCGTTCTCGGACAAGTCTCTCGGCGAGAGTCCCCGTCGCCGACCTCGTGAGGCGTACTGGAACTCTTCCAGGTGCCTTGCCGCCGTCTTTTCCGAGGCGGCCGAGGAAACGCCGAGACGTACGAACAGCCTGTCCAGCGACGACATCAGACTCCAATCGCCGCACGGTTGTCCGCGCCAGATGTACGTCTGTTGTTGCTCCTCGGCATCCGTCGCGAACACTGTCCCTTCGATGAACGTGTGGAACTCCGCCCACGATGCAACCTGATGTGTTGGCACCAACTCGTTCTTTGGGTCCGTAACGTCGTCACCAGCGCCCGCGTTAATGCTCGTCATCGCGGGCTAGTCTAGTGAACCTTCGGCGCGAAGATTTCGAGAGGTGCGGAAGCGATCACCATGTCGCCGTTCTGCAATCTGAACCTGTAGTTCCCGCCTCAGACGCGACATACACCACCGTCGACTGTTCCCAAATAGTCATGACGCACGTCCTGCTCACGGTTCGCCGGGTTGCTCGCGCGACGCCGGACGTCGGACGTCGCCGCGATCGCCGAGCAAATCCGTTGAGAAGTTGGGGAACGTTGAACGCCACGCCCGCGGGGCCCCTGGTTCCGCAGTCAGGCTCCTGGAAGATGAAAACACAGCGGCGCCGCGCTCCAGGAGAAGCTCGTTCGACTCGTCACCCTAGCCGCCAGCGGAATTCTACTACCGAGCACCTGGAGCACGCGGGGCTGGCGGATCACCGTTGGCCATCGCCTCACCGACAGCGTTCGATCTCCCACGTTCCAGTTGTGTCGCGTGCTCGGACCGCCATCCATCAGACGCGTGATTGGATCATGTACGTTGGATGCGAGTCTATTGGACGATGGTGTGCGTCGATACCATGGTCCAATGGATTGGTCCAGTTGGACGCTATCCAAAAACTGCTGCTTGATTGCCTGTGAACGCTTCAGCACGCGCGCCGCGTAGGTTGCCTTGGCGTCGGGGCCGGCCACCTGACGAAGTTGATCCTTTCCGTCCGTCGCCATCGCATCTCAACCGCGAAGAGTTCCGGCTGCTCCCACGCCGCGAAGTGACTGCCCTTGTTGGCCTCGTGGCTATCCGAACGTGAACGCAAACGCCTCCAGGCCTGAGTCGAGAAACTCGATCTCGAACTGTCGGTCGGCGATGGGCGTCCGTTGTCGGATCAGCTGATAGAGCCGCTGCTCGGTGACAACCCCATTGCCCTGGTCGTCAACGTCACTGCCGTGAGCAGCGGCCGGCGGCTGTCCATCGATGAGCACGCGGAATCGCACGGACGTCCCCCGCGCTACCGGTCCCATGACGAGATGAAGATCGCGGGCATGAAAGCGGTACGCGATCCGTCCGTTGGCCTTGTTTAGCACAACGGCCTGTTTCTCCATCGTCCACTCGCCCGACAGCGCCCAGTGATTGAGGCTCAACCGCGCGGGGGCCACATAGACACGGCTCTTGTTCCTGGCTGTACCGCCAGGGGAGGAGAAGTTCGCGGTGCGCTCGTAGCCGACACAGTTTTCCGGGGACTTGAGGTTGCCCCAATCGGCGGCCACTTCGACGCCGCGAGCATCGACTGACACCAGGTCGCGGCCGACGCCTCCGTGCCCGGCCTCGACCAGCAGCTGTTGAATGATCTTCTCAGTCTGTTCGTAGCCGCCCTCGCCGAATTGATGATGTCGAATCTGCCCCTTCGCATCGACGACATAGAGGGCCGGCCAGTAGGCGTTGTTGAAGGCTCGCCATATCGCGTAGTCGCTATCGATGACGACCGGGTAGTCGACCTTCATGTCCGTCACGGCCCGGCGAACGTTGTCGGCGTTCTTTTCGAAGCCGAACTCAGGTGTGTGCACGCCGATCACCACCAGCCCGTGATCCTTGTACTTCTCGGCCCACGCGCGTCGATGGGGAAGTGTGCGCAGCCAGTTGATGCAGGTGTAGGTCCAGAAGTCGACGAGGACGACCCTCCCGCGCAGGCCGGCGGTGGTCAATGGCGGCGAGTTGAGCCACCCGATCGCGCCGTTGAGGGAAGGCATCTTCCCTTCAACCGGCAACTGAACGGCCGAGAGCGAAGCCGCGATTGCGCTCGCGAATACGGCAGCGAACAGGAACGGCGTTGGCGTCATGACGGCTTCTCGCGATTCAACGAGCGCGATCAGACCAGAAGGGCGAAGGGGAGTCTATTGGACGATGGTATCAAGTGCGTGCACGTCAATCGGCGAGCCTTCGTAGGCGATCGCGATGGTCGCGACCTGACGGAGGGTGTTGACGACCTGACAGGCACGTCCGGCCATCGTAATCAGCTTACGGGCGAGCTCGGGATCCGGGCACTCGGCTGAGACATCCAGCGTGAACGCCGTGAACCGTTCCGGCGTGCCATCGAGTGTGCCCGTCACCGCCACCCGGACGTCCGTGACTGGGGCTTCGCGGGCGCGAATGGCCGCAAGAAGATGGCTGGTGAAGCAGCCGCCCAGCGACACCAGCATGTACTCGCCTCCGGCGGGCCCCAGATCCAGGCCGCCCTTGGCGACGGCGCGGTCCACGAGGAACGTATGGTTCCGTATGCTCGCCCTGGACGTCGTCTGGGAGACATGTTCGACCGTCGCATTGAACGTGGTACTCATCGTGACCTCTCGAGAGACGGAAAGCCCTGCTGCACGCTATCATGCCGCGACCTGAGAGAACCCGGGCATGAGCTTGGGTGTTGAATCATCTGAGGAGGGCGTATGCGAGGTGCAATGCTGTTCGCGGCCGGACTCTTCGCCGGCCTGGCGGTGCATGTGGCGATGGCGCAGAGCGCCAACAGTGGCGTCGTGATGATGAATCACGTCGGCATCAACGTGCCGAATATCGCGGAGGCGGTGACCTACTACACGCAGAAGATGGGTTACCGCGAAGCGTTCCGCGTCAACGACGACAAGGGGCAGCCGCGGCTGGTCTACATGCAGATCAGCAAGAACACGTTTCTCGAGCTGAACCCCGCGAACGCTCAGCGGCCCGCCGGGTTCACCCATTACGGCCTCCACGTGGACAACGCGGCAGAGGCCGTCGCGAGGTTCAGGAAGAGCGGCGTGACGGTGAGTGATACGAACCCCAGCGACACCAAGGCGATTCTGGCCAACATCAACGATCCGTATATGGGCCGCATCGAGCTTGCCGAACTCACCCCGGAGTCCATGCACTCGAAAGCCATTCAGAGCTGGAAATAGTACGTGTGGGGGCCGGTCTTCAGACCCGCCTGCAGATAGTGCGTGTAGAGGCGGGTCTTCAGACCCGCCTGAAGGTAGAGGCTCGCGATGTCCGTTTCAACGCTCGTGAGAGTGTGGTCAGCATCGATCGTCGTCGTTGTGGTTGCGCTGCAAGGAACCAGCGTGCAGACACAACAGCGGGGCGGCACGGCTCAGACGGACAAGGTTCAGCCCGTCAACAGCGGCGCCAATCCCTATCGCGTAATGCGGGACTGGGCGCAACTCGATCGAGAGGGACGGCCGTGGGGCGGGTCCAACGGCGTGGCCATCGACCGCGATGGCAAGTCAGTGTGGGCGACTGATCGATGCTCACCAGGCACGACCCCGGGCTGTCTGGGCACCAACGCCAACCCGGTCCACCATTTCGATGAGTCCGGGAAGGAAATCCGCAGCTTTGGCGGAGGCATGTTCGTGTGGCCGCATGGCATCCACATCGATCGGGATGGAAACGTGTGGGTGACCGACGCGCGAGCCGCGAGCGCTGAAGAGCTCAAGAAGTTTCCCGGGGAGGGCAACAAGGGAAGCGTCGTCATCAAGTTCAGCCCGGAAGGCAAGGTCCTGATGACGCTGGGGAAACCGGGGGTGCGGGGAAATCCTCCCGACGCGCTGACCGACCCGACCGACGTCGTGACGGACCCGGGCAACGGTGATGTGTACGTGGCGGAGAGTCACACGAACGTGGCCGACCCCAATCTTGTCGGGCGCATCTCGGTGTTCGACAGGAACGGCAGATTCCTCAGGGGGATCGGCAAGACCGGAACAGGACCGGGCGAGTTCCGGACGCCGCACGCGCTCGAGTTCGATTCCAAGGGCCAGTTGGTCGTTGCCGACCGCCACAACCATCGGATTCAGATCCTGACGAAGCAGGGGAAGTTCCTGGGTGAGCACGACGATTTCGGCCGAATCAGCGGGTTGGCCATCGACAAGGACGACGTGATCTACACCGCCGACTCAGAGTCGAGTGACAGCGTTCACCCGGGCTGGCAGCGTGGGATCAGGATCGGGAGCCTCAAAGACGGGAAGGTGACGGTTGTCGTTCCACCGCACGCGACGCCGAACTCTCCCGACGGCGCGATGGGGGAAGGCATCGCCATCGACGCCGCCGGCAATGTCTACACCGCGGAAGCGCAACTGAGAGGCGTGACGAAGTACGTCAAGCAGTCGCCGCGCGCCCAGGCGGTCGATGAGCACGGCGCGCCCATCTTCAGAGTGGATCCGTTCTGGCCGAAGCCTCTGCCCAACAGATGGAGCATGCAGCAGGTCACCGGCATTCATGTCGATGACCGTGACCACATCTGGTTCCTGAATCGTGCCGCCGCTGCGGAAGGCGATGAGATAGGCGGAGACGGCAACCCGCCGCGGATCGATTGCTGCGTGCGAGGCCCCGAGGTGGTCGCGTTGGATCAGGATGGCAAGGTCGTCCATGCGTGGGGCGGCCCTGGCTATCATCCGTTGTGGCCGACGGCGCTGCAGACGGTGATTGCCGATCGGCAGGGATTCGTCTGGGTCGGCGGCACGGCACCGCAGGACAGCATCCTCAAGTTCACGCGGGACGGCAAATTCGTGTGGGATTTCGGTCACCGTCCACCGCAAGGTGCGCAGTTGCCGGAGAACAATCAGCAGACCGACGTGCTCGCCTCGAAAGGGCGGTTCCAGCTCGATGAGGTGGCGCGTGAGATCTATATCATCAACTGGAAGCGCGTGCTCGTGTACGACATGAACACCGGTGCCTTCAAACGGGGCTGGGGCGGTCACGGCATGCCGTTGAGCGAGATCTCCAACGATCCGATTCCGCCGTACAAGTGGACTGGGGCTCCGCCACCCGCGGAGAAGAATTTCGTGCCCGATCTCCACTTCGTCGAGATCTCGAAGGACAGGCGCGTCTACGTCGGCGAGCGCGGGCAAAACCGAATCGAAGTGTTCACCACCGACGGCCGATGGCTCGAGGATTTCTCCGTCGCACCCAACACGCCGGCGCGCGGAGACGGATGCGGCGGTCTCAACAACACGAAGATGCCGCCGTGCGGCACCACCTACAAGCTCGCGATCTCACGCGACCCGGCCCAGAAGTACTTGTATGTCGCCGACGGGACGAACAACCGCGTGTGGATTCTCGACCGTCAGAGCGGCAAGACGTTGGGATCGTTTGGCGGCAACGGCCGTTACGCCGGGCAGCTCCACTGGATCAACGCGATCGCGATGGACTCGATGGGGAATATCTACACGGGCGAGGTGGAACACGCCAAGCGCATCCAGAAGTTCGAACCCGTGCCCCCCTAACCTCTCGCACGCGTCGAGCCGAGATCAGTACGCGGGGTACTGAATGCGGAATCAAGAAGACACACGACAGAACAAAGCTCAGCCAGGGCCAGCCGCCGACGCAGCCGTGCGGAAGACCGGCGATGCGAGCGACGCTCGCGTCCCGCATCTGGGACCGTCCATTTCCGTCAAAGGCGAAGTCAGCGGGTCGGAAGACCTGACGATTGACGGCCAGGTGGAGGGGCGGATCGAACTGCCCGATCACGCACTCACGGTGGGACCGAACGCCACTATTGTTGGGGATATTGCGGTAAGGGTCGCCACCATCTTTGGGACGGTCGTCGGCAGCATTACCGCGCGCGACAAGATCGACCTGCGCATGGGCGGATCGGTCGAGGGGCAGATCACATGTGCCCGCCTCTCCGTTCAAGAGGGTGCCATGCTCAACGGCAAGGTTGACGCGAAGGGGGTTCCCCTGACGCTGTCGAAGGTCGCCTGACGTAGGTCGGGCTCAGCTACGATCCCAGCATCAACCCCGTGATGGTCGTGCGATAGGCGACCTGCTCGTAGGCATCGCGCATCCCTTCCAGCGGGACGACAGTGGTGGCCATCGGCGCGGTCAGGTACTGCCCCTTCTCCATCAGCTCGACGAACCGTGGGATGTCGCGCATGGGGCTCGCGCCGCCGGCCTGGCCGCCATGATGCGAGACGCCGCCGATCGCAAACAGGCTCCCTGGCAGCGTGATGTTGCCGCGCGGCAGGCCGGTCGTGATGTAGTGGCCGCCGAGGGCGCACATCTGATAGCCCTGCTGCATGGGCAGGATGCCGGTGGGGTCAGGGCCGGATTCGAGCTTCGGCTTCACGTGGTCGAGGCCGACGGCTTCGATCACGAAGTCCGCGCCGGCACCTGGACGACGCCCCGCCGGGTTGCGGCCGCCGGACCACAGGCGGTCGGTAGGCCAGGTCGCCATCGCGCGGACGCGCGCGACCAGCCGATCGCCTTCGACGTTGGGATCGAGCACGTGCGTCGCGCCGACCTTCATCGCCACATCGCGCCGCGCCTTGATCGGATCGATGGCGATGATCGTCGAGGCCCCGGCAATGCGGGCACCTTGTATGGCACTCAAGCCAAGCGGTCCGCAGCCGAGGACGGCCACGATCGACGCGGGCTCGACCATGGCCAGTCCCGGTGACGCCGTGGCGCCGAGGCCGGCGACCGCGACACAACTGCACGCCATCCCGACGTCGGTCGCGCTCGCCTTGGTGAAGATCGGCACGACCCACTCCTCGAAGGTCACCATCAGCTCGGCCAGTCCGCCGATGTGCGAGTTCTCGTAGACGGGAGTGCCGTCGCGCATCTCCGCGACGGCAACGAGATCGTCAGCGCCAATGGCGCTCAGGAACTGACACATGTCCGAGCGGCCGCGCAGACAGCGATAGCACGCGCCGCAGTGCGGCGTGCCCGACACGCAGACGCGGTCGCCGACCTGCACGCGCCGGACCTCGGACCCCACAGCCTCCACGATCCCGATGCCGCCATGCCCCTGGATGACGGCCATGTCGTTCATCCGGCGCGCTCCGTTCGGGGTGGCGAGCGCAGAAGGCGGCGCCGCGGCCGCCGCCGGAGTCGCTTGAATGCCAAGCACCGGCGGCACGTTCGAGTAACAGAGATTGGTGGCCTCGGTGCGCACGACCACCTGACGGCCGCCGATCGGCTTCAGCGTGACCTCTTCGAGCTTCGTGCGGGTGGTCCCTTCGCCGCGCCCGATCCACGCCTTGAAGCGGCGCGCGGTCACGACGGCCGGTGCGCGGCCGGACTGGGCCGCTGCGGGCGCGGCAGACCAGAGCGCGCCACCGGCGGCCGCCGCGGCGCCATTCCTCAAGAGTCGACGCCGAGATAACGGGCGAGTGTTGGTAGCCATGGGCGGAGTGTAGCGAATTACGGCGAGATGGTGCGAGGGCCGCTTTGCTGCGAGCCGGCGCGGTATGGTTAGGGGTGAGGAGATACCACGATGCGCTCGTCCATTCGGATGGTTCTGACGGTTGGAGTTGTGCTGGCGGCCGGGGTGACCGGGATCGTTCTTGCCCAGCAGCAAGGGAGTCGAACGCCGACGCCGAGCTCTGGTGTCACGTCAGCGGAGACGACGAAGCGAATTGTTGCGTCGGCCCAGGCGCTGCTGACCACGCTCGACGAGGCGGGCCGCATGAAGGTCCAGTTTCCCTTTGACGGCCCGCAGAAGACGAGATGGTCGAACCTTCCAGAGGGCGCATTTCAGCGCCAGGGGCTGCGACTCGGAGATCTGACGGCCACGCAGCGCACGGCCGCCATGAATCTGCTGGCGACCGCGTTCAGCCGGTCAGGCTATCAAAAGGTCACCGGGATCATGCACGGCGACGAGGTACTGCGTCAGGGCCAAGGCGCGAACGGGCCTGGCGGCCGCGGGAGAGGTGGACGCGGTGGCGGCGTCGGCTTCGGCGAGGACCAGTACTTCCTCGCGTTCGTCGGCACGCCGTCAACGACAGCACCCTGGATGCTGCAGTTCGGTGGTCATCACCTGGCCATCAACCTCACGATGGGCGGCAGCCAGGCGACCATGGCACCGAGCCATACCGCGGCACAGCCGGCGACGTACACGGTCGAGGGGCGGACCGTGCGACCGCTGGGCGCAGAGAACGACAAAGCGTTTGCCCTGATCAATGCACTGGACACCGCACAGCGGAGCCAGGCGATCCTGAACTACCGCGTGGCCGATCTGGTGCTCGGGCCCGGACGGGATGGACGGACCATTCAACCAGAGGGCGTCCGGGCGGCGGCGATGAACGCATCGCAGCAATCGATGCTGCTGGATGTCGTGCGCGAATGGGCCGGCATCATGAACGACGCGTATGCCGACGCGCGCATGGCCGACATCACAGCCAACCTGCCGCAGACGTACTTCGCGTGGAGCGGACCGACGACCAACGGCAGCGCGTCGTATTTCCGCATTCAGGGGCCGACGCTCGTCATCGAGTATGCGCCACAGGGTGGCGTCGAGCACATCCACACGATCTATCGCGATCCGACCAACGACTACGGGGCGAAGTTTGCGCGCCCGTAAACGCGCGGCATGGGCGCTGCTCGCGACGACGGCGGTCGCGTTCGGCGCCCGCGCGTCGGCACACCGGCTTGATGAGTTCCTTCAGGCGGCCCGGATTGCGGTCGAACGGGATCGTGTGCGACTGGAGATGACCCTGACGCCGGGAATGGCCGTGGCGGATGACCTGGTCCGCGAGATCGACGCGGATCGAAACGGCGTTCTGTCTCAGGAGGAAGGGCAGCTCTACGCCGGCCGGGTGCTCAGCGCTCTGACACTTCGCGTTGACGATTCACTCCCGCTTCAGATGCAGCTGGCGGGCTCGAGCGTCCCGGCTGTGGCAGTGCTGCGTGCTGGCGACGGAGCCATCATCATTCGCTCAGAAGCCCTCGTCCGGCGTCTGCCGGTTGGGCCCCACCGTCTCTTTTTTTACAACATGAATGCCGCGGGCAACAGTGTGTACCTGGCGAATGCGCTTGTGCCTGATGACGAGGATGTCGGAGTGACAGGACAACAGCACGCCGGGGACCAGAGCCAGTTGACGATCGAGTTCGTCGTGCGCGAAACGTCGGCATTCAGAGGTCACTGGGGGTGGATTGGCCTTGCGGGTGCGTTCATGCTGGCGGTGTCGCTCACTCGGAGACGCTCCATCGCCTGATGTCGCTAGTTGGTCACGTCCTGGAAATACGCGGGAAGGCCGGTCTTCGTGTCCCGCAGGATGTCGACGATGGACTGACGATCCTCACGCGACAGGGCCGACTGGTAGCGTGCGTCCCGCTCCCGTCCCGACAACACTTCCCATAAGCGTCTGTAGATCGGATCCTTCGCGCCCGGAGGCAGCGCGTCGAACGCCGGCGAGTAGATCAGGTAACTGCAGGGGTACTTCATGAGGCGACGATTCAAGTCGAGCTCGTACAGCGAGCGGCCCTTGCGATCGCGCGGTCCGTTGCTCGAAAACCGCTCCGCAAAGCCCGATCCACCGCGGACCTGGTCGGTCAGCGTCGCTTCGTCGATGAACAACAGGTAGTCCACGACCTCGCGTGCGACGCCGTTCATCATGGTGGCGACGCGCGCCTCCTCGTCAGGTGTGGACGTGAACGGTGGATGCTGCGACGGATCCGCGGCGCGCGCCTCCCAGCTGGCGCGTGTCAGGAGGTTCGTCATGCGGGTCTGGTGCGTGAAGACCAGGTGGGCGACGATGTCGCTCGAGAGCGCGCGATACCCGGCGGCGTCAAACAGTCCCTCCGTCGACACGAGCGCGCGACTGGCACGCCCATCGAGCGCGGCGACGTCATTCCCCATGTGCGGCGCCGCACCCGTGCTACCGGTCACGAACCAGCCGCCAAAGCGCCGGGCCAGCGGCTCGCTGTGATCGATCGCGCGCGGAAGACCGAATCCCTGCGGCTGCTCGGGGCGTGTCGTGCTGAACATCAGCAGGCCGGGTACGGCGAGCGTGTCGCCAGCCTTGTGACAGCCGAGGCACTGGAAGGCCCGCTTGAACTGCGGCGCGCCGGCGGTCGCGTCGGCACGCTGTTCGAGCGTGTAGAACACCACGCCGGCGGACTGATCGTGCGCGGCCACCTCGATGAAGTCTCCGCCCCGCACCCAGCCGAGCGCGACCCGATCGTTGAAGAACAGCGCGCGGGGATTCTGTTCGTTGATGCGTCTTCCCTGCAGGCTGGTGCGCGAGAAGACGAGCAACTGCGAATCAACCGGCAGCTGCAGCAGCTCCAGCGCCGACCGCAAGAAGCCGCTGCCCTCGTCAAACGTGAGCTGAACGGCCCCGTCCTGCAGCTTCTTGTTCGCGTCCGCGACGGCGTTGTTCAACGGTGACGTGGAGTACCTGATGGCCGGGTCGTCAGAGGACCCCATGAACGCCCTGGTCCCCTGGGCGCCGATAGGCGACCACATGCTGCCGAGTGCGCAAACACAGAGCAACGCTGAGATTCTGATCACCTCGCTATCGTCTCCCTCGCCACGACCCGCCTCTGGCGGGTGCTGCAGGCCTGCCTAGCTTCGCCCACAGCGGCCTCGAGCGCAACAGATTGAACAGTAATGATCCTGCAGACCTGCTAGGCTCGGAGACAGCCCGTCATCCATGTGCCCTGATCCGACGCTGCTCGTGGCCTACCTCGACGGGACGCTGTTCTCCCGTGACGTCATCGCCGTCGATCAACACACCTCAACCTGTGCGCCCTGTGCGGCCCTCCTTGCCTCGATGCGGAACGAGCGAGTGGTGGCAGTGCCATCACTGTGGCGATGTCCGTGGGCGATTGCTGCGGCGAGTGTCGTCGTTGCCATCGTCGTGAGTGGCATCTGGCTCATGCCGTCGGGTTCGAACGGCGCGCTGAACGTCGAGACCCCTGCCCGCAGAGAGACAGCAGTCCCTACGACCGTCACCCGCGACGCGGCTCCTCTTGCGCCAACGACACTTCAAGGATCGAAGACGTCGGACGCGCCCGTGACGACGCGTCCGCCCCCGCGTTCCGCCACTGCTGCAACCGAGGGCCTCCGGCCTGCAGCGACTGCGAAAGCACCGCCGAAGCCCAAGGGAGGAACGGAGAAGCCACGCCGCGCCCCCGACACGCCCGTAGTCAAGCCGCCCGCGGTCGCCGTTGCGCCAGCCGTGGCTCCCGTCGCCGATCCAGAACAGGCCGTTGGCGGCGTCACCCTGCGCGGACGCAGAGCGAACAGTCGCATCGTCTGGCGCACGCGTGACCTCGTTGTCGAGCACTCGACCGACGCTGGTGCAACATGGGTGGCCGAGCATACGTCGGACCGTCCCATTCGCGCCGGAAGTTTCGTCGACGCGAACGTCGCATGGCTGGTTGGTGAGAACGGGTTGGTCTTGCGCCGCACGAAGAACGGCTGGTTCGGTACGACTCCGCCGGCCGAGGGCCATATCAACGCCGTGCGCGCGTCGAGTCCAAGCAAGGCGACCCTCACCTTCGACGACGGTCGTGTCTTCAACACAGAGGACGGCGGCGTGACCTGGTCAGTGCGATAGGCCGCCTCGCCCTGCCGTTACGCGGCTGGGGAACCCCGCGCACTCCGGTTCTTGCGGTTCGGATCCGTTCTAGATCTTCGTGCCGCGAATGCGCTTGGTGCGCGACGCTCGATCGGTCCACTCCCGGAACTTCAAGCTCACAGAGCCCACCTTGATCGTGTCGCCGTCGCCAAGGGGCGTGACACCGGCGACTCTCTTTCCGCTGACGAACGTGCCGTTCGTGCTCTCCAGGTCCGTGAGCAGTGGGCGTTCCGAGGCGTTCGCAATGCGGATCCGGGCGTGGAGGCGCGACACGCCAGAGTGATCCACCCACACCTCGCATCGAGGGTCGCGGCCGATGACGTTATCGCCCTCCGACAACGCAAAGGTCTGCGTCTTCCACACGAGCCAGTAACGCCGGGGGCCTCCCGCGGTGACTGCAGGATGATTGGACTCGATGACCGTGCCGCAGAACGCATAGCCGGTTCCGTGCACTGTTCTGATGAAACGCGGCGACTGAGCGTCATCGTCAATCGCGCGTCGAATCTCTCCGACCAGCACGTTGAGGTTGCCGTCCACCACGAAGACATCCGGCCAGATCTCGCCAAAGAAGTCGGCCTTCGGGACGACGTTCGGCCGCTTGGCGAGGAGGACGCTCAGGACCGCAAAGGCCTTCGGCGAGAGATGAATCTCCTCACCCTCGCGCGTGAGCTGCCGCGTCTCGGAATCAAGCACGAATTCGCCAAAGCGTGTGGTCACGGCCGGCTCCAGAACTTGGAAGATTCTTCGGTATTCCTTATGACTCCGACGTCAGCTTTCTGTCATCGTCGCGGGCATGGGTCCGAATATACGCCACGCCCAAGCCGACAGGCCTCGCCGGCCTGCCCGCGACCTCATCGCGGCGGTGCTCGAGAACATGCGGCGCAATCTCGAGCCTCTCAAATATTCGACTCTCGCACCCAGCAGGTATGTCATCTACCTTCACCCGGCCGAGTACGCACGGCTCGAAAGCATCCTGCCGGTCTTGTACGAACAGACGATCCGGGCTCTCGCCGAAGAGCTTGATACGTTGAACAGACGCTCGATTGTTCAACGGTATGCCGAGCGGATCCTCGGCAACCAGCAGCCACCGGTCGAGAGCGCTGCCGGAGAGTGGCACATCGAATTTCTTCCAGATCCTGACGGCGACGTGGCGGAAGACGCCATCCTGATCGATTCGGAGCTGCGGTTGCCGCCAAGCCCGGAGTTGGGGGCCGGCGACCGTACGCGCCGAATCACGACGGTCCACCTGGGCCAGCGCGTCACCACGCGCCATCGCACGTCACACGACACGCGCGGCACACCCGACCCTTCGCCGCTCACCGAGCGTACTGCGGCGACGCCCGCCCAGGCCGCCCCCATCCTTGCGCGACTGACGCATGATGACGACTCGGGACATCACGCGTTCGACATCGTGAAGGATTCGGTCACCATCGGTCGCGGGGGCATCACCTATCCAGTGGATATCAAGATCGCCTCGTCCGCGGATGTGTCACGCGAGCACGCGAGGATTCGTCGCGATCCTCAGACCGGGCGTTTCTTGCTGATCGATCTGAGCTCCCTCGGCACGACGTTGAACGGGCGGCATGTGCCGCGCGGATATGACGAGGTGGACGGCACCAAGCGAGAAAACGGCGTGGACACGCCACTGCCCGATCAGGCACGCATCGGCCTCGCCGATACGGTCTATCTGCAGTTCGAAACTGTAGTCACGGTCCGGCTGCCGCCTTCGCCGCTGGGCGGCTTCGGCGGGCCAGGGAAGCCGGACACTACGGCCGTGGCGGCTGAATGACGGTGTTGCTCATCGCCCGCTTCGTGCTGCTGACAGGCGTGGTGATTCTCGTCGCGGGCCACGTGTGGCTCATGGTCACGGGACGCAGTTGAGTCCATCTCACGTGCGGACCATCGATACGATTGCGGCGGCTGGCGGCACGGATGCCGGTCTCCAGCGAGAGGTGAACGAGGATCGATTCCATATCGACCAGGCTCGCGGCCTGTTCATCGTGATTGACGGCGTCGGCGGCCAGGCGGCTGGCGGGAAGGCGGCCGACGTCGCCCTCTGCATGCTCCGAGAGCGACTCGAACGCGAGACCGGACCGGTCGTCGAGCGCGTGCGAGAGGCGATCACGATTGCCAACAACGAGATCTATCGCCTCGCCTCGAGTCGCCCCGAATGGGACGGCATGGCGTGTGTGCTGACGATCGCGGTCGTCAAGGATGGGACGGCGACGATCGGACACGTCGGCGACACGCGCCTCTACACGCTGCGTGACGGACGGATCGAGAAGATCACCAGCGACCATTCGCCGGTCGGCGAACGAGAGGATGCACTGGAGATCTCCGAATTCGAGGCCATGCGGCATCCCCGGCGCAACGAGGTGTATCGCGACGTCGGGTCCGAGCCGCATGCGCCCGGGGATCCCGAATTCGTCGAGATTCACGAGATTCCGTTCGACACCGATGACGCACTCCTGCTGTGCAGCGACGGCCTGACTGACCTCGTCGATTCAGGGTCGATTCTGCGCACGGTGCGGGAATGGGCTGGCGATCCGCGAGCGGTTGTCCGGGCGCTCGTCGACGCCGCCAACGCGGCCGGCGGCAAGGACAACGTCACGGCGGTGTATATCGAAGGCGGAACCTTCACCACACCCCGCTCGTCTGGGTTTCTGGGCACACAACGCCATGCGGCTGAGACGGCCTCTCGGGGGGGCTCTCGTTCGAGGTCATCCGGGTCGGCGGCCGCACTATCTCATTCCAGCACGTCCACTATCCGGCGTCTATTTGCCGTCGGCGCTGTCATTGTCGTCGCACTCGTCATCACCGGCTTCATGGCATATCGCACGGCGATGATTCTGTCTTTACTGGACGAGCCAACCGTGGAGGCGGCCTCGTCGAGTCAGCCGGCGCAGACCGTCCGGCCGGACGAGTCGATCGCTGCCGCGCTGAGCCGCGCGCAGCCCGGGTCTGAGGTTGTCGTGGAGCCGGGTGAATACCGGGAACGCGTGACGCTCACCAACGACATTCGCCTGGTCAGCCGCGTGCCCCGCGGCGCCACGATCCGATTGCCGGCCACGGCCTCCGATGCGCAGCCCGAACCAGCGGTGATCGTCAGCGGATCGTCGAGCAGCGAGCTGGTCGGATTCAGGATCGTCGGCGATGCCCGAACACCGCTCGGCGTTGGTGTTCTGGTCACCGGGTCCGGCCACTCACTGGTGGACGTCGAAGTGTCTGGCGCCACGACCGCCGCCATTGCCTTCGCCCGCGACAGCAGCGCGACGCTGGTGGGCAGCGACATTCACGACAACCCCGGCGCGGCACTCGCCATTCAGGCGGGCGCCACTCCTCGCATCACGCACAACGTGTTCAGCCGCAACGGTCTGTCCCAACACACGCCCGCGACATTCACCATCGAACCGGGCGCCGTGCCGTTCTTTCAGCGCAATGTCTTTCTTGGCGTGCGTCCCCACGTATTCGACGTCCTGGACGAAGCAGCCCGGGTGAGAGTGCTGTCTGAGAACTGGTTCCTGTCCCCTGGCTCCCAAGGCAGGCCATGAACACGGTCTTCCATCGGCTGGGCCCGTACGAGGTCATCAGCGAGATCGGTCGCGGCGGGATGGCCCTCGTGGTGCTCGCCACCGACACCCGGACAGGCCAGAACGTCGCCCTCAAGCTCGTTCAGCACGCCGATGGCGGTGAGGCACGCGCGATTCTCGAGGCCGAGCAGTCGGGCGCGGAGCTTCAACGGCAATTCAGCCAGGTGGATCGACATGTCCCGGCCGTCTACGAGCATCTCGCGAACGAGTCCGGCTATTTCCTCGTCGCGATGGAGTATCTCGATGGCGAGAATCTCTCCGACCTGATCGCCCGCGGCCCGTTGCCGGTGGAGCGGGCGGTGAGTATCGCCCTGGAGCTCTGCGCATTCCTCGAGGCGGCGCACCACTTCGAGGCAGTCATCGGCGACCGCAAGCTGCGGTCGCTGGTCCACGGCGATCTGAAGCCGCAGAACGTACGCATCACCTCGTCCGGTGCGGTCAAGGTGCTCGACTTCGGCATCGCGAAGGCCTTGTCGCTCAGCCGGAAGGTCACGCGGAACGACTACGGGACGACGCCCTACCTGTCGCCGGAGCGTCTCGACGGTGACGTGAACGAGTTCGCGGACCTGTGGGCCGTCGGCGTGATGCTCTACGAAATGGTTCGCGGCATGCGCCCGTTCGACGCACCCGATACGCGTCGGCTGGAGCGGCTCATTCGCGCACACATCCCGCCGCTGCCACTGGCCGGCCGATGTTCCGTCGGTCTCGAAGCCATCATCACCAAGCTGCTGGGCCCGACCGTCGCCGCGCGCTACGAGCACGCGCGCGCGATTCGTGAGGACCTGGAGCGTTTCACATCCGGCGCGCGAACCACCGCGGAGGAACAAGGTTGGCCGGCTCGCCCCGACGACCCGGAAGCGACGCGGCGGACCAAACCCACGTCAACAGAGGACGAGGAAGCGACCAGGCGGACCCGGCCAACGGTCGAACGCAAAGCCGATGCTCCCTCGTCGCCGCCGGTCAAATCTGCGCCTCCGGCGAGACTCGCTCCGCCTTCGCCTTCGGCTTCGTCGGGACAGGCTGTTCCACGCACCCTCTCTGCGGGGTCGAGGCCTGGACGAGGACGCAAGACTCTGCTCCTGATGGCCTCGATAGTCCTGATACTCGGCCTGGTGTCCAACGAGTGCTCGGTGCGAGACGAGGCCAGGAAGGTCGTGGCCGCTGTGTCCACGCAGGAGCTGGACGAGCTGGGAGAGGCGTGGGCGGCCCACGAGAACCTCTCTGAACGCAGTCATCTCGGTTGGGGCACGTGGCGACTCGAGCGATCGCTGATACAGCGGACACTCGCGCTGACTGACAGAGTCATCGCCAACTACCGCATGGCGTTGCCGACGGTGAGAGAGGCACAGTGGCAGTCGGCACGCGATGCCCTGGCACGGGCGATTCCCCTCGCGCGAGACGACCTGCGGCTTCGCGCGGCCTTCCGCCTGTGCGACGGCCACCTGCACAGGATCAACGGGGAAGCACGAAAGCAGCGGCATGAAGACGCCGAGGCACAACGAGAGCTGACGGAAGCCGTGGCCTCGTTTCGTGAAGCGGCGGATCTCCGCACCGATTGGCCCGATCCGTTCCTCGGCCTGGCTCGCACGTTCATCTACGGGCTCGAGGACGTCGATCGCGGCGCCGACGCACTGGATCAGGCGCAGCGTCGCGGCTACACATCGACTGACCGTGAACGAGGGCAGATGGCCGACGGCTATCTCGCGCGCGGCAACAGCCTCGTGCGCAACGCGCGGGAATTGTCTGGCATGCCCCAGGAGGTCGATTACCTGGCGCGGGCGATCGAGGACTATGAACGTGCGCTGGCCTTGTTTACGGAGGCGAGCAGCCTGGCCACCGGGCCGATGAACATCCGCGTGACGCAGCGTGCGCTCGATCAGGCGCAATGGCGGCTTGATGTACTCATGCCGGTCAGCGATGAACCAGCCACGCCCGAGCCCCCGCCCCTCGATCCGGATCGGGACGGGCCCCTCGACCCGGCTCGGGGCAGGCCCGAGGACTCGGCCGCACCGCGCCCTGAGTCTCAGCCTAGCGGATCGGCGCGGCGGGAGGACCTCGCCCCGTGGCCGTAACCTACGTCCCCGCGTCGGGCCGTGACGCGTGGCTCACTGTCGATACTGCGCGGCGACTGGACGTGCATCACGTCTTGCTGGCAGTCACGTCCTTCGTCACCGTGATGGCCATCGCGTTGTCGTACAGTGGTCGCCTCGCTGCACACGGCGTCGCCGACTCGTCGCAGCAGGGTGTTCACCTGACCAACCTGAACGCGCTCGAGGATTCGGCGCAGCTCGCGTCGCTGCTCGGGCCTGTCTTCGCGGAGGCTGGCGATCGGCGATCGACCGCGACGCGGCTCTACCAGTTCATCGCGTCGCGGCGCGATCGAGGGGTCAGTCTGCCCAATGTGGGCGCACTCCTCGAGGCGAGGGTCACGTCCGATGGCAAGACCCGCCCACTCCTCACTCGTGAGCAGCTTGCCGCGCTCAAGCCGTTCGCGGTCGTGCGCACGCACGAGACGCATCGGCGCCACGTTCTCGCCTGGGGAGCCGTGTATGTCCTGTGTGTCTGGCTCGTCGCGCTGTTCTGGTGGGCGCGCGGCGTTCCAGGCGACTACCTGCTTCTGTCCGTGGCGCATCTGCTGACCGCACTTGGCTTCGCCGCCCTTCTCGGCCGGCAGGACCCGCTCCGCGACACCGAGTTGTTCATTCGATACGCGCAGGTGACAGCGGGCGGCCTCATGCTCTTCGCCCTGGTGTCCGCCCTCGACGTGCGCAACGTTGCGCGCGTCGGGCTCACCTACGTGCCGCTCGTCGGCGCGCTCGCGCTGTCGGTGTTGTTGATCGTCTTCGGCCACGGGCCCGCCGGCAGCAACGCCAAGGTGAACCTCGGGCCCATGCAACCGGTCGAGTTCATTCGGTTGCTGCTGGCCCTCTTCCTGGCCGGATACTTCGCGCGTCGCTGGGACGTGCTTCGAGACGTCCGCAGCCGGATCGTTCGCCGGTTTCGAGTACCTGGTTGGCTCAACCTTCCGCGCGTGGACTACGTGCTTCCGGTCGTCGCCGGAGTGGCGGCCGCGCTGCTGATGTTCTTCGTCCAGAAGGATCTCGGCCCGGCGCTGCTCTTGTCGTGCGTGTTCCTGATCACCTACGCGATCGCCAGAAACCGCGCGGGTTTGGCCCTGGTGGGATTCGCCATCCTGGTCGCCGGCTTTTACGTCGGCTACGCGCTGAACATCTCCTCGACGCTGGCGGCGCGAGTGGCCATGTGGCAGTCCTCGTGGGACAACGGCGTTCGCGGAGGCGAGCAGATCGCACAGGCGATCTGGGGCCTCTCGACGGGGGGCCTGTTCGGAACCGGACTTGGTCTCGGTGACACCGGCTATGTGCCGGCCGGCTACACAGACCTGGTGCTCTCCGCGATCGGTGAAGAGCTCGGCTTCGTCGGTCTCTTCGCCGTGGCCGTCCTGTTCGTGATGATCGCTGCCCGCGGCTTCAACGCTGCCCTGCGAGCGGCAAACGACTACGGATTCTTCCTCGCCACCGTGCTGACGCTGTTCCTCACGCTTCCAGTCCTCGTCATGGCGGCCGGGATGCTTGGCGTCATCCCGCTCACCGGAGTCGTGACACCGTTTCTGAGCTTCGGTGGCTCGGCGATGCTGGCCAACTTCATCGCCTTGGGCATGCTCACGGCGATCCGCACGCAGGGACAGACGGCACAGGGACGATCCGCCCCCGAGGTCACCGCCCCGTTTCGTGTCGGCGTCAGACGCCTCGTTGCGGGGCTTGGCATGGCCACGGTGGGACTCGTGGCGGTCCTGTTCAACGTGCAGGTGCTTCGCGCTGATTCGTATGTGGTGAGACCGCACATCGGCGTGCAGGGAGACGGCTACCGCCGACACCAGTACAACCCGCGGATCACCGATGTACTGACCAGGATTCCGCGCGGGACTGTGTACGATCGACGGGGGCTGCCGCTGGCCACCAGCGCTCCAACAGTCGCGCGCCGGGCGCGCGACGCGTACAAGAAGGCCGGCGTAGACGGGGCCGGTTGTGCGCTCCCGATCCCGGAACGGTGCTACCCGCTTGGCGGCGCCGCGTTTCATCTCCTGGGTGATGTGCGGGACGGCCGCAATTGGAGCGCCACCAACACCGCCTACATCGAGCGGGATGTGCAAGACCATCTGCGCGGGTTTGACGATCACGCCACGACCGTCAGGTTGCCCGATGCGTCCGGACGGCCCATCGCCACGATTCGGCGAGACTATCGAGAGCTGATCCCGCTCCTCCGCCACCGGTACACGCCAGACCATCCGGAGGTCAAGGCGTTCCTGGCTCGCACGCGCGATGTCACGCTCACGATCGACGCGCCACTGCAAGCGTCGGTGGCCGACATCCTGGCGAAGTACGCCGCGCGTTCCTCGACCGGACACGCCGCTGCGGTCGTGATCGACCCTGACACTGGCGACATCCTGGCCGTCGGCAGCTACCCGTTCCCGGCCGCTGACGGAGATCGCGGTGGAGATCCGCCTTCGCTGAAGCTACCGCGGGCCGGCGACGAAGCCGAGACGGTGATCGATCGGGCGAGATTCGGACTCTATCCTCCCGGGTCAACGTTCAAGCTCGTCACGGCGGCCGCCGCGCTGCGCCAGGACTCGCGTGTCAGTAACACGCCGTTCATGTGCTCGCTTCAGGATCAGGGACGTGTGGGCGCGAGAATCGGTGGCTGGGGCGTGATCCGCGACGACGTGCTGGACACACACCCCCATGGCAGGATCGACATGCACGATGGGCTCGTGCAGTCGTGCAACGCCTACTTCGCGCAGCTTGCCGTGCGTGTCGGTCCCGCGCCGATCCTCGAGACCGCGAACCTGCTCGGCATCTCCGTCGCCAGGGACGATTCGGTGGCTCGCCTTCGCGCCACGCTGCCCCAGGCCGGGTACGGTCAGGGTGATGTCGTGGCCACGCCGCTGAGGATGGCGCGGGTCGCCGCGGCCATTGCCAGTAAGGGAATCCTTCGCGATACACGCGTCGTACGTAGTGTCCGGCTTCCGCCTTCGCGTGAAGCTACGGCGGACCACCGCAGCCTTGGCGAAGGTGGTCAGCCGGACCGTGTTTCGTCTGGGGCCGCTGCGTCACAGACGCTCCTGACGCCGCCCGCCGCAACGACTCTCGCGCGAGATCTTCGCGATGCGGTTCTCAACGGAACAGGCCGCAGCCTGCGCGGACATCCCTGGCGTATCGCCGGAAAGACAGGCACCGCCGAAGTGGCCGACGCCCAGTCCCATTCGTGGTTTGTCGGCTACGCGCCGTACGGTCCGGCCGAGAAGCGAGTGGCGTTCGCGGTCCTCATCGAAAACGCCGGGTACGGAGGTTCTGCGGCCGCCCCTGCCGCAGGCGAGATCGTCAGCGCCGCCGCGGCGAGCGGGCTGATTCGCTGATCGACGACAGGACTCTTCTTATGGACATTCTCGCCAAGGCACGAAAGCTGGAGTCGACGCTGGCGCGGACCTTCGATCGTGCCGCGCAGCAGTGGGCCCGATCCGGTCCACGCGGGCCGTTGGAGGTCCTGCACGCCGTCCTCGAGGCCGTCGAGGAACGCATCGAGCCGGCGGGGCGCGGAACGCATGTCTTCCCGTTCAACAAGATCAAGGTCTCGGTCGTGGCCGTTTCGCGAGACGAGCGCACGCGATTCTCAGGCGTGCTCGACGACGCGCCAACGCTGCAGGAGAGGATTTCCAACCGGCTGCGCGAGCGCGGGTGTGACGTCCCGAGCCTGCACGTCAGAATCGTCTACGTGCCGCAGCCAGAGTCAGGGTGGACGACACCCGAGTGCCACATCGACTTCGGCCGCATATCCGCTGTGGAGCAGCCGCAGACCGCGGTCGCGCTCGCGTGCGAGCTCACCTTGACGGTCACTCACGGATCGGCTGACGAGCCTGCCTACGCCCTGGATCTCGATCGGATCAACCTCGGACGGTGCGCGGAAGTTCGTGATAGCCGGAACCGCCTGATCCGCACAAACCACGTCGTCTTCAAGGACGGCGCCGGCGCGGCCAACGACACGGTGTCTCGTTGTCACGCGCACATCGACTTCAGCGACGACACACGGGACTACCGCCTTGCCGATGACCGGAGCGCGTATGGCACCGCGATCGTGCGGAACGGACGGTCGATCGGCGTGCCCGCCGGATCGCGTGGCGTCCGCCTCCAGTCGGGTGACGAAGTGATTCTCGGAGAGGCGCGCCTGCTCGTCAGGATCCGCTCATAGAATGGGTCGTGCGTCAATTCGCCGAGTGGCTGTCCCAGACATCGCTGAGCGTGGCCATTCAAAGTCACGAGTGGGTGATTCCAACCGTTCAGTCCATTCACATCATTGCCATCGGTCTGGTCCTTGGATCGGTGTTCATGATCGACCTCCGCATCCTTGGATGGGCGTGGCGCGATCAGACATTGAGGCAGACGACCGCCCGTTTCGGCCCATGGCTGTCGTGGGCGCTGTGCCTGCTGCTCATGACTGGCGCGGTGATGATCGTGGGCGAGCCTCCACGTGAGCTGCTGGCGCTGTCGTTCTGGTTGAAGATGGGTCTGGTCGCGATCGGCACGGTTGTCGCCGTGGTCTTTCAGCGGTCACTCAGACGCCACGAGGGTCAGTGGGAGGCGGCACTCGTCAGCCAAACGCGCATCAGGGCCCTGGCGGTGGTCACGTTTCTAATCTGGGTCTCGGTCGTCGTCCTTGGCCGCCTGATCGCCTACGACTATGTATGGGGAGCCTGGTCGAAGGCATTGAAGGGATAAGACCGGTCCGGCTGAAGCCGGACACTACGTACAAGATGAAGCCGGTCGGCTACCGCCGGACACGACGGACAAGATGGATATTGCCGGTGTGCTCGCCTCTCTCGAAGCCTCCCGTGTCGCCACTGGCATTCGCAACTCCCTGTACCTGTTCCCGCTGATCGAATCGGTGCACGTGGTCGGCCTGACGATGGTGTTCGGGACGATTCTGATCATCGACCTCCGGCTGCTGGGCCTCGCATCCACCCGGCGGGCGTTTACGGCGGTCGCCTCGGACGTTCTGAAGTGGACGTGGCTGGCGTTTGGTGTGACCGCGACGACCGGGCTGCTGATGTTCATCACCAACGCGGGCACCTACTACCACAACGCCTACTTCCGGACGAAGATGGCGTTGCTCGTTCTGTCGGGCCTCAACATGCTGGCGTTCGAGTTGACCGCCAGACGGTCGGTTCACGGTTGGGATCGGAACGGGGCGGCGCCGGCCGCGGGCAAGGCGGTGGCCGCGCTGTCGCTCGTGGTGTGGATCGGCGTGATCTTCCTGGGCCGTTGGGTGGGCTTCACGACGAGCTCCACGCCAGCGCCGGCGGAAGAGATCAATATCGAGGAGCTCGAGAAGCTGCTGCCGAAATAACCACGGCGGGTCTAAAGACCCGCCGCTACAAGACGCCGCTACAAGACGCCGTGACAGCGCCGATGTAGAGGCGGGTCTTCAGACCCGCCTTGTCTCAGGATCGCGGAGCCGTACCTTCTTTCGGCAAAACGCCGGCTCCGAACGTCCTGTTGCCGGCGACCGAGTCGCAGTGCTTGCCAGGTTCGGGCTTGCTGCCCTTCGGACATTGGAACAGCCCTGACTCTCCTCTGTCTCCGGCCGGCTTTCCGTCCCGCCGCGGATGGAGACCCATGCTGAAGACTGTTCCCTGGGGAAAGCTCTCTCGGGTAATGCCATCTTTGAAGGCTTGCGGGGCGCTCTCCATCTGAGCGACCCAGACGAGAGGCTGGCCCTTCTCATCGCGCACGAGTGCATCCCGTGCGTCGTTCAACGGCACGAAATGCATTTCGAAATGGGCCGCGTTGGGAACCACCCGAACGATCACTCCGGTAAAGACCCGGTAGATGCTTCCGTCGTACATGGCGTAGGAATGATGAGCCTTGGCCGTTGGCGCCGCGAGCACCATCAACACCACGCTCACTGTGGCGACCATTCGCCTCGTCATCGTTCCTCCTCGAGCCCACGCGGAGGCCAAAGCCTCCGCTCCACGTTGTGACACGCCCTGCCCCGAGCGCAGTCGAGGGGTCATTTGAAGCCGAGGTCAAGTTCCTGCTTCGGGCGTTGCATGTCTTTCTCGAAATACTCTTCCCAGATCTTCGCCCACGGCCGGTCGAGCATGTCGGGGACTTTGTACTCGATGACCTGCCCAGGTGCGACCTGCGTGGCGTATCCATCGATCGGGTACAGAGGCCGGGTACATTCCGTCCACCCGAGACGATCGGCCGTTCCCCATCCCTGCTGGTAGTTCCGGTGCCAGAGAATCCGCACCGGCGCGACGAGCGCCTCGGAATCGTAGATCACCGCTTCCCAGTCGAGGCCGAGGAACTTTCCGGCGGCATCACGGACTGGGGTCAGGATCTCGATCGTTTCGAGCCGGTCGCTCCACTCCCAGCTCGAATGCTGGTTCCAGCCCTGAACATTGGCCGTCCAGGTGATCAAGGCGTCGCGGTCCCAGAAGCCGATGGTGTCTCCGTACCATTGCGGAACGCTCTGCCCCAGCGGGAGCTCTCTGCCAAGGTGGACGACCCGCCACATGTTGCCGCTGCCGCTGCCCATGAACAGCACGACGTCCGGGGTCACGACGATGCGACCCGGCTTCGGGCCCGTCGCCCACTGCCGCATGAACCCTTCGGGCCAGCAATACGAGGCCGACCATTGGTGCGCAGCGTCGACGCCCTCGTGGTAGATCTGTCGCACCAGCCGCTGCTGATACTCCGGTGTCAGCAAGGACAACATGGTGGGAACCTGGTTGGCGCGAGAGTAGTTCCAGACCCGTCGCCCACCCGGGGCATACTCGCCATAGACGCCGTCCCATTTGGGCATCGTGTCGTAGGTGTGCCTGGTCGGCCCGCCACGGGATTTCGTGTCGGCCATGAGCGCCTGGTAGTGCTCCTTCGCGCTCTTGAAGGCATAGGGGCTCACGATGTTCTCGCGAGGCCAATCCATCTTGCAGTCTCCCCAGCGGGCGGATCCTGGCGGCTTGCTCCCGATTCGCGGGTCGGCCGTACTCGAGCCGGCGCCGCCGCTGCGCATGTCGGCAATCTGCCGCGGGGCGTTGCAACGCCAGTAGCGCACGTCCATCCAGCGCTCGCGATCCTGGTAGAAATCCTTGCTCGTGAACAGGTCCACGGCCAGCGGCTGCACGCCCTCGGGCGGGCGCCCGTCCCACTGCGGCCCCTCGCCGTAACTGCGCACGTCGGGCGGCGGATTCATCGAGGGAAAGGGCGCGCCGCGCAGACCCCGCACGTCAGGCGGTCGCAGTTGCGCGACCGCCACCGGCGTCCCCGCGAGAGTCATGGCGAGCGACAACGTCGTGGCCCGTATGGTCGTGCTCACTACAGTCATCTTTTCCTCTTCATCGGCGGGACGTCGGGCAGACGGCCGTCTGATGGTGCGAGATGCGGATTCCCTGGTCCGGCTGAAGCCGGACACCACGTACGGACTGTCATTGTGCTGAGAACCTCCCCACACGGAGGATCCTGGCGGCGACGAGCGCGAGCGGTGCTCCCAGCAGACTCAGCACGACACCCATGCGCATTTCGGAGCGCAGCTGGCCCGTTGGGAAGAGCGCGTCACAAAAGAACAACCCGACGCTGAATCCCATCGCGGCGATGAATCCGCCGACAATCAGTTCGCGCCAGCCGACACGGTGCGGAAGGTGCAAGCCAGCAAGAACCGCAACGCCGACCCCGATGAGGACGCCGAGAGGTTTACCCACGATGACCGCAATCGGCAGTCCCCACGTACCGGCTTCGAGGGCGCCCATCGGCACCCCGGCATTGACGAGTCCAAAGAAGAACAATGCGAACTGGGCCGGGTACCGCCACCACACTTCGAACTGACTCAACGTGTCTCTCGCCTTGGGGCTGGCATCAACGAAGAAGCCCGGATCCCGAGCCGCGTGCGGCAGAAACGGCATGATGGGCACGAGTGCGAGTGCCGGATGCAGTCCGATCCAGAAGAAGCCGAACCACGAGACACTGCCTGCGCCCAACAGATACGGCCAGAAGCTGCGGACGCGCGACCGTCGAAGTACGGCCGCGATCCCAAGAGCCCCAGCCAGGATCAGCGCACCACTCACGAGGTGCACGTCTCCCGTCTGATTGTATAGAGCAAGGGTCACGAACCCGAGGGCGTCGGAGGCGATTCCGAGAAGCAGCAGGAACGGAATCACCGGATGCATTCCGAAGATGATCCTGGCTACGAAATAGACGACGGCGAGATCCGTTGCCAGGGTAGCAGGCCAGCCGATGGACAACATCGGTTCGTCGAAGGCGTAGTCGACGATGCGAAGGTGAATGAGCGCGGGAACGACCGCCGCGCCGATCGATGCCACCACCGGCAGCATCGCCCGCCGCCACGGATGGAGCACGCCGCCCGGCGCCGTGGCTTCGACCACTTCCTTGGTCATCAGCGCGAAGAAGAGCACCATGGCGACGTCGTTCACAGCGAACGCGATCGGAATGGTGAAGGAGTAGTAGCTCTCGGGCGCAGTGTTGACCCACACCATGGCGATCAGCGCGCCCAGCGGCAGGAGAGCCAGATGCTCGACGGCGAACCGCGACAGACGTGGAACCGACGTGCGGACGTGGTGCCGCAGCCCGCGCCGTTTGGTCGGTCCGGCGTCTTTGTGGTCTTTGGGCTTCATCAGCGGGCCGTTCTACGGATCACGCCCGAATCCACCGTCTTGCCAGTACGCGAGATGGATTGAAAGTGCATGTCCGCTCCGGCGATCTCCACGAGCATGAAGGTCTGGTCCTGATCGAAATAGGCAGCGGTCTGCTCCCTCGGTCGCATGTTCCCCTGTCGCAACTGTCCCGCCGAACCTGACACGAAATAGGTGATGCCCTTTTGCGGTTTCAGCCGTTCGTAGACGTGGTCGTGGCCCGAGAACACCACATCGACGCCGTGCTTGACGAAGATCGGTTCCAGGATCACGCGCAGGTCAACCGAGGAGCCGTGGCGGAGGGCATTCGAGTACAGCGGATGATGGAAGTAGCAGATCTTCCAGTCCTCCTTCGCATTCTGCAGCGACGTCGCGATCCATTCCACCTGCTTCGCGTCCATCCGCGTGCTATCCAGGGCAAAGAAACGGGCATTCTTCTTGGCGTACGTGTAATAGCGCTCGCCGTTCATGTTGAACGGCTTGTACGAGACGTTCTCAGACCGGTCGTGGTTTCCGAGCGACGCCTGGAATTTCACACCCGCCGCAAGGAGCGGCGCGTACGGCTGCTCGAATTTCTTCAAGAAATCACTCGGTGTCTGGCCGCCGTACATGTTGTCGCCGAGCATGATGACCAGATCGAACGCGAACGCGGCATGCGCGTTCAGCATCTGTTTGCCCACCTCGTACTGAGCCCGCTCACCGGTGCCGTTGTCGCCGATGGCGGCAAACTTCACCGAATCCGGCCGGTTGGGCAGCGCGACCAGGGACTGCCCGAACACCGCGGCGGCTGTGACTGCGGCGACGAGAAGGGCGATGAGTCGAGTCTTCACGAGGTCACTGAATGGCAAACATACCCGCCAATGGATGAAGGGAGGATGATACACACCGCCCGAGCTTTGTCATCAACCGTTCATCCAGACACTGAGATGACTGCGGCGCTTGCGCTCACCAGTTCAATGAACTCGCACCTGATGATGTGACACGGCAAACTACTTGGCAGTAGAAAGTAGTGCGTGCCACACACGTGCGGCGTCAGCGGATCGACCCGATGACCCGTCCGTTGCGCGTGAAGCTCATCCTGCCGACGCCGACCGAGGCCACTAGCCCCTGCTGGCGGCCGATCAATTACTCGCTGGTCGTCGATCGCGCAGGCGTTGCTCTCACACGGATCGGCCAAGCATCAGGGGAAGCACTTCTTCTACGCGGCCGGATGGAAGAAGTTCGAGCCGTTGTGGGATCTGGTGATCCGCGCCAGGCCACTGCGTGCGATGACGCCGCTGCTGGAGGGCGTGTTGTCGAAGATCACCGCATCTGAGCGGCGAGGAGAGTGGCCGTGGCGCGCGGAACGGTCCCCCGTCTCGCGCGTCACGGCTCCGATGCTACGCCTTCGGCACCAGCTTGAGGATGCGACCCTTGGCGTTGTCGGTCAGTAGATAGATCGCGCCGTCCGGGCCCTGTCGCAGGTCGCGAATGCGCTCGCGCTGCGGCTGGAGGTCCTGCAACAGGCGCTCTTCGCCCACCACTTTGTCTCCCTTCACGGTCAGCCGCACCAGGTTCGTACTGCCCAGGCCGCCGATGAAGAGGCTGTTCTGCCACGCCGGGAACAGCTTGCCGGTGTAGAACACCATGCCGCTCGGCGCGATGTTGGGATCCCAGTAGTACACCGGCTGCTCCATCCCTTGCTGCTGCTGGATGCCGCCGGTGATGGTGCCGCCTTGGTACTCGATGCCATAGGCGATCGTCGGCCACCCGTAGTCCTTGCCCTTGCGCGACACGTTCACTTCATCGCCGCCGCGGGTGCCGTGCTCGACTTCCCACAGCTCGCCAGTTGCCGGGTTCAGCGCCGCCGCCTGAATGTTGCGGTGCCCGAACGACCAGATCTCGGGACGCACGCCTTCCTTGCCGACGAAAGGATTGTCCTTGGGAATAGAGCCGTCCGCATTGAGGCGCACGAGCTTGCCGATCAGGCTGTCCATCTTCTGCGCCTGCATGCGCCCCGGGATGATCGAGCGGTCGCCTTGGGTGATGAACAGCGTGCCGTCCCGATTGAACACCAGGCGCCCGCCGAAGTGCAGCGGTGAATCGAGCGACGGCGCCTGGTGATAGATGACCTGCACGTTCTCGACCTTCGGCGCCGTGCCGTCAACGAGCCGTCCGCGAGCGACGGCGGTGTTGTTCATCCCGCCCTCGCGGGGTTCGGCGTAGCTCCAGTAGATCATCTGATTCTTCTGGAACGCCGGATCGAGTGCGACGTCGAGCAGTCCGCCCTGGCCTCGAGCGTCCAACGCCGGGAGCCCCGAGACCGGTTCTGACATCTGCTTACCGTCGGCGCTGATGATGCGCAGCCGTCCCGGCTTCTCGGTCACCAGCATCTTGCCGTCGGGCAGGAACGCGAGGCCCCACGGGTTCACCAGGCCCTCGGTCACGGTCACGACGTCGAATGCGACGTTGAGCTTCTGCTCGGGCGCGCGGTTCTGCCCGGCGACCGCGGGCTTCTGATCCGGCGCGTTGGGGGGACGCGTGTTCAAGCCGGTTTCCGGGCCACCGCCCGGGGGGCCGCCACCCCGGCGTCCTCCTGGCGCGCCTGCCGCCGCCGGTGGGGGACCGGGCTGCTGAGCGGCCACGTAGATCGTTGATACAAGAGCAAGGGCGACTGCCGCTGCACACACAGTCCGATTCATCATTCCGTCTCCGTTTGATTGGCGCGCACGTCCGCGCCTCCCTGCATTCTCTTAGGCCACATACCCGGCGGTCAATGACCCCAGAGAGGGACGCCTACTCGCAATGACGCGTGACGATCTGGTCCCGTTTCTGTTTGAACGCGTCGATCCACTCGTCCACGGTCGAGAATCCGGAGGAGACATCGCCGGGCGCGCGGAGACGCAACTCCACTCGAGCCACTTCAAAGAGATCGCGAAGCTGACGGTCCGTGAGCTGCATGAGGAGCGCGCCGAGGAAGCGACGCCCGGCCTCACTGATCACCGGATCGTTCAAGGTGCCGCTGAAGGACTTGGGGAGATTCCCCGTGCAGCCGCCCCCGTCCTTCCACACCGGCGTCTGTCGCCATGCGACCAGATTGACGCCGCCGGGGGCGTTGGCGTTGGCCAGATTGGCGCGGCCGAATGTCAATCCCACATCGCTGATCATGAGGAAGGGGCGCCGGCATGAATCACCGGTGCGCACCTTCGTCTGGCCGAGACAGAGAACGCGCTGCTGTTGTGGCTTGCTGTCAGTGTGTTGCATGAACACCGCGAGCAGCTTGAGCGCATCACGCTGCGCTCTCGGGGAGCCTCCCAACCGGGGATTCACCAGATCGAGCTCCTTCCAGGACCAGCCGGGCTCGTCGTCGGGCTCCCACTCCGCGCCTGGCATCTTGCGCTCGATCACGGCGGGATCGAATCGTGACTCGTTGCCCGGCCGCTCGATGCCGTTCAGTCCAGCCGGACACCCGCGGCACGTCACGTTCACTGGGTACATGCGATCGGCGCCGAAGCCGAGTGCCCACAGCAGTCGGGTCGCGAGCACCTCACCATACACTTCACCGTTGGCGCCCCCGTACTTCACTTTGACGTCATCGTCTTCGCCGATCGTGCAGACGAACTTCGGAGAATTGCCGTCGAGTGTCTTGTCGCTGTGGTTGCAGGACACCGTGGTACGAAACGGAAACGCGCCACGCTGTTGCGGGCCCGCTTTCAGGTCCATCGCAGCGACTCGCGTCGCACTCCACACTCGTGATCGAGCGATGACCGATGTGCGAGCGGGGGAGGGATCGGGCGCATCAGTGACTCGCGCGCCGAGCGTGGCGCACGCAGCCATGGTGCTGCTCATCAGCACCAGCATCGGCACGTAAGGCGTGCGCATGCCATCGCCGGATGCAACAATCCGTCCGTTCGAGCTGGAGCGTGCGGGGCCCAAGCACTCGAATTTACAGGCCCGGAGCCATGAGGTCCTGGCTCGACAGTATTCGAACGAATCAACACGTGGCGGGGGGATCGGAGGCTCGTCAACCGGACGCCGCGCCTGATTCGGGGTGCCCGGCTTTCCCCGTTTGCGCATGCACCTGCGCAGTATTTACCGATCCCCGACTCCCTCGAACGCCCGGGCCACCGTCTTGCAGCCTCAGCATTCATGAGCCGGCCTCGAGCAGTGAGACCCTTGCGCCGAATCAGGCAGGACGCCCGGGCCAACCGTGGCGTGAGCACGCACCCCGTTGCCTCGGCCGCGAATGCCGGGCTGCGCTACGTCAGCGATCGAGGGCCCGGTATCCGGCGTCACAAAAGTCCAGGGGGATTCAAGTACATCGGGCCTGACGGAAAGGTCGTGCGAAGCGCCGCGGAGCTCGCGCGCATTCGCGCTCTTGCCGTCCCTCCGGCGTGGACCGACGTCTGGATCTGCACCCATCCGCGTGGACACCTGCAAGCGACCGGTCGTGATGCGAAGCGGCGCAAGCAGTATCGCTATCACGCCGACTGGCGGGCCTCTCGCGACGAGACGAAGTTCGATCGGATGCAGGCGTTCGGCGGCGCGCTTCCGAACATCAGGCGCCGCACCAGGGCAGACCTGGCGCAACCCGGCCTGCCACGCAACAAGGTACTCGCCGCGATTGTGCGGCTCCTCGAGAAGAGCCTCATCCGCGTGGGGAACGAGGAATACGCCAGGCAGAACCAGTCATTCGGATTGACGACGCTTCGCAACCGGCATGTACAGGTCAAAGGCGGGATGCTGCGTTTCGAGTTTCGCGGCAAGAGCCGCATTCGTCATTCGGTGGACGTCAACGATCGCCGCCTGGCGCGAGTCGTCAAGCAATGCCGCGACCTGCCCGGGCAGGAGCTGTTTCAGTACGTCGATGACACCGGGGATCTGCAGGGCGTCGATTCCGGCGACATCAACGGCTACTTGAAAGACGTCAGCGGCGAGGATTTCACCGCGAAGGATTTCCGTACGTGGTCGGGGACCGTACTTGCCGCCACGGCGCTCCGCGAGTTCACCACCGCGAGCTCACAGACGCAGGCGGAGAAGAACGTCGTGCTGGCCATCGAAGCGGTGGCCGGCTTGCTGGGCAACACACGTGGGGTCTGCCGGAAGTCGTACGTGCATCCAGGGATCGTCGACTGCTACGTCGATGGAACGATGGAGAAGGTGCTCAGTCGCCGTTCCAAAGCGCCCCGAAGGAATACGTCGGGCCTGCGCGGGGGCGAAGTTGCCGTGATGATGGTGCTGAGGCATCTGCAAGCCAGAGATTCAGGCCGGCGCAAGGCGGCCTAGTCATGGCAACATGGGGGCGACACTCGCAACAGTGAAGAGCGAGGACCGTCGCAGCCCATATGACCGCACAGATCGATCGCACGCGACGTTCGTTCGTGATGGACGAAGCGGTCGCCATCCTGGCGCGAACCCCGGCGACTCTCGACGCCCTGCTGCGCGGCCTTCCAGACGGCTGGATCGTCGCGCACGAAGGCGGCGACACGTGGAGCCCCTTCGACGTCATCGGACACCTGATTCATGGCGAGCGGACCGACTGAGTGCCTCGCGCCAAGATCATCCTCGAGCACGGCGAGGCACGGCCGTTCGACACCTTCGATCGCCTCGCCCAGTTCTCGACGTCGAACGACCGAACGCTGGCCGGCCTTCTCGACGAGTTCGCCACGCTGCGCCGGGAAGGCCTCCGCGAGCTGGCGGCGCTGGGCGTGACGGACGCGGACCTTGACCGGCGCGGCCGACACCCTCAACTCGGCGTCGTGACGCTGCGTCAGCTCCTGGCCACATGGGTGGCACACGACCTCGATCACGTCGTGCAGATTTCGCGCGCGCTGGCCCGCCAGTATTCGGACGAAGTCGGCCCCTGGCGGGCGTATCTTCGTATCGTCAGCGGCGCACAGGGCTGATCGTTACCGCCGCCGGCCTCCCCCCCCACGCCAACCATCGCTCATCTGTGAGTCCTGCAGTTTCCACGAGCCGATTCCGCCTGTAGAAGTGACGGCCGATGAATCGGCCGGGTACCGGACCCTGACGTGGCGAGGAGCTCGAGATGAACAAGATCTTTCTGTCGCTGACCGCAGTCTCGGTCATATGGGCGGGGCCCTCGCTGGCTGGCGCCGCCCCGATCCCGGCGTGCGCAGCCGTTGTGCAACCAAGCGTCCGCGGTGTGGATGGTGATGCGACAGCCATGGCCCAATCGCTCCGCGACCTCTTCGTCACTTACCTGACGGGCCCGTCGTTGAAGTCGTTGCCCCTCGAGGCGCGTCTGCCCGCGCAGGCCGTCGAAGAAGCACGACAGAAGGACTGTGGGTATGTGCTCATCGCCACGTTGACGCGGAAACGCAGTGGCGGCGGAGCGTTTGGCAAGGCGCTGGGCCAGGCGGCCGGGAACGCCGCGTGGCACCTTCCGTACGGCGGCACAGCTGCGTCGGCCGCCGCACGAACCGCGGCGATCGCCGGCGCCTATGCCGTCAGCGGAGTCGCCCAGTCGACGCGCGCCAAGGACGAACTGACGCTGGAATATCGCATCGCCGCGCCCGATGCCGTCGAGCAGGCGCACGTGCGGCGCGAAATCCTCAAGGCGACATCGGACGGCGAGGACCTCGTGACACCGCTCGTCGAACGCGTGGCCGCCACAGTTGCTGGCCTCGTCGCGAAGTAACCGGGATCGCAAAATGGTTGGAGTGAATCATGACGACGAAATCGATCCGCGTACTAACGCTCGTCCTCGGCGCGTCGGTCGCAGCGTGTGACCAGGGCCCCACTGCTTCGGACCCCGTGCCAGCGCAGGTCACGTCCACGCAAGGAGCGCTGCTGGACCATATCCGCGAAGCAACCGCTCGCTATCACGACGTTGCGGCAGCAACCGCAGCCGGATATGTGCGCGCTTCACCATGCGTCTACAACACGCCAGGCTCGAAGGCGATTCACTACCAGAAGGCACCGCTCGTGGACGCCGTGATCGAGCCGGCTGCCCCCGAGGTGCTGCTCTACGAGCCCACGCAAAACGGTGAGCCGCGACTGGTGGGTGTGGAATTCCTGATCCCATCGGCGGCGTGGGACGCCGTGCACAGCAGTATTCCGATGCTGGGCGATCGACCGTTCATGGACAGGCGTTCGCCTCCGTTCGGCGCGCCGATCCCCAATTACGCGCTCTACGTCTGGATCTGGCGCGACAACCCGAACGGCATCTTCGAGCAGTACAACCCGAACGTCAGCTGCGCGTTCGCTGACGTCAGCATCATCGCGTAGCGCTCGAGGAGAGTACGTATGAAAGGCGAGGTAGCGATGGCGCGATGGTCAACGATGCGTGGGTGTCTGCTGGCAGCGGCTGTGTGGGTGATGTGGCAGCACGCACTGCCCGTGCTGTCTGCGAACGGGCAGGGAGCAGCGGCCATTCCGAAGATCGTGCAGGCCGCGCCAGCGAAGGATTCGGAGAGCCCGCTTCTCAAACGGATCGAAGAGCTGGAACGGCGCGTCAAGGAACTCGAAGACGCCGAGATCGCGGATGTCAAGGATGAGCGAAGCGACGACGCGCAGACGGCGAAGATCGAGGCGCGTCTGGCGAGCCTGGAGAAAGCCGCGCGGCCTGAGGCAGCTGCCGCCAAGGGCGGGACACCTCTCACCGCCGGAACGAGCGGCGTGCCCGTCGTGGTGCGCGCGCCGTTCGTCGTTCAGGGTGCTGGCGGACGCCCGATCTTTCGCGTGGACGAGGTCGACGGCCGCGTGCGAGCCATCCTCGGTACTTCTGAAGGGTCGAGAGCGGTCATGGGGGTTAACGCTGAAGGCGTAGCGAGCGTGCTTCTTTACGACGCCTCAAACGGGCTCCGCGCCGGGATGACCGGGTTTCAGGATAGACCGTCGCTGATGGCGACAAGTAAAGGCGGCGGGATAGTCGCCATGGGGATGGACACAGCAGGTCAGCCTTCGATCCTGGTCGGCACCAAAGCGGCCAACGTCGTGACGATTCGAGCGACGCCGGGCGGTTTCGGAGAATTGTCTATCGCGAACAACACCGGGCAGAACGTCGTCGAAGCCGGGACCACGAAGGATGGCCTGGGCGTCGTTCGCGCCGGGCCGTCGTACAGCTGTGCCGCGGGAAGCCTCACCCTGCCGTGCCAAATCATCGGCAGGCGATTGAAGTAGCGGTCGAGGAGAGACCTAGGTCCGAGACTGAGGCTCAGAATTCGCTCACGGACGCGGTCTTCGCCGTGAACTGCAGTTTGATGCCGTTCGCAGTCTGACCCTCGAACGTGAGCGTGGCAGCCTTTCCACTGCGCGTCAGCGTCAGCGGACCCTTGCTGTCTCGTGGAATGAAGAGTCCGTACGCCACAGAACGCTTGTCGCCCGGATCGCCAAACCGGATGTTGACTTCGCCTTGCTTCGGTCCCGGATCGTCGGGGTTGAAGATGTTGATACCGGCGCTGTTGACCGTCTTCGGGTCCTTCGCATCGACGTCCCTGTAAGCGCACGAAAACCGCTTCTGCGCTTTCATGTGCATACAGATCGTACCGTCGCCAGGCAGCTTGTAGGTCCCGGCATGCGGGCCGCCTCCGATCACGATCTCGAGGCTGTCGCCGGCCTGAGCTCTCGCGCGCGTGGGTGCGACTGCGCAGAACGCGACAACGACGAACGAGGCGCAAAGAAGACGGTTCAGGTTGAGGTTCATTTGACGATTCTCCGACACGCGACAGGTTCGACTGCGCGCATGCGTGCGCTATTCGATCAGGCGGAATCGGTGGGTGAAACGTGCAGCCCATGAGCGCGAGCGCCGGCGTCTACTGGAGGAGCGCGCGCCAGCCCAGGATGACGGTCATCTCGCGCGGCGCCCGTGCCTCGGTGCGTTGCGGAAGGTAGACACGCGCCTCGTCGGGTGAGACGTCATAGCTCGTTCCCCAATGGACGTGCTCGAATGGAGGCACCTGCACGCGCACCGGTCGGCCGAGGGTCAGTCCTCCGTTCTGACTGGCCCGGACGCTGACACGCTGGAGCAGTTGTTGGTGGTCGACGTAAAAGAGGGCCGAGCCATCGGCCTTCCACACCGGTTGATCGCCGCCCTGGTTGGAGACGACGATGCGTTGCGGCGGCCCGGCAAGGCTGCGGATGGACACTTCCAGACGCCCCGATTCGTCAGAGACGTAGGCGATCCATCGGTCGTCGGGAGAGTACCGTGCGTCGCGCTCGAGGAACGCGCTCGAGAGAAGGGGCCGCGCAGGTTCCTGTGGATCCACGGGAACAATCCATACGTCGCGTCCTTCGTTGATGAGAAGCGACCGTCCGTCAGCCGACCAATCAGTGGGCTCACACACGAGGCGGGGGCAGGGCAGTGTTTGTGCCGTACCAGTGCCGTCCGCATTCGCGATGGCCAGGTGTGGTTTCGTGACCGTGCCGGAACGATAGGCGATGCGATCGCCACGGGGCGACCACACCGGTGATACGTCCAGGTCGCTGGACGTCGTCACACGCAGTTGCGTGCCTCGATCCAGATCCCTCACCCAGATGTCTGGATTGCTGCGGATCGGGTCGACCCATGTTCGAAGGAGGCGGCGGCCGTCAGGTGAGAGAACCGCCCAGCCCCCGAGTTCCGCGCCGGTGAGGTCTTGGAGGCGCTCGCCGGTCGGGGACATGGCGACCAGGTGGCTTCCCCAGGGTATTTGTGTGGCAGCGACGGCCAGGACGTCTGCCGAGGCGCCGAGCATCGCGGCCTGGTGCGGTGAGGCCTGCGCCGCTGGAATGGCGATCGTGTGCGCATCGCCAACGACCGCGCGCGTGCGTGTGTCGAAGGGCCGCGCTTCGATGTTCTCGGGTCCTGCGGTGAGCAGCGTGCCGACCGCGGATCCTGCCCGCGCCACGTAGGTGGCTCCGGAGGCGGAGGGGAAGAGCTGGGAGCCAGGCCGCGCTGCAGAATCGGCAGTGCTCGCGATGTACACGCCGCGTCGAGGGGTGCTCTCCGCTACGACGTAATAGAGGAAGTGCACGCCGTCGGGAAGGAACTCCGGCCACCGGTGCGAGACGTCATCGGCCTCGGTGTCGAGAAGGGTCGCCGGCTCGACGTTCCCGCCGTCTGCGGAGACGCGCATCAGGGCGGAGTCCCTGAAGGCCGGCTGAAAGACGATCGTTCCCTTCGAGCCCCACGCACCGCCGCGGCCGTCCGGCGCATCGGCGAGCGGGACGGGTGCGCCGCCCTCAACCGTCACCCGCAGCAACTTTCCGCTGGCGAAGAACGCGAGGGATCGACTGTCCGGCGACCAGAACGGCTGCTTCGCCCCCTCGGTGCCAGGCACGGTCTTCGCCTCGAGCGAGGAGAGATCCCGAACCAGCACTCGGCTGCCGGCGCTCGTCCGACCGACGAACGCGATCAGCCGCCCGTTCGGCGAGACGAGGGGTTGAGAGCCGAGCGCCATTCCTTCGGGCAGCGACCATGTGAAACGCGCGAGCGCCGGTCCGCTGGAACTGGCACCGGACGGCGTTGACGAGGCGGGACGAAGCCAGACGAGCGCCAGAATCATCGCGAGCACGGCTGCAGCCGCGCCGACCAGACGCCATCGCATGCGCAGTCGAGTCGATCGAACCGGGGAGCGATCGACCGTTCGGCTCGCATCAAGGCGTTCGAGTGCCCACGCCAGATCGGCCGCCGATTGGAACCGTGCGTCGGGGGTCTTTGCCAGGAGCCGGTCGACGATGGCGGCCATGTCTGACGGCACCGATGGCGCGCCGCTCAGCGACTCGACCGGCTCGCGGAGCACGGCATGCAGCGTATCGATCGTGTGCTCGCGGCCAAAGGCGCGCCGGCCGGTCAGCATCTCGTACAGGATCGCGCCGAGCGCAAAGAGATCCGCCCGCGCATCCACGCCTTCACCGAGAATCTGTTCGGGTGCGAGATAGCCCGCTGTCCCCACGAGCATCCCCGCGACGGTGGCGGGATCGTGTTGCGCGAGAGGTGAGACCGGAAGCAGCTTGGCCACACCGAAGTCCAGGATCTTCGTCGCGCCCGCCCGGGTCAGGAACAGGTTCTCGGGTTTCAAGTCGCGGTGGATGAGGCCCGCGGCGTGCGCGGCCACCAGTCCGCGCGCCACATCGAGCGCGATGCTTCGGGTCGCGTCCGGTGGTAGAGCTCCTCGTGCCAGTCGTTCGCGTAACGTCTCGCCGTCGAGGAGCTCCATGACGAGGAACGGCCGCTCGTCATGGATGCCGACATCGAAGAGGCGGACGATGTTGGGTCGATCGAGCGCGGCCGTGATGCGTGCTTCCTGGAGAAATCGCTCGACGAGGTCCCGGTCGTGCCGCCCGGCCCCGGCGAGCACCTTCACGGCGACGTCCCGGCTGAGACGCACGTCGGTGGCTCGGTACACCTGACCCATGCCCCCCTGAGCCAGCAGCTCGACGATCCGGTAGGGGCCGACCTGTGTGCCGGTAGCGAGTGGTGCCTCTTCGTCGGCCAGATCGTGAAGGGCGAGCGCGAACGCCGGCGTCTCGAGGAAGCCGGGCGTGATCGATCCGGCGCTCACGAGCTCCGTGACGTCGGCTTCGAGGGCCGGATGCTCGGCGACGAAGGCGCGTTGCAGGCGCTCCCGCTCCGCCGGCGAGGCGTCGAGCCATGCGTTGTGCCACTCCGAGAGCCGGCCCCACGCGTCGCTGTTCATATCACCCGCGCCTCGTGAGCTCGCGCACGAGCCAGGCGCGCGCCGTGTTCCAGTCGCTGTTCACCGTTCGCACTGACACGCCCAGTGTCTCTGCCGTCTCTTCAACGCTGAATCCACCGAAGAAGCGCAGCTCGACGACGCGGCTCGCGCGCGGAGCCACCTCCGCCAGGGCCGTCAGCGCATCGCCGATGGCGACCACATCCACGGAGGCCTCGGGCGCTGCGAGATCGATCGTCTCGAGCGGCACCGGCTCGGCGTCTGTGCGACGCTTGACCGCTTTCCGCGCCCGCGCCGCATCGACGAGCACGCGCCGCATCATGGTGGCCGTGGTCGCGAAGAAATGCGCGCGGTTCTGCCACTGCACCGTCTTCTGCCACCCGAGCAGGCGCAGGTAGGACTCGTGGATCAGCTCGGTCGGCTGCCAGCCGTTCCCGGCGCGCTCGCGACACTCCTCGCCAGGACGCGCAGATCCGCCTGCAGGAGCGGCGCCAGTTGTTCGAGCGCATCGGTATCGCCGCGGTTCCAGGCCTGCAGGAGGCCGGTCAGGTCGGCATTGTCTCGGGAGCCCACGCTCACGCTTGGAGTCTACCAAGGGTTGCACCGCCGAGATCGGGCTCACACCTGATCAGGCGAAATCGGCCGGCAGGAACTGCAGCGGTTGACCCTCGTGATCTGTACAATCCGACTCCATGCTGACCATTTCGCGAGTGCCCCTGGTCGCGGCGGCGGCGTCGCTGATGCCGCTGCTCCCGGCGTCGGCCATGGCGCAGATCGACCTTGCCGGGGAGTGGGGCGCTCGCGCCACGCACGAGGATCAAGTGCACCGGATTCCGGGTGCCGAGCTCGGAGACTATGCCGGGTTTCCGCTGAACGAGGCCGGCCGGCTGAAGGCCGAGACGTGGGACGCCTCGATCCTGTCGCAGCCCGAGCAGCAGGCCAGACCGCACCCGGCGCAGTACTCCATGCGGGGACCGGGTCCGAACTTCCGCATGACGAGAGTGTTCGACGCACTCACGAACCAGACCACCGCGTACACGATCACCGGGCTGTTCGGCAACGCCGACCGCACGATTTGGATGGATGGCCGCCGGCACCCGTCGATCAACGCCGAACACACCTGGGACGGCTTCTCGACCGGTGAGTGGGTCGGTGACGCCTTGAAGGTCACCACGACCCACATGAAGGCCGCCTTCATCAATCGCAACGGCCCGCCGAGCAGCGTGAAGACGACGATGACGGAATACTTCTTCCGTCACGACCGTCATCTCCTGCTCATGACGCTGATGGACGACCCGGTCTATCTCGAAGAGCCGTTCGTCAGGACATCGAACTTCGTCTGGGCGCCGGCGAACAACATCGCCCCGGCGATTCCATTCGAGATCGTCGACGAGCTCGGGGCGATGTCGCAGGGATGGGTGCCGAGCTATCCCATGGGCACGCGCCACGACGAGTTCGCGAAGCGATTCGGGTTGCCGTTCGAGGCGACGCGTGGCGGGGCCGAGACGATGTATCCGGAATACGCGGCGACGATTCGCCGATTGCGCGAGGGTGACTCTTCTCCGGCGGGTCCACAGAACAGGACCCGCCCTACGGACGTGGCGGACAACAGGCCGAGCACGCCGACCGGCCCGGTTGAGGTCCTCAAAGTGCAGGGGAGTGTCTACATGTTGGTGTCCGGCGGCGCCAACATCACTGCGCAGGTCGGCGAGCACGGTGTCTTCCTGGTGGATGCCGGACCGTCCGCGATGAGCGCGGAGATCCTCGCCGCCATTCGGAGCATCTCTCCGAATCCGATCCGCTATCTCGTGAATACAAACGTGGACGCCGACCACACCGGTGGAAACGCCACGCTGTCGGCGGCGGGGCTCAACCTCGCGGCCATCAACGCGCCGGGCAACTCCGGGCTGGCGATGCAGGCGGCGCCGATCATCGCGCATGAGAACGTGTCGAACCGCATGAGCGCGCCGACCGGCGAGCGCTCACCGTTCCCCTTCGCGGCGTGGCCCACGAGCACCTTCTTCGGCGTGAAGAAGACGCTCTCGCTCAATGGCGAGGGGATCGAGCTGCTGCATCAGCCGTCGGCGCACACTGATGGCGACACGATGGTCTACTTCCGCGGCTCCGACGTGATCAGCGCCGGCGACGTGTTCTCGACGGTCTCGTATCCGGTGATCGACAGGACCCGGGGCGGCAGCGTGCAAGGCGTGCTCGATGCGCTCAACCGGATCATCGACATCACGATCCCGCGATTCAACCAGCAAGGCGGCACGCGTGTCATCCCGGGCCACGGCCGCATCGGCAACGAGTCGGACGTCGTCGAGTACCGCGACATGGTGACGATCGTGCGCGACCGCATTCAGCTCATGGCCGCGAAGGGCATGACGATCGAGCAGGTCAAGGCGGCGAGGCCCACGCTCGACTACGACGGGGTCTATGGAGCGACCACAGGGCCGTGGACGACGGACATGTTCATCGAGGCCGTCTATCGGGACGTGAGCAGACGGGGCTGAGGAACGCCGCCACCCATCGTCTATCGACGGGAGTTGACAGAGGACTGGTCGTGCCCGATACTTCCATCGGCAAACGATGGGAGTCACGAACGAGCCGCCGGATCTGCTGCCGGGCACGCTCGACCTGCTGGTGCTGAGAACGCTCCAGCGTGGCGCGATGCATGGGTACGGCATCGCACAGCACCTCCGCATCACCTCACAAGATGTCTTGCAGGTCGGCGAGAGCTCGCTCTACCCGGCACTTCAGCGACTACTGCTCAACGGCTGGGTCGAGGGCGAGTGGGGCACGTCGGACAATAACCGGCGTGCGCGTTACTACACGCTGACGCCGGCCGGCCGCAAGCACCTCGCGACCGAGCGCAAAGGCTTCGATAAACTGATCGGCGCGATTCAGCGCGTCCTCGAAGCCTGATCCCGCGGCGCCACGTGACGACATGAGCGTCCTCCTTCGCCGGCTCGCCTATCTGTTCCGCCGCCGCCGCGCCGAGAGCGAGCTCGCCGAAGAGCTGCAGTTCCATCGCGAGATGGCGGAGCGCGATCTCCATCGCTCGGGCGTGCCGGAGCACGAAGCCGCCCTTTCGGTCAGACGCGCGATGGGCAATACCACACTTGCCCGCGAGGATGCGCAGGCCGTGTGGACCTCGCGATGGCTCGAGGCCCTGTGGCTGGACGTGCGACACGGCGCCAGGGGCCTGCGCCGCAGTCCTGGCCTCGTGATCGTCAGCGCGTTATCGCTGGGGCTGGGCATCGGCCTCAACGCCATCCTCTACATGGGTGTGAGCACGATTTACCGGCATCAGCCGACGATGGCCGATCCGGATCGGATGGTGGGCGTCGAGCCGGGAAACGCCAACCAGTTTTCGTATCCCGACTATGGCGACCTCGTGCGCAGCGGCATCTTTCCCGAGGCCCTCGGCTTCAGGATGACCGGGTTGAATCTGGGTTGGCGCGACGGTGTGACCACGGCGCAGGCGGTTGCCGTGACCGCAAACTTCTTCGACGTGCTCGGCGTAGACGCGCGGGTCGGGCGCGTCTTCTCGGCGGCGGACGCTGCCGCGGAGCGAGAACCGCGCGTGGTGGTCGTCACGCACGCGTTCTGGAGGAGCCGCTTGCGCGCCGATCCGGCCGCCATCGGGGAATCGCTCACCCTGAACGGTCAGTCATTCGCGATCGTCGGCGTCCTGCCGGAAGACTACCGTTCAGTGGCTGGATGGATAGGACCCTCGCTGTATGTCCCCCTCAGCAGGCTGATCCTGCCGACCATCGACGAGCGCGGAAGTCCAAGCCTCAGCGTCATCGGCCGGCTCGCCCCCAATGCCACCGCCACGCAGGCGCAGTTGGCGGTCACGGCGCTCGGGGCGTCTCTGGAGCGAGCCTATCCGGAGCGGAACGCAGGAATGGGCCGGCCGGCCAGCGTCTTTCCGGCCGACGCGATTCAGTTCCGGGGGACACCAACCGGCATGTTTGTCGTCGGCGGTCTTCTATGGGCGAGTGTGGGTCTCGTGCTCGTCATCGCGTGCGTCAACATCGCGGGACTGCTGATGGCGCGCGCCGCCCACCGGCGGCGTGAGATCGGGGTTCGTGTGGCCCTCGGCGCCGGACGCGCACGCGTCGTGCAGTCGATGCTCGTGGAATGTTTTCTGCTGGTCCTTGCCGGGACTGCCGTCGGGTTGCCACTGGCGTTCGCGCTCGCGCAACTCCCTTGGCCGGGGGTCGAGATGCTTCGCGGCGCAGTGGCATTCGACCTGGTGCCGTATGCGCTGGCCTTGGTCGTGGCGACGACGATGCTGTGCGGCCTCATCCCCGCGCTACGGGCCACGGGAGCCGACGTCGTGACAGAGGTCCGGCAAGGTGGCGACGGTGGGACGGCGACCGCCAAGCTGTGGATGCGGCACGCGCTGGTCGTCGGCCAGGTCGCCATGTCGGCGATGTTGATCGTGCTTGCGCTGCTGTGCGTGCGAAGCCAGATCTACGTCGGCGGCGTGAATCTCGGGTTCGACATCGACCATGGTGTCGTCGCCCGCTTCAGCCTCGACCCGAGTCAGTATCCGGGAGAACAACGCCTCCGCTTTGCCGACCGGATCGTGGAGCGACTCGAGCTGCTCCCCGGTGTGTCCTCCGTGAGCGTGGCGAGCCTGGTGCCGCTCGGGGGTGATTCGCTGCTCAGGACCTTTCACCCTGCAGGTCGAACGGACATCCCCGGTACCAGACCGTCCGTGCATAGCGTCGGCCCCCGTTACTTCCAGTCACTGGCGATACCTTTTCTGCGCGGGCGCGACTTCGACGCGTCGGACGTCGCGGGCACACCGGCGGTCGCGATCGTCAACGAGACATTTGCGAAGACCCACTTTCCCGGACAGAACGTGGTTGGCAACCGGGTGCAAACCGGGAATGAGCCTGAAGCCGAGGTGATCGGCATGGTGCGCGACAACCGGATCGATACGATTGGAGAAGCCGCGCAATCGGTCATCTACTATCCGTTCGCCCAGCGTCCCAGCCGGCTCATGGTGCACATCCGGACGTCCGTGCCTCCTGAGAACATGGTCTCCACGATCGGGCGGGCCATTGAAGACATCGACGGGACGGTCCCTGTGAGCGTCGAGACGCTGCGCAGTGCCACGAGCCTCGAGCTGGGGTTGCGCAGGGCCGTGACGTTTCTGATGGGATCGATTGGGGCGATGGGACTCCTGCTGGCGATGATCGGCTTGTACGGCGTGATGGCGTATGTGGCGGCCTCGCGGACGGCGGAAGTGGGCATCCGGATGGTGCTTGGTGCGTCGGGCGGTCGCATTGGCTGGGAGATGCTGCGCGACGCTCTCGGTCTCGTCATCGCCGGTGTGGTGATCGGCGGCGGCGCGTCGTTGGGACTGACTCCGGCACTCCGTACGCTTCTCGTCGGCGTCAGCCCATTCGATCCGGTCGCGTTCGGAGCCACGGCACTGCTGCTCGTCATCGTCGGGCTGGCCGCGGGCGTCATCCCTGCCCACCGTACCTCACAGGTCGATCCCATGCGCGCATTGAGGCAGCAATGAACAAACGCTCGATTGTCACCATCGTTACCGTCGTCGCGCTGGCCGCCGGGTTGTGGCTCGGCGGGCAGGCGCTCTGGAACGTCGTGGTCGCGATGCACCACCGCTGAGGCTACGGCCTCACTACACCCCCTCCCCGGACGGTCCAGGAATGGCCTATCACCACGCGACGATGCAGACTGTCGATGCCGGACCTGGCCGCTGCCGCTTCGTCTGGATTACCGATTTTCTGCCGGGCGAGATTCGCGGCAACCTCGCGCCGCTGATTGAGCAGGGGTCCATGGCTCTCAAAAACAATCTCGAGGCGCGCGCAGAGGCAGCCGAGGGCGCGGAGACAAGATCACCGCAGGGATCGCAGAGGGACGCAGGGGTACGCGGAGGGAGACACGGGTGACCGCGCTACGCGCGGCCACTCGTGGCAGCCACGGCAGTCTGTCCGCTGCGTCGTCGCGCGGGCCACACGTGGCACTCTTCTCTGCGATTCTCTGCGGCCCTCAGCTGCTCTCTGCGTTAACGCTCTTCCCCGCGCTCTCCGCTTTCCCCGCGCTCCCCAGGCTGGACCCCTTTACTCCCCGCCGAACCCTCTTTACTTCGCGCGACAACGGCCATATACACATACAGGTCGTAGCGCGGACAGGCGCGAGGAGGGGCAATGAGGCTGACAGCAGGGCTGTGTGCCGGAACCATCTGGAGCCTGATGGTTCTGGTCGTGAATGGTCAGTCCACCTCGAAGCCCGGCGCGCTTCCCGACTGGAGTGGCGCCTGGGTGATGGAGGGACCAACCGTCTTCGATACGGCGACGGTGCAGCCGCGGACCGGCCGGGCCGGCGATGCGGGCGTCAGGGAGTCTCCGCCCTACAACGACGAGTGGGAAGCCCTCTACAAACGGCATGTCGAGCTGATCAAGCAGGGCACCCTTCCCGATCCTGTCAGCACGTGCGGAACGCCTCATGGGTTCCCCCGTGCGATGAATGTGCCCGACGTCTACGAGTTCGCGATCACGCCCGAAAAGGTCTTCGTCGTCACCGAGACCGGACCGAACATCCTGCGCATCTATACCGACGGCCGCAAACATCCGGGCGCCGAAGATCTCTGGCCGACCTACAGCGGTGCCTCGGTCGGACATTGGGAGGGCGACACGCTGGTCTTCACGACCATCAGCCTCAAAGGTTTCAGCGGCAAGGACGTGCTCGTCGATCGCACCGGACTCGTGCTGAGTGATGCCAGCCGTGTCGTGACCAGGCTGCGCAAAGTCGATGAGATGACGCTCGAGGCGCGGATGGTCATCGAGGACAGCAAGGCGCTCAAGGCCCCCTGGTCGGTGACGAAGCGGTATCGCAAGCAGCCGCCCGGGACCTGGGCGTGGGACTATGCCTGCGCCGAGAACAATCGGAACCCGATCAGCACCGGCGGAAAAACGCTCACCCTGGGCCCCGATGGAAAACCCATCGACAAGATCGTCGACTGAGGAGCGAGGTGTCCATATGAAATCGATCTGGCTCATGGCGCTGCTGTGCGTGGCAGGTGTCGTGCCTGGTGCGCAGACGGTGCTCGCCCATCATTCCGGCGCCATGTTCGACACGGCCAAGGTCGTCGAGTTGAAGGCCACCGTGAAGGAGCTGCAGTGGTCGAACCCGCACATCTGGATTCAGGTGGTCGCCGACGAGAACGGCACCACGAAGGAGTGGAGCCTGGAGGGCGGCAGCCCGAACACGCTCTCACGCCGGGGATGGCGGAGCACAACGTTCAAACCCGGCGACGTCGTAACGGTGAGATTCAACCCGATGAAGGACGGAACAGCCGGCGGTGCGTTCGTGGGCGCCAGATTCTCCGACGGAAAGACAATCGGTCGCTGGGACTGACTTCAGCTGAGCTCGCTCAGCACACTCCTTGCAGCGCGTCAGGCAGGAGGTCATCCTCTGCATCGGCTCGAAATGGGATAAAGATCGATCCCATGGGGCGCATCTTCCTGCTCTCGCCGGCCAACTGCGGAGGCACGCGCGCACGCCAGATCATGTCGGACGCGGCGCAGTTCACGCTGGCGCAGCAGCTGCGGGCACCCGAAGGCGCACGGCTCGGAGACGTCTTCAGCTTCGTCAGCGGTTTGTACTTTCGGGGAAAACTCGCGTACGCCCGGCATTTCAGCCGACCACCAGACCCGACCGATCCGCTCGTGGCTGGCGGCGTGCTCGTCATCACGCCAAATGCCGGTCTGCTGGCCGCGGACATGGCCGTCACGCGTGACGCGCTTCGATCGTTTGCCGGCGAGCCGATCGATCTGGCCAACCCGCGCTACCGACGGCCCCTGGAACAGGGCGCCCGGACGCTGCTCGCCGGCGTCGGTCCGGATTGCGAAGTCGTCCTGCTGGGCAGCATCGCGTCCGGAAAATATGTCGAGGTGCTGATGCCGGTGTTCGGCGATCGGCTCGTGTTTCCCCCCGTCTTCGTGGGCCGCGGCGACATGAGCAGGGGAGGGCTCATGCTCCGATGCGTCGACAGCGGCGTGGAGCTCGATTACACCCCCATTGGCGGGGCCGTTCGCCAGGGACAGCGCCCACCCAGACTCGAGCCTCGCCCTATGGCCGCCCGCCGGCCCTCAAAGGTCGAGCCGGCCGGGAACAGTTCTTGATCACGGGTAGTCTTTTCGACACGATCGATTCAGCGTCACCGTTTCCTCGAGCCCTATGGAACTCAAGTCCGTCACGGATCTCGTAGACCAGGCATTGAAGACGTGCCTCAACCACGCGGCGGAAGGGGTCCATTTCGTCGGCCCCGACGGCACGATCCTGTGGGCGAACCAAACCGAGCTCGATCTCCTCGGCTACACCCCGGACGAATACATCGGTCACAACATCGTGGAGTTCCACGTCCATCGTCCCGTGATCGATGACATTCTGGAGCGGCTGACTCGGGGTGAGACGCTTCTGAGCTACGAAGCTCGCCTGCGCCACAAAGACGGGACCGTACGCGACGTGGAGATCAACGCCAACGTGCTCTGGCGTGACGGCGAGCTCCTTCACACGCGATGCTTCACCCGCGACGTGACGATCCGGAAATCCACAGACGAGATCGCCAACCGCCTGGCCGACATCGTCGAGCACTCCGACGACGCCATCGTCAGCAAGGATCTGAACGGGATCATCACCTCGTGGAATCCTGCGGCCGAGCGGATGTTTGGCCGCACGGCTGCAGAAGCCACAGGTCAGTCCATCCTCATGATCATCCCAGCCGATCGCCGGCGGGAGGAGGACGAGGTTCTGCGTCAGATTCGGAGCGGCGCGCGCGTCGAACCGTTCGAGACCGTGCGCCAACGGAAGGACGGGACGCTGATCGACATCTCGGTGACGGTCTCACCGGTGCGCAATCGTCAGGGCCGGGTCGTCGGCGCGTCGAAGATCGCGCGGGACATCTCCGACCGCAAGCGCATCGAGGCGCGCGATCGCCTTCTGGTGCAGCTGGATGACGCGGTTCGACCGCTGACGGAGGCTGACGCCATCACCTCGACGGTCACCACCGGGCTTGGACAGCACCTCGGCGTGCATCGATGCGCGTTTGCGATCGTCGAGGACGACCAGGACACGTTCGTCGTCGCCGGCAACTACGCCAGCGACCTGCAGAGCATCGTCGGCCGCTATACGTTCGGCCAGTTCGGCGAGGAGTGTCTCCGCTTGATGAGGGCGGGCCTGCCGTACGTCGTATCCAAGGTCGAGTCCGATCCGCGAATCACCCTCGCCGCCCGGCCCTCGTACGCGATGACCGCCATCCGGGCGATTGTGTGTGTGCCGATTCTCAAGACCGGCCGTCTGGTCGCCGCGATGGCGGTGCATGTGGCGGTGCCGCGACAGTGGCAGGCAGGCGAGGTCGAGCTCGTGCAGCAGGTGGCGAGCCGGTGCTGGGACTCGCTCGAGCGCGCGCGGTTCACGCGCGAGTTGCGCGAGAGCGAGCGGCAATTCCGGGAGCTGGCCAATTCGATCGCGAATCTGGCCTGGATGGCCAGACCCGATGGATGGATCCTCTGGTTCAACGACCAGTGGTACGCGTATACGGGGGCGACGCCCGGGCATATGGATGGCTGGGGCTGGCACACGGTGCACGACCCTGCCGTGCTGTCCGAGTTCACCGAACGCTGGCAGCGCTCGCTCGCAACCGGGACTCCCTTCGAAATGGTGTTTCCTTTGCGCCGCGCGGACGGGGAGTTTCGACGCTTCCTGACCCGCGCCAACCCTGTACGCGATTCCTACGGACAGATCGTCCATTGGTTCGGGACCTGCACCGACGTCGAAACCGAGCGGAGCGCGCTGGAAGCCAACGAGCTCCTTCGCGAGCTCGAGCAGATGGCTCGCCGGGAGGCCGAGCTCCAGAAGCGGCTGTTGTATTCGTTGTTCATGCAGGCGCCGACGATCATCGGCGTGCTGAGCGGACCGAATCATGTCATCGAGCTGGCCAACCCCGCCGTGTGTCAGGTGTGGGGCAAATCGGAAGACGAGCTGCGCGATCGGCCGCTGTTCGAGGCCATGCCGGAGCTCCGCGATCAGGCGGTGATGAAGCTCCTCGACGAGGTGTATCGCACCGGAGTCCCCGCCGTGGGACGCGAAACGCCGGCGACGCTCGAGCGGCCGGACGGGACGACTGGGACGATCTACATCAACTACGTGTATTCACCACGCCGGAACGTGCACGGTGAGGTCGAAGGTGTCTTCGTCGTGGCCTCCGAGGTCACCGACCAGGTCATCGCCCGGCACCAGATGGATCGCCTCAGAGAACAGGCGGAAGGGGCGAACCGGGCGAAGGACGAGTTCCTGGCCATGCTCGGCCACGAGCTGCGCAATCCGTTGTCACCGATTCTGACCGCCCTTCAGCTCATGAAGCTGCGGGGAAGCGATGCTTCCGAGAAGGAACGCACGGTCATCGAGCGTCAGGTGAATCACCTGACGCGACTCGTGGACGATCTGCTTGATGTGTCGCGCATCGCGCGCGGAAAGGTCGAGCTCAAGGCGGAGGTGGTCGAGATCGCTGAAGTCGTCGCCAGGGCGATTGAACAGGCCAGCCCGCTGCTGGAACAGCGCGCCCACAAGCTGACGGTTCGCGTGCCGAGGCACGATCTCAGTGTGCTCGGAGACTCCATCCGGTTGAGTCAGGTGGTATCGAATCTCCTGACCAACGCGGCGAAGTACACCGGTAGTGGCGGCTCGATCAGCGTGCGGGCCGAGGAAGAGGGCGGGATGGTGGTGCTGCGTGTGCGCGACACCGGCATCGGCATCGCGCCTGACGTCTTGCCGCGGATCTTCGATCTCTTCGTGCAGGAGCGCCAGGCCAGCGATCGCAGCAATGGAGGGCTTGGGCTCGGGTTGACGATCGTGCGCAATCTCGTCGAGCGTCATGGCGGGACGGTCTCGGCGTACAGCGATGGTCCGAGTCACGGTAGTGAGTTCGTCGTGCGCCTGCCGAAAGCCGGCGCGGCGAGCCTCGTCGGCACCGACCTTCTGCTGCCATCGAGGATGGATGCCAGGAAGGCGCCACCGGGCGCCCGCCGCATTCTCGTCGTGGACGACAACGAAGACAGCGCCGAGATGCTCGCCGAAGCGCTCAAGGCACGCGGGTATCAGACGCGGGTGTCACTGGATGCGCCGGCCGCGTTGTTGGTGGCGTCGGAGTTCTGTCCCGACCTCGCGTTCCTCGACATCGGCCTGCCAGTGATGGATGGCTACGAGCTGGCCAGACGGCTCCGAGAGGTGCCGGGGCTCGAGCGGATACGGCTCGTCGCGCTCACCGGATACGGCCAGGAGTCAGATCGCCGCCGGACGCGCGCCGCCGGATTCCACCATCACCTCGTGAAGCCCGTCGACCTGCAGGTCGTGGAGGCGGTGGTCGCCAGCGAAGGGCAGCTGTAAGAATCGTCGCGGCCTCTTTGACCGCGGGTATACCGCGCCTGATCGCGAGAAAGTCAGGCAAAAACATCGGTACCCGATCCGTTCGAGCCCCCCGTTCAGGCCCTGGTCGCGTCAAAGCCCGCTGGCTGTCTCTTCCTGTACATCGTGTCGGGTGGCGCCTGCGTAAAACTCAGCCACATGGGCCGGTGTAAGCTTGTCTATCGACGCAGTTCCAGGCGACGAGCACCGCCTGAGCTGGATATGTCCTCTTCGATGCTCGCGCTCGTGTCGCTCGAAGTGCGTCCCGCTGTCGCCCTCCGGCAACGTTGATGACGACCATCCCTCTGTTGACGACTCGCCGACGTTGCCCGACGTCGTTGCGGGTACGCGGTAGTTCGTGCGCACTCTGATCAATCGTCTGTGGCGCCGGCCGACGCCGGAATCCACTGACGCTCCCTTTCGCGACGAGACTCTCGGCGCGCAGCGTCTCGACGATCGGGCACTGGCGCTGGCGGCGCGGTTCACGATCGATCCGCGCGCCCGCGCGCAGCGCATCCTGCCGCGCTTCGAGGACAACGCACGGGCGCTGAAAGAGGCGCATCAACTGCTCGCCGACGACGTGCGCGCCGGCCACTTCATCACCGCGGCATCGGAGTGGCTGCTCGACAACTTCCATCTCGTCACGTCGCAGATCGCGAACGCCCGCCGCAACCTTCCGCAGACCTACTACCGGCAGCTGCCGCCGCTGGCGTCCCGCGAGCACGTCGGACAAGCCAGGGTCTACGCGATGGCGATCGAGCTGATTCGGCACAGCGACGGCCGCTTCGAGCAGCAGCAGCTCGAAGTGTTTCTCAACAGCTATCAGCGCGTCGCGCCGCTGACCATCGGCGAACTGTGGGCCTGGCCCAGCATGCTGACGCTGGCCCTGGTCGAGAACCTTCGACGGCTGGCTGACGAGATCCTGCGCGCGCGGCGCGCCCGCATGATGGCCGACGAGCAGCTGCGGCTGGCGGATACCGACGCCGCGCCGGCCTGGCCCACGGGCACGCATCTGGCCTTCATCGTTCAAGTCCTCCTCAGGACGCGCGAGTACGGGCAAAGCGTCCCGTGGCTGCGACAGGCCGTCGAGGCTGACCTCGAGGCGCGAGGCATGACGGCGGAGGAGGCGGTCCGGAGCGAGCACCAGCGCCAGGGCATCACACAGGTGTCGGTCGCCAACGCGATCACCAGCCTTCGGCTCTGCTCGGAGATCGACTGGCGTCAGTTCATCGAGGGCGTGAGCCTCGTTGAACAGGCCCTGCGCCGCGATCCGGCCGGTGTGTACGGCCGGATGGACTTTCTCAGTCGTGACGTGCAGCGTCACGCGGTCGAGGAGATCGCCGCGACCAGCGGCGAGGCGCAAGTGCAGGTGGCGCTCAAGGCTGTCGAAAGCGCGCGTCAAGCCGAGGCGCGCGGACACGCGGCCGACCGGGCGGCGCACGTCGGCTTTCACCTCGTCGGCCCGGGCCGCTCGGATCTCGAAGCCGATGTCGCCTATCGTCCTCGCCTGGGAGCCCGCGTGCGGCGACGCGCGCTCAAGCATCCCACGCTGCTCTATGTCGGCTCGATCGGGACCGCCACCGCGCTGCTGCTTGCCGCCGCCATCTGGTTCCTGCGGAGCGCCGTCGCGACGCCGTCGCTCCCGGTCATGCTCGCGCTGCTCATCGCCCCCGCGCTCGCGCTCGCGATCGCGTTCGTGCAGCGGTTGGTCACCAGGTTCGTGGGTCCGCGCCGGCTGCCTCGGCTCGATTTCTCCGAAGGTGTCCCGGCCGACGCGCGCACGATGGTGATCATCCCGACGCTGCTCACGAGCGTCAAGGCGGTCCACGAGCTCATCGAGCATCTGCAAGTGCTCGCCTACGCCAACCTCGATCCGCACATCCACTTCGCCATCCTGGGCGACTTCGCCGACGCCGCGTCGGCGGTGCGCGAGGAGGACGGACCGATCCTGGCCGCGGCGTGCGAAGGCGTCATGGAACTGAACCACGTCTTCGGCGACGGTCATGCCGATCGGTTCTTCCTGTTTCATCGCGAGCGTCGGTGGAATCCCGGGCAGCGCATCTGGATGGGGTGGGAGCGCAAGCGCGGCAAGATCGACGAGTTCAATCGACTGCTTCGGGGCGCGGAGGACACCACGTTTACCACGCAAGTGGGGGAGCTCGACGTCCTCCCCAGCGTGCGCTACTGCATCACCCTCGACACCGACACGCGGCTGCCGCGCAACGCCGGAAAGTCGCTCATCGGCATCGCTGCGCATCCGCTCAACCGGCCGCGGTTCGACGCCAAGGCCGGCCGCGTCACCGAGGGCTACGCGATCCTGCAGCCACGCGTGAGCGTGACGATGTCGAGCGCCGCCGGATCGCTGTTTGCCCGGTTGTACGCCGGGCACACGGGCGTGGACCCCTACACCACTGCCGTCTCCGACGTGTATCAGGACCTCTTCAACGAGGGCATCTTCACCGGCAAGGGCCTCTACGGCGTCGACGCGTTCGTCGAATCGCTCCGCGATCGCGTACCGGAGAACACGCTCCTCTCGCACGATCTGTTCGAGGGATTGTACGGACGGACGGGGCTCGTCACCGACGTGGAAGTGGTGGACGACTACCCGTCGAGCATGCTGGCCTACGCCAAGCGGCAGCATCGATGGGTACGGGGCGACTGGCAGATCCTGTGGTGGCTGCTGCCGGTCGTGCCGATGCGCTTCGGCTGGCAGCGGAATCGGCTGCCGCTGATCGCGCGCTGGAAGATCGTCGACAATCTCCGGCGGAGCCTCTTGGCGCCGGCGACGGTGACGCTGCTCGTGGCCGGCTGGACCGGGCTGCTTGGCGCTCCCCTCATCTGGACCGCGATCGGCCTGGGACCGATTGTGTTTCCGGTCGTCGATCAACTGCTCGTGGTGATCGGTCACAGTGGACGACGGGGGCGATGGCGGGCCGCGCTCGAGGACCTGCGCATGGCCTCGGCGCGCGCCGCGCTGCAGGCGGTCTTCCTGGTCAGCGAGGCCTACGACATGGTCCACGCCATCGTCGTGACGCTGGTGCGCGTCGGGTTCACACGCGAGCGTCTCCTCGAATGGGAAACGGCGGCCGCGAGCGCCCATCGCGCCGGACCGGCGCGCTTCGGCACGTTCGCGAGGCGAATGGCAGTCAGCCCCATCGTCGGCGGCAGCGTGCTGGTCGGCGTGGCCGCCGGCAACCCGCAGGCGATCGCCACCGCCTTGCCTCTCGTCCTGGCCTGGATCGCGGCGCCGGCGTTCGCGTTCGCACTGAGCCGTCCGGCGCCGTCGCGCCGCGAGCTGCTTGGCCCCGAGGAACGCGCGTTCCTCCTCGGCGTGGCGCGCAAGACGTGGCGCTATTTCGATGTCTTCATGAGCGAACGCACCCACGAGCTGCCGCCCGACAACGTGCAGGTGACGCCGGGCATCATCGTGGCCAATCGCACCTCGCCGACCAACATCGCGATGGGGCTCCTCGCGACGCTGTCGGCGTACGACCTCGAGTTCATCGAGCTCGACGACATGGTGGCGCGCCTCGACAGAACCTTGACGAAGGTCGAGAGTCTCGAACGGTTTGACGGCCACTTGCTCAACTGGTACGACACCGACACGCTCGCCCCGCTGTATCCGGCATACATCTCGACCGTTGACAGCGGGAACCTGGCCGGTGCGCTCGTGGTTCTGGCGGCTGGTCTGCCACGGCTTGCCTCCTCCACTCCGATTCCGGAGGAGACCGCGGCGCGGTTGCGGGATATCGCCGCCCGCGCCGGCGCGTTGTTCAACGCGATGGACTTCAAGCCGCTCTACGACCCGAGGCGCCAGCTGTTTGCGGTGGGCTATCGCCTGCCTGACGCCGAGCGAGCCGGACGACTCGATGGGTCGCGCTACGACCTGCTGGCTTCAGAGGCTCGCTTGACCAGCCTCCTCGCGATCGCCAAAGGCGACGTGCCCGAGTCCCACTGGTTCCATCTCGGGCGTGCGGTGACGTCGGTGCGTGGAGCCCCGGTCCTGCTCTCGTGGAGTGCGACGCTGTTCGAGTACTTGATGCCGCTGCTCGTGACCCGCACCTATCCGGGCACGCTGCTCGATGAGTCCTGTCGCGTCGCGGTGCAGCGCCACATCGACTATGGAACGACGCTCGGCGTGCCGTGGGGCATCTCCGAATCCGCATACAACGCCGTCGATCGGCATGGCACCTACCAGTACAAAGCCTTTGGCGTGCCTGGTCTGGGCCTGAAGCGCGGTCTCGGTGAGGAGCTCGTGATCGCGCCGTACGCCAGCGCGCTCGCGGCGATACTGACTCCGCAGCAGAGCGTGAAGAACCTGAGGCGACTGGCCGCCGGCGGCCTCGACGGCGAGTACGGATTCTTCGACGCGGTCGACTACACCGATCGGGGACAGGGCGCCGGCAGCGGGCTGGCCGACATCGGCCATCCAGTCGTCGTCCGTACCTACATGGCCCACCATCAGGGCATGATTCTCGTGGCGCTGGCGAATGCGCTGCTCGACGAGCGCATGGTCGAGCGGTTTCACGCCGATCCGCGCGTGCAGGCCACCGAGCTCCTGCTGCAGGAACGGCGGCCGATCGACGTCCCCGCCCGTCAGCGTCCGGTGGTTGACGACGTCCGGGTCGCAGTGGCACCACCGCTTCCGGTGCGCCGCTTCCGTACGCCGCACACGCTGTTCCCGCACGCGCAGTTTCTGTCAAACGGGCGCCTGCTCTCGGTGGTCACCAATTCCGGCGGCGGACATCTCGCCCGCGGCGGCGTGGCGGTGACCCGATCGCGCCGCGATGCGACGCGGGACCCGGGCAGCATCTGCATCTACCTCCGCGACGTCTGGAACGGCGACGTCTGGTCGGTCGCCTACAATCCGACGGCCGTCGAGCCGGACGACTACCTCGTCACCTTCCGCCCCGATCGCGCGTCGATTCGGCGCCGCGACGGGACGATCGTCTGTCAGCTCGAAGTGGTCGTGTCGACCGAAGACGACGTCGAGGTTCGCCGGCTGTCGATTACCAATCAGGGCCCGCGGACGCGCGAGCTCGAGGTCACGAGCTATGTCGAGCTCGCACTCGCGCCGCAGACGGCCGACCTCGCGCATCCGGCATTCGGGAAGCTGTTTCTCGAGACCGAATACGCGCCGGCGGCCTCGGCGCTGCTGTGCCACCGGCGGCGGCGGGATCCCCACGAGGCGCCGATCTGGGCGGTGCACGTCCTCGCGCTGGAAGGACGCACACAGAGCGCGATTGAATGGGAGACCGACCGTTCGCAGTTTCTCGGGCGCGGACGTGACACCGGTGCGCCGGCCGCGATCGACGGCCGCAGGCTCTCGGGAACGACCGGCGTGGTGCTCGATCCGATCTTCAGTCTGCGCCAGCGGATCAGGGTGACCGCCGGAACGACCGTCCGCCTGTCGTTTGCGACCGGCGTCGCCGACGATCGAGACGCGGCGCACGCGCTGGCACAGAAGTACCGCGAGTCCAGCGCCTCGGTTCGCGCCTTCTCCCTCTCGCTCGGTCACGCGCAGAGCGCGCTCCATCATCTGGCGATCTCGAGTGACGATGCGCTGCTCTTCGAGCGGCTCGCCTCGCGCCTGTTGTCCAACGACGCGTCGCTGCGGGCGCCGCGGGAGGTCCTGTCGCAAAACGCGCTCGGTCAGCCCGGGCTGTGGCGTCACAGCATCTCCGGCGATCTGCCGATCATGCTCGTGCACGTCAACGGCGCCGACGCGTTGCCGCTGGTGCAGCAGGTGCTGCAGGCGCAGGAGTACTGGCGGCTCAAGGGACTCCAGGCCGATGTGGTGCTCATCAACGAGGAGCCGGCCGGCTATCTGGAGGAGATGCAGACGCAGCTGACCGCACTGCTCGACGCCGGGCCGTGGCGAGACTGGCGGCAGCGGCCCGCGGGCGCATACCTCCTGCGCGGCGATACCATCACCAATGCCGAGCGGACGCTGCTCGCAAGCGTCGCCCGCGCGATCGTCAGAGGCGACCGCGGCGATCTCCGCGCCCAGCTCAATCGGCCGTACACCGAGGGGCAGTCCCTTCGCGTGCTGAGCGCCGTGGGTCCGGCGCCGGCCGAGGTCGTACCGCCGCCACCCGACGAGCCGGTTCCAGTTCCGCCGCTCACCTTCGGCAATGACCTGGGCGGCTTCACCGACCAGGGGCGCACGTACGTGATCGTGCTCGAGGGCGATCGCGAGACGCCGTCCCCATGGGTGAATGTGATGGCCAATCCGGGCTTCGGCACGATCGTGACCGCCGCCGGCTCGGCGCACACCTGGTCCGAGAACAGCCGCGAGAATCGCTTGACCTCCTTTGCCAACGATCCCGTATCGGATCCGACGGCCGAGGCCTGGTTCATTCGAGACGAGGATTCCCGGCAGACGTGGTCTCCGACACCGGGCCCGGTGCGGCGCACTGAGGCCAGCGGCCGATTCGTCATCCGGCACTCGGCAGGCGTGACCCGGTTTTCCCGCGCCTACAACGGAATCGCTCACGACCTCGCCGTCTTCGTCGATGCGGCCGATCCGGTGAAGTTCTCGGTGCTGACGCTCGTCAACACCGGCCAGACGACCAGGCGTCTCAGCCTCGTGGCGTACAACGATTGGATCCTCGGGCCGCCGCGCGACGAGCAGGGTGAGCACGTGGTCACCAGGTTCGACGCGGCGACCGGAGCGATCTATGCGACCAATGGCTACAACACCGAGTTCGCCGGCCGGGTCGCCTTCGCTCACCTGAGCGATCCGCTGCGATCCGCGACCGCGGATCGCGGATCGTTCATCGGACGCAACGGCTCGCTGTCGATGCCGGCGGGGATGCTCACCGCGGAGCTGCAGGAGTCCTTTGGCGCGGGTCTCGATCCGTGTGCCGCCCTGCACGCCGAGATCGATCTGGCGCCGGGCGCGTCGCATCGCATCGTGCTCGTCCTCGGCCAAGGCGTCAGTGAGGACCATGCGCGGGCGTTGATCGCGCGCCATGGCCGGGTCGATGCGGCCGACGCCGCGCTGGAGAACGTGGTCGACGGCTGGACTCACCTACTCGGAGCGGTCCAGGTCCGCACGCCAGACGATTCCTTCGACGTGCTCGTCAACCGGTGGCTGCTCTATCAGGCGGTCAGCTGCCGGTTGTGGACGCGCGGCGGCTACTACCAGCCCGGAGGCGCCTTCGGCTTCCGCGATCAGCTGCAGGACGTGATGGCGTTGTCGCTGACCCGTCCCGATCTCGCCAGAGCGCACATCCTGCGCGCCGCCGGCCGGCAGTTCAAGGAAGGCGACGTGCAGCACTGGTGGCACGAACCCAGCGGGCGTGGACTGCGCTCGCGGTGCTCTGATGACCTGCTGTGGCTGCCGTTCGTGGTCGCCGACTACGTGGCGACGAGCGGCGACACCGGGGTGCTCGAGGAGCGCATTCCCTTCCTCGAGGCGCCGCTGCTGCCGCCCGATCAGTACGAGGCCTATGGGCAGCCGGTCGTATCCTCCGACGTGGGCACGCTCTTCGAGCACTGTCTCCGCGCCATCGACAAGGGCTTGACGGCCGGCTCGCACGGGCTCCCGCTCTTTGGCAGCGGCGACTGGAACGACGGCATGAATCGCGTCGGTGAACAGGGTCGCGGCGAGAGCACCTGGCTCGGGTTCTTTCAACACTCGGTGGTGAGCACGTTCGCCCCTCTCTGCGACAGCAAGGGCGATCGAGTTCGTGGCGAGCGGTACCGGCGGGAGGCCCAGAGGCTGTCCAAGGCGCTCGAGATGTCGTGGGACGGCGAATGGTACCGGCGCGGCTACTACGACGATGGCACGCCGCTCGGATCGATCCAGAACGACGAATGCCGGATCGATTCGATCGCGCAGTCGTGGGCGGTGCTGTCCGGTGCCGTACCGGTACGTTTCGCCGAGCGGGCGATGGACGGCGTGCGGACCTTCCTCATGGCCCGGGGCACGCAGGCCCTATTGCTCCTGTATCCGCCCTTCGACGCGTCGGCGCAAGAGCCCGGGTATATCAAGGCCTATCCGCCAGGCGTCCGTGAGAATGGCGGTCAGTACACGCACGCGGCCGCGTGGATCGTGATGGCGCTTGCCCAACTCGGCAGCGGCGACGAGGCCGCCGAGGTGTTCCACATGCTCAATCCGGTGAACCATGCCCGCAACGCCGCCGATGTCGCGCGCTACAAGATCGAGCCCTACGTCATCGCCGGCGACGTCTACAGTCATCCGGATCATCGTGGGCGAGGGGGCTGGAGCTGGTACACGGGGTCGGCGGCCTGGATGTATCGCGCCGCGGTCGAGAGCATCCTCGGCCTGCGGCGCTCCGCGACCACGCTGTCCATCGACCCGTGCATTCCCTCGGCGTGGCCCGAGTATCACATCACCTGGCGATTCAACGAGACGCGATACGAGATCTCGGTCTCGAATCCCGAGCGGCGCTCTCGTGGCGTGCTCAGCGCGACGCTCGATGGCGAAACCGTTGACGCCAAGGCCGTTCCAGTCGTGGACGACGGCCGCGTGCATGACGTGCGGATCGTACTCGGCACCACGCCGGTGGCCGCCGCGAGTCGTGCGGGCCAGCGCCAGACCACCACCCGCTGATCACCAAGTCTCCTGATCTTCTGCTCTCCTGTGAAGTCTTGGACTTGTAAGCCCTACAGGTCTTACACGGGGCACCCTCGCGCGCGGCACCTGCAAAGGCGATCTCGCTGGACGAGCACGCTGGTCACTTTCTTGCACTCGCCGCATGTGTGCACGCTTCACGAGGAGCGGCGGCGGCCTCACTCCATTGGGGCCAGTAATCGGGCAAATACCTGGATATAGGTGTCGACTATAGTGTTCACCCCTATGACCGATGTCATCGTGCCGCCGCCCAAGTTGACCAAGTCGCCCACCGGGATTGAGGGTCTGGACGAGATCACCGGCGGCGGGCTGCCCACCGGTCGGCCGACGCTCATATCCGGAGGTCCTGGATCGGGCAAGACACTGCTGGGCATCTCGTTCCTGGTCAACGGAGCGGTGCAGTTCGGCGAACCCGGGGTCTTGATGAGTTTCGAGGAGAACGCCTCCGAGCTCGCGCAGGACGTGGCGTCCCTCGGCTTCGATCTTCCACGGCTCATCGCCGAGAACCATCTCGTCGTGGACTATGTGCACGTCGAACGCAGCGAGATCGAAGAGAGCGGCGAGTACGATCTCGAGGGCTTGTTCGTCCGTCTCGACCACGCGGTCCGCTCGATCGGCGCCAAGCGTGTGCTCCTGGATACGATCGAGTCGCTCTTCGGCGGGCTGCAGAACGAATCAATCCTACGCGCGGAGCTGCGACGGCTCTTTCGGTGGATGCGCGAGCGGGCGCTGACGGTGGTGATTACCGGCGAACGCGGTGAGCGCACACTGACCCGCCACGGACTCGAAGAATACGTGACCGACGCGGTCATCCAGCTGGACCACCGCGTCCACGATCAGATTTCGACGCGCCGCATCCGCGTGGTCAAGTACCGGGGGTCTCAGCACGGTACGAACGAGTACCCGTTCTTGATAGACGACTCCGGCCTCAGCGTGTTGCCGGTCACGTCCCTCACCCTGCAGCACGGGGCCTCGTCCGAGCGCGTATCCAGCGGGCTGCCGCGGCTCGACGAGATGCTCGACGGCCGGGGCTACTACCGTGGCAGCACCGTGCTGCTGTCCGGGTCGGCGGGCACCGGCAAGACGACGCTCGCGGCGCATTTCGCCGCCGCGGTGTGCAGCGGCGGCCAGCGATGCCTCTACTTTCTGTTCGAGGAGTCGCCGGCGCAGATGATCCGCAACATGCAGTCGGCCGGGATGGACCTGGGGGCCTGTGTGGATGCCGGGCGGCTCAAGTTTCACGCCGACCGCCCATCGCGCTTCGGCTTGGAAACGCATCTGGTCGCGATGCATCGCCTGGTGGAGCAGTTTCGACCCGATGTCGTGGTCATCGACCCGATCACCAATCTGCTGTCCGTCGGTACGCAGACCGACGTGCGGGCGATGCTGACCCGCGTCATCGATTTCTTCAAGATGCGGAACATCACCGCGGTGTTCACCAGCCTGATCGCCGCCGGCGCCGAGCCCGCGTCCACGGAAGCGATGATCTCGTCCCTCATGGACACGTGGGTGTTGACCTCGACCGAAGAAGTCGATCGGAGCCGTCATCGGTGGCTGTATGTGCTGAAGTCCCGGGGGATGGCGCATTCCGATGAGATGCGCGAATTCCGGTTGACCGACCACGGGTTCGACATCATGCCGACGCGAAGTGCCAGGCGCGCAGGAGGATGACCATGGAGGACGATACCCTCGACACCTTCGACCTCAGGCTCTATGTCGCTGGACAGACGCCACAGGCGATCCGGTCGTTCGCCAATCTTCAGAAGATCATCGGTGACCTCTCGAATACCGAGCGTGTACTGGTGGGGTTGGACCTTCGACAGCGGCAGAGAACCACGCATGACACTACGGCCTAGGACACCCGGGGAGGATCGCGCCCACGCCGCGCCGACCGAGGAGCGTTATGTGCTTCGCTTGTACGTCACCGGGATGACGGCCAGGTCCACGCGCGCGGTCGAGAATGTGCGCGCCATCTGCGAGGAGCATCTTGAAGGCCGCTATGAGCTCGAGGTCATCGATATCTATCAGCAGCCGACCCTGGCTGTCGGCGAGCAGATCATCGCGGCTCCGACCCTCATCAAGAAGCTCCCGCTTCCCCTCCGGCGAGTGATAGGCGACATGTCCAACACCGAGCGTGTGCTTCTCGGCCTGGACCTCAGGCCGAGCCGGTAGAGGCGGACGAGTGCGATGGCGGTAGACAATCGCGTGTCGGCGGAGCTCGACGAACTGCGCGCGCGCCTGGCCGAAGCCGAGGAGACGCTGCGGGCCATCCGCACGGGCGAAGTCGACGCGCTGCTCATCACCGACCCTTCCGGCGACCGGGTCTACACACTCCGCAGCGCCGACGCTCCATACCGTTTCCTCGTGGAGCAGATGAACGAAGGCGCCGTCACCGTCAACACGAAAGGCGACATCGTCTACGGCAACCAGCGGTTTGCCGATCTCGTGGGCGAGCCGCTGCAGCAGGTGATCGGCGCGCCGGCCGATCGCTTCATCGACGACAGCGAGCTGACCACGCCGGCGGGTGACGGCAGTGAGAAGCTCCGCACACGGATCCGGACACGAGGCGGTGCCGCGCTCGACGTCCACGTCTCGATCAGCCACCTGACCGTTGACGATGTGGAGCACCGCGTGCTGATCGTGACCGACATCAGCACGCTGACCAAAGCGCAGCGTGAGAGTCAGTCGAAGGATGAGTTCCTGGCGATGCTCGCGCACGAGCTTCGCAATCCACTGAGCGCAATTACCGGGGCCGTGCATGTGCTCGGCCTGAGCACCTTCCTTGACGCACGGACGGTTCGCGCGCGCGACGTGATCCAGCGTCAGGCGCTGTATATGGCGCGCCTCGTGGACGATCTCCTCGACGTCGGACGTGTGGTCACGGGAAAGATCGTTCTGGACAAGAGCCCGATCGACGTTGCCGAGAGCGTGCGGATCAGCATCGCGGCGATGACCTCGACGCAGAAGATCGACACTCGGATCGAGATCGAGGCCGAGTCGGTCTGGGTGAACGCCGATCCCGTCCGCCTCGAGCAGATTGTCGGCAACCTGCTGTCGAACGCGCTCAAGTTCACGCCGCCTGACAAGCGCGTTCGCGTGTCGGTGTACGCCGAAGAGGCCAGCGCCGTTCTGCGGGTCACGGATGAAGGGGCCGGGATCGATCCGGTTCTGCTCGCGGACATCTTCGACTTGTTCGTCCAGGTCGACGACACCATCGACCGCGCCAAGGGAGGGCTCGGGATCGGCCTCACCCTCGTCCGGCGTCTGGTGGAGCTGCACGGCGGAACCGTCGAGGCGTCGAGCGACGGCGTCGGCCACGGCGCCACGTTCACGGTCCGTCTGCCCATCGCGTCAGTGCCAGCGACGGCGTCTACCGACATCGCACCCGCGGACATTCGGAGGCCGTCGAAGCGCGTGCTGCTGGTTGACGATCACGCCGACGTCCGCGAGATGTACGCGTTGGTGCTGCAAGCAGCAGGGCACGTCGTCCTCGAGGCCGAACATGGCGCCGGTGCGCTTGATGTGATCCGCACCGCCAGGCTCGACGCCGCGATCATCGATATCGGGCTGCCGGAGATGGATGGCTACGAGTTGGCGCGGCGCATCCGCCTGGAGCCGGCTGGGTGCGGCCTGATGCTGATCGCGTTGACCGGATACGGGTTTCCTGAGGATCTCGCCCGCTCGCGTGCGGCCGGATTCGACCGGCATCTCGTGAAGCCCGCCACCTTCGAAGATCTGTTGCGGGCACTGGATGCCGTGCCGCAACAGGCATCCGACGGATTGCCTGGCTGACCCGTCTGGCTGACCGGCGGAGCGTCAGGCGGCGCTGCGTCTCCCCGTCCGCTTGGCGAGCGCGGGGGAAGCAGGGCCCGCGGAGTTGCAAAGCCAAACGCGGAGAACGCAGAGGGGCCGAGTTTCGCAGAGGACTGCCATGACTGGCACGCGTGACGGCCGGAACTGCCACGGGTGACGCCGGCCTACGGTTGCCTACACGGCCGGCTCATGGATCGAGGAGAGACCGCGGTCGCAGACGCATCGGACGCTCATCGCGCTTGCGATCGCAGTCTCTCCTCGATCCGTGCCGCGCGTGGCGCGGGTCACCCGTGACCCCCTCCGCGTGTCTCTGCGCTCCTTTGCGATCTCCGCGTTGATCTTGTCTCGGCGACCTCGGCTGCCTCTCCGACACCCGTGGGAATCGACGCGTCGACTCATCTCGACGGATCCAAACTGACCCACTAGGCTCTAGGAGCCTGTCCGAGTAATGGCACGGGTCGCGTTCCGAGCGCCGTGCCGGCAGATGCCAGGCGCCGCGACGCCGGCACGGTGGGCCCGTGTCCAGGAGCGGCAACGCCGCAGATGC